>NZ_JAWOIS010000073.1:0-7115 GCF_046484525.1 Marinobacter sp.
GATTGTGTATATCAGAATGAATGGCACCGATAACAGGCTTATTTGAAAACAAAGCGCAACAGGAAGGAGGTAAAATCATCCGCGGTTGCGCTATTACCGGTTGTGAAACATTTTTAGGGGTGGGTGATTTTGAATTTCATCAACTCAGCGGTATTTACCCACCGTGGAGAGGCGGCCCACCCTCTCCGCAGAGCGTAAATTCTTGTGAGCCTACCGGCTCTCGATCTGTTGAAAAACGGGTGTGAATATACGGGATTTTACGCTTCGGTGTGGGGCATACAAGTATGCTTGCCACACCCGAGATCGCTCAGTTCCAGCTGGGCGATCTCAACTTTTAAACGGTTACCCATCATTGTATATACTCCTCGACGGTTGTCAAGACATTGCAAAACAAAGTTTTGTCAGACCGGGAAGACGATTTTAATTTCCACTACCAGTTGCCTCATCTCTTCCTATGTGTCACAGATATTCCTATCTGATCCAGAATACTCAATCCAAAAGCACCGTTGTTCTGTGAGGCGTAGGTTACTTTAGAGCTAAAAGGGGACAGGTCAAGATTCGTGATATCTACTTCGCAAAGCTCCCCAATATACTATATGAAACATAATCATTTCGTCGAAGGGCAAGTATCCATGTGCAAATAGGTTTGACACTCTTCGAGAGTGAGCAAGCGGGTGAGGCGCGATTGTGCAATTTTTATGAGATCTTCCATACGTAAAGCATAGACCCGCGCCGTTCCATCCCGGCTGACCGTTGCCAGGCGGGCGCCATCCGGGCTGAAGGCCAGGCCGGTCACCTGTCCGGTGTGCCCGGTGAGTGCAAACTGGACAATGCCTGTGGCCGCATCCCACAGCCGAACTGTGCCATCCGCACTGGCAGTGGCGATGCGGGTTCCATCCGGGCTGAAGGCAATGTGTCGAACCGAGCCGGTATGGCCAGTCAGGTCAAACAGCTTTTGACCGCTGGCAGCGTCCAAGACGTTCACAGACCCGCCACGGAAGCTAACCGCCAGGCGCTTTCCATCCGGGCTGTAGGCCGCAGCATACGCCAGCTTGCCTTCATCAAGCGGTACAGTCAGCGCTGCCTGGCCAGTGACTACATCCCAAATTTTGATGAAAGCGCCTCCTACGGTTGCGAGGCGGGAACCATCCGGGCTGAAGGAAATGCCAATACCGTTCGCATCCTGGATGGTATTATTTTCAAATGCCTGCAAGGAAAACAGCCCCTGCCCGGAGATCGCATCCCAGAGGCGGCCCTCGCCGCTTCGGTCGATCGTCGCGAGCCGAGATCCATCTGGGCTGAAGATCACCCGATCCACCGGAGCAGCATGTCCCTTTAGTGCCATCAATTCTTTACCGGTGACAAGGTCCCAGACGTGCACCAGGTGACCAGCGCCGGACGTTGCCAGGCGTGTTCCGTCGGGGCTGAAGGCCAGCCCGCGCCCCTGATTGTCAGGATCAGGAAGCGTGAGAAGTGTCTTGCCCGAGCTGCTATCCATGATCTTAACGGTCTGATCCCCACCAAAGGTCGCCAACTTCAGCCCATCTGGGCTAAACGCGACCATACAGTCGCAATCGGGAACGGCCGGCACAGCCAGTAGCTCATGCGGGTCGGTCTGGGCGATAGTCCAGGTCTGGACGCTTCCTTCACTGAGTGTCGCCAGTTTCGTCCCGTCGGAGCTGAAAACGGCTGCTTTTATACGCGCGTCATTGCCGAATATGGTCAGTAAGCTCTGACCTGTAGCGGCGTCCCAGATCTTCGTGGTCCCTTCGCCTGCCGCCGTCACTAGCTTTGTTCCATCGGCATTGTATTGCAGGCCATTTTCTACCAGGCTGGTATGGCCAGAGAGTTTTATTACATCCTGGCCCGATGCGATATCCACGATTCGAACAAATTGTAATTCGTTGACGGCGAACCGCTTGCCGTCCGGGCTAAAGTCGATCAACTGAGGTAGACCTTGTAAGTGTACAGTCAAGAGCTCGCTGCCCGTCGACACATCCCACAATATGGCGAACTGGTTATCATCGGTTGGAGCGCCGAGTGTGAGCAAGGTTCGGCTGTCCGGAGCGAAACGCAGCATTCCATTATAGCCATAATCCGGTCTACCCAGGTGGTGCAACAATTTCCCAGTGGCCAAATCAAAAATCGCCAGGTCGCTGCGGTTTTCAAAAGACACCACGGCCACTTTCGTCCGGTCGGGGCTGATGTCGATCCAGGGAGGAAAATCGTCAAAATAGACCGGAAGGGTAATCGTGTAAATTGCTTTTTGACCGGTAGCATTCCAAATGGTGAGAACGGTTGAGGATTGGTCCGCGCCTGGCGAGGCGATCGGCAGGAAATCCGCATACAACCAGCGGTCATCCGCCCAGACGCCGGGCTTTGTAAACAATACGTCCAGCGTTACGGTGTCACGAATCTGGGTCGTCAGCTGCCCATCCGCATCCCGGCTTGCCGTCGACAGGCGAGTGCCATCCGGGCTATAAGCAATCGTGCAATTGCACTGACCTAAAGGTACCGAGGCGCGCTTCAACAGGCGCGAGGTCTGTACAGCCCGGTGGAGGGCATCCTGGGCTTGAAACGTATCTGCCTGCGCCTCCGCTTCCAGCCCCAGCAAGATACTGCGCTCCGGATCGATGTTCAGGTTTACCAGCGCAGCGCCGGCCAGCTCGCGCGAAGTGGCGATGCGCTTGGCAGACTGCGCCTCGGTCGCGTTCTGATTGGCCCGGTTTCCGAAGAAAATGGCAACGCCTGCCAGAGCAATGGCAAGCAGGAAAGCGCCGGTCAGAATAAATGCCCGCCGCCTTAATTGTTTTGCGGCCCGGCTCTGGGTCTCGGCCAGTTTTTGGGCTGCCTCCAGCTCGCGCTGGCGCTGCGCTTCACGCTCCAACGCCTCATGCTGTTCCTGTTCGATCGAGGCGGCGAGAAAGTCATGTTCCGCCGTGTTTAAGCGATCCTCGTTGGCCGCGACCCATTCGCGCGTTTGCGCCAGGCGCGCCCCACGATACAGCTCAGCCGGATCCCGCCTCCGGGCTTCCCATTCGAACGCCGTATCGGTCAGATGACGGTGTAAAAGCAGGCCCTGGCGGTCCTGAGATAGCCATTCATGGAGTCGCCCCCATTCACGGATCAAAGCTTCATGGGCAACTTCGGCAGTATCCTCGTTTAATGTGATTAATCTTGCCTCGGCTAGGGTGTTTAGCACCGCCCGCAGTTGTATGGCTTCTTTCGATTGGTGTGCCAGCTCATTTAAAGTCGCTCGCCGGCGGGTATCTTCGGTGCCTTCCCCTAATTCTGTCAGGCGCAAAAAGATGTCATGCGCCAGCTCTTGCTGGAATTGATTGAGTTGATCGGTGAAGACGCTCTCCGCCGTCTCTGCGATTGCACTGCGGACACCGCCGGCAGCGCGATAGCCCTCTACTGTAAAAGTCCGCCCACGACGGCGCTCCCAGGTGGCCAGCAGGGCGTGTGAGAGCAAGGGCAGCGCGCCGGGTTCAGGCTGTCCAGTTCCATCTGCCCCAATGTCATATAGTAATCGGTCCACCAGGCCGCGTTCAAATTCCCAGCCGTCGCGTTTGGCGGGTTCTTCAATGGCGCGGCGCAGCTCTGCCTGGGTCATCTGGCCGATATATTCTTGCTCAGCCGCCACGGCCTCGCGCAGATGCGGATACTGGGCACAGCGCGAATAAAAATCGGCCCGCAGGGCAATGACTACAGTTGTCTTCGTAGATGGATCGCTTGCAATAGTAATCAGACTTTCAATAAATACCGAACGCTCATTTTCGTCCCGGCACAGGGTGAAGGTTTCTTCAAATTGATCCACCAAAAACAGGTGCTTCTGGCCGTTTTTTGTTCCGGACGGGGCGTAATTCGCCGCCAGAATTTTTAACGGATTGGCGGTAGGAGCGAAGGTATGAATTACCCAGCCCGCGCGTTTAAGCCGGACTGCCAGCCCGGCGCGCACGAGCGACGATTTGCCGCTCCCAGACGCGCCGACAATGGCCAGGAAGCGTGATGAGGCGTCCATGGCGAGACGCGTAACCCGCTCCACCAGGCGCATCGTGAGGGCTTCGCGACCAAAGAAAAGATCTGCATCCGACTGGTCGAAAAACAGTAACCCCTTGTAAGGCGCAATGCCCGGCGCGGGTGCGTCTTCTGGCCGGGCGGTCTGGGCCAGATGGAGAAAGCGAGCGGCCAGCTCAGGTTCGTATTCAAGATGCAGGGCTGGTACAAAAAGCGCTTTGACGGCGGTGAGATCGGGCAGGCGCTGGTTTTGTTCAAGCCGGCTGATCTGGCCTTCGCTGTAGCCAACAGCAATGGAGAGCTCCAATTGGGTCAATTGTTCGCGCCGGCGGAGATATTTGAGCAGCTCGCCAAAGGTTACGAACGATGCGGGTGATAAAACTTGGGTGGGCATATTTCTCCAGGGCGTATTGACTAAGCATACTTGAAATCGAATTCATTATAAGCCTCAATCTATCGAATACAAGACTAGTTTGGTAAATATTATCAAATTGGCAAGAAATGGCATATATTGAGTCATGGGAGAAGGTATATTTTGGGTGATAGGACGCTACGAACCAATCAATCGAGCACAACCAACCGAAACCATGATCAAGGAGGAAACATGTTTACCAACCGTTCGTTCAGATTTCAAGGCTACCAGACTCATCTATCAAGGAGAATAACCATGAAGACAATGATATTTGCATTATTGCTCACCCTGGCTTTGGGCGCCTGCGCACCAGCAGTACCTCAAGCCCCTGCAGCGGCGACCATTGAGGCATCTGCCCCCACAGCGGTTAATCCGACCGTTGCGCCGGTTCTGGTGGATACTGCAACTCCGCCGGCAGACACCGCCGCCCTAGCGACGGAACCTGGGGTAACTCCCTGGTCCCTGGTAGCGGTTGGCGATTCGATCCCGTATAACAGCCCGCAGGACTGTCCCGGCTGTACCGGTTTCGTCGATCGCTACGCCGCGGCCATCACCCAGGCAACCGGCCACCCTATCACAGTCCAGAACCTCTCCCAGCACATTGGACTGCAGGTCGACGGTCTGTTAGAAGTGCTGAAGGCCGGCGTCAAACAGCGCGAGGCGCTTTCCAATGCGGATATTATCATCGTCAGCATCTCTCACAACGACACGCCCTGGAATCGTGACGATGATCCATGCGACGGTCCGAGTGGAGACCCTGACTGGTCGAAGTACGACGCGACCTGTGCGGCCGAGGCTGCGGAGATCTTCCGCCCGAAGTTCGAGAGTGTCTTCGCCCAGATCGCCGAACTGCGAGCTGGGAAGCCGACGATCTTCTTGACGACCAACGTGTACAACGACTGGATAGGAGTTCCCGGTGGCGTTTTTTCGGCTGAAGACATTGAAGCAACGCATGAGGTACTCGACGCTTGGAACGAGGTGTACTGCAAGGTAGCCCAGGCCAATGGCTTCACCTGTGCGGACATCTATCACGCGTTCAACGGCCCTGGTGGCGATACCACAGCGGTTGATCTCCTTGCCCCGGACACCATACACCCATCAGATAAGGGTAACGAGGTTATCGCGCAGGTCCTGGCAGACCTGGGGTATGCCCCACTCGTGACAACCGGTTCCACTGTTCCAATCCCTGTCATATCTCTTCAGCCAACGGAAGTGTTAATTGATGAGCCTGTCTCAATCCGTCTTTCAGGGTTTACGCCAAATCAAGAGATTACACTGCGGTTGACCACGGTTGGAATCGCTTTTCCCGATTTGAGTGAATCCGGAAAAGTGTATGAATCCTACGCCGTTTTTCGAACGGACGCGCAAGGTGCAGTGGATCTGGAAAAGCAGGCGCCAATTAGCGGCAGCTACTCCGCAGTAGATGGAATGGGATTATTCTGGTCAATGGAGAACAAATCCGTCGAGCCCGTTTCAACGCCCGCTGCCCCGGCTTCAACCCCATCCAGTCTGCTGAACGCAGTTCAGTATCACTACACTTTCACCGCCGAGGTGGAAGGCAAACCGGTTGCTCAGGCAACGGTAATCCAGAATATGGGATCCGCCGGCGTGGTGGTGAAAGATGTGGCTGAAAATGGGGTGCTTGGGCAGTTTTACCAACCGGCCGGGGACGGTCCTTACCCGGCAGTTATCGTGTTGGGAGGCAGTGGGGGAGGCTTGCCGCGCCAATCGCCTAAGGTCCTGGCGGCTCACGGTTATGCCGTCCTGTCATTGGCCTATTTCAATTACACTTCTCCGCTCGATAACAGCTCTCTGCCCGGGATTCTGGACATGATCCCGCTGGAATACTTCGGCAAGGCCATCCAGTGGCTGCAATCGCAGCCAGACGTTGATCCCGGACGGATTGGATTGATTGGCTATTCCGTAGGGGGGACAGCTGCATTGCTGGTTGGAACGGTCTATCCTCAGATAAAAACAGTCATCGTGTTCGGGTCCCCAACTGTAGCAGACGGGAGCAGCTTTAGCTATCAGGGTGAGCATTTATCATCCAACATACCTGTCGAAAAAATTAAGGGTTCCGTGCTGCTCATTTCCGGCGATCGCGACAGTCAATTGGATAGCGTTATGTATGGGGAACTCGCCATCGACCGCCTAAAAGTGCACAATTTTGCTTTTCCCTATCGCCATATAATCAACCCTGGCGCCGGTCATTTGATTAGCTTCCCTTTTGCTCAAAGATCGAATGAGATCGAACAGGGAGGCGGCAGTCATCAGGCAAATGCCCAGGCTGCGGCTGTAATCTGGCCGGTGGTTCTGGAATACCTGGCAGCAATGAAATGAAGTAATGGTTCATGGGCTGTCTGGAAATAACCTCCAGACAGCCCATGAGGGCTTTGCGATGCAAAGGATTGGGCACAATCCTAAACCAACTCATCCAGGATAAGATAGATACAGGCTTTTGTTCAAAGTTTATACCCACCGTGGGTAGGGAACCCACCCTCTCCGCAGGTCGGAAGATCCTCGTAGCAGTGAAAGCTGCACATTATCGCCAGCCTCAATCATTTGGTGATAATGGACTCAAATGACTGAGGCTTACGACTGGCGTGATTTCCACGCCCAAGATCGCTCAGTTCCAGCTGGGCGATCTCACTTTTAAGGTGCATACTCCTCATTTTACGTACTC
>NZ_JAWOIS010000003.1:0-61603 GCF_046484525.1 Marinobacter sp.
GCATCAACTACTGACCCTTTACGGCGACCGGCCGGAGGCTCGGCTCGCCGCAGCCCAGAAATTCATTGCCAGCAGGCTCGGGGATGTGTGCGTTATCGCCAGTGTGCTGCTGCTCTGGAGTCATTACGGGACGTTCCGACTGCCCGAGATGATCGCCGCGGAAGCGGCTGTAGGCCAGTCTTCCGCAGCACTGACGCTTGCCTCCGTACTTCTGGCGGTGGCTGCCATCCTGAAATGTGCCCAGATTCCCTTCCACGGCTGGCTGCTGAGGGTCATGGAAGCTCCCACACCGGTTTCTGCCTTGCTCCATGCCGGCGTCATCAACCTGGGTGGTTTCCTGTGGCTGCGATTGTTCCCGGTGTTTGAGGGATTCACCGCCGGCCACGCGTTGTTGCTGGTGGTGGGTGGGGGCACCGCCCTGATTGCGGTACTCACCATGATGACCCAGACCTCTGTCAAGCATGCCCTGGCCTGGTCCACCATCTCCCAGATGGGCTTCATGCTGTTCGAAATCGCACTCGGAGCCTACGTGCTGGCGCTGCTGCACCTGCTCGCCCATTCCCTCTACAAGGCGCATTCGTTCCTGGCATCGGGACGGACGGTGAAGGTATCCGCCACCTCGTTCCACTCGGGTGCGACTACTGGCAGCAACATCATCCTGGCCGCTGCCGGCGCAGCGCTCTCCGCCCTTATCCTCTGGCTCTGGCCCGATCTGGTGCAGGGCAAATCGGTGCTCGCCGGACTGTTGGTGCTTGCGATTGCCAGTGTCATCCTGGGGATTCCCAACGGTGCCAGCACCAGAACGCGGGCACTGGTCATGACCCTGGCACTCATGCTGGTGCCGCTCTATGGCGCATTGCACGCCATGCTAGGCGGTGTATTCGGAACCTACGAGGCAATGGTTCCGCCCCTTGAGGCTTCCATTGTCGCCTGGGCAATCCTGATCGCGCTTGCACTGCTCTCTGCGCTGATCCTGGCTGCCAGCCGGTCCAGAGCAGTCCAGGTGCTCCAGGCGCGATTCAGCCAGGGGCTGCGCCTTGAACAGCCTTTTGAGCAGATCACCCGCAAACTTGCCAGTGATGCCCTGAACGTTCCGCACAAAACTCGCGACCACCTGTCCGGTTATCCCGCTACTGCAGGAGAAAGATCATGACTGCAAAACTCGCTGTTTCTCTGGCGGCCCCCGAGAAAGAGGTCACCGCCTTGCTGTCGGGAATTTCCCAGACCATTGCGCCGATCTGGCCGCTGGACCGCTGGATCGCTGTCAATCCCTGGTGGGGCTTGCGGGACATGTCGATCATCGGCGCAGCCCGGAAGCTGCGGCAGAATGCCGGCATAGAGATGCTGATGCCCGCGGAATTTTATCTGAACGCCCTGGAAAGCGGTCGGATCCGAGAGGAGGATCTCCTGGCGGCTATCTCAGAACGGCAACTGGAGGTGTCGGTTGATGCCGTCATCGGCGCGCTGAAAGGAAATCGCGGTGGCGACCGGCAGGTGTTTTCCGCCCTGGAGCATTTCCCGGCATCGAATTCGCGGCCGTCCCTGGCAGCGGAGATCAGGGAGCAGGTGGGCCGTGTCTGTGCACGATTTTTTGACCAGAGACAGTCACGGTGGCGGGCTGAGGACGATTCCGGGAGTCTGTTTGCTTTCTGGCTGGATCAGACCCGTATCGATCCCTGGCCCGGCAAAGGTTCCGAGCTGAGAATGACCCGCGAGGATCTCTCAGGGCTGCCATCGGACTGGCGTCTTGCGGCCGATCGGATCATCGGAGATCTGCCTTATACCCAGAGTGAATTAGAGGCCCTGGGCCACAGTCTGCTTTGCGGTCTGACCGGCTGGGCCTCCTGGTGCCGCGGTGTGGACTGGCGTGCGGGGCTGGAGGGCCGCAGTTCCCGCGTTTGCGACGAGCTTCTGACCATCCTTCTGACCTGGGAGAAGCTTGCCATTGACCGGCTTCCGGTAGAGCGAAAATCTGCGTGGCAGCGCAGCCGGGGAGCCTGGACGGACACCGCAACCGATTCACCGTCTCTCGATCTTCAGGAAATGAGCCCCTGGCTTTTCCAGCGGGCGTTCGAACTGGCGTGGACCCGAAGCTTTGAGAGCAGGCTGATCAAGGCTGCGTCAAACCATGACAAAGACAAGGTCACACCGCCGGCCATCCAGGCGGCGTTCTGCATTGATGTTCGTTCCGAGGTGTTTCGGCGGCACCTGGAATCAGGGCGGCCGGGGATTCAGACCATCGGCTTTGCCGGGTTCTTCGGTATTCCGGTGACCCGTCAGGAGCCCGGGCCCAGAGAGGATGAACCGCGGCTTCCAGGCCTGCTGGCCCCCAGTTACCGGTTCAATGAATCCACCGGTAACCTTGCTGCGGACCGTGAACTCAACCGCCGACTGGACCAACGGGAAATGACCAGGGAATCGGTACGCAAGGGCAAGTATTCAAGTCTTTCGACCTTTACCCTGGTAGAAACAACCGGGCTTGCCTGGGCGTGGAAACTGATCCGTGACAGCCTGAACCGGAAGTCCGCTTCGATATCGGGAGAGGACGGGCTCGGGGAAGGGCGCCTGTGCCATGTGCATGGCGGTGATCCGGTTCGGGATGAGGAACGGGTCACAATTGGGGAGAATCTGTTGCGGGGAATGTCCCTCACCAACAATTTTGGCAGCCTGCTGTTACTGGTCGGCCACGGGACCCACACCGATAACAACCCTAACGAGGCCGGACTGGCTTGTGGTGCCTGCGGTGGCAAGAACGGCGGTGTCAACGCAAGGATCGCCGCCGAACTGCTCAACGACCGGATTGTCCGTGAGGGACTGGCAGAACGGGGCATCCGTATTCCCGATTACTGCTGGGCGCTAGCGGCGGAGCACTGCACGGTCACGGACCGTATCAGTATTATCGGTCCTGACCTGGTACCGGACTCTCACCTGATCCAGCTTGAGGAGTTGGAGCGGGCCCTGGCAGAGGCTGGTCGAAAAACCCGTCGGGAACGGGCGGCTGCTCTGGGCCTTAATGGCAGCAAGGATTCGGAGCTCGCAGAGGCCATGGAGAAGCGAACCACTAACTGGGCCGAAGTCCGGCCGGAATGGGGCCTGGCCAACAACGCCGCGATTATCTTCGCCAAACGCCAGCGCAGCCGCGCCGCCAATCTTGGCGGCCGCTGCTTTCTGCACGACTACGACCCGGGCCGGGACGAGGATGGCAAGATTCTGGATGCGCTGATGACTGCCCCGATGGTGGTCGCGAACTGGATCAACCTCCAGTACTTCGCCTCCGTCACCGCACCCACCGTTTATGGTGCCGGCAACAAGTTGCTGCATTCCGTGGCGGGAGGCAATCTTGGGGTAATCGAAGGGAATGGCACCGATCTGCGGATCGGCTTGCCGATCCAGTCGGTCCACGACGGCCGCCTATGGCGCCATGAACCCATGCGTCTGACGGTAGTAATAGACGCGCCGGAAGCACGTATCCGGGCGGTACTGGAAAAGCATCCAGACGTGGCAGCGCTCGTGAACAACCAGTGGTTATGGCTGTACCAGCTGGGTAGTGGGGGAGAGTTGATTCCCTGGAGCGGATAAGACCGGCGAAACCGGGGGAGATAAATCCAGGTAGGGGTCAGATGAAAGCCTTCATCTGACCCCACTTTCAAATCAAGTCAAGACGCTCACGCCCAACCCGGGGTCTGATGAAAGCCTTCATCTGACCCCTTCTTTCAATACCGAAGCAGCGCCGACCCCCAGGTAAACCCACCCCCAAAGGCCTCCAGCAACACCACCTCATTCCGCTTGATCCGTCCGTCACGAACAGCCACATCCAGCGCCAGAGGAATAGACGCCGCCGACGTATTCCCGTGCTTGTCTACGGTTACGACCACCTGATCCATGGGCAGCTTAAGTTTCCTGGCAGTCGCCGAAATGATCCGCAGATTGGCCTGGTGTGGCACCAGCCAGTCCACATCGGTCTTTTTCATGTTGTTGGCTTCAAGGGTTTCATCGACGATTTTGCCCAGCGTATTCACCGCGACCTTGAAGACCTCGTTCCCTTTCATCTCCACGAAGGCGAGACCGGCTTTCACACGCTCAAAGTCATCGGAAATACCGCAGGGAACATGCAGCAGCTCTTCGTATTGCCCGTCCGCGTGGATATGGGTTGAGAGAATGCCGGTTTCTTCGTTGGCCTCGAGGATCACCGCACCAGCGCCGTCACCGAACAGTACACAGGTGCCACGATCTTCCCAGTTGAGAATTCGGGAGAACACTTCCGCGCCGATGACCAGGGCTTTCTTGCTGCTACCGGTCTTGATGAACTTGTCAGCAACGGACAGGGCATAGACAAAACCACTGCAGACTGCCTGGATATCAAAAGCCGGGCAACCGTGAATGCCGAGACGGGCCTGGAGTATACAGGCGGAGCTGGGGAAAATCTTGTCCGGAGTTGAGGTGGCAAAAATGATCAGATCGATGTCCTGGGCACTGATGCCGGCGGCCTCAATCGCCCGGAGCGCGGCCTGCTCGGCGAGGTCGACCGTGGTCTGTCTGTCTTCGGCAATGTGGCGCTGCTCGATACCGGTACGTTCCCGAATCCACTGGTCGGTAGTTTCCACCAGAGACTCCATGTCCTTATTGGTCAGAATCTTCTCCGGAAGATAGGAGCCGGTGCCAACGATTCGGGCGTAGGTCATGCTTTTTGTTCCTCAGGTGTACGTGTTCTGTCTGGCATGGGTTGTGATATTGCCATCCTATACCCTGGCGAGTGTTAAGGTTATTAGCGATTTGTCAAAGACCCCACAGGAATGTTCCAGTTCTACTATGATGAGGAGAGAGACAGACGCTCGCTCAAATTCAACTAACCGGAGGCCAATCACTATGGGTATTACCAGCCACGAACTCCACAAGGAATTCCCTGAATACAGGGGCCGGATTGAAGAGCTGAAGTCCAACGATCTGAAATTCAGTGAGAAACTCACCCGATACTCGGAGTTGGACCAGGAGATCGAAGGACTGGAACAAAGAGGTGGACCCATCAGTGATGACAAGATGCACCGATTGAAAGCATGGCGAGCCCAACTCAAGGATGAGCTCTATCAGACATTAACAAACGGTATGTAAAATCCGCTTATCTGCAGTCCTCAGGCAGTGCTTCTGGTGCCGGCGGTCGAGAGCTGGCGCCAAGCCATGAAGAAAATCATCAGACCCGCTACGGCGGTGGTCGCTCCAACATACCCTGTGGATTCCCACCCGAACCCGGCCGTGATCGCGAGGCCGCCCAGCCAGGGCCCCATGGCATTGGCCACATTGAAGGCCGCGTGGTGGGAAGCGGCAGCGAGAGTCTGGGCGCCGCTGGCCACATCCATCAGATGAGTCTGGAGGGCGGGGCCGAGTCCGACCATCAGGGCCACCAGGAAGCACATTCCCATTAATAACCAGAGATTGCCGGTGGTTAGCGGGAACAGCAAAAGCGTACCGGTGGCCCACAACAACAACCAGCCGACACCCTTGAACTGAAGGCGGTCAAAAATCCAGCCTCCCAGGATGTTTCCGGTGAATCCACCTAGCCCGAATATGAAAAGAACGACCGGAATCCAGCCGTCCGACACTTCAGTAACTTCCAGAAGAGTTGGCGCCAGATAGCTGAATACACAGAACATTCCGGAAAAACCGATCGCCCCAATGGCCAGTGGATACCAGATCTCGGCCCGGCCAAAGGCCCGGACTTCATGCCACGGACTGTTGCGTTTCTCGTTGCAATCAACCGGGAGAAATGTGTACACCGAAAAACCGGTAATCAGGGCCACCAAACCCACGAAGGCGAAGGCATAGCGCCATTCCACGCTTTGTCCCATCAGGGTTGCCAGAGGATTGCCGATGAGCAGTGCCAGCGTCAGGCCAATCATGACTCGACTGACCGCCTTGGCCCGTTGGTTGACGGGCACCAGGGACGCGGCAACCAGTGCAGCTACTCCGAAATAAGCACCGTGGGGCAGGCCGGCAACAAACCGGGACACCATGAGCGTGCTGTAATCTCCCGCGACCGCACTGGCCAGGTTGCCCAAAGCATAGAATCCCATCAACCCAATTAACAGGTGTCGCCTGAAAAAGCGCGCACCGATAATGGCGAGCAGGGGGGCACCGACTACCACACCCATGGCATAGGCACTGATCAGATGCCCCACTTGCGGTTCGCTCACTTCCAGATCGCTGGCTACATTGGGCATCAGACCCATAAGGGCGAACTCACCGGTGCCAATGGCGAATCCGCCCAGGGCGAGAGCAATCTGGATCAGTACTGCCCGCGTCGGCGTGACGGCTCGCGCTGCATTCTTGGCTGGCATGGCTTTCCTTTGGAAAGTGGACGGGAAACCGCACATTGTCACGAAGATTGCCCCCGATTTTTATAGGCAATTCCGCGAACTCGAAATTCTGGCTGGAGAATTCCCTAGTTGACCAACAACCTCCCTCGCAGTTCCGAGGACGTCACGTTCATTCGGATGAAACGGGCAGACAGGGTTCGCAGAATAATGATGGCAACGACCAATAGAGCGGTGCTCACCAATAACCGGAGCATCGACCCTGGTACTGAAAAGTTTTCCGGCAACAAAGTCAGATTCTCCAACATAGTCAGGTTCCTTGCGTTACCTCAAACCAGCCGCCGAAAAGGATGCAAGAGTTGGCGTCACTCATAAAAACGATCCCGAAAAGATTGACGGAAATCCTGGTGGCAGACCAGGCAGGCTTGCTGGAGCTCCGCGAACGCGGCGATAACGTCTTGCCCTTCTGCTTGCGTTGCCGCATCTCTCATCTTCATTGCTGCGTCGTGAACTTCTTTGTCGAGAGTTCGGAATGTCCCGGCATTATTACCCAACCATGCAAGAATACGCATTTTTTCACCCAGCGGAGGCTGTGCATGGTCTGCAATTCTCGGCGCTATTTCAGCTACAGAATCCCAATCTTCTTTTGAAATTGAGCCGGTAACCTCCTGCATATCATGTCCTAGCTGTTGCATTATCTTTTGAAGGGCCATTTGATTCGTGGAGTCTTCTTCCGAGGCTGCATATGATACACCGGATATTAGAAACGTCACTAAGGTTATAACAGCGGCATTAACGGTAAGATTTTTATTGGCTTTCATAATATCTCCTCTCAATATTGAGCATGTATTGTGGGTGGGTTGAGCTTTCCGAGTCTAAATTTCCAGACTTATTGCAACTGATCCGAAGGCATGGTGCCCGTTTTGTTCGTCGAACTCGCGTGTTCGCCAAACTCTCATCAATGCCAACCGGACTCCATGTCCCGAAACAAGCCATTGGCTACTAATGCCAATCGCTCCTTGAAGGACGAATGGACGTCGTTTGACATGGTGACTGTTGCTGAAGAGATTTCCGTCCAGAGAAAAATCCCAAAGTACGGCTTTCGCTTCCAGATTGGCGAATGTATGAACTCCCGGTCGAGGTGCATGTGTCGAATCGGGCTGCGTGGTGCGTAATTTGGCTGCTGATGATGGTGGGCGATTCTCGCCTCCAGGACGGATCGAATAGCTACCGAAGTCGTTAGGAATATTCCACCCGGTCCGTAGTTCGAAACCTGCTGAAGCTGAGGTTTCAATGTTTCCCAGACGTAACGCGTAGCGTCCTATAATATCACCACTAAACCCCGGTTCGACGGCGCCAGGAGAAGAAGGCTTAAACTTGCGCTCTAATGCGAGTAAAAATGCCGGTTCGTTATTCAATTGGTTATCCCACCCACTAAAGCGATCTATGCCACGCAGGTTATGCACAAGATCCTGGGACTCTTCAGCAAGCGACCAGGGACCAATTACACCTAATGCCAGTTCGCGACTATCAAGCATCTCGTAACCGACATTCTGGGGCTGGCGGCGTTGATTCCATCCCAAACCAAGGTATAACAACCCGGCATAGGGGCGGTCGTCGCGAATCAGATCAGTACGCGCCTTGTCATCAGGCGTATACATGGCTTGCCCGACACGCATGACGAGGTTCTGTGATACTGATCTCGCTTCCCCGCTTTGCCAGAAGCCCGGATCAACCCGGCCTAGAAAGCGTGTGTAAAGACTTAGAGGGTTTGGAAGGCAGTCTGGAATCAGCTTCCCTTCTAAATCATGGGAGACCGTGGTCACCGCCAATCCATTTGTGTAATTGCGGTCAGTGCCAGCGAACAAATCATTCTCTAAGCGGACAGTGGCACCACGCCAGCTTATGCTTTGCTCCTTCGTGCAAGTCTCATTTTCGCTCCGCCCAGCTAGATCGGCCGAATGGGCAAAACCGGGGAGGAGGGTGCAGTAAGCGAGCAGGCAGGCGATTATTGGACGCATATCGTCCCCCCGGTCTGGAAATCGCGGCATTTGGCGATGGGTACCAGGTATCATCGCTACGTGCCTCTCGGCATTCGGCCATCATAGAAACATTCCAGTGCAGCGATAATCTCGCATGCTTCGTCGACGCAACTGAAAAGATTGATATCCGCAGGCTCGATATAGCCCTCTTCAGCTAGATAGTCGAAATCAATTAGTCGACGCCAAAAGGAACGACCAACCAGGACCACCGGAATTGGATCGATTTTGCCGGTTTGAATCAGTGTTAAAACTTCAAACAATTCATCCAATGTTCCGTACCCGCCCGGAAATGCGATTAGCCCCCGAGCCCGCAAAAGAAAATGCATTTTGCGCAAAGCAAAGTATTGAAAGCGGAAGGCCAGTTCCGGGGTGATATAATTGTTCGGTTTTTGCTCGTACGGCAACGTCACGTTAAGGCCAATTGAACGAGCACCAGCCTCAAAAGCGCCGCGATTAGCAGCCTCCATGATTCCTGGCCCTCCGCCGGTTACGACGACAAAATCACTGCGTTTGCGTTGCTGAAATCGCGCCGAGATCAACTCTGCAAAACGGCGTGCTTGTTCGTAATAGAATGCTTGCCCGACCCGACGATGGGCCCGAGCCAACTCCTGTCCGCTGGTTAATGGATCCACTGCATCCAGTTGAGCTTTCGCAGAAGCGGTATCAACGATGCGGGCACTGCCGAAGACCACGACTGTTGATTGTATACCTTGCTCGCGCAATACCCGTTCGGGCTTGAGTAGCTCAAGCTGTAGTCGCACCGGTCTGAGATCGTTCTGATTAAGAAGCTCAAGATCTTCGTGTGCCAGGCGATAGGTTGGGGACTCAAGAATCGCCTTCAGACGTTTTTCAGGGTTCAGCGAATACTTCATGGCGACCTCGTAAATGATCAGTCAGGCCCAGGTCACTTCATGGCCATATTCAGGAATTGAGGTACTCCATCCGTATCGTTGTTCCAGGGCTTTTGCCAGTGGAAGAGCGGCCTCGATTTCGCCGTGAACAACAAACGTGTGATGCGGTGCTTTGCGAAATAAGCTTGCCCACTTCAAGAGTGCACTCTGATCCGCGTGGGCGGACAGCCCCTCAACCGAATGAATCGAGGCGCGTACCGGGATTTCCTTCCCCAAAATCCTCACTTTGTCTGCCCCTTCTTCTAACTGCCGCCCAAGTGTGCCACGCGCCTGGAAACCTGAAATCAATACGCTACATTCGCGTCTTGGTAGATTGTGCAACAGGTGATGTCGGATACGTCCTGCATCACACATGCCGCTAGCAGAAATTATGATGGCACCAGAGTGAATCCGATTAAGTGCTTTGGACTCCTCAACGGTTGCAGTGAAATACAGGTATGGAATGTCTTTACTTTTTGCGTGCCATCTTGCAAGGCCCTTAGCCTGCTCGTCGAAAATCTCAATGTGTTCGCGTGTGATGCGAGTAGCTTCTGTGGCCATTGGCGAATCGACAAAGATCTTTGTTTGTTGCAAGCGTCTTTCGCATGTGAGTCGATGCAGGTGATAAAGTATTTGTTGAGTACGGCCAACCGCGAACGCGGGAATAATAACGTTACCTCCGCGCTTGAATAGGGTTTTCTCAACGATAGCGATCATGTCCTCTTCCATTGAGAGCATGTCTTTATGGATGCGATTACCGTAAGTGGACTCCATAACGAGAATGTCCGCTTCATCGATTGGAGTTGGATCACGCAAAATGGGACGCCCAGGTTGTCCCAGATCGCCTGTGAATACGAGCTTTTTTGTGCTTCCACCTTCTGTGACCCAGACTTCGATGATGGCGGATCCCAAAATATGACCTGCATCTCGAAAGCGACATTGAACAAAAGGGTGTGGCTTTAACTGAGAATCATATTCAACTGTTGTTGCTTGGTTTAAGCATTCTCTGACATCTTTTTGGGTATACAGTGGTCCAATTTTTTCTTTCTTGCGGTACAACTTGGCGGGGCGTTTGAGCTCACTTTGCTGGATGTGTGCGCTGTCCGAAAGCATAACGCCAAGCAGATCGACTGTGGCTGGAGTGGCAAAAATGGGGCCTTTAAATCCGGATCGGGTGAGCTTGGGTAACAGACCGCAGTGGTCGATATGGGCATGAGTAAGCAAAACGAAATCGATTAACTCCGGGTCGAAAGGGAAGGGTGCATGATTTCGCAAGGCCGCCAAATTACCGCCTTGCACCATCCCGCAGTCAACCAAAAACCGAACATTCCCAGTTTCAACGAGAAAACAGGAACCGGTTACCTCACGCGCTGCTCCAAAGAAGTGTAACTTCATGGGAAACTCTTCTCCCTAAATTATTATGGCGCCCGTTTAACAATTGCCTCTCGGGCACGGATTTCAGCTCGCACGCCTGGCGCCCAGCCTCTGGCTCTGGCTCTGGAGCACTGGGTATTTTTCCCGACTCTACGGGGTGTGTTCGTCATTGCAGGCGTCCCCGTACAAATGCTGAGGCCATGGTGAGCGACACCAGGGCAATGAGTAGCAGTGGCCAGAGATTATCGAGTATGTCTGTGAGTGGCATTGCCTTTAGAAAGCTGCCCTCTACGATGATAAGGAAATGAGTGAGCGGAATTATCTGAGCCAGCCATTGCAGCAGCGTAGGCATATTCTCTACGGGAGTGGCAAAACCGGACATAAGAACAGCAGGTACGCCAATGGCAAACGCGCCTAGAATAGCTTGTTGCTGGGTTGCGCTAACTGCAGAAATCATCAGGCCGATACCCACTACCGAAAGAATAAAGAGCATCAGACTGACAAGGAGCAGAGAGAACGAGCCGTTGAAGGGAATTCGGAATAGCCACACGGCTGCGGCCATCATTGAGAGACCGAGCAATGTGCCGATGGCGAGCGCTGGCAACGACTTTGAAATAATGATCTCTGGTGTTGAGGTTGGAGACACCATCAGTTGGTCGAATGTCCCCAATTCACGCTCACGGGCAATTGACAGTGAGGTGATAACCAGGGCACTGAAAAGGGCAAGGATGCCACTCAGACCAGGTACGATAAACCAGCGGTATATTAGATTAGGATTGAACCAGTTGCGCACGACCACTGATGCTTCAGTCTGAGCGTCTGGGTTAATTTCGACACCAATTTGCGCGGCAATAGTGGAGAGGTAGCCGACGGTGATCTGACCTGAATTGCTACGTCTACCATCTACCAGTACCTGAACGTGGCCGTCGTTGCCTGCTCCGATGGAGCGCGAAAAATCAGCAGGAATATCCAGTGCGGCGATAACTTTACCTTCGTCCAGCAGCGCCCGAAGCTCCTGCCGATCAACCACTTTAAGAACTTGATTGACGAATTCGGCACTGTCCAACCGCCTGATCAATTCGTCAGACCAGCGGCCCGCGTCTTGATTGTAGACCGCGATATCGACGTTTCTTACTTCCAAAGTAGCTGCGAAGGCAAATACGAGTAATTGCAGCAGGGGAGGGACGAAGACAACCATCCGACTGCGAGGATCGCGTAGGATGCTCAATATTTCCTTGATAAACTGGGCGCGAAGTCGAGTTAAGGAAAAGCTATTGAAACGATGTGACATGCGCCTCACTCCAGATTTTTCCGCGTGGCGCGTTTGGCTAACATAAAAAAGAGCACTCCGATTACCGACATTGCAAAAAGGTTTGGCACAAAAACCGCCCAAATGTCGCCAGCCAAAAAAACAGTTTGCAGAGACGATACGAAGTAGCGGGCCGGGATTAACCAGGTAATCGCCTGAATTGGTGCCGGCATGGCTTCGATCTCGTAAAGGAAGCCCGACAACATGAATGCGGGGAGGAAACCCGAGAAGAGTGCGATCTGCGCAGATAAAAACTGATTGCGGGTAACTGAGGAGATCAGTAGTCCCTGGCCTAGCGCGGGAATCATGAATACTGCTGAAAGTAGGAGAAGGGCGGCCAACGACCCCCGTAGCGGCACCTCGAATACGAAGACTGCTAGCGCAGCCGCACCAAGGGTAGATAGCATGCCAAGAGCAAAATATGGTAGCAGTTTGCCGATCAGAATTTCAGCGACTGCAGCGGGAGTGGACAATATAGCTTCCATAGTGCCGCGCTCCCATTCGCGTGCAACCACGAGAGCAGTGAGCATGGTGCCAATAATTGTCATGACGATTGCAATCGCCCCTGGCACGAGTGATCGGCGGCTTTCCAACTCGGGATTAAACCAATAGCGTGGTTCCAGTAGCACCACTGCCGTTCGGGGAGGAGCGGAATCCGCTCTTGCTTGCCAGGTCTGCACGACCCCCTGCGTGTAGTTGGCAACGTAATTGGCTGTGTTTGGCTGCGAGCCATCGGCCACAACCTGCACTAGCGGCTGAGTGTTAACGTTTGAAAGACGGCGCTCGAAATCCTGGGGAATCACCACAAACCCACGGAGCTTGCCTGATACGACCTGTTCGGACACCTCGCGCCGATCATGGGCGAAGGTCACATCGAGGTAACGAGTTCCGGCAAAGGCGGCGGCTAAGTCCTGAGCCGAGGCAGACGGGGACTCCTGTACCACGCCGATTCGAACCTCACTCACATCCAACGATACTGCGTAGGAGAACAAGAATAGAAGTACCACAGGCAGCACGAATGCAATCAGTAACGTGGATGGATCCCGTATTGCCTGCAAACTCTCCTTGAGCACCAAGGCTTGCAGTCGCTTTAGATCAAAGCGGCGCATGGCGTAGGGAGACGAGGTTCTGCCATTTTGACGGCTTTGTGTGTGGTTCACGTTGCGAGCTCGCCACGAGCAGCTTGAGCCAAGTCGGCGGACTCAACCAAATGAATGAAGGCATCTTCCATAGTCGGATCGGGGCGAGAGGCGCTGGCGGCGTTGCGTTTGAGGGAATCGGGTGTGTCTAGGGCAATCAGCTTTGCCCGATAAAGCATAGCAACTCGGTCACAGTACTCCGCCTCATCCATGAAATGGGTAGTGACCATCACAGTGACACCCTTGTGTGCAAGACCATTGATGTGGGTCCAGAACTCTCGGCGCGTAATAGGGTCGACTCCGGAGGTCGGCTCGTCCAGAAATAAGACAGGAGGTTGATGCATCAACGAGCAAGCCAATGCAAGTCGCTGTTTAAACCCCAGGGGCAACGAGTCCGGGGCAGCCGAAAGCCATGTTTCCAGTCCGAAGGTGTCAATCATCTCATCAATACGTTTCCGCCGATTGGCGCCCACCAGTCCATAAACACCGGCTGAAAACTCCAGGTTTTGTTGGACCGACAATAAGCCGTAGAGAGAGAACTTCTGAGCCATGTAGCCAAGCTGGCCTTTCGCCGCGCTTGTTGCCCGCCGCAAATCCAGACCCACCACGTGCGCCTCTCCATGGGTGGGTTTAAGAAGGCCGCACAGCATCTTGAAAGTGGTGGATTTACCAGCGCCATTTGGCCCGAGCAGTCCGAAGATCTCGCCTTTTCGCACTTCAAAGCTAACGTTATCAGTGGCAGTAAAGCTGCCGAAGCTTTTGGTCAAGTTGCGACAGGAGACGGCAATGTCTGAATCGAGGTTCACCGGCGGCAGACGTTCTGCAAGCGCCGAGCGACCGCCAGGGCCACCGCCGAGGAGATCAATGAAGGCATCTTCAAAACGAGGTGGAACTGCGCTCAACCGGGCATTGAGCCGATCAGCCAGGGCGCGGATCTCTTCAGAGCTCTTGTCAGGACGCAACACCACGCGCACTCCGGCTCCCTGAATCACACCATCGCCAATACTGCCAAGAGCTAGCGCATCGGCCAGAACAGCGCGGCGCCGCTGGCCAAGTTCCTCGAGGCGGAAGCTGCGATTTTTTATACGCCCGGTCAGCTCTCGGGGTTGCCCATTGAAAGCGAGCTCTCCATCATTCATTAACATCACGCTATCGCAGCGTTCCGCTTCATCGAGATAGGCGGTCGACCAGACCACCGCCATGCCATCGTCCGCCAGTTCCTGGACCATGCGCCAAAGATCCTGCCGGCTCACCGGATCAACGCCCACCCCAGGCTCGTCCAGCAGAAGTACTCTAGGCCGTGCCATCAAGGCACAGGCCAAGCCTAGCTTCTGCTTCATGCCGCCGGACAGTTTGCCCGCCAAGCGCTCAGTAAAGGGCGTGAGGCGAGTAAAATCGAGCAGTTGGGCGAACAGGTCGGCGTGTCGATCCGTCTTCATGCCACGTAATTGGGCATAAAGACGCATGTTTTCCAACACCGACAGGTCCTCATAAAGCCCGAAACGCTGTGGCATGTACCCGGTTGCCACATGAATGATGTCGTTGTCTTCGACTACATCAAAACCGGCGACGGTAACGCGGCCGGCGTTGGGAACCAACAGGCCTGTCATAATTCGCATCAGGGTAGTCTTCCCGGCACCGTCTGGACCAACCAGGCCTGTGAGTTGGCCATAATGGATGCTTGCGTTGAGTCCACGTAGGGCTTGGACGGTCCCAAAGCGTTTGTCCAGGCCGTCAATGACCACGGCAACACTGGTATCCCCGTCAGGAAGAGGTATTGGCGCATCTGTGTCAATCGCCATATCAGAAAGCCTCTGCCCCGATGCGGGTATCTGGGGAGATCGCTATCTCAATGGTTACAGGCATTCCTTGACGCAGCCCTGCGATCGCATCGGAATCATTGATGACAATTCTCAGCCGATAAACCAGATCCGTACGTAACTCGGTGGTTTCCACGGTTTTTGGGGTGAATTCAGCGCGAGGTGAGATAAAGCCAATTTGGCCTTCGTACGCTTTCTCGGAGGAGTCGCTGTAAACTTTCACACGATCTCCCGGTGCTATCAGACCTAAGTTGGGTTCGTTAACATAGGCACGTACATACACTGGCGAATCAAGGCTTAAGCTATAGATTGCGTTTTGGCTGGTTACCATGCTCCCTGGCTCCCGCACCCTTGAAATAACTGTACCTGAGCTGGGTGCCACCAATTCGGTGTCAGCAAGAGCAGTAGCTGCCTGTGCTTGCGCCGCCTGAGCGGCGGCCAAGCGTGCTTCCGCCGCTGCGATGTCCTCACTACGAAAGCCTTCATTGGCGAGTGACAGGGTAGCTCTGGCTGCATTGACGGCAGCTATTGCCTGATCTCGCAAAGCGAGGGCAGTGTCTACAGTTTGCTGGCTACTGGAACCCGACTGGAGCAGTTTGCTCTGGCGGCGATAGTTGCGTTCAGCCTCGGCGGCGACAGACTGCGCCTGTTCCAGCGCCTCACGTGCCTGCACAATCTCTTGGGGGCGCAGGCCCTGACGCAACTTGGCCAGCTCCGCCCGTGCCATAAGAACGTCAGCTTCAGCTGCCGCCAACGAGTTTTTATAAGGGATGGCATCAAGTGTGGCCAAGGGAGTGCCGGCGGTGACGCTATCACCCTCATCAAACATCATTTCAGCCACCCGGCCGGGCTGCCGGAAAGCCAGTTGAACCTCCCGGATATCGACGTTGCCATACAAAAACAACACATTCCCGTCTTGATGCGTACGCAGCATCCACAGCCACCAAGAGGCACCGATGGCTACCAAGGTAAAAACGATAACCACGGCTACCATTACTGGTTTGGAAGCAAGTTTAAGTCTGTAGTTCTTCATCGGCGGACCTATGTGCACAAAGTAAATAGGAGCGTCTTCATAGCGCGATGATCCACTGCCAAACCATCAAAGAAAGTAATTAATTGCTATCTTAACAGCAATTAAAAGGGGTGCAACGCAATTTGTAGGGCGATCGAACGTTGTAAACGAGGGGTATCTCGTTCTCTAGCCGTTGTTCATGCCTGGCGTGGCAATTGCCGATTTCATTGAAAGCGTCCAGTCAACCCCAGGTTTGCTCGTCACGACCGGTCCACGGCTCCCGAGAAAGCCTGCTCTTGAGAGGTTGGCGAGGGCCAAATTCCTCCATACGCAGGGCCTTGATCAGACCGGCGACCATCATCAAAATCACGATGGAAAATGGAATTCCGGCCATTACTACTGCTGACTGTAGCGTAGGAACGCCGCCACCTGCGAGCAAAATCCCTGTCAGCGTGCCCACTCCCAGCCCCCAAATCACTCGAGGTAAAATTGGTGGTTCTGGATTACCTTCCGCCAGTATTGTGGTGATTACAAGGGTCCCGGAGTCTGCCGAAGTGATAAAATAGGTCGCTATCAACAAGGTAGCTAACGCAGAGGCGCCCGTTGTTATCCAGTCGGCACTTATGACTTCGATGGTGCGGTATAGCGCAAGCGTGACATCGTTCTGTACTGCTGAGGCAATGCCTCCAGTGCCGAACAGCTCGTTATGTATTGCGCTGCCCCCGAACAAACCGATCCATACAAAACTGAAGAGGGTGGGTACGAGCAAAACCCCAAAGACGAACTCACTGAGGGTTCGACCGCGAGAAATTCGGGCAATAAACATTCCTACAAATGGTGCCCAGGCTAACCACCACCCCCAGTAGAAGACTGTCCAATCCTGTTGCCAGCCCGAATCTCCGGTAACATTGGTCCAGAGACTCATCTCGGGCAGATGCTGCACATAACTTCCGGTACTTTGTACGAGGAAATTAAGGAGATAAGCGGTTGGTCCAAATAGTAGGAAAAACGACAGTAAGAAAACGCTCAGCCAGAGGTTACCGATACTCAACCAACGTACGCCCCTTCGTACGCCACTTACCACAGAAAGTGTGGCAAGGCAGGTCACTACAGCAATTATTATGAGTTGGTGCGATAGAGAAACCTCTAAACCGATGAGCTGGTTGAGTCCCGTGTTCATCTGTGTCGCTCCAAGTCCCAACGTGGTGGCGACACCGAACACTGTTCCAAATACGGAAAGGGAGTCTGCAACATTGCCCACCCACCCATGGATGCGATTTCCAAACAATGGATATAACGCCGAGCGAATGGTTAAGGGCAGACCTTTCCGATAGCTGAAATAGGCCAGAATGAGGGCTACCGTGGCAAATATGGCCCAGCCGTGGAGCCCCCAGTGGAAGAAAGTCAGGCGCATGGCTGCAACGGCGGCCTCGGGCGTGCCTGTGGTCGACGTGAAGGGATTTCCCTGCAGGTGGCTAACGGGCTCTGCGATGCTCCAAAAGATCAGACCAACACCAGTCCCGGCGGCGAACAACATCGCGATCCAGGAGGGCAGCCCAAATTCAGGTCGTTCATCGTCTCTTCCAAGTCTGACATTGCGATACCGGCCCGTTGCGAGCCAGATAATAACGGCTAGCAGAAAAGTAACCAACACCACGTAGTACCATTCCAGAGTTGGGCCTACCGCGCTTCGCGCTGCAGTAAGAACACGATTGGCAGTCTCTGTCCAGAGACCTCCCAAAACCATCCATATTCCAACGAGGACGCACGCGACAGTAGTAACCGCAAGGTTCAGCCCACGAAATGGCCCCCGTGCTATGGAGGTTGTAGCTTGTTTTTGCTCTGATACTTTTTGCGTCGACATCAAGCCGCTCCAGCCAGGTTATAGATTCTGGTAGTAACGCTCTGTATATGCCTTAACTGTCATTCGCCTGCGACCATCCCCAGTCATCAAATAATACATAGAGTGCAGGGATCACGAAGAGCACCAGCACCGTAGCGCTGAGAAGGCCAAATACTACCGATATCACCAATGGTTTGATGGCATCCGACTGGGCGCTGGTTTCCAGCAAGATTGGCAACAATCCGGCAATAGTTGTTGTTGAAGAGATCAAAATAGCCCGAAGCCGATCGCGACTGGCTTGACCGGCAGCAGATACAGCATCTAGCCCTCTGGCACGGTGCGTGTTTATAAACTGAATCAGCAGAATGGCATTGTTGACGACTATCCCTGCGAGTCCCGCGGCGCCAATAAGAGAGGGCATTGACATGTAGTACCCCATCAAAACATGCCCCCATACTGCGCCAATAAAGGCCAACGGGATTGAAAGCATTACGATAAGCGGCTCTATATAACTGCGGAATTGGAAGGATAGGATTACAAATATTCCCACAAGCCCGATGAGTAATCCCTGACCGATGGACGCACCGGTTTCCGCCGAACGTGCTACCTGCCCCTCGAAAATGACGTCTACTTCCGGGTGTCGATTTTGGAAGTCTGAAAGCCAACCACCACGCAAGTCGCTTACAATATTCTGGCCACTGCTTTGGCGGGCATCTACGTTGGCGTCAACAGTGACCGTGCGTCGGCCATTGATATGTGTGATGAGTGCCCATGAACGTTGTTCTGTAATCTCCGCCACTTCAATCAATGGTACACGACGTCCATCAGGAAGCGTGATGGTCTGGTCTGAAAGATCATCCAGGCTATTTCGATCACCAATAGGCTGGCGTACCAGCACTTCAACATCCCGTTCGCCTATCCGTAAAGTGTCGGCTATGTCCCCGAGCCATGATGCTCTCAGTTGAGAAGCTATCTCCTCAGCGTTGAGGCCCAGTGCATGGGCGCCAGGCGCAATAGAAATGCTGCGTTGGGGCTTCCCGGGCCGTAGATCATCCATGACGTTGTAGGCAGCAGAGTAGGTTGCCAGGTGTCCCGCCATTTCAAGTGCAGCAGCTTTTAAAGCATCCAGATTTTCACCTTCTAAACGCACCTCAATGGGTATCCCTGCTGGTCCGAACCCCGGTTCTTGAATGATCAGGCTGTGTATGCCGGCAATACTTCCAATCTCATTGCGCCAAGCCTCGGTCAGTTGATCCAATGTCACGGTTCGTTCTTCCGCGGTGAGCAAATCAACCATTATGGTGGCCACATGAGGGCCTTTTTCATCAGCACTTGGATTATAGTTGAAGCGGGTTTGGATGGATTTCACAAGAGATGCCCCGCGGGGTTGCTCTGGAGTCAGGCGTTGGTCGATACGACGCATGGCATCTGCCACTTCCCCGGCAATTATGTCAGTGCGCGGCAAAGGAGTTCCTTGCGGCATTAGAATACGCGCCTCCAGAACATCCCCGTCGATGTCAGGCATCGCTTCACTTCCGACATGGCCGCCAGCCATAAAACCTGCCGAAGCCAGTATTACTGCGAGGATAAGACCCAGAACCAGATAGCGAAATCGGATAGCCAGGTCTGCTATCCTGCCCACACTCTCTCGGAAACGCTCAAAGCCATGATCAAAAACAGTTCGGAATCGAGAATCATGACCTTGTTGGAGATTTTTGACGCTACCTTTCAAATGGTGCGGCAGGATCCAGAATGCCTCAACGAGGCTTGCCGCCAAGGCAGCAATGAGCACTACCGGTAAGACCTCTAGTACCGCACCCAGCTCACCAGCCAGGAACGAGAGCGGAACAAAAACCGAAACCGTTGTCATAAATGACGAAAGTACTCCAGGCAACACTTGACGAGTGCCTTCCACCACCGCCTCCAGTGGACTAGTGCTCTCTTGTGCATGGGCGGCAATGTTATCGGTAATTACAACAGCATCATCCATAACAATGCCGATGGCCATTAGCAAAGCCACCAGTGTGATCATGTTCAGCGACAGCCCTGCCACCGACATGACGAAGAAAGCACCCATGAATGCTGCGGGCAGCCCCAGAACCGCCCACATGGCCAGGCGAGGGCGGAAGAATAGGCTCATCACGCCTACGACCAGAAGCAATCCAAGGAACCCGTTTTCAACCAGCATTTGCAAGCGATCCCGGACTATGCTGGTTGCATCTTGGGTAATTGTCAGTTCCACGCCTCCATTCAGTCTTTTCTGCTCTGAGTCGACGAGATCTGTCAGAGAGGCCATGACATTAAGGGAGTCATCGCGGAGAGTCTTACTGACTTCCAGGACCACCGATTTATTACCGTTGAAAAGGATCTTTTCCTCTTCCTTATCGGAAATCTGCGTGACCTCGGCTATGTCTCCAAGGGTTAATTCTCCCCCTTTGGGATCAGAAACAATGATTAATTGTTCAAGTTCACGCATCGAGCGGCGTTGATCAGTGAACCGTAACTGAATGTCTCGCTCGCCAGTTTCAAGTGTTCCGAGTGGCATATCCACATTTTGCTGGGCAACACGGCGCGCCAGATCCCGTGCGGAAATACCGTGTTGACCGAGCACTTCCCGTGGTACGGCAACCTGCCATTGACGTTGCGAGACCCCGTGAATCGAAACCTCAGCAACTCCAGGAAGGGACATGATGCGATCTTCAAGCCGGTATGCGTAGTCCTCTAACCTGTCAATTGGCATCTCCCCGGTTACAGCAACGGCAGCTACCAAATCACTACGGTGCATCTCTCGTACCACGGGTTCCTCAGCCCTTGCGGGCAAATCCGTGATAGCGTTTACTTCACTGTCGATCTCAGCAAGGAATCGGATAGCATCACCATCCGCTTCCATGGTGGCGATAGCGCTGGCGACGTTATCCTGCGCAAAGCAAACGACTTCATCGAGAAAGTCGACGCTTTTGACGGCGTCATGAATGCGCCGACAAATTTCATCCTCGACATCGGCCGCAGTGGCTCCCCTGTATTCGACTTCGATACTGACTTCTACCGGCCGGTAGTCAGGAAAGGTCTCTCGTTTCAGGGAAGGGGAGGCAAAGAGACCGGCTGCCAGCAGTACAATCAACAAAAGATTGGCGGCCGTGGGATGACCTGCAAACCAGCGAATCATTTAATATCCCCTTCCGCACGAGCTTTCAGTTGTTCTTCTAATGCTTGGTCATGCTGGGGGGTGACCTGCATACCTTCAAACACTGGAACGGGATCATCCACAATTAACCGGTCACCGGGATTGAGCCCTGAGGAGATAATCGCCAAGTCGTGCTGCTCAAAGGACACCTCAACCTCTTGGAACCGCACACGGTCATCACTATCAAGTACGAAAACTTGCCCATCGTGAACCGCAGTTGCCGGAATCGCGATTCGATCGTCAGCTTCTGCAGTGAGTTGCACTTGAACATACATGCCCCGTTGGAGCGGTGGACGATCAGGCGGAAATGCATTGCGGTAGGGGTCTTGTACTCGCACGATCACACGTGCAGTGCGAGTAGTTGGATCAAGGCCACTCGATACGCGCGTAAGCTGGGCAGACCACCGCACACTAGAGGCACCCGCTAATACAACTTCAGCATTCACCGAGGAGAATTCCATCCGCTCACTGATGTCGAGTTGCCATTGATCTGCTTTGGAGACTGAGACTCCGGATAAAAGCCGACGCAGCATAGAAAATGGAACGTGCGCTTCTACTTCCGCTGCAGATATGCTTTCGGCGTCAAAAAGATGCTGACCTGATGCGGCATATTGATGCAACTCGACCTGGACATCGCCCAAACGCAAATCGTATGGCGCCACGAAAATCGTATCGTCGAGGTCCTTTTGCGCCTGGGCCAAACGGACAGCGGCCCGTTCCCTTTGAGATTCCAAAACCTCACGCCTTGCGGGGATCAAGTCGAGTGAGTTTTCCAAGGAGGCCACTGCCTGGCGCTGGCTGACAGTATTCCTGAGCTGGTCATCGCGTCTTGAAACGGAAACAGAGCCACTCTCTGCCAGACGTTCGATGCGAGATAGTTCCCGTTCGGCCAAAGCGAGGCTTTCTTTCTCCAGAGCCAATAGCCGACGAGTATTCTGTTGTTCAATCTCCAGTTGTCCGAGCTCTGCGGTCAGGCTTTCCAGATCTGCCTCAGCCTCGGAGATGGCTAGTTCATACCGAGAAGGATCGAGTTTCAACAAGATCGTTCCTTCTTGCAGCAGCGTTCCGCTTTCAAGTTCTGGATGCCGTTCCACAACGCGGCCAGCGACATTTGCAATAGCCTGCCAAGTCTCTGCCGGG
This sequence comes from Marinobacter sp., assembly GCF_046484525.1. Taxonomy (GTDB): domain Bacteria; phylum Pseudomonadota; class Gammaproteobacteria; order Pseudomonadales; family Oleiphilaceae; genus Marinobacter. Next base: position 22,062 of record NZ_JAWOIS010000003.1, read on the forward strand.
CGGGCCTCACCATAGCCCCGAGCTTCGATTCTGAGGGGAATTGACGCAACATTAATGAATCGCAAATCTGCTACGTAGGATTCCTGGGGAATCTTCTCGGGCACCTGCCTGTCAGCAATAAATAGCAGCAAAAGGCCAGCTCCAACCGCTAAACTTACGACCACTGACATCAACCTTCTGGACCACTTCACGGTGTCTGCTCCTTGTCTGAGCTAATATTCGGTGGAAAACGGAACGGTACCCCAAAACCCGAAAAAGGTTTGTGGTATGGCTAGTCTGTCCAAGTGGGTCTTGAACAAAGAAATTTCGGTAACCGTGAAATCACTGACTTGGGCTCGGTCGTAGTTGCGGCACATTGTGGTTTTAACGTGAGGCCTGGAACCAGTCCTTCATGACTGGTTGATGCGTGGCGTGCGGTTGCCGTTGAAGGCTCCGACTCAGACATACCTTCCCCTCTCCCAGAAGTTAGCGATTAATTACTTTATATCATGGTAGCGATTCGTCGACAACCCGAACCACTGAGCTCCCAGGTTGGAAGTTTGTGAAGGCCGTGAGGGGCTTGGCGATGGCAAGTTGGTAATTCTCTGGTTTCCCGCTATTTCCCCGGGGTGCCAAAACCTGGAAACCAAGACCAGCTTGTTGTGCTTTCCCTGTACGGGCGATCAGGAGTGCTTTGACCCCATAGCCCTGTAGGATCCACATGACAATCAGTTTAGAATCCGACTGGATAACGTGGTGACATGAGATTTTTAGATGGATCACATAAAAGTCCCGGACAGATGGCGCGAGGAATTTGATGCGTATCAAGAGCGCATTGAGGCAGAGCTGGCGATTTATTCGGCCTGGGTTCTCCTGACAGCGCTAGTGATCTACCACGCCTTTCACCTTGGCTTTAATGGCGGGGAATTAACCAGCATCGAAATTTATCTGAGAGCCCCAGTGGTCGCTTTTGTAGTGCTCACATTTATCGCCAGATCTACGGGATTTCCGCCTTGGCCAACACGATATTTGCTGAAACTCACAGGAATATCCCTGCTATTCCTGGTTTTGGCACAGCTATATATCTATGCGAGCAGTGCGCCAGGCATGCTAAGCCGAGTGCCCCAGGGTCTAATGCTTAGTTTTTTTGTCGTTTCCATTTTGTCTTTGCGGAGCTGCCTGGATTGGGTTTTGATAATTCTGGTTCCTGTTCTTGCAATGGCGTTGATTGCTTTGACCAGCAATTTGGCGTCGATAGAACTGGCGGCAATACTTCTAGGGCCACTGATAATCTCATTTGTCACCTGCCTGCTCATAACTTTTATTCAGAAGATCGCCATCGAAAATTTCAAAAACAGGCAAAAGCTCTATGAGCTGGCTACCATCGACCCACTGACACAGCTTTTGAATCGCCGGGCTTTTTTACCCTTGGCCCACCATGAATGTTCCCGTACGGAGCGTTCTGAAAAACCGCTGAGCGTCGTAATCGCTGATTTAGATCATTTTAAGCAGGTCAATGACACTTGGGGTCATAATGCGGGTGACCAAGTGCTACGAGAAGTTGCCAGACGACTCAAAGACTGTCTCCGCAAACAAGATGTTGTGTGCCGATGGGGTGGGGAAGAGTTTCTGATCCTTCTACCCGAAACCGACTCTAATGGGGCGATGAGAGTCGCCGAGAAATGTGGCAGTAGTGTTTCAGAGACTTTGATCGACATTATGGGGCATGGACATACTCAAACAATCAGTCTTGGAGTTGCAACTCTCACTGGTGGTGAGTCAGTAGAAGAACTCATCAATCGCGCGGATAGGGCGCTTTATTCAGCCAAAAAGAGTGGAAGGAACCGAGCTGAATTGGCCCGGGTCACAGCTGCCCCGTCCTCTCAAAAGTCAGATGATTCCTGACATCAAGTCATTCCCTTGAAGAGCCTGCCGTGCCAATCCCTTCAGCTTTTGTCCTCGGAAGTGGTGACTGGGTCTGCGACAAGACTTCAGTTTGCTCTTATATAGCTTCAAATAAGGTACTTGCGCCAAAAAAGTCTTTGATTTATTCTTAAAGCAAGTGTGCAATTACTTTCGTTTCTGGTGCCGGCATGGCGCATTAGGCTGGATGTTCTTCCTGAAAAGATGGAGATCTAACAAGTCCACGTGCCGTTGTTGACACCATACCATGCCGTGCGGAAAAGGGAAGGTTGCGAGAAAAGTCGGTAGCCCCCAAACCCACAGGGTTTTGGGGATGCGATGCTGGCGCCAACGGCGGGATTTTATGATCCGGACAGTTACGCGGCTAACGCGGTCAACGCGGTTTTCGCAGGAACGAGTCCAGAAGAATATGAAAGGTTAACGCTCTGGTGTGGGAGTTTTTAGGTGGTTAACGAGCAAGTTCCGGAGAGAAGGAATGCGACCCTTGGTGAATATCAGGAGCACATCGAGGCAAGGTTGGCTATTTATTCGGCCTGGGTTCTCCTGACCGCGTTAGTGATCTACCACGCCTTTCACCTTGGTTTTAATGGTGGGGAATTAACCAGCATCGAAATTTATCTGAGAGCCCCAGTGGTGGCTTTTGTATTGCTCACAGTTATTGCCAGATCTACGGGGTTTCCGCGTTGGCCAACACGGTATTTACTGAAACTCACAGGAATATCACTGATATTCCTGGTTTTGGCACAGCTTTATATCTATGCGAGCAATGTCCCGGGCATGTTAAATCAGGTACCTCAAGGTCTGATTCTTGGTTTTTTTGTTGCTTCCATTTTGTCTTTGCGGAGCTTCCAGGATTGGGTTCTGATAATTCTGGTTCCTGTTCTTGCAATGGCATTGATTGCATGGATCGGCAACTCTTTGTCGGTGGAGCTGGCGGCAATACTTCTAGGGCCACTGATGATTTCACTTATCAACTGCCTGCTCATAACTTTTATTCAGAGGGTCACCATCGAAAATTTCAAAAACTATGAGCTGGCTATTAATGATCCGCTGACACAGCTTTTGAATCGCCGTGCATTTCTTCCACTATTTCATCATGATCATTCCCGTGCCGAGCGTTCTCAAAAACCGCTGAGCGTCGTAATCGCTGATTTAGATGATTTTAAGCAGGTCAATGACACTTGGGGTCATAATGCGGGTGACCAAGCGCTACGAGAAGTTGCCAGACGACTCAAAGACTGTCTCCGCAAACAAGATGTTGTGTGCCGATGGGGTGGGGAAGAGTTTCTGATCCTTCTTCCGGAAACCGACTCTAATGGGGCGATGAGAGTCGCCGAGAAATGTCGCAGTAGTGTTTCAGAGACTTTGATCGACATTATGGGGCATGGACATACTCAAACAATCAGTCTTGGAGTTGCAACTCTCACTGGTGGTGAGTCAGTAGAAGAACTCATCAATCGCGCGGATAGGGCGCTTTATTCAGCCAAAAAGAGTGGAAGGAACCGAGTTGAATTGGCCCGGGTCACAGCCGCCCCGTCCTCTCAAAAGGCAGATAATATTCCTGACATCAAGTCATTCCCTTGAAGAGCCTGCCGTGCCAATCCCTTCAGTTTTGTCCTCGGAAGTGAGTGACTGGGGCTGCGACAAGACTTCAGTTTTCTCATATATAGCTTCAAATAAGGTGCTTGCGCCAAACTAGTCTTTGATCTAGGCTTCTGGAAAGTAGGTAATTACTTTCCTTTTCTTCCTATAGGCGTGGCGTAACCGGGCAGTTTGTTCTTCGTGAAAGGATATAAGCCTAAGGAATCAAAGTGCCGTGTCGAAGGGGAAATGTACTGTTCCGATTGGCAGGTGAAATGGGGAGGAGACCCTGGCGTTCTATGCCATTCTCATTCCGGTGATCATCTCGGGCGGATATGACGCGGTCACCGGGGTCGCTGTCATCCTGGTGGGCGCCGGCATCGGGGTATTGGGGGCGACCATTAACCCGTTCGCCACCGTTATCGCCTCTAATGCCGCGGAAATTCCATTCACCGATGGCCTTATGTTATGGCTCGTGATGAGGAGATTGAAGATTTCACCCTGACTACTGTCTTCACCTTCTGTTGTGGCAGCAACGTGGTGACCAACGTCCAGGAAGTCGCCGATGAAGGGGTGTATTGCGGCCTGCACCCGGGCAAGGGCGACAAGTATCTGTCGTTTGAGCAGGATCCCCGACCGCTGTTTGAGGTTGTTGCATAACACAAATGTATGGCTTAGTATCAGTGTAAGTAAGCTATTACTTCCTTCGGCGTCAGTATTGATTGAGGAGCACGATGATGAAGGGCGCTGTAAACAATCGAACCTATTTTTTTTTATTGGCTAGTGTTGCAATTTTACTTCTAGGGTTCTTCGCCTCAAAAATCTTTCTAACGTCAGCCTTAGCTCATCATCTGATCGTGATTGGAGAGAATCCGACTTTTTTCAGGAGTACAGTGCAAGAAAATCAATTTATTGAATTTGATATCGGGCCAAATCAACGAACGATAAATTCCACTTGATTGTTGATGGCACGGCCTGAAGCTATCAGAAATATTTGCGCTGACAACCTCTCGAGAAAGGCAAGTGGTTAGAAACGAATGCAGGTAACCCGCCAAGGTGAAGTGTGTCTTGAAGTTTCTGGCCGTGCACCTATAAACCTTCAGGCCGGACCTGCGTACGAAGATAGATTGTTTCAAGCTATGATGCAATCCAAGGTGATTGCTTATAAAGCGATGTTAGAAAAGGTTCTAGGCGAGTTGCCAGAATCAATAAAAGCTCAGAATGTTACTGAGTTAGAGCAGGCCTTGACGGACTTTGACGCATGCTCTGAGAGGATTACTACGGTTACTTTAATGCATGAAATTGATGGGCAAAATTATACAACGCATTTGGTCGTAAATTTAGACCTTTCAGCTGAAATTAAGAGCGTTGTGCTTTCTAAACTGGCAGGCTTCCAATGATTGCACTATTTTTCATTATTTTTTTGGCCGTGAGTATGCCAGTTCACGGTTATAATTACCTCGCTCTCGGTGAGGCCACGGTTCTGAATGATCAAATAGAGGCTGCTAGAATTCTCGCCGCAAAAAGATCGCTTCGGGATATAGTGTTTGGCACAGGCTTATCACCCTCTGCATTAAAAAACATTCTGGTTTATATAAATGAGAAATCGGAAATTGTAATCGATGGCTCATCTGGCACTGTTCCGATCAAAGTCAATAACATCAAGGAGCTAAAACGGGGGAATGAGATTGAGGTTACGGCCGCCGTTGAAGTTCAAGAGTCCAACCACTGTCCAAGTAGTCCTGGAATTGTAGGGGCCGTTAGCATATTGCCTTTTGAGTTTGATTCGAGAGCCATTTTCGTGTCGGAAGAGTTTGGGCGGAATCTGGAAGGAATTTTCGAACGATATATTAGCATCCTTGATCGCTTCGGGGCGGGTTACAAGGTCAAAATTACGAATGCGGAACGAGAGGTCACAAAGCATACATCTGATCATATCACTCCCAAACAGTCGGTTAGGGAACTTGCTCAAGAACTAAAATCGGATTATATTCTAGGCGCTGAAATTTACGACACATCTATCCAGAGGCTTGGAGCAACACCCGAAACATACAAAAAACTGGTGAGGAATTTTAGTATTTCTTTCTCGGTTTTTGATGGTCGTTCCGGTTATAAATTAAGTGAGTACCATTACAAGACATCCGCTTCCTGGCCTTATAAATATACTTTTTACCCAGACCGTAATGCTCATGTTATTTGGGACACTGAGTATGGGGTTGCCATAGAGGAAGTTTTGTATAGTGCTATTCAGGATCTTAGTTTTTTTATTGAGTGCGAAAGACCTAAGAGTTGAGTGATATCGGAAAAAATATCTTGATAGACTGTTGAAATGATATAGAATTTAATAGTAATTTATTTTTTGGTTACAGAAAGATTTAGATTAAAAAAAGAGGTATTTCTTCGTGTCCGATAACAAGCGAACTTATGTTAGAACTGAAAAGCGCAAGGTTGAAACTGTGGAGGCGGTAATTAAGCTTTGCGGAATTCAAAACCCATCTACGCTAACAACCACAGATATAGCAAATGGCGTCAATTTGTCTCAAGGCGCATTATTTAAGCATTTCCCAAATAAGGGTAAGTTATGGGAGGCTGTAGCGAGATGGGTGGCAAATCAGATGATGGAGAAAGTGTTTAAGGCATCAGAGAAATACAAATCTCCTATGAAAGGTCTTGAGGCGATGTTTCTGGCCCATATGCAGTTCGTTTCGGATAAACCGGGAGTTCCAAAGTTGATGTTGGGAGAACTCCAGAAACCGGAAAGAACAGGGGCCCGGCTAATCATCGAGCATGTGTTGGACTCTTATCGGACGCAGGTGAAAAAACTACTCGAGGAGGGTATTAGAAAAGAAGAGTTGCGAGCTGATCTTGACATTGAAGCTGCTGCAACGCTCTATCTCGGGAGCATTCAGGGTTTGGTGATACAGTCACTCTTGGCAGATAACATGAGCAATACTGAGGAGGCTGCGGCCAGGGTTTACCTGATTTATAAGCAGGGGATCCAAGGCCACGCTTAACCTTACGAAGTAACCTCTGACGCCTGGTGTTGTAGTGGTCAACTAATCCCGGACAGTATTTTAAGGTTTTCCTCAGCTGTAACGAGTGAAATGCCGCCGTTGAATGTGTGAGGTCGCTGCCGGTTGTTGTAGCCCATCAGATAACCACCAACATCTTTCTTGGCCTCAGGTAGAATTCGATACCCCAGATCAGTTTAGATTGTCCAGTTTTCATCAGCTTTCAGTGTTCGGTTTTTGAGTGTCGGTGTCGTCAGATTCCTCCTGTTGTGGGATAGTGCCGGGAACGAGACCGGCCATTCGTTTGTCCTTCAACCGGTAGCCCAGCCCAGTCCAGTTAGTGATTGTTTTGATGACGGCTTAACGAGCAGTAGAGGAAGCAGAGACGGCGCCTACCCACCCGAGAGTTACCCACAACTGCGCATAATGTATATTATGTTAAATGCCCTGCAGTGTATCTTTTAGTTCATGAGTTATTGACCAATTCAGCCCTAGCCCAATAACTGTGAGCCTTCCTGCAAAAACCACCGAAAATCGTCCCTTTTTCAAAAAACATAAATGAAGCCAACACCAATCTCCGCTTCGTAATCATTCCGAGATATTGGGCTATCTGAAACGTCACTCCCATAGACTTCGTAAAGAGCTTCACCGAAGATCTGCCAGCTTTCGTTCAAGTAATTTCGGTAGTTAACATTGACACCAGTTGATCTATACCCGCTATCAACATCGGTTTCTGGAAGACCTGAATCTATGGATTGCCGTGTGTTCACGCCAAAGTCCCGGTTGGCTAACTTACCATCGTGGAAAGTGACAACAGCGCCAACTTCCCAGCCAGTGCCGTTAGGTTGGCAACCCAAGCAAGTTCCTGCGCCGAAAATCCCTAGCGTACCGATTTCTCCAGTTAATACACGGCCATCTAAAAAGTAACGCCAATCTTCTGCAAGGGCATGACGCACTTCCAACAGCAATGTCACCCCAGAACTGGATTCGCCTAACCCATCCAGTCTGCCATCTTCTGAATCACCCTCTTCACGGCCTTCTTCGTAGCCTACAGAGGCTTGAAACAACCAGGCATCCCTGGCCAGTGTTCGCCACCCAATTGCTTCACCTGCCCAGAAATAAATATGTTCACCAGTTCGCCACTGAACACCCCCAGCGGGATCGATCTCAAACTCGAATTCGTCCGAACCCTCATAAGCAGACTCATATTCAACGCCCAGCCCAAGCCCAACGCCCCAACCATCGCCATTTGTAAAATCGCCGATAGAAGGAAGCGGAACGAGAGGGGTTCTCGCCTCCGTCGCATTTACCGATCCAAAACATGAAAGAGCGCCTAGAAATGTGGCGACTTGGGGGACTATTTTTTTCATGATTTTTTCACCTATCAAGCAGTAGGTGGTAATACGACTTACTCATCACTATAGATGATTATTTTTAACTCGCACTACAGCGCTTTCGTTATCATCGTTCCGCGAACTCATCAAAAAAATGCCAAATTTGCCAATCGACTAAGAGCTCGAAACCCACTATCGAGACCGCGTTGGGCTTCGCAAAAATACCCCCTCGGCTCCAGACTCAGCCCTCACCAGCGCCATTCCGCCCCCTCGCAGTCCACCACGCAGCAGCAATCGCCGTTGCCAGCAGTATTGGCCAGATCAGAGTCCAGCCTTCACTTGCTGTCAGCACGAACCAGAGCTGTCCTGCCTCAGACAGGGCGCCTGGTAAAAACCAGAATGCCAGCAGACTGCATCCCGTAGCTGCCACCCAGCCCAGCCATTTGAAACGATGGTTATGCCCTGTCTGAACGTTTTGACGGAGTGCCCAGAGAAATCGCCAGATCAGGAGCATGGTGGCAACAGCCCCGGCGGTCATTATCAGAGGTAAGTATTCCGCCATGGCGAACTCATACTGCTCAGGCTTCAAGGCATCCTTCATGGCGAATTTGGCCGCTGCCCCACTGGTAAACGGCAGGCCCGCGAGTGAAAGCCCGGGCAATCCAATCAACAGCCAAACGAGCCACCGGGACCGGCGTTCTTCCGGCAGCGCCACTGCCGTGGAAAGAAACAGGCAACCTTTGGCCAGGCCATGATGCAAAGCATACAAGGCGATAACAGACAAAAGCATTGCCGCCTGGGCGGTATTTGCCATGGCAGCGCCAACCATCAAGGTAATGAGCCCCATCTGGCTGATGCTCGAATATGCCAGAATCGTTTTCGGACGAACCTCTTTTAACCCGAGTATTGCGCCGCCGAGAGCCCCGGTTGCACCAAGAAACACGAGCGTATTGCCCCAGGTCGGCAATGACAGTTCGCCGAACGGCAGCGTAACGAGCCAGCCAAGCAATCCTGCCTTAATCATTGCGCCGCTGAGCACAGCACTGGCCGGGGTCGGCGCGACCGGGTGCGCCAGGGGCAGCCAGAAGTGAAGGAACGGAAGCCCCGCCTTGACCCCGAAACCCGAGACCAGAAAGGCAATGATCAACCCGCTCCGCTCGGAATCCGCAATGGCACCGGGAAGCTCGGTGAGTAGCATGCTGTCCGCCTGCTGGGCCGCCATCAGCAGACCGGTGAGCAGAGCCATCTCGCCAGCGACGGCCATGGCGAGGTAGACCCGCCCTGCCCGGTTGGCTTCGTCGGTCCCGTGATGGACCACCAGTCCGTAGGCGGCAAAGGTCATCAGGGCAAAGAAGCTGTAGAAACTGGCAAGATCCACAGAGATTATCAGGCCCAGGTTTCCGGTTAGCGTGAGGGCCCAGAACACGCAGAATGCGCGTAGTTTGCGTGTGTTCATGTAGCCAACGACAAAGATACCTGCTGTCGCCCAGAGCAAAGACGTGAGCAGAAGAAAGGTTTGCCGCAGCGCATCCAGCCCCCACACCCCGCCAATAAGTAACCAGGGCAGTTCAAGCCAGTTATGGGGCTCGGCTATCAGGCTCGCCAGTATTGCCGGAAGTGGCAGCAGAGGCAGGCTGTACCGGTAACTCTCCTGCCATCGTGACCTGAAGGCCAGCAAAAGAGAGGCCAGAGGCAGAATCACGGTCATCAGAAGCAGTGGTGCGGTGATCATCACAAGTCCACCTCCCTTGCGACAATCAGCTCGACCCATCCCAGCGGGCTGAACGACGCCGAGGCCAGCAAGCCCGCCAGTACCAGGAAGGCGGCAGTCACCAGCGGAGGCCATAGCAGCCAGGCGCTGGTCTCAAAGCGGCCCCATTGCCGTTCCTCGGGCCACGCATCTTTCTGCTCGCGGAACCAGATCCTGTTCAGTACCGGCAAAAAGTACGCAGCGTTGAGCAGACTGCTGATCACCAGCACGGCAATCACCCAATCCATGCCCGCTGCCAGAGCTCCGGTCCCCATGGTCCATTTGGTGATGAATCCCGCCAGTGGCGGTGCTCCGGTCATGCCGAACGCCGCAAGGGTGAAGGCGACAGAAGTACCCGGCATCCGCCGCCCTGCACCATCAAGTTCATCTATTCGGTGTATTCCCAGAGTTTCCGCGTAATTGCCGGCACAGAAGAACAGCGTGATCTTCATGACGCCCTGATGAACCAGATGGACCAAGCCGCCGGCCACGCCCACCGGCCCGGCTAAACAAAGTCCCAGAATGATATAAGACACCTGACTGACGGTTGAAAACGCCAGGCGCCGCTTCAAGTCAGACTGACTCAACGCCCTTACCGAGCCGTAGACAATCGTGAACGCAGCAATGGCGGCCAGTCCCGATAACAAACCCAGCGCATTTGCTGTTTCCAGGCCGTAGATTTCGAGAACCACCCGGATAATGCCGAAAGCCCCCGCTTTTACCACAGCAACAGCATGCAGCAGCGCGCTGACCGGTGCCGGTGCCACCATCGCCACTGGCAACCAGCCATGTAGCGGCACTATGGCGGCTTTTACGCCCAGGCCGGCAATCAGAATCACGAAAACGATGGTCAAGGGGGACTGCAGGTCAGGCGCCATATCGGCAAAGTGACCGCCCGGTCGGAACGACAGGTCACCGGAAAAACCGTGGAGCAAAGCGATCCCAAAAAGCAGAACCGCACCCCCGGTGAGCGTATAGATGATGTAGGAGCGACCGGCCCGCAATGCCTGTTGGGTTCCTCGGTGTACCACCAGCGGATAAGTGGAGAGCGTGAGCATCTCGTAAAAAAGAAAGAAGGTGAACAGATTACCCGCCAGGGCGATGCCCATGGTGCTGGCCACGCACAGGCTGAAAAACCCGAAAAAACGACTTCGGTTGGGGGAGTTCTCCAGGTACCCCACCGCGTACACCGTGGTCAACAGCCACAGTGCTGCCGAGAGTCCCGCAAACAACAAGGCGAGGGCGTCCGCACGGAGCACGAATTCCACACCGGGGATCATGGGAAAAGAAATCCCATACTCCTTTCCCTGAAACACACCCCAGATCATCAGTCCGACCAGCAGGAGCTTCAGGATTGCCGCGGTAAGGTTTACGGCGGTTCGGAGTCGGTGCTTTTGCTCAGGCAGCGTAAAAATGATGACGGCCGCAGTCAGGGGTGTCATCAGCGCGAAAACCGGTAGCAAGGCGCTGGCAGTCATGTGCCCTCCCCGTTGGCGAACGCCAGGGCCATCACGGATAGTACCGGCTCGGCCATCAGGCCCAGCCCCAGGGAAAGCAGCGCCAGAATCATCGGGATGATCTCAAGGCGGCGGGCAGGATGAAAGAAATGATCGATGTTGGAGTCTTCGACAAATGAGGCTCGATACACCCGGAATACGTAGGCAGCAGACAACAGTCCCCCGCCCAGAAGCACCACCAGCCACCACCACTGACCGGTGGCCAGGCTTGCCTGGAGAAACAGCCATTTTGCGGCGAAACCGCCCGTGGGCGGCATGCCCATAAGCGATACCCCTGCCAGGCCAAATGAGAACAGCGAAAACGGTAAAAAATGGCTGACACCGGCCAGCGCATTCACCCGATTGCTGCGCACCGACATGATCAGGTTTCCCGCCGAAAGAAACATTGCAGCCTTGGCAAGCGCGTGGCTGATCACCTGCAGAGTCATGGCTTGTTGTGCCTGCAGTGCCGCCGCCTCTGTGGTGTTCCAGGTCAGCGGGAACAACAGGAACAGGTACCCGATCTGCGCGACCGACGAGTACGCCACAACCTGCTTGAGCTTCGCCTGCCGTAACGCCTGCCAACCACCCCAGAACACCGCCATACCGCCCAGTAATCCAAGCAACTGAGCGAGGGCAAGTGATCCCAGGGACGCACCAAGCTCAAGCCAGAGCCGTGCTGCGATATAGAACGACCCTTTTACCACCAAGGCTGACAGTAGAGCGCTGACCGGTGACCTGGCGATACCGTGAGCGGGTGGCAACCAGCGGTGCATCGGGAACAGCGCTGTTTTCAGTGCCAGACCGAAGAGCATCAGTATCAGGGCGAAACCGGCTCCCTCACCGGTACTCCCATGGATCAATGCAGATGCAATCCCTGTTAGCGACAGACTGCCAAACTGGCCATAGAACAAGGCAACGCCCAACAAGTAAGCCAGGGAACCCAACAAAGCGGCCATCAGGTAACGAATAGCAGCCCGCAAGGCTTCCGACTCCCCGCCAAGCGCAACGAGACCAACCGCCGAGAGGCTTATCAGCTCGAGGCCCACGTACAGGTTGAACAGATCATTTCCCAGCCAGACAACATTCAGTCCAGCCCAGAGAAACCAGAACAGCGGCCAGAAATAACGGTGCCACTGTTTGTCCGGGTCCAGATAGAATCCGGCGTGTAGGCCCGAGGCCGCTGCCACCAGCGCGGTCAGCATAACAAACGTCACTGCCAGGCCATCCACTCGCAGTTCTATTCCCAGGGGAGCCTGCCAGCCGCCAAGCGGGTATTGGAAGCCGCCCTCGCCGGCAACAACGGCCCAGAGCGCCAGAGATACCAATACCTGGATCACTATTCCCAGCCAGGTTATTGCCCTGCCCCGTCTGAATCCGGCAAGGAGGGTCAGAACTGCCCAGGCAAGCGGTGTGAACAGCAACCCCGCCATCAACCAAAGAGTCATTCGTGCGGAGCCTCCCGGGCCTGGCGAGGCTCCTGGCCCGGCGGTATGTCCTGGGCAGGATCCTCAAGGGAGGTCTTTCCGGAGAGGTGGTAATAGCGCCGGATCAAGACCACCGCCAGTGCGGTGGCAGCAATGGCAACCACGATGCCGGTGAGCACCAGAGCCTGAGGGACCGGATCGGGTCCGGAGCGATGCTGGGCAAGGCCGACCAGTATCAGAAAAACCCCGGAACCCATGAGATTGAACGCCAGCAGCTTACGCAACAGATGCGAGATGAAGATAAAACCGAACAGGCCAATGGCGCACAAAGCGGCTCCTGCTAAGCCGTACAACAGGGAAGGCGTCATCAGTCACCGCCCTCTTCCGGTTCCTCTGCATTATTGACCGGTGCAGATACAAACAGCGCCAGCAGTACCATTGCAATGGACAGCGTCAGGACCGTCTCTATTACAACAATAAGAGTCTTGGCCATTTCGGGAGGGTATGCCAGGAATGCACCTCCGGACAGAGCACTCGCCACAGCAACGAGCAGGAACAGGGCGAAGCCCAGTGAGAGTCCCAGCCGAAGCATTAATCCCGGGCGCAAAAAGTCCATTGGAATGCCTCCGAGTCGCATCAGAATCCCGCTCGCAGCCAGAACGGCCCCTGCCTGAAAAGCGCCACCAGGGCGATCGGCTCCGGCCCAGAGCAGATATCCGGCGAGCAAAAGCATCAGAGGTATCAGCCAGCGTTGCAATGCATAGAGCAATTCATCCGAAGTGCGAAGCTCCGGATCTTCCAACGATGAAGTCCTCGCCACCGAGATCCCGGCAATACCCGCGATCACCAATACACCGATTTCAAGCAGGGTGTCGTAGCTGCGAAAGTTCAGAAGCACCGCAGTGACCGGGTTCCCCACGCCGCTTTTTTCAAGGTTCTCGGCCAACAACCCAGGCAAGTCGACTGGTGTGGTCATTATCGAAATCTGCCAAATCGAATAGACCAGGCCAGCTACAAAGACAAGGCAAACGGCGGTGACAGTCAATATGCCCAGAACGCGGATCATGGCTTTTCGTCCTCACCGGCATCATTTCCGTACTCACCGTTCGAGAGGTGTCGGGCGGCGTCCAGCAGCAGCACCCCCGTCAGTCCGGCCCCAATGGCTGCTTCAGCCAGTGCAATATCCGGCGCATGCAGGCGCACCCAGGCAAGGGCCATCAGCAAACCGAAAGCAATAAAGAAGACAACAGCCCGGAACAGGTCCCTCGACCACAGGAGACTCCCGGCCGTCACCAGCAGAGCAATGACAAGCACAATGTCCAGCAACCATTCAGCCATGCTCATCCTCTGTCCCGGAACCATCCGTGGTACTGCCACGCACTGCTCGGGCCACAAGATGAGCCGAGGTGGCACTGGCTGCCAAGGCAACAACCCAGATCAGCAGCGTCTTGAAGCCGGCGGCAAAGGAAGGAGCCAGAGGCAGTAACGCCAGCACAATGAAACCCAAGCCAAGATTATCCGCCTTGGTCAGTGCATGAATACGCGAAAGGGTATCAGGGAAACGGAACAGACCAAGACTGCCCAGTGCAAAAAATACACAGCCCAAGATCAACAGAACCAACTGAACTACAATCAGCAATCCTTCAAACATGTGGCTCCTCTCTGGACTCGGCATTTCGGTAGTCGTCTGAGTTGTCTTCCTGGTCAATCCTGACGACGCGCGTAACGAAGGCCGCTACGGCCAGGACCGACAACACGGCAAGCGTTAATGCCACATCCATCAGGGCCGACCACGAGCGGGCGTATGCCAGTACCAGCAACAAGGCAACGCCGGTGGTGCCGAATAATTGGGATGCCAGCATCCGGTCAGCCGCCGCCGGCCCACGCCAGATCCGAATCAGGGCAAGGAGTAGCGTGAGCAAGAGAAAGACAGCAACACCCAACAAGACCACGGTCATGACCTGACTCCTTCCGGCGGATCCAGAGTGATTCCGAACGCTTGCGCGACTTTAAACTCTGCCTGACGAATTCCGGGTTCTATATCGACACGGGTATCCAGGCAGTGAACTGTAAGCTGGTTTTTTTTCATGTGGACACTGAGAGTGCCCGGCATCAGTGACAGGGTGTTTGCAAGCAGCCAACGAGGGCCACCTTCCGGCAGGCGAAGAGACAGGGTTATCTCTCCGGGTTTGATGGGCAGTGAAGGTGCCAGTAGACGCCTCGCCACATCAACGCCGGCAAGAACCGAGTGGATGAGGAAGTAATACAGGAATTGCACCAGGCCCAGCGGACGAAGCCGATGTATGGAAGGGGGAAACAGCATCACGGATAGCAGGGCCACAAATGCAATCACCACTGCCCCGACCCCCCGGGCTGAGGGGTCTCCGAGGGTCAACATCCACCAGACTCCGGCGAGAATAACCGCACGGGTGGCTAAGGTCGCAATAGGTGACGCCGGTGCCGGCTGCATCGGTACTCCTTTTACCTTGTCAGAGGTTCGGGCTCGCTATCTCCCCGCCATAACCTCCAAAAGCCTAACACAGTCGGGCTGGATGGCGGCACTGGGTGGAATAAGAGGAATTCCTGATCTAATTTTAGTCAAGAGGTCGCAGTCTTGGTTAATACCATTGGTCGTAATCTCGGATGATTAAACCAGGATTAAACGAAAGGAAGCGGATATGAAATGGACAAACTTTCCAATCACACTGGCAGGCTGCGCTTGCCTGTCCCTTGGCTCAGTGACGGTACTGGCTGACTCCCATGGGAAAGGCACGATGCAACTGGCCGAAGAAAAACAATGTATGGCTTGCCATACCACCAGTGAAGAGGTTCCCCGTTCGCCCTCTTTCCAGAGTATCGCCCAGAAATATACGAAAGACGATGCAGATCGACTGGTTCAGGTCGTTCTTACGGGCGGCGAGGATCATTGGGGCTCCGCAGAAATGCCTGAAATGGATGCCCGTGTAGAAGTGAGTGAGAAAGAGGCAAGAAAACTGGTGAACTGGATTCTGGATATGCGTGCGGAAAAGATGTGAAAACCCGGAAATTGGGCAAATGAATCGGGCCGGTGGTAAGTAATTCCACCGGCCGTCTTTTTTCGGCCCAGCAAAAAAGGCGGTAATCAGAACTTCCAGAAAGGCGTGCGAAGTCTTGCTTCGACAACTTCCGGCGAAAATCCCACATCGAGAAGCAGACGGGGTTCGGTGTTCTCTACGAGGCGTACGAAGTTGCGCTTCATACGCCAACCTTTGAACAAGGTAGCAGCTGTTTTCATGGTCTCTGATCATCCTGTTGGAGTTACGGGCAAATGAAACATGCCTTGGTAGTCATTAGGCAACTATTCTAATGCCTGCCTCTTGCTAAACAGATGCTTAGAAACCACTACGACCTGTTATCCTGGCGGGGGGAAGTACTGGCTACTACCTACGAAATCCATTCCTGATTCTTAGAAATACTCAAACTCCAGGTCTTGGTAAACGCGCCCTGCGTTCTTGCCGCCGAGTTCCTCGAAGGTATCAAGGTAAGACCATTGGGACTGGGCGATGATTGGCAGCCCTTGGTCACGCCAATAGCTGTTACCCAGCATCGAGTGGCCCTGGGCATTCTCGTTCACCACATAGTTAACGTCTTTTGACATGGAGAAAGCCGCTCTCGGGGACACCAGGATGCAGAATCAGCGAACCAGTTTGGCCTGCTGTTCTTCTGCCAGCTCCTCAAGAGTGCTGTATTCGCATTCCTTGCCGGCGATGAAGCTGTCCGAGGAGTCGACCAGAATGTTGTCATCCCGCATGAAGCGCCGACCAAGGAGCACCGGGTAGGAAAATTTGCCGCGATCGGTCAGTGAGAACTGGGTGGTGTGCATTGTGCCGGCGATACAGAACTCCAGATCGACGACATACCGGCGTTGTGACGGTGCCCCTTTTCGTTTGATAAGCACCGTCCTGCGCACAGGGCGTTCCAGCACCATAACCACATCATCATGGGCGAACTCGCCCTCCGTCGGTTGATCCTCATGATCTCCCAAAGGGATTTCAAAGCTGACCCACCGCTCTTCGTTACGGGTAAACTCCTCGACATTCACCGCATGCAGAGACGATGTTTTCGCTCCGGTGTCCAGCCGGGCCTTGAGTCTCAGCCGGGTATCTTTCATGACTACCCACTCCACGAAACCGAGCGCCTCAGGGACGCTGTCTTCGGTATCCGTTTTTTCCTCAGCCACGGCAGATGTGACTGCCAGCGACAACATCAGCAGAACAGTAGGCAGAAACCGCATTAAAACTCCTTCGCAATACATTGAAGATCCAAAAAAATTCAAGAAACCGTTCTTCAAGCTCCGGTTGATGATCATGGATTTCCTCAATCATCCCCTCAAACCGGTTGGAAAACCGGATGCGGGAAGCGACCCGATCCAACGCCTGCCCTATGTTATCCAGGTCCTGATAGGCCCCGAACCAGTCATGACCCACCATGCGTGCGGTTACCCGCGCCATTTGAGGCGGCATCAGATGACGGTTTTCGCTCAGCTCCCGATAGGTGCGCCCGATAAAGCAGGCACAATCATGATTACTGAACCTGTGCCAGTGTTTCAGTAGGAAATGGTCATAGAGTATGTCCAGCGCCACACCGGCAAACCGCCTTCGCTGGGATGAAAAAAGGCGTTTGGAAGCAAGAACCTCGGGATGGCGATCAGTGAAGCCATCCACAGAAAAATGGTGACGCACACCCCTGTGGACCTCGCCCGGAAGCGCCGAAAGCTCTACGCCCCGGGTAAAGTCACCGAGAATGCTGCCCACGCGGGCTTCCGGGGAATCCGGTGCGAGGAATACGTGGGCAAGATGGTTCAAATCAACTCCCGATTCGCTAAATCAGAGCAACGATCAAAAATTGAGCTGAATGCCGACGCCGAGGCCGTCGAGCTCAACATTGTCGTCGTCATAGTAACGCATGTATTCCAGGTTACCGGACAGGTTCGGAGCGAACTCCATGTTGGCGCCGATACCGTAGGAAACGTCAGAGTCATCGTCCTCGACCGAACCGACTTCCACCTCAACCCGGGTAAAACCCAAGACCGCGTATGGCGTTACCGGAGATTCGTTAGCCACGTTGAACGTGGCATAGGCGCCGTAGAAGTTGTCCACGGAAACATCAGCTCCGCCGATCCGGTCATCGTCAACACCGAAGCCAGCACGGGCCTCAATACCGAGGAAGGGGGTGGCCAGGACCCCGACCTTACCGGAGAGGGTGCCAACATCCGCATCGTAAGGCCCCAGCTCCGCATTCATGAAGGTATAATTCAAGCCGGCATACAACCCACCAACACCGGATTTGTACATGTCCTGAGCCTGAGCCGGACCGGTAGCCAGGAGGCCGCCTGAAAGGGTTGCCAGCGCCAGTGCGATTTTTTTTGTACGTGTCATGACTTGTTCTCCTTAACCGATTCATTCGGTGTTCAGTACTGAAAATGCACCAACCCCACGCTGTTTGCCATAGTAAAGATCCGAAGTTACCTGTCATTTACGCCGATTTAATTTTCGATTCATTGAACGCTAAGGCCTTGACTGCCTTGCGGATGACATGGCCTGCAGGTATTCTGGCGCGGTCTCCCGGTTCAGCTGGCTAGAGCACCCTTTTGAGAAACCTAAACCCTGTCATTTTTATAGTCAGCGTTATGTTTGTGCTTTTGAGCATTTTCATGACGTTACCGGTGATTTTTCTTGCCGGGTCCGAAGCGCCCAATGCCATGGCGTTTGCGGAATCGGCGGCGATTGTCTGCGGTCTCGGCATACTCGGTATTGTCACCACCTATAACCAGTCACGGGACCTGAAGCCCCGCTTCATGTTTGTGCTCACCGTTTCCAGCTGGTTCATCATTGCCCTCTTGTCGTCCCTGCCTTTCTACCTGAGTGACCTTCAACTCTCCGCCGCCGATGCTTTTTTTGAGGGCACCTCAGGCATAACCACCACCGGCGCAACGGTCCTGAGCGGTCTGGACGACATGGACCGGGATCTGCTGCTCTGGCGTTCAATCCTGCAGTGGATGGGGGGAATAGGGATAATCGGCATGTTCGTTGCCGTGTTGCCGTTCCTGCGGGTTGGGGGTATGCGCCTGTTTGCCACCGAATCCTCCGAGTGGACGGACAAGGCCCTGCCGCGGATGAAAACCCTGAGCCGCGGATTGCTGATCGTCTACGTTTTCTTTTCCGTGATCGCGGTCCTGACCTACTGGTTTTCCGGCATGACCCTGTTCGATGCGTTCAACCACGGGCTCACAAGCATCGCAACCGGGGGATTCTCCACCTCCGATCTCTCCATGGGCAAGTTCAACGATGTGATCCTCATGGAGGCGACGCTCTTCATGATCATTGGCAGCCTGCCTTTTTTCCTGTTCGTGAGGGAAATGCACGGCCAACACGGCGTGTTGTTCCGGGACCAGCAGGTGCGGATGTTCCTGGCCATCCTGCTGATCGTTCCGGCATTGCTGACACTCTATCGCTGGTGGGTCTCGCCGGTTCCGTTCGATCCGATACATAGTTACGCCGCCACACTGTTCAACGTTACGTCCGTCGTCACCACAACCGGTTATGCCTCCGAGGATTACAGCGCCTGGGGACCGCTGGCGTTCGTGCTGTTCTTTTTCCTGATGTTCGTGGGCGGATGCTCCGGCTCAACCGCCGGTGGCATGAAGATTTTCCGGTTCCAGTTGTCCCTGATCATCCTGCGGGAGCAATTGATGCGCCTGCTGCATCCCAGGGCGGTGCTGACCCGGAACTACAACGGCCGCTCCGTCAGTGACGAGATCATCTCCTCAATGATCGCCTACACCTTCATATTCCTGTTGTGCCTTCTCCTGATCACTGTCGCCCTGGCGGCCATGCAACTGGATTTCGTGACGGCCTTGTCCGGAGCGCTCACTTCCCTGACCAATGTCGGCCCGGGGCTGGGCGGGATCATCGGGCCCGCGGGGAACTTCGGACCTTTGCCGGATGCAGCCAAGTGGGTTCTGTCTGTCGGGATGCTGATGGGCCGGCTTGAAATCCTCAGTGTCATTATTGTGCTCTCGCCCGCCTTCTGGCGGGGCTGATAGCAATTTCAGCCATGACTACCGCAGCCAGAGCACCGAGGCGTTTTCCAGTGGCAGGTTCAGGCGATCGTCTCTGACCCGGATTCTGGGTGTGTAATGGCCCTCCGGACGGGCGGGAACGGTGCACTGGTAGATCCAGCCCCGGGCTGATCCTTCCATGGCCTGTTTGCGCTCCATGGCCTGCACCTGCCGGGGGCCGTATTCAGAGGCTTCTGCAATCAGCTCAACGCCGATATGCTCGGCCGGCACCCCGTCCAGATAGACATCCACCATGAAGGTCTGGTTCTGGTCCTGCTCCTCAACCTCAATTGAGGTAAATCGGAGGCGGGACCAGTGGGCATTGATCTCGCGCGTTTCCTGAACCAGGCCATGTGCCGTATCCGGGTCCCGCTGTTTGCCCAGCGCTATCATGGGGCGATAGAAATCCTCCACATATTCCCGAACCATGCGATTGGCAGAATAATGTGGCGTCAGCTGATCCATACTGGCCCGAATCATCCTGATCCAGTCCATCGGCCGTCCGTCCTGATCGACGCGGTAAAACGCCGGTACCACCCGATTTTCCAGCAGGTCAAACAGTTCCCGGGCGTCGGATTCATCATGGTCGTTGGTGTGACTGAGCTCCTCGAAGGTGGCACCGGACCTGATGGCCCAGCCCACATCCGGATTCCAGGCTTCCGCCCACCAACCGTCATATTGGGACAAGTTCAGTCCACCATTGACCAACACTTTCATGCCGCTGGTACCGCAGGCCTCCCAGGGGTGGCGCGGGGTATTGAGCCAGACATCCACACCCTGGACCAGTTGGTTCGCGACGCCCAGGTCGTAATCCTCGATGAACACGACCTTGCCCTCAGCTTGCGGCAATCTCGAAAATTGCTTCCAGCGCCGGATCAACTCCTTACCCGACTTGTCATAAGGGTGAGCCTTGCCGGCCAATACGATCTGTACCGGCTTGTCCCGATGATTGAGTAAGGTCAGTAGCCGGTCAGGGTCGCTCAGTAGCAGATTGGGCCGTTTGTAGTCCGTGAACCTCCTCGCGAAGCCCAGGGTCAGGGTTTCGTTATCCAGCAGCAGGCCGCAGGCCGCGACAGGATCATTGCCAGGATTGTGTTCACAATGCTGGCTGGCGAGGCGTCGGCGCAGGTAGTGGATCAGACGTTTTCTCTGGGCGCGGCGCATGTCCCACAGATCCTGGTCGGAAATCCCGCTCATGGGGCAACTGGCTTCCATCGGGCGGAGCCAGCGATCCTTGCCACAGGCCCGGGTCCAGAGTTCATCGGACTCCGCAGAATCCCAGCTTGGCGTATGAATCCCGTTGGTGACATATTCCACCGGAATGTCCTCCGTGGGCCACCGGGGAAAGAATTCCTGAAGAATGGTCTGGGAGACCTTTTTGTGGATCCTGCTGACGCCATTGACCCGCCCGCTCATGTTCAGGGCAAGCCATGCCATGTTCAGCAAGGGATCCCCGGTGGTGTCCTGATCCGAGTTGTGGGTCCCCAGATCCATCAACTGGTCCACGCTCAGATCCTGTCCGGCCAGCCAGGGGGTCAGGTAGAGTTGTACCAGACGCCTCGGAAAACGGTCGAAGCCTGCGGTCACTGAGGTATGGGTGGTAAACAGATTGGTTGCCCGGGTCGCCATACGGGCGGTATCGAAGTCACGTTCGTTGTCGCCGGCCCATCCGAAAGCCCGTTCAATCAATGCCAGGGCGCAATGCCCTTCGTTGATATGGCACGCGTCAGGGTCCCGCCCCAGGGCGCGCAGCAAGCGCCAGCCACCAATGCCGAGGACCATCTCCTGCTGCAACCGTTTTTCAGGATCACCACTGTACAACTCACTGGTGATACCCCGGTCGCCAGGTTCGTTGCGAAGGTCGTTGCTGTCCAGAAGCAACAGTTCGCAATGGCCTACCTGGCCGACCCAGGCTCTCAGGCGCACATCCCGTCCCGGCAGCGGCACGATTACCCGCAGCCACTGATCATCCTGATCCCGCAGTGGTGACACTGGTAGCATCGTAGGATCGTTGTAGGGGTAGAACTCCAGCTGCTCACCATCGGTACTGATGGCCTGCCGGAAGTAGCCCTGCTGGTAAAGCAGGCCAACGGCGGTGACGGGAACGCCGAGATCGCTGGCCGCCTTCAGGTAATCCCCGGCAAGAACGCCGAGACCTCCACTGTACAGCGGCAAGGACTCGCTCAGCCCATATTCCATACAGAAGAAGGCAATGCCACGGTCCAGTTCATCCCGGCACTCTTCGGAATACCAGTTTCTGGCGCGGACGAACCGGTCGTGGGCATCCATCTGCTCCCGGTACCGGGCCAAAAACTCCGGGTCCGAGCTGAGCTCGTCCAGGCGCTCTCCGGAGACACTATTGAGCACCAGCCAGGCATTTCGTGTGCTGTCCCAGGTTTCCTGATCGAGGGTGCGCCACAGGACATCACTGCCGTGATGCCAGCTCCATCTCAGGTCCAGGGCGAGAGTGAACAAACCATTAAGAGCCTCAGGCAACTGCCTTGGCCGGTAGGCCGCTAACGTCATTGGTGTTCAAATCCCTTTGTAGCTGTTTGCCAAATGATCAGTGCGCTGTGTACCCGCCGTCTATGACCAGTTCGCTGCCGGTCATGAACTTGGACTCCTCGGACGCCAGGAATACGATGCCCCAGGCAATATCATCCGGTTCGCCCATGTGTCCCAAAGGATGCAGGGCCGCGGTGGCTTCCTTGGCAACTTCAAGGTCCTCCCCTGTAGTTTTCAGATGGCCTTCCACCATCGGGGTCCAGATAAAGCCCGGATGGATGGAATTCGCCCGGATATTGTCCGGTGCGTAGAGCATGGCATCGGTCTTGGTCATCAGCCGTACCGCACCCTTGGAAGCATGGTAAGGAGGCACGTCCGGTGCGCTGACCAGGCCGTAAATGGAAGACAGATTGATGATGCTGCCGCGCCCGGCCTTTTTCATGTGCGGGATCACATGCTTGGTGCAGAAGAACACACCCTTCACGTTAACCTTCTGGACCAGGTCCCACTCCTCCTCGGTCAATTCGTGAGTTGGCTTGTTCGGGCCGGAGATCCCCGCATTGTTGACCAGCACATCGATATGGCCAAATTTATCCGCGGCCTCGTTGATGGCCGTTTTTACACTCTCCTCACTGCCGACATCACAATGCCAATAGGCAACCTGATGACCTTCAGCGGAGAGCTTTTTGGCGAGCGCATTACCCTCATCGTCCAGGCAATCCAGGATCGCTACGGTCGCGCCCTCTTCTGTCATCCTGGTTACCGCCGCTGCGCCAATTCCGTGTGAGCCGCCCGTGATAACAGCGACCTTGCCGTTCAGCCTGTCCATAATAACTCCTGGGAATTTAATCAGTAGGCCCGAGATTTCGGGGAAGAACCGTAATTAACCGTTGCGCGGTGGCCGGCCAGCCAGTTGAGGAGCTTGAAGATACCCAAAGCATCGTTCCCGGCACCGTCAAAATCAAGCCCCAGCCCTTTGGTCGATTTCCTGACAACGTGGGCCTTAAGCCTGCGAAGCGGCTTCTCGGTTTTCTCGGGGTAGCAGAGTTCCAGTTCGAGGGTTTGATTCAGATTTACATCATTATAATCAGTTGAGACGAAAACGCCCCTGCGTGAGGCATTACGGACCTGCCCGGTGGCGACGGGCATTCCACGTTTGTAGACCAGAATTGAAAGTTTACCGGGGACGCGTTTGCTGAGCCTGTGTTCCATTAGGTCCTCCCTGAACAAGTGTGAGGTTAATCAAGCTACCAATTTTTTGTACATCAACATGTCCGCGATCATGTTGATGCTGGTCAACATCTGACCAGTCAAACCCGAATTCGTTCATGTCGAGAAGCCACCTCCCGGATTCTTTCTGACAGTTCATCCGTGCACTTCGACAGGTCCACTAGCCAGACCCAGTTGCCCTGTACTGTGCCCGGTGTGTTGAACCGCGCCTCCGAGCCGAGCCCCAGAAAATCCTGCATCGGCACCATTGCCAACCAACATACCGAGCGGAAAGCCGCCTCCACGATTGGCCAGGGCATCCCGGTGCCATCGGTGCCGAGGTACCGGTTTACATAGGTTCTGGTGTGATCGTCCAGTCTCCGATACCAGCCAAGGCTGGTATCGTTGTCGTGAGTGCCGGTATATACAAGATCCCCGGGTTCGTGCCGGTGCAGCAGGTGCGGGTTATCCGGGCTGCCATCGAACCCGAACTGGATAACGGTCATGCCGGGGAGCCGGAACTCCCGACGCAACTGCTCGACTTCATCACTGATGATGCCCAGGTTTTCCGCAACCAGTGGCAATCCGGGGAAACGTGCGAAGCACGCGTCCAGGAACTTGCGGCCCGGTCCCGCAACCCAATACCCGAACCTTGGCTCCGGCGTTGCCGCCGGAATCTCCCAGAAAGATTCAAGGCCTCGAAAGTGGTCAATCCGGATCAGGTCAAACAGCTGGCGCTGGCTTTCCAGCCGTTGTAACCACCACTGGTATCCATCTTCGGCCATGGCATCCCAATCGTAGAGCGGATTACCCCAGTGCTGGCCGTCCGGCGAAAAGTAATCCGGCGGCACACCGGCAATCACGGTGGGGTTGCCATCACCGTCCAGCTTGAACAGATGACGGTTGGCCCAGACATCGGCACTGTCGTGGGCCACAAAGATCGGAATATCGCCAAACAGCAGAACGCCGCGCTCGGCAGCATAGTCTCGCAACGACTGCCACTGATGGTGGAACAGGAACTGCTCAAACCGGATGGCCTGAACTGAATCCGCATGTTCCCGGACAAATTGGGCAACCGCCCCGGGATGCCGGTCCCGCAGTGGCGCCGGCCACTCGGGCCAGCTCATACCCGGTTGCGTCTCCCGGATACCACAAAAGATTGCGAAGTCGTCGAGCCAGTCACCCTGCTCGGCACAGAATTCTTCGAAATCACGGTGGCGTAGTTGTCCTTCCCCATCAAAAAAACGCCTTGCGGCCAGCTTCACCAGTGCCCGCTCACTCCTGTCTGCGGAGGGGGCGAGCTCATCCCGCCGCAACAGACCAAGCGTGACCAGCTCTGACAGGTCGATAAAATCCGGATTACCGGCGTGGGCAGAAAGTGACTGGTACGGTGACAGATCACTGTGGGTCGGCCCCACCGGCAAGGTCTGCCAGATGCTCAGTCCACTCTTCGCCATGAAATCCACGAAGCGACGGGCGGTGGCACCAAGAATTCCGTATTCCCCCCCAAGTGCCGTCGGGTGCAGCAAAACCCCCGCTCGACGTGCTTCGAAAAGACGTTGCGATATTTCCTCCGTACTCATGGCGCCTCGGCATCTTTGTCGTGGCCCGGCCGCATGGCTCCGCCGCGAGCCGGTTCCCCACCACCCTGGCTCAGTTGCTGGAACACCGATGGGGGTGCCGGATAACCAATCCGTTCATACAGATTGACCAGATGCCGTCGGTACAGGCGCTCGAAGTCCTGGACGATCTGCGCCGGGTTATAATCTCCGAACCACCAGAACCAGTCAGAACCCTCACATAACGCAAGCTGTCGCTGTGCGGCCAGCTTTTCCTCGGAGTTCAGACTGCCGTTATCCATTACCCGGTCATAGTGCGCTTTCGCCTCGCACAACAGGTCCCAGGCACGGTTCTTGTCGGGATCCCCGATCCAGGTGGAGAAGGTGCCGTAGATCCAGCTCCCGGCGACGAGATGAGGCAGTTGGACCGGTTCAGCCACTCTCTGCTCAAGCAGCTCACTATAGGTCGCCAGCCTCAGTCGCGGATGATCCTCGAAAACCGAGTAGAGCCGGTCCAGAAAGTGGACGCCATTCTCCGGGTAATATTCCCAGGCATTTTCACCATCGAGAATCACGGAAATGACCGGTCGTGGTTTGCCTTTAATATGCCCGGCAATGTTTTCCATGTGGTATACCAAGTCTCCGACCGCGTCCTCGGCGTGCCAGTCCGCGTAATTGAATCCGATCAGGTCGGAAAGGCCATCGTCACGGAAAAAAACGGTTACGTCAGTGTCGCCGAAGCGGAAGGGCTGATGAATGCCTGCCTGCTCGGGCAGGTCACCGCTCTCGCGGGCCAGGTTCATGCTGTTGTTGATGACAGAATCGCCACTGGCTGTCCATTGGAACCCGTGTTTACCGAGCTCGGCCAGCGTTGCCTGGCTCAGGCCACCCTCGGACGCCCAGCACCCTCGCGGATCGATTTCGAAGAACCGTTTGAAGGTTTCCCGGGCCTGCTGCAATTGCCAACTCGCCCGCAACTCTCCCCCCGGGTAACGGGAGTGTGAGGGTAGGACAATGTCCGGCATGGCCTCCCGGGCTGATTCCAGGTCCAGCAGCAGAGGCAGGATCGGATGGGTGTAGGGGCTGACAGAGAGCTCCACCTGGCCGTTCTTCGCCAGATGCCGGTAACGCGGGCCGATTCCAGCCATCACCTCGAATATCACATCCAGGAGTGCAATCCGGTCCTCCAGGGTGAACCCGGCTGCTTTTTCCTGGAGGCTCTGGACACAGGCGTTGCGCTGGCGCACCGTCTCGCCCATCCAACCCAGGTGGTACCAGACCAGCAGATCGGTCAGGAAAGAGGGCGAGATGTAGCGTTGGATGTCCGGTTTGGACCGGTAGAATTCCGCCAGGTCAGCGAGGCGGGCATAAGCAGGAAAGCGCTTGATAATCCGTTCCGGGTTGGCCCTCAGGGCCTTGTTCATAAGGTCCTGGAATGCCGGGCTGCCGGTCTCGGGAAGCGTTTCGGAAACCAGGGCCGCCAAGAGCGGATCGCCGATGGATCCAGCCCCGTGCCGCCAACGCTCGATCTGTACCAGGTAGGTTTCTATCTGCTCCAGCAACACCGGCGCAAAATTCACCACGGCCCGGGCCTTCGGGTGCGCCTCCAGGTGTGCGGCCATATCGCTGTAATCCTTGATGGTATGGAGGTACACCCACGGAAACAGGAATTGGCCGGTTTTCAGATCCTGGTATCCCGGCTGGTGCATGTGCCAGCACAGCACCACCGGCGTTTTTGCGTCAGAGGCCATGGGGATAGTCCTGCCCGAGCATCTCGGGTGTCACCAGAACAACGCCTTTGGGAGAAACGTGGAAACGCTTGCGATCCTCGTCTTCGTCAAAGCCGATCTGAGTGCCTTCCGGGATCTTGCAGCCACGATCGATCAGGGCCCGCTGGATTTTGCAATTTCGCCCGATATCAACGTCCGGATAGATCACCGAATCAGATACCTCGCTGAACGAGTGCACCCTCACCTGTGAGAAGAGCAACGAGTGCCGCACCATGGCTCCAGAGACGATACAGCCTCCGGCAACCATGGAATCCACGGCGGTACCCCGTCGGTTCTCATCGTCAAAGACGAACTTGGCGGGAGGCAACTGCTCCTGATAGGTCCAGATCGGCCAATTGGAATCGTAGAGGTTCAGTTCAGGGCTCACACCGATCAGCTCCAGGTTGGCCTGCCAGAGGGAATCGATGGTCCCCACGTCACGCCAGTAAGCAGGCCCATTCTGCCTCGGGTCCCGGAACGGGAACGCCATGACTCGTAAACGCCGGATCACAGACGGAATGACGTCCTTGCCGAAATCATGGGAGGATGTGCCCTGCGACTGATGGTCCCGGATGAGTTCTTCAAACAGGATCCGGGTGCTGAACACATAGATCCCCATGGAGGCCAATGCCTTGCCCGGCTTGCCGGGCATGGGCTGCGGATTCTCGGGCTTCTCTTCGAACTCCCTGACCTTCATCTCCTCATCCACATCCATGACCCCGAAGGCCGAGGCATCCTCAATGGGCACCTCGATACAACCAACTGTGATGTCCGCCTCGCTTTCCACATGAGCGGCCAGCATGGTGCCGTAATCCATCTTGTAGATGTGGTCCCCGGCCAGAATCAGGACATATTCAGGATGGTGGCTGCGAATGATGTCGAGGTTCTGCAGCACGGCATCCGCTGTCCCCTCGTACCAGGACGTTTCGATCCGCTGTTGTGCCGGCAACAGTTCCACAAACTCGTCGAGCTCCCCCCGGAGGAATCCCCAGCCGCGCTGGATGTGGCGGATCAGCGAATGGGATTTGTACTGCGTGATTACACCGACCTGCCCGATGCCCGAATTGATGCAGTTGGACAGTGGGAAATCGATGATCCGGAATTTCCCGCCGAAAGGCACGGCGGGCTTGGCACGCCACTTGGTAAGATCGTAAAGCCGGGAGCCCCTCCCCCCGGCGAGTACCAGAGCAAGCGTCTGGCGAGTGATGCGACTGACAAAACGTTTGGCCGTATGCATGAATCCTTCCCTGCAAACCGTTTGGTTTGATGCTCACTGCCGAGCGCCTTTACACGCATCGACAGTCTTCGTACCGCCGTAATAATATTAGAACAGTATCACGGGATTATGACGTAGAATTGTTACAGAACATTTTTTGAACGCGCGTATGGGCGTTCAATACTCGGGAACCCGATAAGGAAGAAGCGCGGACTATGGAAAGCCCCACCCTGAGCGATTTCGATTTATACCTTTTCGGCGAAGGGCGTCACTGGCACATCTACAATGTGCTGGGAGCCCATATCCAGACCCGGAACGGTACCGAGGGTGTCCGGTTCGCAGTCTGGGCACCCAATGCAACCGATTTAAGCGTGGTCGGCGACTTCAATGACTGGACTCCCGGGCACCACCCCATGACTGTTCACGGGGCCTCCGGCGTCTGGACCGTGTTCATCCCGGGTACCGGCGCCGGTAGCCAGTACAAGTTCGCCATTACCACCCGGTCCGGCAACCAAGTCTTCAAGACCGATCCCTACGGTCAATTTTTCGAGCTTCGGCCCTCCAATGCGGCCGTGGTGGTGCAACGCGGGAATTTCAGTTGGGGCGATGGTGACTGGCTGTCCCGGCGCAGCAAGTGGGCCTGGCACAAATCTCCAGTCTCCGTTTACGAAGTACATGCCGCTTCCTGGCAACACCATGGCTCCGGCCGTTGGCTGACCTACCGTGAACTGGCCGACCAGCTGATTCCCTATGTCCGGGAGCAGGGCTTCACCCACATCGAGCTGCTGCCGGTTACCGAACATCCCCTGGATGAGTCGTGGGGTTACCAGACCACCGGCTACTACGCGCCCACCAGTCGCTTCGGCACACCCGACGATCTGCGTTACCTGGTTGACCAATGCCATCGCAACGATATTGGTGTCATTCTGGACTGGGTGCCCGGCCACTTTCCCGAAGATGAGCACGCGCTGGCAAAATTCGACGGTACGGCCCTCTACGAACATGAGGACCCGCGCCGGGGCCAGCATAAAGACTGGGGTACCCTGATCTACAATTACGGTCGACATGAAGTACGGAACTTTCTGATTGGCAGTGCCCTGTACTGGCTCGACACCTTTCACATGGACGGCCTCAGGGTGGACGCGGTTGCCTCCATGCTCTATCTCAACTACTCCCGCAATCCCGGCGAATGGCTTCCCAACATTCATGGCGGCCATGAAAATCTTGAGGCCATCGACTTTCTGAAAAGCCTGAACCAGATCTGCCAGAGCCGGTTCCCGGGCACACTGGTGGTAGCCGAGGAATCCACCTCCTGGCCGCGGGTGACACGCCCACCGGAAATCGGAGGCCTGGGATTCAACCTGAAGTGGAACATGGGCTGGATGCACGATTCACTGGAATACCTGCAGCAGGATCCCATTTATCGACAGTACCACCACGACAAGCTCACGTTCGGCCTGCTGTATGCGTTTTCCGAAAACTTCATGCTGCCGCTCTCTCACGATGAGGTGGTCCACGGCAAGGCCAGCCTGCTGAACAAGATGCCCGGCGACGACTGGCAGCAGCGAGCCAATCTGCGCCTGCTGTTCGGCTTCCAGTTTACCTACCCCGGCTCCAAGCTACTGTTCATGGGTGGGGAGTTCGGCCAGCGCCGGGAATGGAGCGAATCCCGGGAGCTGGACTGGTTTCTCTTACAATATCCCGAGCACCGGGGTCTCCAGAAACTGGTGCAGGACCTGAACGGACTCTACCGGCGTGAGCCTTCCCTGCACGCCCGCGACTACTATGGCGACGGCTTCGAATGGATCGACTGCCACGATTCACCCCAGTCGATCATCAGCTACCTGCGCCGAGGAGAAAACGAAGTCACGGTGGTGGTGATCAACTTCACTCCGGTGCCCCGGTACGGGTACCGGATTGGCGTTCCGTACGGCGGACGCTGGGTGGAGGTGCTGAACTCGGACTCGGAATACTACGGAGGGAGTAACGTCGGAAATCCATACGGTCTGGAAGCCCGTGAGGTTCCCTGGATGGATCGGCCCTGCTCCCTGGAACTCACGCTGCCACCCCTGGCAGCCGTTGTTCTCAGGCCGGAGTCATGAAACGGGTTCTTTTTGTTACCAGTGAAGTCTATCCGGTGATCAAGACCGGGGGACTTGGGGATGTTTCTGCCAGCCTGCCCGAGGCCCTGAGCCGGCAGGACTGTGACATCCAGATACTGTTGCCCGGCTACCCGGCGGCACTGGAGGCCGCGCGAACCGCCGGCAGTCGACGCAAGGCGAGACTGAGCATTGGCCAGTACCACATTACGCTCTGGCGCACCCGGCTGCCCGGAACCGCCGTCAGCCTCTGGCTGGTGGACTGCCCTGCGCTCTTTGACCGTCCGGGCAATCCTTACCAGAACGAGGAAGGCGAGGACTGGTGGGACAACGCCCACCGGTACCAGCTGTTCTGCCGGGTCGCAGCGATGATGGCCAGCGGCCAGCTGGGTCTCGGCTGGGCACCGGACATCGTGCACTGCAATGACTGGCAGTCTGCCCTGGTGCCTGTTTTCCTGGATCATCTGCCCAAGCGGCCAGGCACCGTCTTCACCATCCATAACCTGGCGTACCAGGGACTGTTTTCCCAGGACACTTTCCGGGCGATGGGGCTGCCGGATTCACTCTGGCGTTTTGATCGTCTGGAATTCCATGATCAGCTGTCCTTCATCAAGGGCGGGCTGGTTTATGCTGACAGGATCACCACGGTCAGTCCCACTTATGCCCGCGAGATCCAGACCCCGGAGTTCGGGTCCGGCCTGGATGGCCTGCTGAGATACCGCTCTGATCGCCTCTCCGGAATCCTGAACGGCATCGACACCCGGATCTGGAATCCCTCGGATGACCGGTATCTCGACTTTCACTACGGGCCGGACAGCTTCAGCAACAAGAGCCAATGCAAGGCTAGGCTCCAGCAACAACTGGGACTGGAAGTCAACGGCGCGCCCCTGTTCGGGTCCATTGGACGGCTGGTGGAGCAGAAAGGTATCGATTGGCTGCTGGCCGTCATTCCGCCCCTGCTTGAAAAAGGCTGTCAGTTTGCCATCCTCGGTTCAGGGGAGGCTCGATATACCGATCCCCTCCGGACCCTGGCAAGGGAGCATCCCGGGCAAGTCTCCCTGACCGTGGGTTATGACGAGCCACTGGCCCACAGGATCACCGCCGGTGCGGACATATTCCTGATGCCCTCCCGTTTCGAACCCTGCGGTCTAAACCAGATGTTCAGTCTGCGCTATGGCACCATCCCGGTTGTCCATGCGGTCGGCGGCCTTAAGGATACCGTCGTGGATCCTGGCCAGGCGGCTGGCAGCCGGGCCACCGGCTTCTGTTTTGAGCGACCCAATGCGGATGCGTTCCTGCACGCGATCGACCGGGCGCTGGAGTACTACAGTAACCGCAATCAATGGCGGCACCTGCAGCGCAACGGCATGGCGGGTGATTATTCCTGGAAGTACCGGGCCCGCGAGTATCTCGCCCTGTACCAGTCGATTCTGACCGAGCAATGCAAACGAAACTGACGCCAAGGCAGCAGGTTCCTTTACAGGAGAACAATCATGAGCAAGGTCACAGAGTTCCGGCTTGAAGCACGCCCCAGGATTCCGGAAGGTCTTGAACGCCTGGAAGAGCTGGCCAACGACCTGTTCTACAGTTGGGATCACGGTGTGAGGAATCTGTTTGCCCGTATTGACCCGATACTCTGGCAAAAGGTTGAGCACAATCCCAAGCTCTTCCTTCGCCGGATAGCACAAGAGCGTCTGGACGAAGCCGCGCAGGACCGTGCATTTCTTGCAGAGTATCGTCAGGTTCTGAGCAGTTACGATGTCTATGTGGAGTCCGAGCCAGGACCGGAAGTAACCGAAATACTGGATCCCGCACGGGATCTGGTAGCCTATTTCTGTGCGGAGTTCGGATTCCATGAAAGCTTTCCGATATACTCCGGCGGCCTCGGGATCCTCGCGGGCGACCATTGCAAGGCGGCCAGTGATCTGGGCCTGCCCTTTGTGGCGGTCGGCCTGTTGTATCAACAGGGCTACTTCATCCAGACCATCGACGCCCAGGGTCACCAGATCGCCCGCTACAAAACCCATTCCAGCGACGAACTTCCGATCTCCCTCGTGGAGGTGGACGGAACGCCGCTGAAGGTTGCGGTGCCCTTCCCCGGTCGGATGGTCACGGCTCGGGTCTGGGAGGCCCGGGTCGGACATATCCGCCTCTACCTCCTGGACGGCAACACCGCGGAAAACAGCCCGGAAGACCAGAATCTCACCCTTCAACTCTACGGCGGAGACGAATCCACCCGGATCAGTCAGGAAATGCTCCTGGGCATCGGTGGCACCCGGATACTGCAAACCCTGGGCCTGAAACCTACGGCCTGGCACATCAACGAAGGGCATGCCGCATTCCAGATCCTCGAACGATGTCGCCAGTTGATCGAGCAAGGCCTCGAGTTCGAAGCGGCGCTGGAGGCGGTTGCCGCTTCGACGCTGTTCACCACCCACACGCCGGTACCGGCCGGCCATGACATTTTCTCCCGGGAGCTGGTGCAGCATGCCCTCGGCAACTACCTGGAGGAATCCGGCCTGGATTTCGAGAAGGTCTTTGCTCTTGGCATCCGCGATGGCGGAGACAGATTCAACATGACCGCCCTGGGGCTTCGGGGCTCCCGTTTCCACAACGGGGTCAGTCGCATCCACGGCGGCGTGGCTTCGGGGATGGAGGGGTATGTCTGGCCGCAGGTACCGCCTGCCGAGAATCCCCTCGGGTATATCACCAATGGTGTCCACGTGCCGACTTTCCTGGCGCCGGAATGGGCAAGCCTGTTTGATATTCAGGCACCCACCTGGAAAAGCGAACTTCGGAATCCCGATTTCTGGAATTTCGTCGACCACATTCCCGACTATCACTACTGGAGTGTGCACAAGGCCCTGAAACAGCAAATGGGCGAATTCGTCGTAGAGCAAATGGCGCGGCAGCACGAACGCAACGGCACCGGTCATTCAGTTACAGAACGAATGACGCGGCAGCTGGTATCACCGGAAAAAGACACCCTGGTCATCGGGTTTGCGCGCCGTTTTGCCACCTACAAGCGCGCCACCCTGATCTTCTCGGACCTGGAACGTCTCGAGCACCTGCTGACCAATCCCGAACACCCTGTTGTGCTGATTTTCGCCGGCAAGGCCCACCCGAAGGACAAACCGGGTCAACAGCTGATCAAGGTCATACACGACCTCTCCATGCGCCCCTCCCTCATGGGCCATATCATCCTGTTGGAGGATTATGACCAGGCCATGGCCCGTTATCTGCTCGCCGGTGTCGACGTCTGGCTGAACAACCCCGAGTATCCGAAGGAAGCGAGCGGCACCTCCGGTGAAAAAGCCGCCCTGAACGGTGCCCTTAATCTCAGCGTCCTGGATGGCTGGTGGGGCGAAGGTTACGACGGCACCAATGGCTGGGCCATCAACCCGAGAGACACAGGTCTGGATCCCGAGTTTCGCAATGAAGAGGAAGCGCGGGACCTTCTGGACCTACTGGAATTCGAGATCGTCCCGATATACTACGATCGTGCCTCTCAGGGCTACTCAAAGGGCTGGGTAGCCCGCTCCAAAGCCTCCATGAAGACCATTACACCCCGGTTCAACAGCCAACGCATGGTGATGGACTATGTAGAACGCTATTACGAGCCGGCCTCCGCCCAGGGCCAGAGATTACTCGCCGATGGTGCCAGGGCGGCCCGGGATCTGGCAGAGTGGAAGGCCAGAGTGCGCGAAGCGTGGCCGGGCGTGTCCCTTTCCGTTGTCGGCTGCGTGGAGGGCCGCTGTGCCTACGATGAAACGGTCGAGTTACGGGTCGAGGCGGTGCTTAATGGCCTGACGCCCGAGGACGTTCGGGTGGAATGCATCGTGACACCGGAATGCACCGGCAGTCACGAGGCGCCCGGCACGGACCGTTTCCTGCTCACCATGGAAAGCGAACAGGACGGAAAAACCGTGTTTGCAACACAGGTTCCTCCGCCCTATCCCGGCCTGCAGACGCTCCGTCTGCGCATGTATCCCTATCACCCGGCCCTGACTCATCTTCTGGAGATGGGCGCGATGTTATGGGTTTAGCGGGAATTGGCCTGCAGAGCCGTGACCACCGGATTGGCGTACATGTCCAACAGGTAAGGCCGAATGGCCGGGTCACAGGCCTCCAGCCGCCGCTCCATCTCCGCCTCGGCGGCGGCAATATCCGCCGGAGACCAGGTATCCGCGGTCACGACGGACTCGGTCACCGATTCCGGCGTTGCGTGGGCGTCCGGGTGGAATCCCCGTTGCTGGTAGGCCACCAGGTTTGAGGCATGCAGGTGATAATTGGCGTGCATCTCCCGATCGATGCGGCTCGCCAGTTCCTTCGGGTTTTCCGGAGCATCCGCGATGGGTGCACTGAAGTGTACATGCACATGGCCCTTGAATCCGGTCAGGCCCTTCACGATCTGCTCGCTGTCCTCTCCTTCAGTCTTGGTGTAGCTGCCGGTCCGCGCCCGGGTCTCCAGTTCTTTGGCTTTGTCGACGTCACAGGGATCGTACTCGTAGGAGATCGAAACCGGCACGATATGAAGGCGATTCATGGCCTCGCCGAAGCTCGGCCCGCTCTTCTTGCGGCTCATATAGAACATCTTGATGATGGCCGGATCGGTGTAATCCAGCCCATCCTTGGCGCGGCCTTCCCGTTGGGCAATCCAGATGCTGTGATTGGTGTCGATACTGTGATTGATGAACGCGGAAAGCGTCATGTACGCGTCCCGCATTTCCCGCGGGCTGGTCATGTTCCTGCGCACCACGAAGCTCTTGTTGAGCCGCATCATTTCCGCGAATACCCGGTTCTGGAGCAGGTTGTCACCGATCGCGATACGCGTGGTATAGAACCCGTTCTGGAACAACAGGTAGTTCACCACCATGGGATCGAACACGATGTCCCGGTGGTTGGAGATGAACAGATGGGCGCTGTGCTTGTCCAGGTTTTCCAGACCACTGGTAGTGACCCGGGTGGTGGTGCCCTCAACCAGCTCGCCTACATAAGTGGACAGCCTGGCCTGCAAGTCATCCACGCGGGTGAAATGGCCGAAATGGCTGATCAGCCAGCGGCGGAGGAAAAACCGCAGTAACGCGGGCGCCCAGCGCTCGAGGGTGGGCGACTTGAAACGCCCGACCATGTCGAGAAACTCCCGGTCATTGACCAGGCGCTGGATGGCCGGACCGGTTTCTTCGTCCGAATACGGACGGATGGCATCAAATTCTTGCATTGAAACCCTGTTGTTATCGTATCTAACGGATTACGCCGGGAAATGTCTGGTTCAAAAACCGCGGTATTGTAGCGTTTCTGAGGCAGCTTTGCCTCACCCGAATGGCGCCTTGACCAACCCGCCGGATTATTCTGGTATCATCCCACCCGCGCCACGGACACGGCGCCACCTCCCTGTCATCTTTTTCCAATCACGGACGACACATACGGCTCTGCTATGCAACTTGACCAGGATTTCGAACAACTCGCCACAGAAAGGCCCACGGACACCCGCAGAGACCCCGAGCAGGTTCTGCACGAGGTTTTCGGTTACGAGTCATTCCGGCCACTGCAGGGTGACATTGTTCGTGAGGTAGTCAATGGCGGAGATGCCCTGGTCCTGATGCCCACCGGTGGCGGCAAATCACTGTGTTACCAGGTACCGGCCCTGGTGCGGCCGGGTACGGCGATTGTCATATCGCCCCTGATTGCCCTGATGCAGGACCAGGTCGCGGCACTGAAGGAGCTTGGCGTCAAAGCGGCATTCCTGAATTCCACCATGGATATGGAGCAGGCCCGCGCGACCGAATACGCCCTCACCACCGGCGAACTGGACCTGCTCTACTGCGCGCCGGAACGGCTGATCCAGCCCAGAACCATCGAACTGCTGCACAACGCCTCGATTTCACTGTTCGCCATTGACGAGGCCCACTGCGTTTCCCAATGGGGGCACGATTTCCGCTCGGATTACCTGCAACTGAGCATGCTGGCCGGGGAATTTCCCGGCACTCCGCGCATCGCACTGACAGCCACCGCCGATGACCGCACCCGCAAGGAAATTGCCGAGCGGCTGTCACTGACCGAAGCACGGCATTTTGTCAGCGGTTTCGACCGCCCGAACATCCAGTACCGAATCGCCCCCAAGACCAACGCCAACAAGCAGCTGCTGGACTTTATCCGGTCTGAACACGATGGCGAGTGCGGAATTGTCTACTGCCTCTCCCGAAACAAGGTGGATTCCACCGCCCGCATGCTCGCGGACAAGGGCTTCACCGCTCTGCCCTATCACGCAGGCCTGAACGCCGAGGAGCGGGCAAGGCACCAGGAGCGTTTTCTGCGGGAGGACGGAGTCATCATCGTCGCCACCATTGCCTTCGGCATGGGCATCGATAAACCCGACGTCCGCTTTGTCGCGCACCTGGATCTGCCCAAAAGCCTGGAAGCCTACTATCAGGAAACCGGCCGGGCCGGCCGGGATGGCAAGCCTTCCACTGCCTGGATGGTGTACGGGCTTCAGGACGTCATCAAGCTGCGCCAGATGCTCGAGGGCTCCCTGGGCAACGACCAGTTCAAACGCGTCGAACGCCAGAAGCTCGATGCCATGCTCGGACTGTGCGAGGTCACCAGTTGCCGCCGCCAGGTGCTGTTGCGTTATTTTGGCGACGACCTGGAAGAGTCCTGCGGTAACTGCGACACCTGCCTGAATCCGCCCGAGACCTGGGATGGCACCGTGGCGGTCCAGAAAGCGCTTTCCTGTGTCTACCGTACCGGCCAGCGCTTCGGCGTGACCTACCTGATCGACGTTCTGCGAGGCTCAGAGAACGAGCGCATCCTGCAATCCGGCCACGATCGGGTGTCCACCTACGGCATCGGCACCGAACTCAGCGCCAACGAGTGGAAATCGGTGTTCCGCCAACTGGTAGCCAACGGTTACCTCAGGGCCGATCCCGAGGGCTACGGCGCACTGCAGCTGACCGAACGCTGCCGCCCACTGCTCAAGGGAGAGGAGACGGTCTGGCTGCGCAAGGACCCGGTGCAGAAAAAGACCTCTTCAGGACGCAGCAGCTCAGGACGCAAAAGCTTCGCGGCCGATCAGATCGTCGATCAGGCCGCCTGGGATCATCTTCGCGCCTGCCGTAAGGCTCTGGCCGACCAGCAGGGCGTGCCGCCCTACGTGATCTTCCACGACACCACCCTGTTCGAAATGATGGAACGCCGGCCCCGCACTATCGAGGAACTTGGTGAGATCAGTGGTGTCGGTGCTGCCAAGCTCGAGAAGTACGGCGAGACCTTCCTCAAGGCCATCGCAGAACTGGAAACTCTTTAGGCATCTTCTTCGGCCTTGAAGCCCTTCTTCCGGACCCGGTAATGGGCGATCGAAGTCGCCACATGGTTGCCTTCCTGATCGATCAGCATCCCCTCCAGGGTGAACTTTGCCCGGCCGGTGGCGTCGGCATCGGCGCGGATAGCCGCCACCTGTTCCGGGCTCAGGGAAAACTCCACCGTGACATCCGAGTTGGCGGGCTGCAGGAACTGCAGGGTCATTTCCTTGAGAATCGGTGTGTAGGATGGCCCCAGATCGAACAACGTCAGAACACCACCGGGAATCTCGGCCACCAAGAAATAGGCCCCGGCATACAGACTGCCGAAGTGGTTCTTGTTGCCCTTCAGCCGGATCCTGGCACGGACATAGCCCGGCCGGACCTCCTCCACGCGAAAGCCATTACGGGGCGCAAAGGGAATGGACAGGCCGATGATCCGGTTAACCGCCGCATAGCCTCCGGTTTTCTTGAGCCATTCAAACGGGTGCGCGAGCGTAGCTTTGGGGTCCGTTGAGGCCACCCACTGGCCGGCTGCTCCGATAACGTTGTCTATCAATGCCATAACGGTATCCTGTAATTCGGTTGACCGGATCATTGCAATCACCTGACCGAACCGCAAGCCCCGGGGAAGTTTTTCAGCAACCGGGCAGCGATCTGCGACGTCTGTCACACCTTCTGTTAAACTCATCAGAAAGCGTTCTGGCCTGATCCAAAACTCACTCTTTTATGATGACGGGAGCCTCTCTGAATGCCCCATGATGAGCTGCATCTCAATCTCCGCAACCTGACACTGGATGACTACGAACAGCTTCAGGAGCTGATGGACCTGGTCTACGACGACATTGGCGGGGCCTGGCCCAAAGAAACGATCAAGGCATTGGTCGAGCAGTTTCCCGACGGGCAGATATGTATTGAGGACAACGGCCAACTGATTGCGGTGGCGTTGACGGTTTGCGTGAAATACGAGCGATTCAGCAACCCGCACACCTACGACGACCTGATCCTGCGTAACGAGAAAATCTGGCACAACGCCAACGGCGACTCCCTGTATGGCCTGGATGTCTTTATCCATCCGGAATACCGCGGCTACCGGTTGGGCCGGCGTCTGTATGAGGCCCGCAAGGAGCTGTGCCGGTCCATGAACCTGCGGGCTATCCTGGCCGGCGGCCGGATTCCCAACTACTACAAGTACAAGGACCAGTACTCCCCGGCTGAGTACATCCAGCGGGTGGACCGCAAGGAAATCTACGATCCAATCCTGAGCTTCCAGCTCTCCAACGATTTCCAGGTCACCCGGCTGATGCACAAATACCTGCCAGAGGACGAGAAATCCATGGGCTA
The DNA here is from genome assembly GCF_046484525.1 of Marinobacter sp. Lineage (GTDB taxonomy): Bacteria > Pseudomonadota > Gammaproteobacteria > Pseudomonadales > Oleiphilaceae > Marinobacter. The sequence goes on from NZ_JAWOIS010000003.1 coordinate 60,661, forward strand.
TGCCACCCTGCTGGAATGGCGGAACATTCTCTATACACCGCCGTCACCGGTGCTGAATGTCCGGAAAACCCAGGTTCGCCTGGGTGCCGTGCAATGGCAGATGCGGGAATTCACCTCGGTGGATGAAGTCCTCAAGCAGGTGGAGTACTTCGTGGACGCCCTCTCCGACTACAAGAGCGACTTTGCCCTGTTTCCGGAGTTCTTCAACGCACCCCTGATGGGCCTGACCGATCAGATGGACCAGACCCGGGCGATCCGTTTCCTGGCCGGCTTCACCGAACAGTTCCGGGATGAAATGTCGGAAATGGCGGTCAGTTACAACATCAACATCATCACCGGTTCCATGCCCCTGCTGGAGAACGATCGCCTGTTCAACGTCTCCTACCTGTGCCACCGGGACGGCCGCGTCGACGAACAGCGCAAGATCCACATCACCCCGCACGAACGTCGCGACTGGGTCATTGAGGGCGGCAATACCTTCGAAGTTTTCGAAACCGATTCCGGGCGGGTGGCCATCCTGATCTGTTACGACATCGAATTCCCGGAACTCGGCCGGATCGCAGCCAGCCAGGATGTCGATATCATCTTCGTACCCTTCTGGACCGATACCAAAAACGGCTATCTCCGGGTCCGTCATTGTGCCCAGGCCCGGGCGATCGAAAACGAATGTTACGTCGTAATTACCGGCAGTGTCGGCAACCTGCCCAAGGTAGAGAACCTGGACGTACAGTACGCCCAGTCTTCCGTGTTCTCGCCCTCGGATTTTGCCTTCCCGCACGATGCGGTCATGGCTGAAACCACGCCCAATACCGAAATGATCATGTTCTCGGACATGGACCTGGAAAAACTGACACTGATTCGTAACGAAGGGTCGGTGAACAATCTGAAGGACCGCCGGGAAGATATGTACGAGGTGCGGGTGAAATCATCGGACTGATAAGAA
>NZ_JAWOIS010000020.1:0-5304 GCF_046484525.1 Marinobacter sp.
CCGAGCCGTTGTGCGACCTGAAAGGCCTGGGTAGGAGATTCTGATGAGTATCCGATGCTGAAGTAGCTATCGCCCCTTGGCCGCACGAAGAGGTTGGCGCGGATAGCGGCTACCCGGCCCTCAAGTGCTTCCGGAGACAGGCCCGATGCCTCCTGCCCGAATATTTCAGGATCGGTAGCGACCGGCTCGACGATACTCCGGCTCCACAGCAACTCCCTGGCGGCAGACGCGCGGTCACTAACCTTTGTCGTTACCGCGCTGCCCTCCATCAGCGGGCGGATGATATTACTGTCATCAACGAAGATAACGACTTCGGATTCGTACTTGTAGGGCCACACGAATCCGGTGATCAGTACCGCAAAACTGACAATGGCGAAGATCACCAGGGCCAGCCACTTGTGGGCCTTGATTTCCCGGAACATTTCGGCCGGCAATTGGGAAAAAGGGAGGGTCATGACACTGTTCCTTCCCGGTTCATACCGGGGTCTGCTACCTTGAAAATCCTTTCATCAAAGGACCCGCTCGGGAACGCTGAGGATATCGCCCGGACGCAACGGATAGTTTGTCTTTACATCGCCTCGCGTGAGGATATCCCCGAGCCTTACCGGGATGGCCACTACATCGTTACCAACCTGCCGGTACAGCATGGCGTTGTTCTCGGCGGCAAACTGATTGGCGCCACCGGCCTGAAGCACAATGTCCAGCACCGTCATGCCGGCACGATGGGGCATCGAGAGGGGTTGCTGGACGGCTCCGGTAACACGGACTCTGTCGATAAACTCGTGACTGCCCATGCTGGTCACGACAACGCTGACCTGGGGCTGACGGATATAGGAGGCCAGCTCGTTTTCGATTTCATCCGCAAGCGCTTCCGGCGTTTTCCCACTGGCCTGGACGTCTCCCACCAGGGGCACGGAGACCTTTCCGTCCGGGCGGACCGGAACCGTAATACTCAGATCTTCGTTTCGCCATACCGAGACCCGAACGGTATCGGTCGGCCCGAGAATGTATTCATCAACGCTTGTGGTGGTATCGACCGTCAGCGCCCTGTTGATCGCTTCGGGAGACGAAGCGGTCGGTGCGACACATCCTGTAGACAACGCTACCGCCACCAGGGTCGCGATTACGCCCCAAAACCTGTACATCCGTGACATTGTTATTCCTCACTGAGATCCCTGTTTGAGTTCGGCTTCGAAGACTGCGCCTCTTCCGAAGCTACCTTGAGCCTTTCCTGAACAAGATCACTTCTACCGTCTGCATGATGATCAGAAGATCCAGCAACAGACTCTGGTTCTTGATGTAGTAAAGGTCATACCTGAGCTTTTCGCGACTGTCCTCTTCGTTATCTGCGTATGCGAAGCACAGTTGCGCCCAGCCTGTAATTCCGGGCTTTACGCGATGCCGTTCGTTGTAGAACGGGATCGTCGCTGCCAGTTTCTCGACGAAGACCGGCCGTTCCGGACGGGGTCCCACGAACGCCATGGTACCGTTCAGCACATTGAAGATTTGAGGCAATTCATCGATACGTAACTTCCGGATAAATTCACCAACCCGGGTCACCCGGGTGTCGCCCTTGCTGGCCCAGACAGCGCCGTTCTTTTCCGCATCGGTCACCATCGAGCGGAACTTGTGCACACGAAACACCTTGCCATTGAGCCCTACCCGCTCCTGACTGTAGATAACCGGGGCACGGAGGCCGTCTTCCAGCTTGATCGCGAGCATCGTAAGTAACATCACGGGAAGGGTCGCCAGCAGCAGGGTGATCGATGAGGCGAGGTCCAGTGTTCTTTTCCAGAAGCCAGCGACAGAGGCGACGTTGTAACCGTCAGAGAACACCAGCCAGCCCTGGGTAATCATTTCCAGGGCCACCTTGCGGGATTCCCGTTCGTAGAAGCTGGCACCGTCAACAACCTTGGCGCCCTGCATCTTGCACTCAAGCAGGTCCTCCATGGGCAGCCCATTGCGGCGGTCTTCAACCGCCACGACAATTTCATGAACCCGGTGGGAAAGAACGTACCTTTGAAGCGCCACAGCCGGCGTAACCAACAGGCCTTCACTCACAGCCACCGGTTCACCCGGCATCGGCACAAAACCAGCGAGCGTAAAACCTTTCCGATTGAACGGTGTCTTCAGGTCCTCCAGCAACTGACTGGCCCTTGGTCCGGCGCCCAGCACCAGCACCCGCCGCTTGAATGCATCCTTCCCTACCAGAGCGAAAAAGACAGTTCTTACCAATCCCAGCATGAACAGCCCGAACACGGAAGCGGTTGTCAGAACACGGGTGTGACCCAGATACCACAGCCAATCACCACCAATCAGATAGGCCAGACCGCAAAGTGGAAGGCTGATGATCAACGCCATGAGGGTCCGCAGCATCATGCCTGACATGCCCTCTTCCAGGCGCGCCTGATGAACTGCGACGGCAACCATCACAAACAAATTCAATAGACCAAAGGCGAGCGCAGAGGGAACTACATACCAGATCTGCGTAATGAAGAACGAAACGTCACCAAAAAAAGCAAAAAAAACAGACAGACAAAACGCCAGAATCAGGACCAGAAGATCAATCAGTCCCAGGATCAGGAAGGGTAAATGAATGTAATGCCGAAAAAACCTGACGTGAGCCACATAAACTCCTTGTGTTCTTCACGTAACAACCACCACTCTGCCTCACCGGAATTCAGGGCTTTTAACTCTCTCCCGAGCACCTGGTCCGGTCTCAACCGGGCAACAGCTTACTTACAAAGTGTAACCTAGTTTTACATTCCGTCAACAAAGTCCTTTGCGGAAAGTCCGCGAGAATGCCGGCAAAAAGTTTTCTCCGGCCTCCTCGCGGAGCCTTCGGTTCTGGATTTATTTAATATGGAAAATTAACAGGCGGTGTCAGATGACTTGCGCCGTTTCATAACACCCATTCCAACAAGTCCAAGACCCAGCAGAGCCAGGGTTCCGGGCTCCGGAACGGTACCGACTGTTACGTTGTCGATGCCATAGCCATCGTTCTCATCGTTGCTGTAGAAGGTCATCGAACTGATTGCCACGTCGCTCATGATGCCGACGTAGAAGGCCGAGCCATTGGCGAGGCTGGGATCGAATACCGCGCCGAGATCAAGCGAACCTTCAGTCTGATCTTCAAACAGGATATTCATGATACCGCCGACATCATTGGGATCCGTCAGATAGAAGCCCACGGCGGTGTACGTGCCCGCAAGCGTGAACTGCATCTGCTGGGAATCCATGCTGTCGAGCCAGTTCTGGTTCTCACCATCATCCGGCATGGGGTAACGGCCACTGAACGGACTGGTGTCCGAATCCAGGATGGCCAACCCACCCGCGCAGCTGAAGCCACCATCGTTACAGGACTCGGACGGATAATCTCCACCAGGCTGCAACTGGGTGAAGTCGCCAACGCTGGTATTGATGGTAGTAGTTTGATCTGCCGAGCCAGTGGCTGCGGTATACCCTTCGAAGGTTTCAGTTGTCGTATCCTTGAGGAACGCCAGAAAATCTGTCTCTGCAGCCTCAGCCTCCGCGACTCCCGGACCGCTGACGGTCACGTCGATCATGGCGGCATTCGCTACTGAAACGGAAAATGCAGACGCAAGCGCAATCCCCGTTAGTTGCTTTGCTAGAGCCAATTTCATGTCTCACTCCTTTGACAATAAATGTGGGTATTTCCACGCACTTATCCAAAGCAAACAAGGAGCCAACTTTTATTTTTTTAGCCCTTTCAGTAGTTTAAAAAAAGCATCTGGAAGGACTGTAAAAAATGCTGACGCTTTCTCCCCTCAAATCACAAAAAAGCTTACAAAGTCGGGAACCGACACTTCTTCAAGCCGCTGCTGATCTTTACACAATCGAAAGATCCGCTGACACTGCTGCCCCGGAAACCTCGTCGCCAGATTGGCCCGGAACTTCTCCTCCAGCAGCGGAATCCCATCTTCCCGCCGCCGACGATGGCCAATCGGGTACTCGACAGCCACCTTGTCGGTACTGGAACCATCTTTGAAGAACACCTGTATCGCATTGGCAATAGAGCGCTTCTCGGGTTCCAGGTATTCACGGGTGTAGCGGGGGTCTTCCACCACTTCCATCTTGTCCCGCAAGTCGTCGATGATCGGGTGGCCATCGTGGAAGCTGTCTTCGTAGTGCTCTGCCGTCAGGCTCCCGAAGATCAGCGGTACCGCCGTCATGTACTGGAGGCAGTGGTCCCGATCTGCCGGGTTGGCCAGCCTGCCGACCTTGGAAATGATGCGAATCGCAGACTCGTGGGTGGTGATGACGATCTTGTCGATCTCATCCAGTCGGTCTTTTACTTCCGGGTGCAGCGTAACCGCGGCTTCGGCTGCGGTCTGGGCGTGGAATTCGGCCGGGAAGGAAATCTTGAACAGGATGTTCTCCATCACGTAGGAGCCGAACGCCTGTGGCAGGGAGAACTGCCGCTCCTCCTCGGGCTTGAGCTTCTGGTCCTTGTTGGTCTTGCTGAACAGGACGTCGTAGAAACCCCATTGGGGGGCGGTCAAGACACCCGGAATGCCCATCTCACCGCGCATGGCAATGTCGGCGAGCCGGACCGCACGGGAGCTGGCATCCCCTGCCGCCCAGGATTTCCGGGAGCCGGCATTGGGAGCGTGGCGATAGGTCCTGAGTGCCTGGCCGTCGACCCAGGCATGGGACAGGGCCGACAGCAGCTGTTCCCGGTTGGCACCCATGAGCTTGGCTACCACGGCCGTTGAAGCCACTTTCACCAGCACTACGTGGTCCAACCCCACCCTGTTGAAAGAGTTCTCCAGTGCCACCACGCCCTGGATCTCGTGGGCCATGATCATGGCTTCCAGCACGTCCTTCATCACGTACGGCGCTTTGCCCTCGGCCAGCTGTTTCTGGGACAGGTAATCCGCGACCGCCAGGATCGCCCCCAGGTTATCGGAAGGGTGGCCCCACTCTGCGGCCAGCCAGGTGTCGTTGTAATCCAGCCAACGAACGATGCAGCCGATGTCCCAGGCCGCTTTCACCGGATCGAGCCGGAACCGGGTGCCCGGCACACGGGCGCCATGGGGAACAACAGTCCCTTCGACGATGGGGCCCAGATGCTTGGTGCATTCGGGAAAACGTAAGGCCAGCAAGCCGCAACCGAGGGTGTCGATCAGGCAGTTGCGGGCGGTATCCCAGGCCTCGTCGCTGTCAATCTCGTAGTTCAGGACATAATCCGCGATCTTCTGGAGTACTTCGTCATAATCCGGGCGGACATTGACGTCGAACGTTGCAGACATGCTGTTGCCTCCTTTCCTGATTGTTTTCCCG
>NZ_JAWOIS010000058.1:0-84738 GCF_046484525.1 Marinobacter sp.
GTGGGGCGCCACCCGGTTCTGCAAACTGACACCGAAAAACGTCGGTCCCTGGACCAACAACCACACCGCGCCGGTTCCGGCGAAACGTTCCCTGCATGATCTGGCCCGGGAGCACCTGGCCCGTAACGGAGGGCAGTAACATGAGCGCCCGCAGCAATATCCTGAACAAGCTTCGCACCGGCCTGGCCGGCTCCATCCCAAGGCCGGACGATTTCGAAGACCGCGGATATCGAGCAGGTCCTGGCCTACGGCGCCCATGGTCCGAAGGAGCTGGTGGTCCTCATCCTTGAGGACGCCTGAAGCGGTCGGGTTTACTTGACCCCGAACCCGCGCTTGTTGAGGAATTCCTTCATGTGCGGGCGCAGCTTGGTGGTGAACAGCGGCTTCAGCTCCTTTGACCAGTTGGAATCCTTGTTGCCACCGGTGCGGTCCAGGTAATACTGGTGCATGGTGTCGTCGAACCCGGCGATCTGCTCCTCGTCCTTGCTGCCGTCGTAGTAATCTTCCTTGAGGATGGTCTCCAGCGGCAGCCGGGGCTTCACTTCCGGATTCTGATCCGGGTAGCCAAGGCTCATGCCGAACACCGGGTAGACATGCTCCGGCAACTTCAGAATCTCGGCCACCTGGGCCGGATCATTCCGGATCCCGCCTACGTAACACAGCCCCAGGCCCTCGGATTCGGCGGCAACCGCCACGTTCTGGGCCATCAGGGCGGCGTCCACACTGGCCACCACCAGCTGCTCGGTCATACCCCGGACCACGTCGGCGCCCGCCCGCTCCGCGGCTTCGGTGGAACGCTTCATGTCGGCGCAGAAAACCAGGAAATCCGAAGCTTCCACCACATGGGCCTGGCCACCGGCCAGTTCAGAAATCCTCTGGCGGTTCTCCGGATTGACCACGTGGATGATGGAGTAGGCTTGCACATGGTTGGACGTGGCGGCGCACTGGCCGGCGCGAACCAGCTCTTCCAGCAGCTCACGGGGGATCTTCTGATCTTTGAACTTGCGGATGGAGCGGTGGGATTTGATGAGTTCAATGGTTGGATTCATGGGGTCTCTCTGATTTCTGGCTTTCAGGTAGGATACGAAACAAGTCACAATAATCGGTTCAGTGGCCGCAAGGCAAACGACCGATAAACCCTTTCCGTGGAGATTACGCTCTTGTCTGCTGACGAGACCAAACGAAATTTCGTGGCCGTCTGCGTATCGCTGACGTTCTGTTTCGTCGTCTACTCGATGTTGCAGGTGACGGTTCCGGTCTATGGCCTGGAGTTGGGCGCGACCCCACTGATGCTGGGGGTGGTGCTGAGTTCCCAGTACCTGCTCCCGTTTCTGCTGGCGATTCCACTGGGCGGTGTAGTCACCCGGCATGGCGGTCGGGTGACCCTGGTGGCGGGCGCGCTGGTCATGGTAGTGGGGCTGGTGTTGATGCAGGCGCTGCCGGGTTTCTATGGCCTGATTGCCGGCCAGTTGCTGGTTGGGTTGGCCCACCTTCAGATGGTGCTTTCCGCGCAGACCGTGATCTCGTCGCTGGCGACGGGGCCCAGGTTGGAAGGCTATTTCGGGTGGTATGCGACCTGGCTGTCGGGCGGCCAGGTGATTGGGCCCCTGCTGGCCGGAGGCTGGATCGAGTTGGCGGGCGGGATTGGCAGCCTTTTCCTGGTGATGGCCGCCATCGCCCTGGCTGGTGGAATCACCGGGCTGCTGCTCACTGGCGAGGCGAGCCGGGGCGAGCGGGTAGCCCGATCGCAAACGGGGTTCCGGGCCCAGTCCAGGCTGGTGCGGGCGAATACCGGCGTGCAGATTTCCGTGCTGATCACGATCGCCGGCATGTTCGCGCTGGGCGTGTATGGCAGTTACCTCCCGGTGTATCTCGACAGTCTCGAAATGAGCGCTGCGGTGATCGGTGTTCTGGTCAGCCTGCGGGCGGGTGTGTCCATGCTCGCACGCCCGTTCATTCCGAGGATCATTGTTTTGGTGGGCGGTCGGGAGAACGCGACCTACCTGTCCCTCGGCACGCTCTCGCTCGGGCTCGGGTGCCTCGGATTTGCCGGGAATGTACCCTTCGTGGCGCTGTTGTCGGTTCTGGTTGGACTCGGAGCAGGCCTGTGCCAGCCGTTGTCAATGGTGGTGCTGGCGGAAAGTGTCGAAAAAGCCCAGCGGGCCGGGGCGCTCGGTATGCGGCTGATGGCCAACCGGGCGATCCACTTCCTGGCTCCGTTACTGTTCGGTGCGGTCCTGGAGGCGGGTGGTTTTGACGTGTCCTTTGCCCTGTCGGGGGCTGTGGTGGCGGTGATTGCCGGGGTGTTGTACCGCTTCGGGCTGTCTCGACCGGACTTATGGAAGTTACGAATGTAGTAAAGTGACGGCCATTCAACACAAGGATCTCACACCATGTCCTTTAAAATATTGATCATCGGCGCCGGCGGGATCGGCGCCTATTACGCGGCTCGGCTTGCTAAAGCGGGTCACTCGGTAGTGCTCACCGCCCGGGGTGAACACCTGACAGCCCTGCAAAGCGCGGGGCTTCGGGTTGATTACGAGGGCGAGAAGCTGGATTGCCGGTTGCCGGCGGTGGATCACGCAGCACTGGTTCGGAATTATCAGCCGAATGATTTTGATCTGGTTGCGGTTGCGTTGAAGTCCACTGCGACCGGACCGGTGATGAAGGAACTCGGCGACTGGCTCCGGGCCGGCTCCGTTCCGGTGCTCTCTCTGCAAAACGGCGTGGACAATGAGCCGCTGATTGCCGATGTCGTCGGAGAAAACCGCGTGCTGGGCGGCCTGGCGGTGCGTATCGGGGGGCACATCGTCGAGCCCGGTAAAGTGTTCGCCGAGGGCGTCGCCCAGATCGTTATGGGGGCGTGGCCGAAAACAGGTGAGCACGACGATGCCCGATTACCGCTGCTCGACCACCTTGAGAGTGCCTTCAATGAAGCCGGCATTCCCACCACGGTTACCGACGATATCCGCTACGAACTCTGGCGTAAGCTGGTCATTAACAATGGCGTCAATCCGCTCTCGGCCCTGACTGGCCTGGATACCCGCAGCCTGACCCATCACCCGGAGTTCGGCAAGATCGTCTACGGCATGATGGCGGAGACTGTGGAGGCCTCAAAAGCCGATGGGGTAAATCTCGGCCAGAAGGATCTGGAAGAGATGTTTGACCTGATCAGCAATTTCAACGCCATCAAGACGTCCATGCTGGTGGACAAGGAGAAGGGCAGGCCGCTGGAGTTGGACAGTATTGCCGGGGCGGTGCTCAGACGCTGTGGACGTCTCCGCATTCCGGCACCCTATACCCAAACCGTGAACGCCTTATTGCAGTTTCAGGAAAGTCCGGATCACTCAGTCCCGTAACGATCCTCGGACCACTCCATAAGGCTGCGTTTCTGCAGCTGTGTCAGCAGACCGTTGATGCCGGCGAGCATCAGGAACACAAAAATGCCGAAAGGCACCATGACGTGAATCTCGGGGTTTGGCGCCGCAGTGGCGGGCACCAGAATCAGGACGATGCCGTTACGCAGGAGCCGGATGCCGAGGATGCTGTAATGAAATCCCGGCTGAAGAGTGTTGGCCGGTCCTACCAGAGTGCGTCCCAACACAGGTAACAGGTGTACGGTGTTGAGGAGAATAATAATAAAGATAAGTGTCTGGGCTACTTGTAAAAATGTCATGATACTGGGCGGTAAAGTAAGAATTTCGGAACAGGAAACGTTCCGGAATTATCGCCGATTGGCGGTTTTTTATCCAGTGCCATGCGGCTCCGCTCGGAAGAAATAACCTGGCGCCCCGCTGGCGAGGGCCAGGTTGTCCAGATTCAGATGGCGACGCTGATCTGCGACTGCTTCTGCGTCTGGCCATCGATTTCTTCGATGTCATCGAGCAGGGATCGGGTAAACGATTTCATCAGTTCAATATCACCCCGGCTCTCCACGTTCAGCCGGATTACCGGTTCGGTGTTGGACATGCGCAGATTGAAGCGCCATCGCTGGAACTCCATGCTCAGGCCATCGGTGTGCGTTACCGACAGGGCTTCTTCCAGATACCGGCGCTCGATGCCCTGCAGGATGCTCTCCGGGTCTTTTACCGTGCGATTGATCTCGCCGCTGGCGGGAAAGGCCTCGATTCGGGCGTCGATCAATGAAGACAGCGCCACACCGGACTGGCACAGGCGCTCGGCTACCAGCAGCCAGGGGATCATGCCGCTGTCGCAGTAGGCAAAATCCCGGAAATAATGATGGGCACTCATCTCGCCACCGTAAATGGCGTCTTCTTCGCGCATGCGCTGCTTGATGAAGGCATGGCCCGTTTTGCTTTCGATGGGTTCTCCGCGCGCTTTCTGAACAAGTTCGCGGGTGTTCCAGGTCAGACGCGGGTCATGGATTACCTTGCCACCACCGGTCTTGCGCAGGAACTGGTCCGCGAGCAGGCCGACGATGTAATAGCCCTCGATGAACCGGCCTTTCTCGTCGAAGAAGAAGCAGCGGTCAAAATCCCCATCCCAGGCGATGCCCATGGCGGCATTGCTGGCAGTAACGGCCATTGAAGTGGGCGTCCGGTTTTCCGGTAGCAACGGGTTCGGAACGCCGTTGGGAAAGTTGCCGTCGGGCGCATGGTGAACACGATGGAACTGGAACGGCAGATGCGGATCGAGAGCATCGATGACCTCGCCGGCACCGCCATTGCCGGGATTCACCACGATACTCAGGGGTGTCAGGGTATCCCGGTCGATGTAGCCCAGAAGGTGCTCAATGTAGGGTTTCATGGCATCGATTTGGAAAAGTTCGCCTGGCTGGCGGGCATTGCCCAGGGGTTCCCGGCAACCTTCCCGGATGGCGAGCAGACCGTTGGTTGAACTGATCGGGCGGGCATTCGGGCCGACCATCTTCATGCCGTTGTAATCCTTGGGGTTATGGCTCGCGGTTACCATGATGCCGCCATCCATGCCGAAATGGCTGGTCGCGAAGTACACCTGCTCGGTACCGCACTGGCCGATACTGAACACATTGGCACCGGCCGTGCGCAGTCCTTCGCTGAGTGCAGCCGCAATTTCGGGGCTGGACAGGCGGATGTCATAGCCGACGATCACCTTGCGGGCACCGGTGACCTCCACATAGGACCGACCAATACGCTCGGCCAGTTCGGGATTGAGTTGATCCGGTACCTTTCCCCGGATGTCATAGGCTTTGAAGCATTCAAGGTCCATGATCAGTCTCCTCTGGATTTCGTTAAAAACGGGCCCGTCCCGCAGGGGCCGGGCCCTGGTTTCAGGCCCGGGTCATCATGACCGGGATGGCTTCCTCCTCCACATCGTCCTGACTGGTGTCAGACTCTTGGGCCGTACGTCCGTACTGGTCGTCGAGGCGCTCAATATCGTCTTCACCCAGATAGGCGCCGGACTGGACCTCGATCAGTTCCAGGGGAATCTTGCCGGGATTGAACAGGCGATGGACCGAACCGATGGGTATATAGGTGGACTCGTTCTCCGAGAGCAGGAAGGTTTCCTCGTCCCGGGTCACTTCGGCGGTGCCGCGAACGATGATCCAGTGTTCAGCCCGGTGATGGTGCTTCTGCAGGGATAGCTTCTCGCCGGGTTTGACGGTGATCCGTTTGACCTGGAACCGGTTGCCGTTGTCGATGCTGTCGTAGCTGCCCCAGGGCCGGAACACTTCCCGATGTACTTCGGTTTCCGGCCTTGCCTGTGACTTGAGATCGTTGACGACGTGCTTGACGTCCTGGACGCAATCCCGGCGGGCCACCATCAGCGCATCCTTGGTGTCTACCACAACCAGATCCTCCACGCCGACCATGGCCACCAGTTTGTCCGGTGCGTGGACCAGGCAGCCGGAGGTCTCCCTCAGGCAGGCGTCGCTGTATACCGCATTGCGCCGCTCATCCTTTTTGCTGATGTCCCAGATCGAGGACCAGGCGCCGACATCGTTCCAGCCGGCATCCAGGGGCACCAGGGTGGCGCGCGTGGTTTTCTCCATCACCGCGTAGTCGATGGAGTCCTTGGGGCAGTGTGCGAAGATTTCGGCGGGAATCCGCTTGAAACCCATGTCCTGCTCCAGGGAGCGGGCAGCGAGCATGACGGTGTCATAGATATCGCGGCTGTGTTTTTTCAGCTCCGCGAGATAGACGTCGGCCCGGAACATGAACATGCCGCTGTTCCAGTAGTAGCCACCCTCCTCGAGCAGCGACCGGGCTGTGGCCGCATCCGGTTTTTCAACAAACCGGCGGACTGGACGCGGCTCGTTGGGTTTAAGCTCCGGGTTACCTGCGGCGACATAACCGTAACCGGTCTCCGGGCGATCCGGGGTGATGCCGAACAGCACCAGGTTACCGTCCCTGGCAACCTTCATGCCCTCCGCTATGGCTTTGTGGAAGGGCTCGGTCTGATCAATGGCATGGTCCGCCGGCAATACCAGCATGATGGCCTTCGGGTTCGTTCGGGCTATCTCGATAGCTGCCAGTGCCACGGCCGGTGCGGTGTTGCGACCAAACGGCTCCAGCAGAATGGTTTCTGGTGTTTTGCCGATGGCGCTGAGCTGCTCCTGAACCAGAAAACGGTGGTCCTCATTGGCAACAATTACGGGTGCCTCAACCTCCGTTTCGGGGAGGCGGGCCAGGGTCTGCTGGAACATGCTTTGCTCGTCCAGCAGGGGAAGAAACTGCTTGGGGTAGGCACGGCGCGATAACGGCCAAAGCCGGGAGCCTGTGCCACCTGATAGTATCACTGGAATCATAGTCCTGCTCCTTTCCTTGCTTCTTGAAGGCCCGGTATCTGGCCCGGGCGGTTTTCTGACCTGGGTCGGTGCTATTGGTCAGCCGTTGGTTGTGTGTCCGTTGATGCGAAGGTCCGTCGGGGGGAAGGGGTCTGTCCCATCGGGCCAGAGCGGTTCGATGCCGTACAGAAACTCGATGTCCCCACCAAGGCGGGTGCTCTTCATCGGGCCGTATTCCTCCAGGAAGGAGGCCATGCCCGGCAGGCCACTCCAGGTTTCGGTCCAGGGGCGCATCCAGGCCAGGCCCCAGCCGGTATAGAGCCCCTTGGTGATCTGTTCGTGGCCGTTGACCGCGGCAATCCGGTCTGGCTCTTCCAGGCCGTCCACCACGTTCTGCGCCAGCTTCACGAACCGCTCCCGGTTTCCTTCGTAGACCGTCGTGTCGTTCACCTCGGCGAACACCGCCAGGAGGGTCAGTGGCTGCATGGCGTAGTTCAGATACTCCAGAGCGCGATCTTCCCGGCTCAGTTCCTTGGGGAGGTATCCGTCGGAGGTGATCTGGCCCATGGCCTCGTCAAACTTGGCAAGGGACCAGGACCAGCTGTCACAATCTCCGGTAGCCACAGATGCGGACATGACCGCCCAGGCGGCCCAGTAGTCGTGATTGTTCACCTTCCTGGGCTCGCGATCGGTGTAGTACTCGCGCACGCCACCGACCACCCGGGAGAGCCAGTCCTCGATGCGGTCCATCCGCTCCGGTTCCAGGGCGGTTTCGCTGGAGGACAGCTTCACCCGCAGGTAGGCGTTGGCCGATGCCGCCAGTGCCCATTTGCGCACCGCCTGGCCAACATGATTGATGTTCTCCGGCAACAGGGCTTCGGCGCTGGCCCACTGTTCCAGGTTGTCCAGCACGCAGTCCCGTGCGGCGGGGCCGTCGCCATCCACCTGGTAGTCGTCAGCGGCGGCAATGACGACCTTCTCGAAGTTTCGGATCTTCTCCGATGCTTCCAGATACTCCTGGTAGGCCGTCTCGTTGAGTTCATTGCGGGCGCTGTCGCTGCCCTCGTACTTGCTGGTGAAGTCCATGTCACCGGTATGGGGCGACACCATCTCGCAATCGTAGTCGCCGGCGTCCCGTGGCTCGGGGAACTGGTAGTAACCCAGAGGTGCCCGAAGGCCCTCGGTGGGGCATTCCGCGGCATTGAGGGCGGGCGTGCCGACCAGGCCCAGCACCGTCGCCGGTATCAGGGCGCGCCAGGCTCTGGGAATTCGTCTTGGATCTTCCGTACTCATAACGCAACTCTCCTGTCACAGTGGGTGTACGGCTTAAATGTCCTGACGGCGGCAGACTTTTGCGGTGACCGTCAGGTCCTCGGTGACTTGTTCAGGATCGAGCGCCAGGTCAAGGGACATGAGCAGCTCGTCGTTCCAGCTCTCGCCGGTGGGCAGTTCGAACATGAAACGTCCCGTGGTCTCGACCCGGGACCCGTATTCCAGATCGATCCGGTCCTTGCGGCCGAACACAAACCAGATGAAGGCGTCCAGTTCCTTGACTTTCGGATCGCTGAACTGGAGTTCGATGAGGTATTCATCGCTCGGCAGCTCCAGGAATTCACCACCGCCGTTGAACAGCACTTCCGTGGTTCCAGCGGTGACCTTGGAGGTGTTTTGCAAGACCGGCTCACTGCCATTGCAGCCGTCGGTCACCATGGGAACCACCTGCCGATAGAACTCCACGCTGTCGACGGTGTGGTAGGCCGGCAATTCCCAGATCAGGATCTTTGGTGGTGATTGCCGGAAGTTGTCGGACATCAGGTACTCGAAGATGGAACCATCGTAGCTGCCCCCGGCAACCGCAACGTTCAGGATTTCCACGCCGAGGTATTCCTGCAGGTAACCGACGAAGTTGTAGTCCTGGGCACCCTTGCTGTTGCTGGTGCCCACCAGGGTGATGGGGGGCAGCGTATCCTCGCCGAACAGGGCGCTGGCCTCGGACGATTCCAGAGTGCCGGCGGCCTGGGTACGGAACTCGTCCACGTACTGTGTCGGCCAGGTCTGGCCGCAAATCCTGCGGGCGGCATCCTGAAGGGATCCGTCTTTTCGGATCAGTCCGGTTCGCCGGGTTTCGAAGCTCTGTTTGGACAAAGCTTCGTAGGCAGGCATCTGCTTGATCCGCTCGGCTACCAGTTTTGCTGTGCGCTGGGCACCGTAGGGCGTCCAATGGTGATCGCGTTTGAAGTAGTAGGCCTGCTCACTGTCCTTTTCCCGGAGCAGCGGACTGAGGTCGGGAACTACCAGTCCGGCCGAGCGGAAGCGCTCCAGTGCTGCGACATAGTTGGTCCGCGCAAAGGGCCAGGAGAAAGAAACCGGTATATACTCGGGAAGCTTGTCCGGATGGACCAGGCCCTTGGTGGGCTGGAACACCATGACCAGCTCCGTCCCGGTGGTCTGTTTCAGGTGACGGGCCAGCCGTCTCAGATGGACGAGCCCTTCCGGGCTCGGACCGAAGTGCTCAGGCAGCTCGGCATCCGACCGGAACAGCCAGCCGTCCTTGCCATCGACGAGAACATTGAAGTTCTTCAGGTAACTGGTGTCATAGGACTCAAGCCGGGAAGCTGCCGGACAGAGGTCGAGCCCTGCTGCGACCTCGTACTCCGGGAACTCCGCCGCCGACGCGTCCGGCAGGCCGAGCGCAATCCCGGCCAGAACCGCCGCCAGAAAACGCCCCGGCCAGGGGGCAAGGCGGAGTGCACGCTTGCTGATGCGGTGCATGAATACCGTCTCCACTTGTTTCACGGGATATCTCTTTGCCCTGTCACGGCTTAAATCGAGGTGTCCACCTTGTTCTCGCTCACGATCAGCCGTGGTGAGCCTTCCACTTCAAGGATGAAGAAGCTGAAGACCTTGCCGCGCTGCAGATTGACCGGCGGAGTGGTGGCCAGCGCCTGGCCATCGTCAAATGCGCCAAGGGATACCTTGACCGCGTTGATTTCGCGGTTAGCCACATCCATGGAGCCCAGACCCTGGATCACTTCGACCTTGCCGTCGGCAGTCTTGAGTGAGACGGGCGAGTCAGGTGTCAGGTTGTAGAAGGAGATCAGAGCCTTGCGCGGGTTGTTGAAGGCTTTGTCCTCAAGAACCATGACTTCGCCGGAATCCATCACCACCGCCGTGTAGAACTGGTTCTTTTTCATGGTTACCCGGGCTGAGCGGCCGGCGACAGACAGCTGATACCCGCCCTCGGGCAGGTAGATGTAAGGACTTGCCTGCAGGGGCTCGATGTCGTTGAGGGATTTTCCGCCAATGGAAGCCTCGGGCACCGTGCCCTTGATGTCAGCGTTGACGACCCGGATGAAGGCCGCGCCATCCGGGGCTTCGGCCGCATACAGGGCATCTTCACCGGCCTGTGCGGCCAGGGGAGTGAGCAGAAATATCAGCAGCAGACTCAGGGCTTTGAATAATGGACGCATGTCAGTGCTCCTCAGGGATTGATTGATTGCGGTTAGTGGCAGCAGCCAGTTGATGGCTGGTGTTTCCGAACCAGGCCAGTGCCTGCTCGGAGGCGATCGGCTGGGCCAGGTATCGCTCCGGGAACTCCCAGAGCACCAGGCTCGGCCGGTTGGAACGGAATTCCCCGGACTGGAGGTACTCGATCATGGGCTCGAATGGGCCCTGGCCTTCCTCGGCCACGTTTATCAGGTCCTTGCCCAGGTACCGACGAAGGGCCCCCGGGAAATCCCAGAGCGGATTGGCGCTGTAGCTGGTGCCGACCAGCACCAGGTCGGTCTGCTGCTCTGAGAACAACAGGTCGTTGGCCGTCTCGTCGCTTTTGGCCTTGACGGTTTCGCGCTTGTTGAAGCGGTCGGGACTGGGTCCCAGGTCCTCGAACAGCGGGTCCAGAGGGAGATAGTTGAGCAGATCACCCTCGTGCCTGAGCGGTTCGCCGAGCGAGGTGACGAACGTCTGCTCTCCCCATGACTGGTCATCCTGTATGTGCCGGATGAAGCCTGAGGCGTGCCGTGCGAAGACTTCTGCACCCGCCGGGGACCAATGGGTGTCGGTGCGCAGGAAGACTTGCGTTCCCCGGCCCTCGGCCTTTTCCAGGTTGTCCAGCAGATTTGGCGCGGCGATGCCTTCCGATTCGAGGCGTTCCAGGAATCGGGGGTACAGCCCCTGCATTTCGGGGGCAGGGCGGATATCACCCAGCTTCTCGGCGTAAACGCGGGCTTTGCTCGGTACCACCAGAACGATCAGGGGGATGTCCCGGGCACGCAGGAACCGGCTGACTTCCGCCACGCGCTCGAGATTGGTGTCGATCAGCTCCGGGTTGTCAGTAGCCGAGAATAGCTCCTCATCGGTGAACAGCCAGTTCTCGCGCCCGATGGTCACGCCGGGACGTCCTTCCTCGAACAAAAGGTAATTGATGGCCGCCCAGACATTTGTCCCGAGGTCGCGGACCGGGAACCTGTCGTCGTAGTGGCTTTCCAGGTCCCTCGCCAGCTCGCCGTTGATGGGGTCGAGCTTTTCGGCTCCCCCGTAATTGGCGAGCGAACGCAGGGAAAGCCCGCCCAGGGTCAGGACGGTGACGATAAAGAGTCCGGCGGTCAGTTTTTTTGAAGTCCTGGTCATGGCATCACCTCAGAACTGGAAATAGAGGAACGGTGAGAAGCTTTCCGCGGAGAGCTTGAGCACCGCCATCAGGAAAACGGGCAACAGAAGCGTTGGCAGGACCACTCGCAATGGCGTGGCACGCCCCCCCTCGAGGCTCCAGGAAAAACGGTCCCTCATACCCATGACGACGACAATCAGGTAGGCCAGCGCCAGAATCGCCACGTTGAGGCCGCGGATGTCCTTCAGGTAGGCGCTGCTCAGTTCAAAGCCGGAGAAACTGAACATCGCACCATAGAACTCGAAGGCCGATCCGATGGTGGAGGCCCGGAAGGTCACCCAGCCGATCATCACGAACAGGAAGGTCATGAGCCAGCAACTGACCCGGAAGCTTCGGGGTGCACCGGATACGCCCAGGGCCCGCTCGATCGCCAGCAGCCCGCCGTGCCAGGCGCCCCAGAGCAGAAAGGTCCAGTTGGCCCCGTGCCAGAGACCTCCGAGCAGCATGGTCAGCAACAGGTTGCGATAGGTGCTGAAAACGCCGCCCCGGTTGCCTCCGAGTGGGATGTACAGGTAATCGCGCAGCCAGCTGGACAGGCTGATGTGCCAGCGCCGCCAGAATTCGGTGATGCTCTGGCTGATGTAGGGCTGGTTGAAGTTCTCGACAAAACGGAAGCCCATCATCAGGCCGAGCCCGATGGCCATGTCCGAATAGCCGGAAAAATCGAAGTAGAGTTGGGCGGTGTAGGCCAGGATACCGAGCCAGGCGTCGGCGGTACTCGGATCCGACAGTGCGAAGGCACCGTCCGCCAGTGGTGCGATCGAATCGGCGATAAACACCTTTTTGATGAAGCCCTGCATGAAACGGATGGCGCCTTCGCCGAACTTTTCCAGGGTATGGGTCCGGTAGGCGAACTGGTCTGCCAGGTCCTTGTACCGCAGGACCGGGCCGGCAATCAGTTGCGGGAAGAGCGCGATGAACGCGGCGAAGTCGGCAAACCGCCGGGTTGGCTCGGTATCACCCCGGTACACATCCACCACGTAGGAAATGGCCTGGAAGATGTAGAAGGAGATGCCGATGGGCAGAATGATATGTGCCAGTTCCAGCGGCTGATAGCCGAGGGAGACGAACAGGCCGTTCAGGCTGTCCACACCGAAGTTGGCGTACTTGAAGTAGCCCAATGTTGCCAGATCGCCGGCGATACCCACGGCTACCCATTTCCGGGCCCGGGCCGTACCGATGCCACTGTGATGGATGCCGAGGCCGACCACATAGTTCCAGAGTGTGACGGCGACGAACAGCAGCAGGAAATCCACCCGCCACCAGGCGTAGAACGCATAGCTGCCCAGCAGGATGATCCAGGAACGATTACGGAATGGCGTCAGGTAATACAGTCCAAGAAACGCTGGCAGGAACAGGAACAGAAAGATATTGGATGAAAATACCATGGTCAGCCTCCGGCGTTACCGTTGTTGGAAACGGGTTTCGGTGTCAGCCGTACGGCATGGCGCCCGTTCAGGAGCGCATCGAAGATCTCGGTCTGATAGGTGCCCAGCAGGCCTTCGAAGTGAATGCCCACGTTCGAGCGCGGGAAGCGCATATTCAGATCATAAAGTTCCAGGTACTGGGGGTTATCCGTGGCCAGCGGGCCACTGGTGTTGGAGGCCAGGTCGCCGCCGACGATGGTCATTGATACCGCCTGGTGGTAGTAGTCTTCCTTGAAGTTCCGGTCGGTTGCGCTCAGATCCTTGACCTGGCCGAGTACGCCATAGGTGCCATTCAGGGCGGCAACGTTGTGGTAGATCCGGACATTGGTACTGTTACGCACCCGGATACCGTTGCGCAGGTTGTTCATCAACCGGTTGCCCCACAGCAGATTGTCCGGCGATTCGTACAGACCGATGCCGTCGCCCTGGTTGTCGTGAACCAGGTTTTTGGCAACCACGTTACGGCGGCTCTGCCGGTCCAGCACAATGCCCGACAAACCGTTGTCATGGCTGTGGTTGTTAATGATCCAGCTGTCGTTCACCTCCCGGGAAATGATGATGCCGTGTTTCTCCCGGGTCCCGTAAACCTCGTTCCCCGCGATCAGCAGATGGCTGGAGTAGTCATGGGGGTCGATGCCATAGACAATGTTGTCGTGGTAGAGGTTGTTCACGATGGCGACGTTCTCAGCCTCGTAGCAATAGAAGCCGTAATAGATGTCGGAGAAGGTGGACTCGACCAGCCAGGCCTCCGGTGCCGACCGCTGCAGACGTTTGTTGTCGTACTCCGAGTACTGGGCGACGGTGAAGCCGTAAGACTTGCTCTGGTTGTAACCGAGATGCTGGAAGGTGGAGCCGAGCACAAAGGTCTCGCTGCCGCCCCAACTGACGAAGAACGGTCGGAACTCGGACTTCCTGATGAAGGTGGCTGGCCCGTTTGCCTTTTCCCGCCAGCCGGTAATCGTGCTGTCGATCACGAACAGCCAGCCGTCATTGGCCATGAACGCGCCGCGTTCCTCGGACAGGCGCAGGGTCTCGCCCCGGATCACCAGCGCCGCGTCCGGCTGCACCACCAGGGGCAGACGTACCGTGTAGGAGCCGTCGTCGTTGCGCTCCATGTAACGGGGATTGTCGACCTGCTCGTACACGTCATCGAGGGTGGTCCGTCCGGCCTCCACCAGGATCGCCTTTGGGTGCGAGTACTGACGGATTACCCACTCCCGGGCCCGGCCCTGATCGACAAAATCCCCCAGGGCCGGGATATCGCCGATGCGCTGCACGGAAACCTGTGGCGCACCGTCGGGGCGTTCTGCCAGCTGTTGCTCCACGGCGTCACGGTTGTATTGCGACACGTCCGGAAGTTCAGGAAGCTCCGTGGCAATCTCCTCGCCCGGCACGACCTGCAGCCGATAGTCCTCCAGCTGGTACTGGGGCGCGGATTCCGATGGCTCCAGCCGGGTTTCCAGATTCGCTGCAGCTGCCATGGGGACCAGCAGGGCGCAGGTATAAAGAGGCAGCATGCGCAACAGTTGATGGTGTTTCATGGCGGTTTCCCTAGAATCGCTTCGCTACATCGAGCACGACGCGATGACGGGCGTCGTCTGCACCCGGACCATAGGCATCGCCCGGGAAGAAAACCCCGCCGCGCAGTCGCACGTCAAAGGTGTTCCAGGCAGCGCCGTCATCACCGTAATAACCCAGCACCAGATCGACGGACTCGCCCAGATCGTCGCTGGTGCCGGTGAATCCCGGTTCGACCAGGTCAAAGGTGACAGTCCCGAACCGGTCGTCAAGCCAGTAACGGTGATAGATCAGATTTGCCGCCCATTGGTCCCGGTTGGAGAGGGCGGTGTAGGCGGTGACTGTCTTGAGGTTGCTCCACTCCGGCTGGAAGGCTTCACCGAACCGGGCGACCTGGGATCGGGTGCCGGTGTACCGGGACCGATTGCTCTCCAGACCGGTCTGGCGGAAGGCGTCTGACTCGTCGCCGTTATCTCCGCCGGAGGCAATGGCACCGTGGACGCCTGCGGTCCAGCGCGGACTCTCCACGAGCTGGGCCCTCAGACCAATATCGGCGGCCCAGCCACTGACATCCTGCTCCTGCCGGGACAAGGCGCCGGTATCAGAGGTATCCACGCGGGACTGGTCGCCGTTCACGGCAGCCACCGAAACCAGATACTGGAACCAGCTGCGGGAGTGCCAGTCGAAGTAGGCGTTGTCCGCCCGGGTACCGGCCCAGGTCAGTGAGTCGGTCACTCGCTCGGGCAAGCCATTGTCGCCCTCGGCTGCCAGATCACGGTCATTGCTGTAGCGCTCGGCATGGGTGACCAGGAAAGTGAGGTAGTGATCCTTGTGCCATTGCCAGCGGGTCTGACCGAAGACCCGGGCAATGTCCTGCTCCTCGACCGGCAGCTCGCTGACATCGGTACGTACCTCGGAAATCTTGTTGGCAATACCGACAGTGGTGTCCAACAGGGTGGTGTTGAAAATCCACCGTGTCAGGGTGATGTCATCGTCCCACCACAGGCCAGTGTCTTCCTGTAGCCGCTCACGACCGAAGCGGATGGACTCCCCGGGGTAGTCGGTGAGGCCGTTGTAATCGAACCAGAACTCCCTGAGGGCAAAGAAGGCGTCGGTTTCCGTGCCGCCGATTTCGTCGCTGACATCCACCTGGCCAGTGGCCCCGAACGCCTGGACGCGAAGTTTGGAACGCCAGTGCTCTGACAGTTGCCAGACCCATTCGGGCTTGAGGTCCAGCGCCACTTCGTCCGACTTGGTGCTGGAGTCAGGGTTGGTGCCCAGCTTGCGGTCACCTTCGCTGATCAGGCTGAGCTTGGCCCGGGTGTTGTAGTCCAGGAGCTTTGGATAGGAGGTGTCGGTTTCGTCGTCCTGGGCCCAGCTGGTTGTCGTTCCGAGGCAGCCGAGCACCATTAGTAGTCCGGCCATTCCGGTGGTTCCGTTGTTTACCATGTCGGTTAACTCCCCTGACTTTGTCTGTTTGTTGCCCCGGTCGAGCCGGTTGCGCTGCGGCGTGCTGCCAGCTCCCGGTTCGCCAGTGTTTCGGCGGCCTGTTCCAGGGCTCTGGGCATTTGGGGCACCATCTCCACCAGCAGCTCTCTTGCCCGTGGCACCCCGGCTTCGTTGGCGAGCAGGGCAAAGGACCAGGCGTAGAGTTTGTTCACTTCGATGCCTTTGCCCTCCCAGAACATCTCAGCCAGCACGTAATCCGCCTTGGCGTACCCTCGCCGGGCAGCTTTGAGCAAATAGTCCTTGGCCTTGCGCGGCTCCGGTTCGCCGAGATATCCCCGCTTGTAGATCCGGCCCAGCAGGTAGTCCGCTGAGGGGTATTGCTCCCTCGCTTCGAGGGCGTATTCAATGGCCTTGCGGGCATCGATCGTGACGATTCGTCCCCGCTCATACAGGCGTGCGAGGGTGAGTGAGGCTTTGAGGTCACCCTGGCTGCGGGACGTCTCCAGCAAGCGGATGACTTCTTCCGCATCGGCCAGGTAGGTGTTGTCCATGATCAGTCGGGCCCGGCCGGTGATCGCTGGTACATAGTCCGGGATCAGCAACTGGTAGAGCTCGTTGGTCACGGCGACCTGCTTGGCCGGCGATTCGTCGTCCGACAACCAGCGGGCAAACAGGTACAGATCACGATCTTTGATCTTGCCCTGATCCCAGGCCTTGCGGGCCCGGGTTACCAGAGCGTCGAAACGGTCGTTATGCCGTTCCTCGAGGTAGACCCGGGCGAGAATGATCAGGCAGTCCGGGTGGGAGGTGGCGATCGGTTCACACAGGGATACGATCTCACCTGCCCGTGCCTGGAGCTGGCCGTTCATAATGTAGTAGCGGGCCAGGGCCAGATCCCCGGCCGGGTCACCTTTCTGCTGTGCGCGCTGGATCCACTGCACCGGATCGGCTTTGGGAAATTCCTGGGGGTGATCGAGATAGAGCTCGATCAACGGCATGAGCGCACTGTCGTCACCGGCTGCCATGGCCTTTTTGAGGTAGAACTCGCCCTTTGCCCGTTGTGAGATGTTTTTGCCTTCGCGGGCATACAGCTTGCCCAGCCGGCTCAGGGCCCGGTCGCTGTCTTGCTCGGCCGCAGCCCGGTACCAGTGCAATGCCTTGCCGAAGGCCGCTTCGGATTCCTCGTCGGAGTAAAGGTCGCCGAGCTCCACCTGGGCATCGGCAAGGCCGAACTCCGCGAGTTTGGTCAGTTCTGCCCGGGCGGCGCCGACGTTACCGGCGGCGGCCTCCTGCTCGGCGCGCTGCATATCCGGGAGGCCGCTGCAACCGGCGATTCCGATCAGAAGGAGCATGGCTGTGGATGCCTTGTGGATCATGGCCGGGGCTCCAATCAATTGCCGGATACTCGGTCGACGATGCCGTCCAGGGCGGACAGCTGCATCACATCAACGGTCACACCAATGGGGCGGCCCACCGATTCGAGCGGCATGGGTTCCTCGGCCTGGATCAGGGCGTTGATGGCTGTGCCCGGCTGGTTGGGCGTCTCGGCGTCGACGTAGAGTGATTCGATCGAGCCCGCTCGGGTTTCACCGCCGGCCAGATGCAGGGTGACGCTCTGACCCTCCTGCAGATTTTCGCCTTCGGTGAAACTGAACCGGGCGATGATGTGGGCGGAGGCGTCGGTCGGTACCAGCACCGCGATCTGTTCGCCCTTGCTCATATACTGGTCTTTGGCGGGCAGCAGGTTGAGCACCCTGCAGTCACACGGACTGGTCAGGGTGCCCCGGACACTCTGGCCCAGAAGTTCCTCGATTTGCTCGACGGTGTAGTTGCCGTTGCCCACCAGTTCATTGACGTACGCGAGCATGGGCGCATCGAACGTAGCAATGGGCTGGCCGGCTTCGACCTGGACACCGGGCTGGACCAGGGTGGTGACCTTGCCGTCCTTGGGGAGGCTGACCGGGATGTCCTCGGAGGCGACCATGGCGGTCTCCGCCTTGGTGACGAAATAGATCTGCCAGAGCTGGAAACCGATGAAGGCAACCGCCATCAGGCCAACGCCCATCACCACCAGGCTCACAACCATCGCCCGGGCGCTGGCGAAGAAGCCAAGGGCCTGGCTGGATTTGCTCTTGCGCGCCTTGGTGAAGTTCTCGCGGGAGAGGGTGTTGAGCACGTCGCCGGCAGAAACCAGCTCACCACTGAGGAAGGAGGTCATCAGGTAACGCAGGACCGAGACCTCGCGCTGGCCCAGGTTCTGGAACTCACAGCCACAACGGTCACTGTCCTGCCCCATGTTCCGGGGTACGAATTCCACTTCCACAGCCATGTCCATGCCGTCCACCTTGAAGACCAGGCGGCCGTTATAGACCTTTCCGCGGCGGAGGGACTCGTTGCCCAGGCGGATGCAGAAACCCCCGGCAGACAGATCTTCGAGTGGAAAGCGCACGGGGGCGCCGTCAAGTTTCACGAAGAGCGTCGCTGGCATGCGGACCCTGGCGAACTGCCTCTGTGCTTCGGATTCGTGTACAAACTGCGGTGCAATCGCTGCCGTGTTCATTACTTTGACCCTTGAGTGTTAGCTGTTTTGATAATGCTTCGTTTCCGGTGGCGCGGCTGGCGTCACACGATGAACATGACGGTTGCCAGGAAGACGCTGGTGGCAGAGAACGTCATGATCCGGGAAGACCATCGGTTCATGCGCTGCTGGAACGACGCCGAATCCGTGCTGTAACTGGTCTTCTGGCGTGTCCAGGACTGCCGGTCGAGCCGGAAGAACACATAGATTTTCATCAGTGACCCGAAGATTTGGTTGAAGTACAGGATCAACGGGTAGGCCGGCCCGACCGGGTGCCCCGTGGCCAGGAGCATGATGCTCAACACCAGGCGGGTAAGGCCGATCCAGAGCAGATAGGCGATCAGGATCACGCCGGAGTACTTGATCGCTGCCACGATTGCGGCGGTCAGCCCCAGGATGCTGGTCCACATGGAGATCCTCTGGTCCCAGAGCACGTACCAGGTAAACCAGCCCAGCCGCCCAGGCCCCAACTTGGTCGCCCGGCTGTTCTGACGCAGGTTGTTGCCATACCATCGGAACATGAGCTGCCTGGCCGAGCGGAGGAAACTCGGATCGGGTGGATGCTCGACGGTGTGGATGGAGGCATCGGGCACATAGAAGGTGTCGTAGCCCAGGCGCATCATGCTGTACCAGCTGGACTTGTCGTCGCCGGTCAGGAACCGGAACTGGCCCAGCCGCCAGTGTTTGAGGGAGTCGTACTCGACGTCGGAGATGAACTCCGGGCGGGTCACCACGCTGGCGCGGAAGACCGACATTCGGCCGGTAAGCGTCAGAACCCGCCGGGCTAGTCCCATAGAACACATGTTGATGTGCCGTTGGGCGAAGCGCAGCTTGTGCCATTCCGACATCAGGTAGCTGCCCTTCACTTCGCAGAATTCGTTGGTGGTCAGTGCACCCACCTTCGGCATCAGCTTGAAGAAGGGGGCGGTCTTGCGAACCACGCCGGGATCAAGGACGGTGTCGCCGTCAACAACCGCAATGATGGCGTTGTCATCGGGAATGGCGCGGGAGATGGCTCGGAAGCCATAAGCCAGGCCGTCGCGCTTGCCGGTGCCGGGAATGCGGACCAGGTTGAGCTGGACCCGCTCCGGTGGATCGAGCTTGCGCCAGAGCGAGCGCATCAGCATTTCATCCGACAGCTCCACGATGGAAGCGACCACAGTGGTTGGCCAGCCACAATCGATGGCTTCCCGGATGATGGACTCGTAGACCTGCGCGGTTGTGGCGGCGTCGATCCGGAAACTGGTCACCATCAGGAAGACATGGGACGGCGCTGCCTCATCACCGAGTTTTTGCGCTCTGCGACGCAGAATCGGATAGGCGTGGTGCAGAAAGTACATACCCCGGAAGAAATGGGTAATGCCCACGGAGTAGCGCCAGAGGCCGATCCCGCCGATCAGCAGGATGAAATGCGCACCCCCGGGGACAATAAACTCTCTGGGCAGGGCGACGGCGAGCGATCCCAGGGCCGCCACATAAAGGCACCAGCCTCCAGCTCGCGAGAATGGGTTGTCCAGAATCATCGACATGGCCGAGGTTCTCCAGGGTTCATCGGTAACGTCTGTTTGAAAAGCGCCCCAGCACAGCACAGTGGTCGGGGCGCCGGGTTTACCAACAGATGCCTTCCAGCACGCCGTTGGTGGTGGTTTTCATGAAGCCCACGAGATCAACGACCCGCTTCCCTTCAGGTACTTCTGCGATGACGGTTTCGAACAGCTCGTCGTTATTGCCGACCACCAGCACATCGCCATGCTCGACCACGCCACGAAGATCACTGTCCATCAGGTTGGAGAGATGGGGGATCTTCTGGTTGATGTACTCCCGGTTGGCGCCGTGGGTACGGGCGTAATCCACGTTGCGGTCGAAGATCCGCAGGTCGTAGCCTTTGCCGATAAGCAACTCGGCCAGTTCCACCAGTGGACTCTCACGAAGGTCGTCAGTGTTAGCCTTGAAGCTCAGGCCCAGCATGCTGATCTTGCGACGGCCGTAGCCGGTCACGATATTGAAGGCCTTGGCCACCTGTTCGTTGTTGCTGCTCATGATGGAGCTGAGCAGGGGATGTTTGATGTCCATCTGGCTGGCCCGGTAGGTCAGAGCGCGGACATCCTTGGGTAGACAGGAACCGCCAAAGGCAAAGCCGGGACGCATGTAGTAGCGGGAGATGTTCAGCTTGTTGTCGAGGCACATCACGTCCATGACATCCCGGCCGTCCACACCCATGGACTTGGCGATGTTGCCGATCTCGTTGGCAAAACTGACCTTGGTCGCGTGCCAGACATTGCAGGTGTACTTGATCATTTCCGCCACCTCGATGGGCTTGCGGATCAGCGGTGCATCCAGATCGCCATAGAGTTCGGCAAGCAGTTCACCGGAGCGGTCATCCAGCTGCCCGATCACCGTCATGGGCGGGTGGTCGTAATCCTTGATAGCCGTGCTTTCCCGGAGGAATTCCGGGTTCACGCAAACACCAAAATCCTGCCCGGCGATCTTGCCCGAGGCCTCCTGCAGGATCGGGATGACCACGTCCCGCACGGTGCCCGGCAGCACGGTGCTGCGAACCACCACCAGGTGCCAGCCGTCCTTCTCGCGCAACGCCGTGCCGATGTCCCGGGAAACCTTCTCAACGAAAGTCAGATCCAGGTCGCCATTGGGCTTGCTCGGTGTGCCGACACAGATCATGGACATCTCGCTTTCCAGTACAGCGGTCATTCCCTCGGTGGTCCCTTTGATGCGGTGGGCGCGAACGCCGTCACCCAGCAACTCTTCAAGGCCCGGCTCAACGATCGGCGATTTGCCGCTGTTCACCAGCTCGATCTTGACCGGGGAAACGTCCACCCCGACCACCTCATGACCGCGACGGGCCAGACTCGCCGCACAAACGGCACCCACATAACCCAGACCAAATATGCTTACACGCATGGTTTCCGCTCCCTTGTTGTTCCGGAAAGATGTCCCGGTGTTACCGGTTTCGGTGTTGCTTTCCGGAAAACGTCAAAAAAATGGTGTTTCTGAGGTTGTCTGCCAAGGCCGTTCGTCCTGGCTTCGTGCCTGCAAAAAAATGGTCCTTCACCGCGTTGTGAATCGGTGCGAAAAAGACCGATTTTTTTGCAGTCCTTTTCGTGTTTCGGGCTCAGGAAAATTTCCTCCGCTGGCCCTGAAACAGTTTTAAAACGTACCGAAACAAATGATTAAATGCCTGTTACACAATGATAATTTTGATTTGTAGGCTTGATTTACATGTATGGGGTTTGGTGTGAAATCAGGATGGACAGGTGTGCGTCAACTGCTTGATTTTCAGAGGGGGCACCAGGCAAATCTGTCGTTTTCACAGGCAGGAATGGGCGACAAAAAATTGACGGCAGCGTTTTTGTAAATTCTATTTATCTATTTTTGGGAGCGAAACTATTTCGAAAACGTCTTAAAAATAGTTCTTGTTACGCGAACTTTCTGAACGATGTCCCGATTGTCATTTCCTGAATGGATCTTTTTTTGCGGGTTCATCGTGTCCGCGCGCCGCCTTCCCGAAATTGGGGCTTGAATAATTCGAGCGCTCGTTCTATTTTTGGGTCCCGGAGGTCGAGATATGAACAATTCCAATAACACGAACCCTGGCAATACAAACTGGTCCCTGCGCGCTGATGGCAAGACCGCACTGGTCACCGGCGCCGCAGGTGGCTTGGGCCACAGCTTCACCCGGTGCCTGCTGGAGGCCGGTGCTACGGTCATCGTCAGTGGGCGCCGCCGCGAGGCGCTGGAGTCTCTCAAGAGCGAATTTCCCGAACATGCCGATCGGATCCATGTGGTCACCATGGATGTCACAGACGAGGCAAGTGTCACCGAAGCCTTCGATACCATGGCCGATGAGGTCGGTATTCCGGATGTGGTGGTTTCCAATGCCGGTGTCGCCACCAGCAGGAAGGCGCTGGACCTGACCGGCTCCGACTGGGACAAGGTGGTCGACACCAACCTCAAGGGCTGCTGGCTGGTTGCCAATGAGGCCGCCCGTCGTCTGTCCGCCATCAACAGGGGCGGCAGCATCATCATGATTTCTTCCATCCTTGGTCATCGTGTGGCCGGCAACGTGGCGCCCTATGCAGCGGCCAAAGCCGGTGTCGAGCAGCTGACCCGGGCACTGGCGCTGGAATGGGCCCGTTACGGCATTCGCGTCAATGCCCTGGCTCCGGGCTACATCGAGACTGATCTAAATCGTGATTTTTTCGCGACCGAGCCTGGCCAGAAAATGATTCACCGTGTCCCCCAGCGCCGGCTCGGCCAGGCGGGGGATCTGAGCGGGCCATTGCTGCTGCTGGCCTCGGACCTTTCCGACTACATGACCGGCAGCACCCTCGTGGTGGATGGCGGCCATCTTCAATCCTCGCTGTAAGGAGCAGGCTGTGGACTTCAATCTGGATCCCAGGAACGAGTCGTACCGGAAACGCATCCGGGACTTTGTGGAACAGGAGTTGTTGCCGATGGAGCAGAATCCGGAGGCATACGATGAGCATGAGAACATTGCGCCGGAGTATCTGGAACAGATGCGCGCCAAGGCCAGGCAGCAGGGCCTATGGTGCCTGCAGATTCCCGGGCGTCTCGGTGGTCAGGGCCTGGATGTCCAGGGTATGGCGGCCTGCTACGAGGAGATGAACCGGTCTATCTTCGGGCCGGTGGTGTTCAACTCCGCGGCGCCCGATGACGGCAACATGATTGTGCTGGCCAAGGTCGCCACCGAGGCCCAGCAGGAGCGTTGGCTTAAGCCCATCGTCGAGGGCCGGGTCCGGTCGTCCTTCGCCATGACCGAACCCCCTCCCGGCTGCGGCTCGGACCCGGGCATGATGCAGACCACCGCCACCCGCAAGGGCGACCGTTGGGTGATCCATGGTCACAAGCACTACATCACCGGAGCCGGGGAGGCGTCCCATTTCATCCTGATCGCGCGCACGTCCGACGATACCCGCAAGGGGCTCAGTGCCTTTATGTTCCATAAGGACGATCCGGGCTGGGAAGTGGTCCGGCGCATTCCGATCATGGGGCCGGAGGAACACGGTGGTCATTGCGAGATCCGCTTCGATGGCCTGGAGATTCCCGACGAGAACCGGCTGATGGAAGTGGGTGATGGCCTGAAGGTGACCCAGATCCGTCTCGGCACGGCCCGTCTGACCCACTGCATGCGTTGGCTGGGGCTGGCCCGCCGTTCCCTGGAAATCGCCACCGATTATGTCGAGAAGCGCGAATCCTTCGGCCAGACCCTGGCCCAGCGCGAAGGTGTCCAGTGGCTGCTCGGCGAGGCCGCCATGGAGATCCAGATCGGCCGGCTGCTGACCATGCACGCGGCCTGGAAGCTCGATCAGGGCGACTTTGCCCGCAAGGAAGTGTCCATGGCCAAGGTTGCGGTCGCGGACACCCTGCATAAGGCCGTCGATACGGCGATCCAGCTCTGTGGTGCCCGGGGCTATTCCAAGGATACCCCGCTGGAGTGGATCTACCGTTATGCCCGCCAGGCCCGTCTGGTGGATGGTGCCTCGGAAGTGCACAAGATGGTGTTTTCGAAGCTGCTGTTGTCGGAGCGAACCGACTTCTGGCACTGGGGAGTGAAGCCCTGATGTCTGCGTTGGCCGACACCTTCAGCAATTTCATTGTCCGGCAGAGCGGTGCCCGCGGCGCGCGGGTCATCGAGTTCGACAAGCTCTCCGGGGGCGCCATCCAGGACAACTTCGGGTTAACCCTGGAGCTGGAGGGCGGTGATCGGCCGGGCCGGCAGGAATTCGTGGTCCGGCAGGACGCTCCCTCCGGGGTGGCCGAGAGCCTGTCCCGGCCGGAGGAATTCCGGGTGTTGCAGGCCGCATTCGGCGCCGGGGTTACCGCTCCGGAACCGCTCTGGCTGTGTGAGGATGCTGAAGTCAGTGGGCGTATCTTCTATGTCATGAGTCGGGCTTCCGGTACCGCCTCACCGCGCAAACTGGTCAAGGGTGATCTCACCGACGATCAGCGCCGGCACCTCGTGCGCCGGCTCGGTGCCGAGCTGGCCCGGCTGCACACGGTGCGGCCGCCGATGGATTCTCTGGCTTTTCTCGAGATGCCGACCGGGAACAATCCGGCCCTGAGCCGGGTGGCGCTGTACCGCCGCTACCTGGAGGAAATCGGGGAACCGCATCCGGTGCTGGAATGGGCCCTGAACTGGCTCGACGACCACGCGCCGGAACCCGGTCCCACGGTGCTGTGCCACTGCGATTTTCGCACCGGAAACTACATGGTGGACAGTGACGAGCTGACCGCGGTGCTGGACTGGGAATTTGCCGCCTGGAGTGATCCCTGCGAGGACCTGGGCTGGCTTTGCTGCCGGAGCTGGCGTTTCGGCGGCAAAGACCGGGAAGTCGGTGGCGTTGGTGACAAGCAGGACCTGCTGGCCAGTTACCGGGAAGTGAGTGGCGCCGACATTGATCCGGCTACGGTCAGTTACTGGGAAGTCATGGCGCTGGTGCGTTGGGCCATGATCGCTCTGCAACAGGCATGTCGCCACATGTCCGGTGAGCAGCGCTCGCTCGAACTGGCCCTGACCGGGCGCATGGTGGCCCAGATGGAATTCGACCTGCTGAACCAGATCCCGGAGTTGGAGGAGGGGCAATGATCAATGAGCCGGATACCCGCGACCTGCTGACTGAAGCCCGCCAGGTGTTACTGGATTCACTGGTGCCGGATCTGGCCGGGGAACAGAAGTACCAGGCCCTGATGATTGCCAATGCCATGGGCATGGCCATCCGGGAGATCGAACAGCGGGAGCAGGGAGAGCCTGAAGCCACCGACAGGTCGCTGTCGCAATTCCTGGCCGCACACCAGCTACCGGATGACCCGTCACAGGTGGAGCAGACCCTCGCCCGGGCCCTCCGTGACCGCCGGCTCGATGGCGATGATCCGGAACTCAGATCGGTTCTGAAGGGCATGACAGAGGCCCGGTTGCGAATCAACAATCCGGGCTTTCTGAAGTAATCCGGACAGTCCAACACGGTGCGATATGAACAAGTACAAGAACCTGAACAAGACCGCCGCCAATCATTCCGCCCTGACCCCGCTGACCCTGCTGCAGCGGTCAGCGCGGGTCTACCCGGACAAGCGGGCGGTTATCGACGATGACATGAGCCTGTCCTACCGGGATCTGTATCGCCGCTGCCGGCAGATGGCGGATGCGTTGCGCGCCCGCGGCATTGCTCCCGGCGACACGGTAGCGATCCTGTGCCCCAACAGCCATGAAATGCTCGAGTCCCACTACTCAGTGCCCATGGCCGGTGCGGTGCTCAATTCCATCAACATCCGTCTGGATGCGGGCACCCTCTCGTTCATCCTGGCCCACGGGGAGGCGCGGGTGCTGTTCTACGACACCCAGTGGGAAAACCAGGTCCGGGCGGCGATCGCCGAGCTGGAAGTGCCGCCACTGCTGGTGGCCATCGAGCGCAAGGCCGGCTCCAGCGAGGGTCTGGCGGAACTGGACTATGAGTTCCTGCTCGCGGAGGGCAACCCGGAAGCCTTGTGGTCGCAGCCGGAGGACGAGTGGGACGCCATCACCCTGAATTACACTTCCGGTACCACCGGTAATCCCAAGGGCGTGGTCTACCACCATCGCGGCGCCTACCTGGCCGCCATGTCGAACGCCATGGCCTTCGATATGATCGCCGAGACCGTCTATTTATGGACGCTGCCGATGTTTCACTGCAACGGCTGGGCCTACACCTGGGCGATCACCGCCGTCGGCGGCACCCATGTCTGTCTGCGGGAAGTGGATACCCGGGAGATCTATCGCCGGATCGAGGAGTACGGCGTGACCCACATGTGCGGCGCCCCGGTGGTGATGAACATGCTGGTGCAGGATCTTGGCCGCGAGAATCTTACCCTCTCCCGGCGTGCCCGTTTCGCTCTCGGTGGCGCTGCGCCTCCCAGCAGCGTGATTCGCAAGGCGGAGGAAATCGGTTTCGAGATCACCCACCTTTATGGCCTGACTGAAACCTTCGGTCCGTCCACCCTGTGCGTGCCCCAGCCGGAATGGCAGGCGCTGCCCCTGGAAGAGAGGGCAGTGAAGATGTCCCGCCAGGGTGTGCCCACCCATGGTCTGGACGACGTGGACATCCTCGATATGACCAGTGGCGAGCCGGTACCGGCCGATGGCAGGACCATGGGCGAGATCTGCATTCGCGGTAACACCGTGATGAAGGGGTACCTGAAGAATTCGGATGCCACCGGGAAGGCCTTCCGGGATGGCTGGTTCCACACCGGCGATCTGGCGGTCATGCATCCCGACCGCTACGTCGAAATCCGGGACCGGGCCAAGGACGTGATCATCTCCGGCGGCGAGAACATCTCCAGCCTCGAGGTGGAGGAGGTCCTCTACCGCCATCCGAAAGTATCCGAAGCGGCGGTGGTGGCCATGTCGGATGAGAAATGGGGCGAAGTGCCCTGTGCCTTCGTGGATCCCGTTGATGACGGTGATGAGCTGACTGCCGAGGACATCATTGCCTTTTGCCGGGACAACATGGCGCATTTCAAGGCGCCGCGGAAGGTGGTGCTGGGCAAGTTGCCCAAAACCGCCACCGGCAAGATCCGCAAGAACATTCTCCGGGACTCACTTTCCCATTGATCGGGCTGACCATGGTCAGCAGGAGGTTGCGATAGCGCGAATAACGCATTCACACTAACGAAACCGGCCCCGATATAACGGGCCTGACAGTTCCAGTGACAACAAAGACAAGAACACAGGAGCAATACCATGAAGAAAACAAGCATGAAGAAACTGCTGGTTGCGATGACCGCAGCCGCAACTCTCGGTACCGCCGGGACCAGTTATGCCGAGGAGCCTATCCAGATTGGCGGGATCTACATTCTGTCCGGCAGTGCTGCCACTTACGGTGAATTTGCCCAGAAAGGTATCAACCTGGCGGTGGATGAAATCAACGCCTCCGGCGGCATCCTGGGTCGCCAGGTGGAAATGGTTTATGAGGATAGCCAGGGCAAGGCATCGGTGGCCATCCAGGCCGCCCGGAAACTGGTCTACTCCGAGGGTGTTGAAGCCTTGGTGGGCCTGGACAGCTCGGGTGTCGCCCAGGGCATGGTGCCGACCATGCCGGAGTTGCAGAAGCCGCTGATCATCACCCACGCCGCCACGCCGGACGTCACCGGCAAGCTGTGTAACCCGTTTACCTACCGCATCAGCGTCAACGTGGCCCAGAACATGAAGGCTGCCGCCCTGGTTGCGGCCGAAACCGACGCCACCAACTGGACCACCATCGGTCCGGACTACGCCTTCGGTCACCAGTCCTGGGAGTTCTTTGGCAACTACCTCAAGGACATCAAACCGGACGTGAATCTGATGTCGGAGACCAACTTCCCGCGCTTCGGTGCCGAGGACTTCACGCCGTTCATTGACCGTGTGATGAACTCGGATGCCGAGGGTGTACTGATCTCCGTCTGGGGCGGCGATCTGGTCAACTTCATCCGTCAGGCCAACACCCGTGGTTTCTTCGACAAGGACATGGAAGTGATGTTTACCGTCGGCGCAGCGACCGAGGTGCTGTCCGCCCTGGGAGAGGAAATGCCCGAGGGGGTTCACCTGTCTACACGCTACTGGTATGACGCCTACGACAATGAAGTGAACGATCGCTTTGTCAAAGCCTACATGGATGCCTATGGTACGCCGCCCAGCTATAACGCCGAGGGTGCCTACGCCGCCATCTATGCCTACAAGCAGGCGATGGAAGCCGCAGGAACCACCGAGGGTCCGGCAGTGGCCAGGGCCCTCAGTGGCATGAGCATGACCGCGCCGAATGGCACCGTGACCTTCCGTGCAGGGGATCATCAGGCCATGGTCAGCCCGAACTGGGGTGTTTCCGGTCCGATGCATCCCGAGCACGGTATCCGGACATTGACCAACCTGCAGATCTTTGACGGTGAAAAAGTAGCCCGCACCATCGAAGAGACCGGTTGCAAGCTCTGATCTGACTATCTTTCATCAGCTTGCCGTGGCGCTCTCCTGGGCGCCACGAAACCGGCCCCAACCTAATGAGGTAATCCATGTCTGGCATCGGAGCGGCGTTGCTAAACAGTCTCGATATCGGCTTGCTGCTGTTCATCATTGCAGTGGGCCTGAATATCGTGTTCGGTGTTCTGAACATCATCAACTTTGCCCACGGGGCGTTGTACATGCTGGGAGCCTACCTGGCTTTCACCCTGATCAACCTTGTGGGAATGCCCTTCTGGGCAGCCCTGTTATTGGCGCCGATCGGTGTGGCCATCCTGGCCGTCATTATTGATCGGCTGCTTTTGCGATTCATCTATTCTCGAGATGTGGCGGACAGCCTGTTGCTGACCTTCGCCATCCTGCTGATCATCAACGAGAGTGTCCGTGTAATCTGGGGCAGCGGCATCCAGGTGGTCCAGCCGCCTCAGTTGCTGTCCGGCTCGGTGCAGCTGCTGGGCAGTTCCGTGTCCACCTACAGCCTGTTTGTGATTGTCATAGGCTTGTTGTTGCTGGCGGGGCTCTGGTACCTGTTCAACCGCACCCGCGTGGGTCGTATCATGCGCGCGGCGGCGCTGGACCGGGACATGGCCGAGGCCCTGTGCATCAATACCCGCATGGTGGTCACCGGCGTGTTTGCCTTCGGTGCCTGGCTGGCCGCTGTTGGCGGTGTGGTGGCAGCGCCGATGCGGGCACTGGACCCGGGCATGGGTGACAAGATCATCATCGAGTCCTTCATTGTGGTGGTCATAGGAGGCCTGGGCAGCTTCCCGGGTGCGTTGCTCGGTGCCATCATCCTCGGCCTGATTCACGGCTTTGGCGGCCGCTATCTGCCGGAAGTGAACCTGCTGCTGCCGTTCCTTGGCATGGCGCTGGTTCTGTTGTTCAAACCTAACGGCATCATGGGCAAAGGGGCGACCGCATGAAGACCAAGATTCTGATGGGCCTTCTGGCCGTGGTGATTGCGGGGCTGATTGCGGTGCCCTGGATTGCCTCCTACTTCTATATCTTCATCCTCACCGAGATCCTGATCCTTGGCCTGTTTGCAGCCAGCTTCAACTTGATCTTCGGCTACACTGGCATGCTCAGTTTCGGGCACGCCGCCTTCTTCGGCATCGGTTCCTACGCCACGGCGCTGGTGCTGATCCACCTGGAGTGGCCATTCCTGGCCTGCCTGCTGGTGTCCATGGGTGCCTCGGCGCTGCTGGCCCTGGTGATCGGCTTCCTCAGCGTCCGCCTCAACGAGGTCTATTTCGCCATGCTCACCCTGGCGTTCGGCATGATGGTGTTCGCCATCGCCTACCAGTGGCGCTCCGTGACCAACGGCAGTGACGGCCTGGCCGGTTTCACCCTGGGCTCCTTCGGGCTCGGCTTGGACCTGACCCTGGGTAACCCGGCAGTCTACTATCATGTGGTGCTGGCCATCGTCGCCATTGCCGCGGTTGTGTTGTACCTAATCTGCCGCAGTTCCTTCGGCATGATCCTCAAGGCGATCCGCCAGAACCCGGAGCGGGTGTCCTTCGCCGGTCTGAACGTGCGTACCTACCGCCTGGTGGCGTTTGTCATCGCGGGTTCCTTTGCCGGCCTCGCCGGTGGCCTGATTGCCCCGTTCCTGCGGGTGGCCAGTCCGGAGCTGCTGCACTGGTCCATGTCGGCTGAACCGGTTCTGATGGCCATTCTCGGTGGCACCGGTTATTTCCTGGGACCGTTCGTCGGCTCTGCGGTGTTCGTGCTGCTGGAAACCTGGATCACCAGCTACACCGAGTCCTGGATGCTGGTTCTGGGCATCATTCTGGCGATGATGGTGATTTTCTTCCGCAAGGGGTTGCTGGGTACGGCCCTTGACTGGTGGATGGAGGTGAAGAAATGAGCAAACCGATCCTGACCATAGAGAACCTCACCAAGCGTTTTGGCGGCGTCCACGCAGTCAACGGTATCAACCTGGAAGTGATGCCGAAGGAAACCATCGCGATCATCGGTCCCAATGGTGCCGGCAAGACCACCTTCTACAATATGGTGTCCGGGCGGATGTTGCCGACCGAAGGCAAGATCACCCTGGACGGGCAGGACATCACCGGGCTGCCGCCCCACAAGATCAGCCGGCTGGGAGTGTCCCGTTCGTTCCAGATCAACAACATCTTTCCCGAGATGACGGTGCAGGAGAACGTGGAAGTGGTGCTGTCGGCCTATCATGGCCACAGCCGCAAGCTGTTCAACATTGCTTCCCGTAATACCGGGATCCAGCAGGAAGCAGTGGAGTATCTGAAACGGCTGGGCATCGACGGTCTCAAGGACCAGCGCGCGGAGGTCATCAGTTACGGTGACAAGCGATTGCTGGAAATCGCCATGGTGCTGGCAACACAACCCAAGCTGGTCCTGCTGGACGAGCCTACCGCCGGCATGACCCCGGACGAGACCCGGCGTACCACCAAACTGGTCAAGAGCCTGGCGGACAGTGGTGATTACACCTTCCTGATTACCGAGCATGATATGGACGTGGTGTTCAATCTTGCCGACCGCATCCTGGTCATGCATCGCGGTGAAAAACTGTTTGCCGGCACTCCGGAGGAAGTGAAGAACCATCCGGAGGTTCGTGTTGCCTACCTGGGTGAGGAAGACGAGGAAGCGGTCGAGGAGGCCAACCCATGATTCTTGATGTTCGCAATATCCAGACCTTCTACGGTGAGAGCCAGGCGCTTCACGGTGTCACGCTGCAACTGGACGAGGGCGAGACCGTCTGTATCCTTGGCCGGAACGGTGCCGGCAAGAGTACGACCCTGAAAAGCATTATGGGATTGACGCCGCCCCGGTCCGGAGAGGTGATCTTTGACGGCAAGCCGGTGCATGGCCTGCCGGCCCACCAGATCGCCCGGGCGGGCATCGGATATGTGCCGGAAGACCGTCGAATCTTCCCCGGCCTGAGTGTGCGGGATAACCTGGAGGTGGCTTCCTACCAGCGCAAAGGCAGCGCCGCACGCTGGACCGTGGACGGTATTCTGAAGAAATACGAGATGCTGGGAGAACGGGCGGACCAGGACGGTGCTACCCTCTCCGGTGGCCAACAGCAGATGCTGGCGGTGGCCCGGTCACTGATGATCCAGCCGAGGCTGTTGTTGCTGGACGAGCCGAATGAGGGGCTGGCTCCGGTGATCGTTCAGCAGATCGGCGAACTGATCGACGATCTGAGCAAGACCACCACCATTCTGTTCACTGACCAAAGCGTACAGTTCGCTCTCAAGCATGCCCGGCGGGCGTACATCCTGGAAAAAGGTCAGGTGGTGCACGAAGCACCCAGTGACGAATTGCGCGCTGATCAGGCAACCCAGGACCGGTTCCTGTCGGTGGCGTGATCTGGCTTATAATCCCCGCCGCAGGAGCAGACAGGTGTGGCAGCGATGATTGAAAACTACGAGGCGTTTCGCGACGAGTTGAGTTTGTCCAAGGAGGGTGTCGTCCGTGAGGTATACCACCAGAACAAGGACAGGATCAGCATCAAGAAGGAGGCGACCGCCGTCAAGAACCTGATCCGGATCATCGAATCGACACTGCGACTGGCCAATTCCAAAGGCTTCCATGCCATGACCCTGAGAGATCTGTGTTCGGACTCGGGCATGAGCATGGGCGGCCTTTATGCCTACATTCGCAACAAGGATGACCTGATCCACCTGATCCAGAGCCACGGCTTCACCATCACCCGCCGCACCCTGTTGTACTACACTGGCGAGGTGGATGAGGTACGTGACAAACTGTTTTCGGCGATCAAGGCGCACCTGTACCTGAGCGAACTGATGCGGGCCTGGTTCTATTTCTCCTACATGGAAGCGAAAAGCCTGCCGGCGCCGGAAAAGCGGGATGCGGTGGCCATCGAACTGGAAATTGAAGACATCTTCCTGGGTATCATCGAGAACGGGATCAAGGCAGGCGTGTACCGGCCGAGGAATGCCCGGCTGGTGGCTTCAATGATCAAGGCCCTGTTGCAGGACTGGTACCTGAAGCGCCGGAAATACCGTGACCAGAACGTGGCCGTTGATG
This sequence comes from Marinobacter sp., assembly GCF_046484525.1. Taxonomy (GTDB): domain Bacteria; phylum Pseudomonadota; class Gammaproteobacteria; order Pseudomonadales; family Oleiphilaceae; genus Marinobacter. The sequence continues at coordinate 32,398 of NZ_JAWOIS010000058.1, forward strand.
ACTATGCTGCCTTTGTCAGGGATGTGATTGAAAGCTATCTGCTCTGAGGGCGTTGACTCTCTTTTGTGAGGACTGTGATGACTATCAGTTTGATGAATCCGGAACTGCTGCGCGAAAGCGCATTTATCAATGGCGAATGGGTGCAGACCCGTTCCGGTGATTTGTTGCCGGTGACCAACCCGGCCAATGGCGAACACCTGGCCAACGTGCCGGATATGGGCGCCGACGATACCCGGCAGGCGATCAAGGCGGCCGAGGCGGCCTGGCCGGAATGGCGTGCGCGCCCGGCCAAGGAGCGGGCAGGAATCCTGCGCCGCTGGTTCGATCTGGTGATGCAACACCAGGAAGACCTGGCCCGGCTGATGACTGCGGAGCAGGGCAAGCCGTTGGCGGAAGCCCGGGGCGAGGTGGCTTACGGCGCCAGTTTCATCGAATGGTTTGCCGAGGAAGCCAAGCGCGCCTATGGTGATGTGATCCCGGGCCATGGCAGGGATAAGCGCATCGTGGTGATCAAGCAGCCCATCGGGGTGGTGGCGGCGATCACGCCCTGGAACTTTCCAGTGGCCATGATCACCCGCAAGGTGGCCCCGGCCCTGGCCGCCGGCTGCCCGGTGGTGGTCAAACCGGCGGAGGATACCCCGCTGTGCGCTCTGGCACTGGCGGTGCTGGCGGAGGAAGCCGGTGTTCCACCCGGGATTCTCAACATCGTGACCTGCTCTAAAGACCGGGCGCCGGAGGTGGGTGAAGAACTGACCACCAATCCGGTGGTTCGCAAGGTGTCGTTCACCGGCTCTACACCGGTGGGCAAACTGCTAATGCGCCAGGCCAGCGGCACGGTCAAGAAAGTGAGCCTGGAGCTCGGTGGCAATGCCCCGTTCATCATTTTTGACGACGCCGATCTCGATGCCGCGGTGGCCGGGTTGATGGCTTCCAAGTACCGCAACACCGGGCAGACCTGTGTCTGCGCCAATCGCATCTATGTTCAATCCGGTGTCTATGACGACTTTGTGGAGAAACTGAAGGAAGCTGTCAGCAAGATGGTGGTGGGCGCCGGCCTCGAAGGTGAAACCCAGCAGGGCCCGCTGATCAATGCCGCAGCCCTGGACAAGGTTCAGCGGCACATCGAGGATGCCACCACCAAGGGCGCAAAGGTGGCCCTGGGCGGCAAGGCTCATGCCCTGGGCGGTACCTTCTTCGAGCCGACCATCCTCACCGACGTCACCCAGGACATGTTGGTGGCCAGCGAGGAGACCTTTGGCCCGGTGGCGCCGCTGTTCCGGTTTGAGACCGAGGAGCAGGCGATTGCCATGGCCAACGATTCCGAATTCGGCTTGGCGGCGTATTTCTACAGCAACGACATCCGGCGCATCTGGCACGTGGCCGAGGCCCTGGAAACCGGAATGATCGGTATCAACGAGGGCATCATTTCCACCGAGGCGGCGCCCTTTGGCGGCGTCAAGGAAAGCGGCCTTGGCCGGGAAGGTTCACGTTATGGCCTGGACGAGTTCATGGAGCTCAAATACCTGTGCCTTGGTGGCATGCGCTAACACTTCGGTTGCAAGGAGAGTCGGATGGCAGGCCCCCTGTCGCACCTGCGTGTGCTGGACCTTTCCCGGGTTCTGGCTGGCCCCTGGGCGGGCCAGATCCTCGGGGATCTTGGCGCTGAGGTGATCAAGATCGAGCGCCCGGGAACCGGGGATGACACCCGGTCCTGGGGGCCGCCCTATCTTCAGGGCAAGGATGGTAGCGCCGAGTTATCCGCCTACTTCCTGACCGCCAACCGGAACAAGCAGTCCTTGGCGGTGGACATTGCCCATCCCGAGGGGCAAGCGCTGGTCCGCAAACTGGTAGCCGAATCGGATGTCGTGCTGGAGAACTTCAAGGTCGGCGGCCTCAAACGCTACGGTCTGGATTACGACAGCCTCAAACAAGTCAACCCGAATCTGATCTATTGCTCCATTACCGGCTTCGGCCAGGATGGCCCCTACGCCAGCCGCCCGGGCTATGACTTCCTGATCCAGGCCTTGGGCGGACTGATGAGCATTACCGGCCAGCCGGACAGCGAGCCCGGCGCCGGGCCGATGAAAGTCGGTGTGGCTCTGACGGACATCATGACCGGGCTCTACGCCACCATTGGTGTGCTCGCCGCCCTCAGCCACCGGGACCGGACCGGGGAAGGGCAGTATGTGGAGGCCGCGCTGCTGGACGTGCAAGTGGCCTGCCTGGCCAACCAGGCCATGAACTACCTGACCACGGGTAAGCCACCGGCCCGGATGGGCAATGCCCACCCCAACATCGTGCCCTACCAGGACTTCCCCACCGCGGACGGCAATATGGTGCTGACGGTGGGCAACGACCAGCAATTTGCCCGGCTGTGTGACGTGCTTGGCCACCCCGAATGGGCCCGCGACGACCGCTTTGCCACCAACCGGGCCAGGGTGGACAATCGCAAGGAACTGATACCGAAACTGAGGCAGGCCACGGTGATGCGTTCAACCCGGGAGTGGGTCGAAATCCTGGAGCAGGCGGGGGTGCCCTGTGGACCAGTGAACACCCTGGATCAGGTGTTTGAGGATCCCCAGGTCCTGGCTCGGGGCATGAAGCAGAGTATCAGTCACTCCAGACTGGGCGAGGTACCCACGGTTGGTAATCCGATCAAGCTGAAACTGACCCCGGTGGATTATCGCACGGCACCGCCCCTGCTGGGGGAACAGTCGGAACAGGTGTTGCAGCGGGTTGCCGGTTTGTCTCCCGGAGAAATCGACGCGCTCCGGGAGCGCGGTGTTATCTCGTGACCCCGGCAGTGTGGCCATTCAGGTAACGGGGGCCCGCACAGTTCATTGCCCCCGGAATTGCGCCGGTCGCTTGGCGAGAAACGCGGCTACCCCTTCTTGGAAATCCCGGGTTCCAGTCGCCTTCAGAAAGGCCTGTCTCTCGGCTTCCAGATGTCCGGAAAGTGCGGCTCCGAAGGCATCGTCCGAGAGCCGCCGGAAAGCGGCATAGGCTCGGCTCGGGCCCTTGGCAACCTGACGGGCAAGTTCAGTCAGTGCATCGTCAAACTCGCCTTCGGGGGCAACCTGATTGATCAGCCCCCAATCCAGCGCCTCCCTGGCCGTCAAGGTCTGTCCCAGCAGCATCAGCTGACTGGCTCGCCCGGCACCGATCCGGCGGTTCAGGAACCAGGTGCCTCCGCAGTCGGGGACCGTACCAATGCCATCGTAGGCCACCATGAACCGGGCGTTGGCGTCGGAGATGATCAGGTCAGCTCCCAGGGCCAGGCTCAGTCCGGCGCCGGCGGCAAAGCCCCGGACACCGGCAACGATCGGGGCGTTCAAGTCGCGTAGCATCAGGATCGCCGGGTTGAGCGAGTCCAGCAGGGCATTGACCACCTCCCGGGCCTGTTCGGGGCCGCCTGCCATGCTCGCGACATCTCCACCGGCCATGAAGGCACGGCCGGCTCCGGTCAGGACCACACACCGCAGCCCGGACCACTCTGCCAGCTCATGTACATCGGCCAGGAAAGCTTCAGCCAGGGGGACATTGATCGCATTCAGGGCTTCGGGCCGGTTAAAGGTAAGCGTCGCCACACCGGTGTCAGTGTTGAACCCGGTGGTTACCAATCTGCTTGTCATATTCATTTTTCCAGCAGAGGTGCATCTGAAGGTCGGTTCCGTGCGTAACCGTTGATGTGAGCAATCAGGTAACAGGATAGAAGCATTTGGCTAATGTTGCCTCGATGGACTAAATTAAATCTGTACCCGGGCTGACCCCGGTGACCAGAAAAAACAACAATTACAATCATCTTCAGGCGTAAGTAGGGTGGAAGCGACGCGTGCAGTCGTGCCTCGTTGCCCGGCGCCAGGGGGTGCCGGGAGGTAAAGTGAGTATCCTCGAGATCCGTAACCTGTCTTTGTCCTTTGGCGGTGTGAAGGCTCTTCAGGACGTCAGCTTCCGGGTGCCCGAGAACACCGTCACCACTATTATTGGTCCGAACGGTGCAGGCAAAACGTCGCTGTTCAACTGCATTTCCGGTTTCTATAAGCCCCAGCAGGGCGCCATCCGTTACGAGGGGCGGGAGCTTTCCAGTGGCATCAAGCCGCCGAAACGGGCCGCGCTTGGTCTCGCCCGAACTTTCCAGAACATTGCCCTGTTCCGCGGCATGACTGTATTGGACAACATCAAGCTGGGTGCCCATGTGCACATGAACAGCGGGCTGCTGGGGTCCATGTTCTACTTCGGCGCGGTCCGTCGGGAAGAGATGGAAGTGCGCCGGGAGGTGGAACACCGGATTATCGACTTCCTGGAGATCGACCATATCCGCCGTCAGCCGGTGGCCAGCCTGTCCTATGGTTTGCAGAAGCGAGTCGAGTTGGCTCGGGCGCTGGCCATGCGCCCGAAGGTGCTGATGCTGGACGAGCCGGTGGCGGGCATGAACCGTGAAGAGAAGGAGGATATGGCCCGCTTCATTCTGGATATCCGGGAAGAGTGGGGTGTGACCGTGCTGATGGTAGAGCACGACATGGGCATGGTGATGGACATCTCCGACCACATTGCCGTGCTCAACTTCGGACAGGTCATCACCGAAGGCGAGCCGGCAGATGTCCAGAAAAACCCGAAAGTCATCAAGGCTTACCTGGGTAACAGTGACATCGACAGCCTACGCAAGAAACTCAATCCGCAAGGGGAGGCCGCCTGATGGATTGGTTGTTTTTTGGTGAAATCAGTCTGGCCGGTCTGGCCATGGGCGGGTTGTATTCCCTGATCGCCCTGGGTTTCGTGATGATCTACAAGGCCACCCGGGTCATTAATTTCGCCATCGGTGAAATCATGATGTTCGCCGCCTACCTGTTCCTGGCGTTTGCCGGTGGCATGGAACTATCAGCATGGATCGCACTGCCGCTGGCGGTGATTGGTGGTAGCGTCCTGGGCGGGGTGATCGAGAAGACCATGATCCGCCCGATGCTGGGGGAGTCCCCCATCTCGGTGGTAATGGTGACCATCGGTATCGCCAGCATTCTGGTGGGACTGGTGGAGTTCATCTGGACCGCGGATCCGCAGTTACTGCCTAACTTCCTGCCCCGGGAACCGGTGTTCATCGGCCCGCTCTACCTGGCTCCAAAAATCGCCTACGGCTTCCTGATCGGTTCCGGCCTGTTGGTCGTCTACCTACTGTATTTCCGCTTCTCCCGTGGCGGCGTGGCTCTGCGGGCCACAGCTTCGGACCAGGCCGCGGCCTATTCCATGGGCATCAACGTGCGCCGGGTGTTCAACCTGGCCTGGGTGTTCGGCTCCCTGGCGGCTTCGCTGGCAGGGGTGCTGGTGGCTGCCACCGGCGGGCTTAGCCCGCAGTTCGGGATCATCGGTCTGAGTGTGCTGGTGGTGGTGATTGTCGGTGGCCTGGACAGCATCCTTGGTGCCCTTGTGGCCGGCGTGTTCATCGGCTGGCTGGAAACCGTGGCCGGTGCCTACCTGGGTGGCGAGTACCGGATGCCGGCCACCTTCGTGGTATTGGCGGTAATCCTGGTGATCCGTCCCTATGGTCTCTTCGGCACCCATGAAATAGAGCGAGTATAAGATGCGTATTGGTGACGCCAAACAGACCTACGAGGCCGATGAGGCAATCTGGACCAGCAGCAACCAGAAGTTCTGGTTCGCCCTGCTGCTGCTGACTCTGCTGCTGTTTCCGTTCATGGCCGATTCCTATCTGCTTTACCTGGGCTGCCTGGTGGGCATTGCCGTGATCAGCACCACTGGCCTGAACATCCTGACCGGCTTTACCGGCCTGATTTCACTCGGTCAGGCGGGTTTCATGGGGGTGGGTGCCTATACGGTGGCCTGGCTTTCTCTCAATACTGGCTTGCCGTTCCCGATCACCCTTCTGCTGGCGGGGTTGGCGGCCGCCGCCGTTGGTATTCTGGTGGGGCTTCCCTCACTTCGGGTCAAGGGGCTTTACTTGGCCATTGCCACTCTCGCCGCCAGTGTGTTCCTGCACTTCATTTTCGCCGAGTGGGAGTCGGTTACCGGTGGCATGGGCGGGCTGAGCCTTGATCCTGCGCACCTTTTCGGTCTGACCTTCCAGAGCGACTACATGATGTATTTCATCATCGTACCGCTGGCGGTACTGATGGTGTTCGCAGCCCGCAATGTGTTGCGTACCCGGGTTGGTCGGGCCTTCATTGCCATCCGGGACCGGGATATTTCCGCCGAGATCCTGGGCATCAACCTGCTGCGCTACAAACTGATGTCGTTCGCACTCAGCTCCTTTTATGCCGGTGTGGCCGGCGGACTGTTTGCCTATTTCTACCGGGTGGTGACCCCGGAAAGTTTTCCGCTCTCCATGTCCATTTTCTACCTGGCGGCGGTGATCGTAGGCGGCATGGGTAACCTGCTGGGGGGCATCCTCGGTGCGGCTTTCATGACCCTGGTCCCGGAAGCCCTGAAATTGCTGACTGCGGCCCTGACGCCGTTTTATCCCAATGCGCCCGTGTTCATGTCACCGATGCTGGAAATCATCTTCGGTGCCCTGATTGTGGGCTTCCTGATCTTCGAACCCCATGGCCTGGCGGAGATCTGGCATCGCATCCGCCGGTTTTTCCGGCTGTGGCCATTCCGGAATTAATCGTGTTTCAACGAGTCTTTCTCCGAGAGACCGTGCAACAGCAACAACAAGAAGCAGCAAGGAGAAGAAACATGTTCAGAAACATCCTCAAAAAAGGACGCAAGCTCGCCGGGCTTGGTGGCCTGGTTGCTGCGTTGACCGTAGCCGCCCCAGCCATGGCCCAGGACAAGGAGCCCATCGTGTTCGGTGGCTCGATCCCGCTCTCGGGTGTATTTGCCTTTGCCGGCATTCACCTGCATGCGGGGCTCACGGACTACACCAACTGGATTAACAGTGAGGGCGGCATTAATGGCCACCCGGTGGAATACGTGATGGAAGACACCGCCTACGAGGTGGACCGCTCGGTGGCGGCCTTCAAGAAGATTTCCGGCAGCAACTCACCGGCCACCTATTACGGGGACAGCACCGGCTTCATGAAGGCCATTGCCTCGGAACTCAACAGCATGGGAACCACGCTGATGAGTGGTGCGTCCTATGCCACCGCGCTGACGGATAACGAGCAGTACCCTTACCAGTTTATTCCCGGCCCCAGCTACAGCCAGATGTTTGGCATCATTCTTGAGTATATCGCTTCCCAGGGCGAGGGCGGGGACATGCCGACCGTGGCCTTCGTCTACAGCGATACCGAATTCGGCAAGGATCCCATCGAAAACGGCAAGGCCCGGGCCGCCGAACTGGGTATTGACGTGGTCGAGGAGATCGTCACCAAGCCCGGCAGTGTGGACGTTTCTGCCGAGGTCCTGAAACTGCGCCGGGTGCGTCCGGATTATGTGGTGTTCCACGGCTACGTGCTGTCGCCGATCAACGAGTTCATGGTGCAGATGCGCCAGATGGGCCTGGATACCCAGTTTATGGGTACCTTCTGGTCCTCGGACAAGCTGATCATCGACAAAATGGGCGCGGACGCCGATGGCTATATGGGCGTCATGCCATACAACTATTACGACAGCGAGGAAAGCGGCCCGATGCTGGATGCCCTGAGGGCGCAGGCAGAAAAGAGCGATCCTGACGCCGGCTACCGTCCGACCGGCTACATCCAGGGCTGGTTCAACGCCATGGTCTGGACGGAGGTGATCAAGCGCACCCTGGATGCCGGCAAGGAGCTCAATGCGGACAACATGGCGGAGGCACTGGCTTCCATCGAGGACTGGGACACCGGCGGCATCATCGGCATTCCGGTCACGGTGAAAGATATGTCGTTCCCGGTTGGCCGGATCTGGCGAGTCAATGCAGAGAAGGGCCGTTACGAGCCGGTGTCAGACTGGATTCACCTCGACTGAGGGGCCGTATGGAAGCCTTACTGGAAATTGACAACATCGAGGTGGTCTACAACAAGGCGGTGCAGGTCCTCCGGGGCCTGTCTCTGCGGGTTCCGAAGGGCGCCATTGTGGCGCTCCTCGGCTCCAACGGCGCCGGCAAATCCACCACACTGAAAAGCGTTTCCGGCCTGCTGTCCCTCGAAGACGGCGAAGTAACGGCGGGTGAAGTCCGCTTTCGGGGCAAGGGCGTGAAGGGCGTACCCCCCGAGAAGCTGGTGCGCAATGGCCTGTTTCACGTTATGGAAGGGCGGCGGGTTTTCGAGGACCTGACGGTGGAGGAGAATCTGATTGCCGCCACCTATGCGCTTTCCGGTCGAAGACCGTCCCTGAGTGACAGCTACGAGCTGGTCTACAATTATTTCCCCCGCCTCAAGGAACGGCGCAAGCAGTTGGCCGGTTATCTTTCCGGTGGTGAACAGCAGATGCTGGCCCTGGGTCGGGCATTGATTGCCCAGCCGGATCTGATCATGCTCGATGAACCCTCGCTGGGGTTGGCACCACTGCTGGTAGAAGAAATCTTCACCATCGTTGCCCGGATCAACCGGGAACAGGGCACCGCCATCCTGCTGGTGGAACAGAACGCGGCCGTTTCCCTGGCCATCGCTTCCTATGGCTACATCATGGAAAACGGCAAGATCGTGATTGATGGGCCGACGGAAAAGCTCACCGCTAACGAGGATGTTCAGGAGTTCTACCTCGGGGTGGGCGGCGCCGAAGGTGAAACCCGCAGTTACCGGGATATCAAGCATTACAAACGTCGTAAGCGGTGGCTCTCATGACAACACTGGCAGTGCCTGAACTCACCCTTCCACAGATGTTGCGGGCCCATGCCAGGGACCGGGCCGATCATCTGGCGTTGCGCCAGAAGGATTTCGGAATCTGGCAGGCCTATACCTGGCAGGACTACTACCAGCGCGCCTGTCACTTCGGACTGGGGCTGCGAGCCTTGGGATTGTCCGAGGGTGGTCACGTGGCGATCATCTCGGAAAACCGGGTGGAGTGGGTGATTGCCCAGATGGGCATCGGCCTGGTGAACGGCATCTGTGTCGGTGTCTACCCCACCAGCCCCTGGAACGAAGTGGCCTACGTGCTGGAGCACAGCGATGCCGAAGTCGTGGTGTGTGAGGACCAGGAACAGACCGACAAGGTGATCGAGGCCTGGGGACAGCTACCGCACCTGAAGCATTGCATTACCATCGATATGAAGGGCCTGCGCAACTATCCGGCCCCACCCACGGCCTTCGAAGCCGTGGAAGTCATGGGCCGTGAGTATGAAACCCAACACCCGGATCTGATTGACCAAATGCTCGTCAGCCAGACCATGGACGATACCGCACTGATGATCTACACCTCGGGCTCCACCGGGCGACCCAAGGGCGCCATGATCAGTTGGGGCAACCTGCACGCGGCGGCGCCGGGGTTGATCGAGCTGCTGGGTGTCGACCGGCACGCGTCCAGCCTGTCCTACTTGCCCCTTTGCCACGTGGCCGAACAGGCACTGACAAACATTGCGCCGATGTATGTGGGCAGCACCGTAAGTTTCGGGGAAAGCCTGCGGACCGTGCAGGAGGATCTCCGCGAAATCGCTCCGAGTTTCTTCCTGGGCGTGCCCAGGATCTGGGAGAAACTGCACTCGGCTATCTACATCAAGATCCAGGAGACCGGCCGTCTACGCCAGGCCCTGTTCCGTTGGGCAATGCGGGTGTGTGAGCCGATGGCCACCAAAAACCGCGTGCAATGGACCCTGAAGGAAAAACTGGTCTACGGCTTGAGCTACTGGCTGATCTTCCGGGCCTTGCAGAACTACATCGGCCTGCGCCGCTGCCATATCGCGCTGACCGGGGCAGCGCCGATTTCCACCGGCATCCTGTCGTTCTTCCGGACCATCGGCATTCCCCTGGTGGAGGTCTATGGTCAGACGGAGAGCACTGGCGTTGCCACCGCCCAGCCCCTGGGCGACATCCGGCTCGGCACCGTCGGTGTGGCGATCAGGGGTGTCGAGGTCAAGCTGGGGGAACAGGACGAAATCCTTATGCGTGGTGGCAGCATGTTCAAGGGCTATTACAAGAATGATGAGGCCACGGCGTCGACCCGGAGGGACGGCTGGCTGCATACCGGCGATGTGGGGGAGTGGTGTGACGGCCAGCTGAGGATTGTCGACCGTCTGAAAGACATCATGATCACCGCCGGGGGCAAGAACCTCTCGCCTACCGAGATCGAGAACACCATCAAGGCCAGTCCTTATATCAAGGAGTGCATCGTGGTCGGGGAGGCGCGCAAGTACGTCTCGGCCCTGATCCAGATCGATTTCGAGACCGTGGCCAAGTGGGCGGAGCAGGAGCGGATTCCCTACACCACCTTCCGCAGCCTGGCCGAGCACGAGCAGGTCAATGACCTCATCCGCGCCGAAATCGAGAAGGGTAATGACCAGCTGCCCCAGGTGGCGCAGATCAAGCGCTTCCACCTGCTGACCAAGGAACTGGATCACGACGACGATGAAGTAACGGCGACCATGAAGGTGCGTCGCAGCAACATCTACGAAAAGTACATCGATGTGATCGAGTCGCTTTACGTCTGAGGCGCACGTCAATAGCTGTCATTGAGCAACTGGTGGTATTCGGTTTTGAAGCGATCCAGGCTTAGGTAACGGTTCCGGTGGTCCACCAGCCCGGCAGTATTGAAGGCTTCGACGAAGGCTTCGGATTCGCCGGAATAGGTGGTGCCGTCCAGACCCTCCCAGTCCGCGAACTGGATAAGGTCCAGCAGTACCGTCAGGGTGAGTTGGCCGTTGGCCTCTTCCAGATAGTGGTAGGCCAGGGCGTAGTGTTCGAAGCGGTAGTCGGCGGTGGTGGCGTCATAGACTGTGACATCCAGCAGCGGGTCATAATCATGGTGCTGGTAGACCGGCGCAATGGGCTCGCCTGCCACCACCGATGCCTGGCCCTCGGCAAACCACAGGGGCAGGAGCGACTCCCTCGCCTGATAACGGCTCAGGTTTTCCTGCACGTAGTGGGCCAGTTCATGGGTAATGATCCGGTCGGTGTCGTATGGCCACTGGCTGGCATAGGGCATGATGCTGACGGCCGCAACCGATGCCGACGCAAACTCGGTTCGGGACAGGGTCGGGCTGAGACAGCCGATCAGATGGTCCGGGTAGCGGACAGCCGTGCTCCGGTCCTCTGCAAATTCTGGCCAGCGTAGCTGGAACCGGCTCAGCACACCATCAATGCGCCGCTCCAGTTCGGTTGCCGCCGCGCGGAAGTCGGTCTCGCTGTATGCGGATGAGCCGTAGACCCGGACCCGGCCGCTGTCGGTTTCAAAGTACAGGGTATCGTCAATACAGACCTCGCCCGCCGTGTTCAGGCTCCAGGAATCGTCCGGGAAGTCCTCGCCGGTATTACTGATATAGAGGAAGAATCCCGAAGAAAAGGAATCCCGATCGGGTTCGTCATCGAATCCTTCGGACATCGTCACCTTGCAGCCTGACAGTAAGACAGCGGCAAGGCCTGCGAGTACTGTTGCGGTTCTGTTCATCCCGACCCCCGGCGATAACGTTGTTACCCGCTATTTTCTCAAAGCGGTAAGCGGGATGTCGTCAACCGGTGTAAAGATCCGGTAAATGACGTTCCCCTGAGTCTCATTCCGGATCATTCGCCTGCTCCCTTTGTGTATCGCCCGTGTTGCCCGGGGATGAATCCGTAGCGGTGCGAATGTGAATGTCCCGTTGCGGAAAGGGAATCTCGATCCCCGCTTCCCTTAGCGACCGGGTGATGGTCGCGTGCAGCTCGTGAGACAGGGCCATGATGTCGTTGATGTCCCGCACGAACACCCGGATCTCGAAGTTCACGCTGCTGTCGCCGAGGCCGACGCAGAATACCGCCGGTGCCGGATCGTTCACTACACGCTCGTTGTCAGTGGCAATCCGGAACAGCAGCTCCTGAACCTTGTCCACGTCGGAACCGTAGGCGACGCCAACCCGGACGATGACCCGGGTAATGGCGTCGGTCAGGGTCCAGTTGGTCAGGTCCTGGGTGACAAAAGTCTTGTTGGGAATGATCTGTTCCTTGCGATCCCAATCCACCAGGGTGGTCGCCCGGATACGGATCCGGGATACGGTACCGGTGATACCGTCAATGGAGACTGTATCGCCGACACGGATCGGCCGCTCGAACAACAGGATCAGGCCCGAAACGAAGTTGGCCACGATTTCCTGCAGGCCAAAGCCCAGGCCCACCCCCAGGGCCGCTACCAGCCACTGCAGTTTCGACCACTGCAATCCCAGTACCCCCAGCGCGGCGATGATGCCGATAAAGACAATGATGTAGGTGGCCATGGTGGTGATGGCGTAACCCACACCCGGTTCCAGGCGCAGCCGGCTCAGGAACATCACTTCCAGGGTGCCCGGGAGGTTGCGTGCGGCCAGTAGGGTGCCTGCCCCGACCGCAAACGCGAGCATCAGGTCACCCAGGTTGATGGGTACCGGAGCTTCACCTTTGACGCCGGTGTCGATGCTCCAGAGGGTGATGGCTTCAAAGATGCCCAGGGCGGGGAACACATCGTCCCACAGCATCCAGAGGCCGATGCCGACAACCACCAGGGACAGGGTGCGTAGAAGGGTTTCGCTTTGCTGGCTGATGGCATTCATGTCCTGCCGTGGTGATTCGTAGCTTGCCGGCACGGCCTCCCCGGTGGATTCCGCGGCTTCACGGGCTTCGGCCAATTTGCGTTCGGCTTCACGCTCTTCTAGGCGTCGTACCAGGGCCATACGCCGTTCCCGGACGGTCAGGCCGCGCAAGCCGAGATAATGCAGCAGAATGACAAAGGCGAGCCAGCAGATGCTCATGAACATCAGGCCTTCAAGGCGAACGGCACTGTAGTGGTAGCCCCAGGCCGAGAGCACCGCAAGCATGGGAGGTACCGCAACGGCAACGACATGCAGCATCTTTAGCGCCCGTCGACTTGGTTGATCCTGGCGCACAGCGGACATGAACTTGTGGGCAAACCACGCCAGTGCCAGGGAGACGATGGCGAAGAGGGTGCGGCCGAGGCTGTCGCTGTAGGCTGACCCCTCGGGCAATGCCATGGCAGGCATGATGATGACGATGGGCGTCAGGATCCAGAGCAGCAACGGAATCTGCGTGCGAAGAGCCTGCAAGGTGTTCGGATTCCACTTGAAATGTCGCTCACCCAGACCATCGGGATAGGCAACGGTATAGACGCTTCGTAACAGCAGCATGGTAAATGCGGCGTTGGAGAGGCCCCGGGATAATGCGTGCAGGAACTCGTTGCCCTCGTCCAGCAGCAGTGAAGCGATGCCCAGGGCAATCACTGCAGGCAGGGCCCGCATCAGGCTGAGAAGGCTGGCGTAGAGGGTCAGGTTCCATTGGTCCTTGCCGACGTCGCCGACGTCCTCTCCCGACTCGGCCAGCGCCCGGCGAAATGCCCTGCGTCGGGCAGACAGGAAGATCAGCAGGCCTGCAAGCAGGGTGATTTCGGGCCAGTGTTCTTCAAAAGAGGCCTTGATGCCATCCCGGAGTGAGGTCCATTGCAGCCCCGACACCAGCCACCGGACACCTTCGAACAGCTTTCCGAAGGTATCCAGACCCATGGCTTCGGTACTTGGGAGCCAGAACAGGCGCTGCTGCAGCAGCTCCTTGTAGGCCTCCAAACGGGTCTTAAGCTCTGCGACGGTATTGTAATAATCGTTCAGCACTTCAATGTGCTCGGTAACCACACCGTGTAATTGTCGGAGCAGCTGGGAGCGCCGTACTTCCAACTGACCACGGATGTCGTCGGTGGGGTTGATCACCGCCTCGAACTCTTCCAGCCGCAACTGTTCTTCGCGGGCTGCGGAGAGCTGGGCGCTGATGCCCTGGGTGAGGCCGGCGGCAATCGTCTGGATGCGCAGTCGTTCCAGTCGCTGGCGCAGCAGGTTGGCGTAATCATCGGTGAGATTCAGCCCGGCCCGTTCCAGCCTCAGCTGGAAACTTTCGTATTCGTTGTCCAGGCGCTTGAGCAACGACCCGGCAAATTCCAGCCGTTCCTGGCTGGTGCCCAGTGCCTGCTGGCGGGTATTCAGTGCTTCCTCCAGCTTTTGGATCTGCTGGCGGATGTCTTCGGTCTCTGGCGCCGGCAGCTGGCTTTCCAGCGGCTCTTCCAGTGCTTCGATCTCGGGCTTGACTGGAGTGGGGGAGGGTTCGGGTTCCTTATTCTCTTCTTCGGCAGCATTCTTGCCATCTGCCTTATCCTCCCCGTCCTTGCTTTCTTCCTCTTGCACCGGCGGCTGTTGTTCGGTCTGGGTCTGTACCGGGGGAAGCAGGTCGTCCAGTGCAGCGGTGACCACCTGTTGGGCGGCAACCCCGCTGGTCCAGAAGGCCAGAGAGCACAGCAACAGGAAAAGAAAGCGACTATTCATGAATGAAAAGAGATTCCGGAGGAGTTTCCGATAGTGTAGCCAGAATACAGGGTGGGAAGGGAGAATAACGGCGTTACGGTCGTGTAAATGGCGAACCGGCAACGCCGCATGATGTAACGGTGGGAGCTTACTCGCCGATTTCCCCGGCTGCTTCTGCATTCAGCAACTGCGGCTTCTTCAGGGCCTTCTGGAACAGGTCCTTCTCTTCGGCAATGGCCATGGCGCATTGTTCGGCCAGGTCTTCTCCCAGCCCCTCGACCTTGCGCTCCAGGAACATCTGGATGTTCTCGGCCAGTTCCAGGATCTTATCGCGGGCGTCCGCTTCGGCTTTGGATTGAAAAAGCATCGTGTCGGGATTCTTCAGCGCCATTTCCAGGCCGTCCTTATCCGAGTAGTAGAGTGCTTGTACTGCCATGAGATTTCCTCGCAGTCTTTATGGGTCTGTATGTTTGTACAGTGGCGGATGGTACACGAGTGTGGGGAAGTTGGGGAGTCAAATAGAAACGCTAAGATGAATATGGAGTCTGGGGATACAGTCAGTAACGAAAATACTGCTCTTTTTACATTGAACGTCCGTTCAGGTTTTCAAATGCGGGTATAGTTTCGTCGCCAAAAATACAAGACAAATCAGAAGACTATTTCAATGAAAAGGAGAGCCACCCTGCTCGCAGGTTTAATCCTGTTTCTTTGCAGTTTCCCGCTTATGGCTGAATTCATCCGGCTTGGCTTCAACTATCCGGAATCCGGCCGTAACAAGAATCTCGGTTTGCAGCAAAGGCTCGCAGCCTTCCTCGCGCTGGATGAAGTCAAGGAGGCTGGCGGTATCCTTGGTAGGAAGGTTGAGCTGGTCATTGGCAATACGGCCGGTGAGCCCGAAAGGGGCGCTACTAATACGGAAGAGCTGATCCTCGAGGAGAACGTGGACATTGTCTTCGGAGGCGCCTCCAGTGCTGTGACCATTGCCTCAGGCAAGGTGGCGAAGAAGCTGGGTCGCCCGTATTTCGGAACCACCACCTCCGCCAATGCCACCACCGACACCAAGAAGCACCCTGACGCCCTTCCCGAGAGCACTCATCCGGGATTTCAGAGAGGCTTTGGAAGCTGCTGAAGCGAGCAACGCGGACGTGCTGGTGCTGGTTCCGTACGGTGATGATCTGGTTCGGGCGCTGCACGTAGCCTTTGGAATAGGCTTGAAAGTCAAAGTTCAGATTGTCCTGCCCAACATCACACTTGGCATCGCCCAGGCTGTCGGTGCCACCATCCTGGAAGTCGTTATTTCGACAACGCCCTGGAAGGACATGAGTACACCTTGCTGAAGGACCGCCAGCAATGGCGTGCGGTTGATCACCAGAACCCGCGGATGGTTTACGTGGTGCGCAGCAAACCCCGGAATCAGGTGCTGGACGATGAACTGCGTAGTGACTTTTTTGAAGTGGTGGGATCGCTTGAGGGAG
Source organism: Marinobacter sp. (assembly GCF_046484525.1). GTDB lineage: Bacteria > Pseudomonadota > Gammaproteobacteria > Pseudomonadales > Oleiphilaceae > Marinobacter. The sequence continues at coordinate 48,205 of NZ_JAWOIS010000058.1, forward strand.
GAAAAGCCGCGCAGACACTGGAGCAGTGGCAGGCTGAGCGGGCTGCAGCTGGGGCAAGCCGCCGTATTTGTGAGAAGTGGCCGGGATTTCGGTATTTAAAACCCCCCGCATATTGTGGGGCGTAGCGCCTTGACGGGCGTTGTTCCGATACAAGAGCTGGCTGGTTGACTTGGGGGGGAATCCCCTGTGGGCTCGGCTGACTTGCGACAATCTGCCACAGGGCAAGTCAAAAAAATATGACGATGGCTATGCTATGGTCCCGCAATAATCGCCCGCAGCGGACAGCATATGCGGGAGATTTACATGTCTCCATTTCCATTAAACTCTCCTCGCCTGAGGCACCGTCGGCATGTCAGAAATGAAAACAACGGGATACCCAGCGCTTGCCCTCACTATCTTTTTCTTCAGCGGAATAGCGCATTCGCAGGACTCTGAAGATCTGTCCACCATCATCGTAACCGCGACCCGGACCGAGCAAGCCGTGGAGGATGTCAGCGCCTCGGTCGAAGTCATTGATCGTGAGAAGATCGAGTCATATTCGGGGAACAGCGTCAGTGAAATCCTGGAGGCCGCCACCGGAGTCGATGTGGCAGAGCGAGGCAATGAAACTCGCATCTCGCTACGGGGCATGAACAAAGAGCATACGCTGATTCTTGTGGATGGGCTTCGGCGCACTGACAAGGCTTCGGGGAACGTCATCACCAATATCCAGGTAGAGGATATCGAACGCATCGAGATCGTGCGTGGTCCCATGTCGGCCCTCTACGGATCAGACGCCATGGGGGGTGTCATCAACATTATCACCTCCAAACCACAGGATGGTCTCCACTATGGATTCGATGTAACCGGCGGCGCTACAGATGATGGGCAGCGTGAGACGGGCATTGCGGGCGGCTATCTCAACTGGGGCGATAACAGGCAGGGGCACCGGCTCAGTTTCGAGACTCGTTCGCGGGGCGACTACCGCACAGACAAGTCTCAGCTGGATACCGACAAGCGCAGTGAAGAGCGCAGAAACGTCTCATACCGCGGGCAGTTTGAACTGAATGATACGGATCAGCTGCGCTGGAGCGCCGAGTACGCCGAACAGGACGATGAGGGTATCGGACTCGATCCGAAGGAGGATCCCGTTACCATGATCGAGACCGAAGATCGCTACCATCTTTCTCTGGGATATGAGGGCATCATGGGCGGCGGCGTCACCGACCTCTCAGCCGGCCATGGCTCTGCCGATTCTACCTCCGACAAGGGCACAGGAGTTCAAGACGATACCACCTCCACCACGGATGAACTGCAGGCGCAGTATACCTTCTGGCCAGTATCGAGCCACACGATGACTCTGGGCTATGGATTCCTGGGCGAGGAGTTCGATTCCACCGCCATCAACGGTGAAGAGAGTCGTGACGTGAACAGCCTCTTCCTGCAGGACCAGTGGGACATCGTGCCGAAGGTGAAACTGACAGCAGGCGCGCGCTACGACGAGTACAGCGATTTCGGGAGCGCCACCAGCCCTAACATCTCGCTGGCCTGGCGCCCTGGTCCCTGGACCCTGCGCGGGGGCTACGGCGAGGCGTTTCGCGCGCCCTCCATGATGGAGCTCTATGCCGATTATACACTGGCCAGAAAACGCAGAGTCGGTAACTCTGGTCTGGATGCAGAGACCTCGCGCACCCTGGAGATGGCACTGGCGCGGCGCTTCAAAAAGGGTCAGGTAGAGGTGGTGGTCTTCCGCACCAAAGCTGAAGACCTGATCGAGAAATATTTTATTCAGACCAATCCCACGATCGAGTCTTACCGCAACATAGATGAAGCTGAGATAGATGGGGTTGAATTCACTTGGCAGTACCGCCCTGGAGGAACCTGGCGACTCAATGGATCAGTGGAATACCTCGATGCCAAGGATGAAAAAACGGATGAGCCTCTGACCCACCGTGCCGATCTCGCTATTAAGTTGGATGCAAGCGTTCGTATCGAAAAGGCAACATATCGCCTGCGCATGAATCATACTCAGGACTATTTTGGCTTCGATGGCATCACCATGGCTGAGACACCCTATTACAGCGACTTCACCAGTTTTGACTTCCGCCTCGACTACCAAATCGCGAAACCCCATAGCCTTTTCCTGGGAATCAATAATCTATTCGATAAGGAGGTTCCAGAGAACATGGAGGCGGGTGGATCCCCCTATGACCCGGGCTCGCGTTATCTATACACGGGCTATAGGGCGAGATTCTGAGGCTTCTGATGTAAACGATGGATCTTGGGCCGCAAAATAGAGGCTCATGCTTTCATGCCAATGTCAACATTCGTTCCACTTATTACATGCTATCCAAGGAGATTTTCATGAAGTACAGCAATTTGGTTCTCGCATCATTTCTTGCCGTCGGTGTAACGGTCACTTCCGCCTGGGCCATGGGTCCCGGGAGCGGGCCAGCCGGGTCCTGTCAGGGAGGTCCGGGGGCCGGTGGTAATTCCCCCATGCAGGCATTCATGAATCTCGGCGACACGCTGGACTTGACATCAGATCAGGAAACCGCGCTGGCGGAGTTCATGGAGACGCTTCAGCAGAGACGAGGCGAAATGATGAGGGCCCGCATGTCTTCCCAGCCCGCCGCCGACGTTGAAAGGCCAGCCCCGGAGATTCTGCGCGACAAAGCCCGGATGATGGAGAACCGTGTAGGCATGATGCGGACCATGGCCGATGCATTGGAGAAATTCTATGTCAAACTCACACCAGAGCAGCAGGCCGTCCTCAGCCAGACCATTGCTAGCCACGAAGGCGGTTAAGGATACAGGCTAGCATGTCATGATGGCGTCTTCATGGCGCCCTTCCTGGCCGAATGCTGCATGAACTCCTGTACTGGCGTTTATGCAGCAACCGGAGTCTATTTTGACGCTACAGTTTTGCAATCACCGTTCTTGGAAAACGAGGGAGTCAGGTCGTGGAAAGGTTTCGCCATTTGCTGGTAGCAGGGCTGACCCTGTGGCTGCTATCTGCGTCCTGGGTGGGCGCGGAGCAGCCGCTCGAGGAGGCCAGTGAGGCCCAGCGTACCCAGGCCGAGCTGCAGGCGCGCATCGACGAGGCCGACGGCGAGACCCGCGAACTACTGAACGAGCTGCGACGGATAGAGGCCGAAACCCGTCGGATCGAGGATTACTGCGCCGCGCTGGCCCCGCGTCTGGCGGAGCTTGAGGCATCGCTGGGCCAGCGCGAAGCGGCATTGGACGGCTTGGACGAAACGCGGGCGGCCCTGCCGGCCCTGAACCGTGGCCTGCAGGCGCGTCTGCAGCGCTGGATCGACCAGGATCTGCCGTTTCTGCTCGAGGAGCGTCGGGCGCGGGTGGCCAGCCTCGACGACGGCGCTCTGCCGACCACCGAGCGTCTGGAGCGGCTGCTGTCAGCCTGGCGCAGCGAGCTTGCCTACGGGCGCGAGCTGGATGCCTGGCGCGGCTATCTGAGCGAGGACGAAACCCGGCGCGAGGTGGACTTCCTGCGCCTGGGGCGGATCGGGCTCTACTACCTGACGCCCGATGGTCGCCAGGGGGCCGTCTGGCGGGTGAACAGTGCCCGCTGGCAGGCGCTGGAGGACGGCGAGCGGGCAGAGGTCCGCAAAGGGCTGCGCATCGCCCGCGATCAGCGCGCCCCAGAGCTGCTGAAGCTGCCGGTGTCTCGTCTCCTTGAGCCGCTGGCAGCCGCTGAAGAGAAGCGTTTATGAGCCAGAGCCTCTCCCTGCTGCTGGCTCTGCTGGTGTTCGCCGCTCCCCTGGCCGCAGCCCCGCCTGAGGCACTGACCACACTGCGCGTCGAGCGCGAGGCTGCGGAGGCCCGGGATCACGCCCGTCTGATGGTTCTGGTCGAGGATCGTGGGGCCCTCGAGCAGGCGCTGTTCGAGGCGCGCGAGGCCCGGGACGACGCACTCCGACGCCGCGCTGACCTCGAGACCCGTCGCGAGGCGCTCGAGGCGCGGGAGGCGGTCCTCGAAGCACGCCGTGAGAAGGAACAGGGCCAGGCGCTGTCCGCGCTGCTATCGACCCTGCAGAGCTACAGCGGTGAGCTGCGCGATGGCCTGGCCGACAGCTGGCTGACGGTGGGCGGCGCGATGCCGCCTCCACGCCTCAACGATGTTAAGGTGCTTGAGCTTACCCATGTCGAGGGGCTGGCCGACAGCCTGCTGGCGCTGACCGTCGAGAGCGGACGAGTTGCTGTTGTTGAGGCGCCAGTGGCCGGGGCTGACGGCGCGGTGACCCGGCGCAAGGTGGTGCGCCTGGGCGACATGGCGGCCTTTTCCGAGGGGCAACTGCTGCGCCGCGGGGCCGGTAACGGCATCCTGGCGGTAGCGCAGTATACTCCGCCGCCGGTCAGCAAGAGACTGGCCGCCTTCCAGGCCGGTGAAAGTCCTGTCCTGGTGCTGGATCCGACCCGCGGTCAGGTGATTGCCGCCCTGGCTCAACGCCCAAGACTGGCAGAGCGCTTTCAGCAGGGCGGCGCCGTCGGCTATGTGGTGGTGGCCCTTGGTACCCTGGGACTATTGGCCGCACTGGCCCAGTACGGCTACTTGCTGCGGGTGACCTTGGCGGTGCGCCGCCAGCGGCGTGAGCTCGACCGGCTGCGCGACGATAATCCCCTCGGCCGGGTATTGGGTCGCTTCCGTATCTTGGACGACGGCCACGCCCCCGAGGCCCTGGAGGCGCGCCTTGACGAGGCGATACTGGCCGAGCAGCCCAAGCTTGAGCGCGGCCAGGCGTTGATCAAGCTGCTGGCCGCCGTGGCCCCGTTGCTGGGGCTGCTGGGTACGGTGACCGGGATGATCGTCACCTTCCAGTCCATCACCGTATTCGGCACCGGTAACCCGCAGCTGATGGCAGGTGGCATCAGCCAGGCGCTGGTCACCACCGTTCTGGGGCTGGTCACCGCCGTACCCCTGCTGTTCGCCCATACGGCGCTCGCTTCGCGCAGCCGGCAGCTAGTCGGCATTGTTGAGGGAGAGGCCTGTGCGGCTCTGGCGCAGCATCTGGAGGCGCGGGCGTCGTCGCCGAGCAAGAACACCGAGCAGAGGAGCCATCATGCCGCCCTGGCTTGAGCCCCTGCAGCGGCTCGCCGAGGCGGGCGGGGCGGTGCTGGTGGGGATTGCTCTGGTGGCCGTGCTGCTCTTCGGTCTGGCCCTAGAGCGGGTGTGGTTCTTTCACATCGTCTACCGTCGGGCACGGCGCCGCCTGGTTCGACGCTGGTCGGCCCGGGCTGATCAGCAGAGCTGGAGTGCCCGAACCCTTCGTGAGGTCTGGGTCCGGGAACTGGTCGGTCGGCTGCGTCGGCCGCTGCCCTGGCTAAAGCTTCTGGTGGCGCTCTGTCCACTGCTGGGGCTGCTGGGCACGGTCACCGGCATGATCACCGTCTTCGACGGTCTGGCCGCCGGCGAGACCAGCCAGGCTCGGGCCATGGCCGACGGCGTGGCGAGAGCGATCCTGCCCACCCTGAGCGCCATGGCGGTGGCGGTGGTGGGGCTGCTGTTCACCAGCCGCCTGGAAAACATTACTCGATGGGAGGGCCAGCGACTGCACGATCGCCTGGCCCGCGCCGCGGAGAAGAGTCATGCGTAGGCGCCGGCTCGGCAGCGATAGCGACGATAACGGCGAGATCAACCTGACGCCGATGCTGGATGTGATCTTCATCATGCTGATCTTCTTCATCGTCACCACCAGCTTTATCAAGGAGAGCGGGGTAGAGATCGAGCGCCCCGAGTCCAGCACCGCCGCGCCGCGACCGAACGCCCAGGTAATGGTAGCGCTTACCGCGGAGGGGGCCGTCTGGGTGGACGGCGAGGCCGTGGACGCCCACCGGGTGGGTGAGCGCGTCGCCGCGCTGATCAGCGGCGAGGGCGGAGTGGTGATCCAGGCCGACCGGGCGTCCACCACTGGCCTGCTGGTGGAGGTGATGGACCGTCTTCGTCAGGCCAACGTCGAGGACGTGGCGGTGGCCACGAGCCGGAGCGGTCCATGATCCGGGTAGGCCTCTCCCTGCTGGCGGGGGGCGCGCTGGCTTTGCTGCTGTTCTGGCTGCTGGCGCTGCTGGTCGCCCCGCCCGAACCCGACATCGAGGTGGAAAAGATGGCCATGAGCCTGCGTCTCGTCGAGGCGCCGGGCATCGCCGCTGCGCCGCCGCCTGCGGCCGAACCCTTACCGGAGGCGCCCGCCGACCCCACGCCGGTGGCGCTGCCCGACAGTCGTCTGGCCGTGCAGGATCCCGAACCCAAGCCTGAACCCAAGTCTGAACCCAAGCCTGAACCCAAGCCGGAACCCGAACGCGAACCCGAACCCGAACCCGAACCCGAACCCGAACCCGAACCCGAACCCGAACCCAAGCCTGAGGCCAGGCCGCAGCCATCGCTCAAATCCCCGCCTGATTCCCAGCCCGCCGCTGAGCCCGCGCCTTCGCCGGTAGCCCCGTCGCCGACGGTCCGGGCAGCATCCGGCCCGCCCGAGATGCCCGCGGCTTCCCAGGAGCCGGTAGACGTGGGTAGCTCGGCCCGGCCGACGCATCGCGTACCGCCGCTGTATCCCTCACTAGCCCGGCGCCGCAGTCTGGAAGGCCATGTGACGGTGCGCTTTCTGATTCGCGCCGACGGCAGCGTCGATGCCGGAAGCATCAAGGTGCTTGAAGCACGCCCTCGCAAGGTGTTCGAACAGGCGACACGTCAGGCCATCGCCGGCTGGCGCTTTGAGCCAGCCGAAGGCCTGCGCTGGGCCCAACAGCGCATTGAGTTTCAACTGAGATGATAGCGAGATAGCGAAGGCCGATGCAGATCGATCACCAGCGGGCGATGGGCCTTGACCTGCATCTTCAACGGATGGGGCGGACACAAATGCCGTTGATGGTGAAAGGAAACGAGGCGCATCAGCCATACTCCTCCCGCTCAGGATGAATGGCCATGTGCTTGAAGGCAAATGGAAAATTTGCACGATCTCGCGCCTGCTCCAGCGCCTTCTCTTCCAGCCACAGCTTTATCGGCAGTTTCTCCGTTTCAATAACTGCCTTTCCGCTAGTGTCCCTTAACACTTTCGGAGCTTGCCGGTTAAGCTGGATTGAGGTGGCCCCCAGGGATACCCGAAGCTGCTTGACCGGCTGGCTAAAAAATTTCCCGAAAGCAAACTATGCCAAACAGATCCGATAACGGAGAACACCCGCCTCCTCCTCGCGAATCCATTCAATCCGGTGACCAGTTATCTCGCAAAGCGCCTGCATATCCTTGCGGCCACTGGGGTCGTCGGCCAGAAACTCGACCAGCGTACCGCTGGGCAAGCCCTGGGTACGTTTTTTGAATCGCAGAATCGGGAGAGGGCATACCAGACCGATGGCATCGATCTGGTATACCTCGGACTGATCAGTCAAGACGCACGCTCTCACTGCTGGTCAGTTCTGCCGAGGACCAGCCGAACTGGTTCAGAACAACCGGTGCCAGAGAGGCAATGACCAATGCTGCGACAAATGCGGAAATCATAACCTTCATGATGACCCTCCTTTGCCCTGTTTGTCTTCGACCTCGGCCACCCAGAGATCGTGATGCTGGCGGGCCCACTCCAGATCGACCTGGCCGTTACCCATGGCATCAAACGCACCCTCCATACCGACCGAGCCGATGTAGATGTGGGCGATGATGGCCACCGTCATCACGAATGCCACAATCGAGTGCCAAATGTTGGCATATTGCATCTCTTCATGTGGTGCCAGGTCAGTCGGGAGACTGGTGCCCAGGACGCTGTTGATGACACCGAAGGTGTCGGCAAACATGGGTAGTTGAAATGGGAACAGCAGCGACAGTCCGGAAAGGGAGGCGGACACGCCCAACACCATCACGGTCCAGAAGATGATTTTCTGACCGGCGTTGAATTTTTTTGCGGAGGGGTGGCTCTTGGTAAAGATACCTCCCCCTGCCCTCAGCCACTGCCAATCCAGCTTATTGGGAATGTTGTGTGCAACCCACATGACAAATGTCATGACCAGGCCGAGCATAAACGCCCAGGCAACATTGTTGTGGAGCCACTTGGAACCGGTTGCGAGGATGGAAAAAGCGTCGAGCCCAATCAGGGGAATCAGGAAGCTGCGTCCCATCAAGGTGACCAGTCCCGTTATACCCAGCGCGATAAACGAACCGGCGAGCAACCAGTGGCCAAAGCGCTCGATGGCTTTGAACCGTTCAATGGTCGTGCCCGCTGGGCCGCCATCGATCATGATTCTGCCGCGAACAAAGTAGAACACCACGAGTAATACGATGATGCCCAACAGGGCACTGCCGCCGTAGGTGATGACCGGTCCTTCCCGCAACTTGTACCAGGCAATACCTTCATCCTGGATCATAACGCCATTGGCGGGGCCGGGGGACTGAACGGTGGGGTCAATCTTGTTATAGCGAATAGAACGCCAGACGTCGGTATCTGAGACGCCGCCCAGGGTTCCAAGTTGATCGCTGATCGGCGCCGCATTGGCCGGATTACCCAGGTTCTCGGAGCGGAAACTCTCGTCCAGTTTCAACTGCTCCTGACGGCGCATTATATCTTCGAGGGTCTGGGCACCCCCCGTCGCTGTCCGATCAACTGCCGGGGCCTCTTCTTGCGCCCACGCAGGATTGAACAGCAGTGTCGCCAGCACGAGGGCGGCGGCACCCAATAGTTTTTTGTTCATTAGTGCACTCCAACGGAATGAGCAAGAAGACTTCGTTGCCTCAACGTGTTCCGGAGCCCGCGGGCCCCGGAACACTCAGGTCAGTTTACGCACCCTTCTTCTCGTAGGCTGTGCCCCATCCCCAGGCGCCTGAACCGAAACCGCGGTTCACTACACGCTGGCGATAGATGTCCGCCACCTCATTGCCGTCACCGGCCAACAGGGCTTTGGTTGAGCACATCTCCGCACAGAGCGGCAATTTGCCCTCTGCAATACGGTTGCGTCCGTACTTGGAGAATTCGGCTGTGGAGTTGTCTTCCTCGGGACCGCCAGCACAGAAAGTGCATTTGTCCATCTTGCCCCGGCTGCCAAAGTTACCCGCCTGGGGGAACTGAGGCGCACCGAAGGGGCAGGCATAAAAACAATACCCGCAACCGATACACAGATCCTTGGAGTGCAACACGATGCCGTCTTCGGTCTGGTAGAAGCAGTCTACCGGACATACGGCCATACAGGGCGCGTCTGAGCAGTGCATGCAAGCGACCGAAATCGAACGCTCACCCGGTGTGCCATCTTCGATGGTCACCACGCGTCGACGGTTGATACCCCAGGGGACCTCATGTTCATTCTTACAGGCCGTTACGCAGGCATTACATTCGATGCAGCGCTCGGCGTCGCAAAGGAATTTTGCGCGTGCTTGTCCTTCAAGTGCCATGGTCTACACCTCTCGTTATGCCGGCATGATCGAACACAGGGTGGCTTTGGTCTCTTGCATCTGAGTGACCGAGTCATACCCGTATGTTTGAACAACGTTGGTGGATTCACCCAGGACAATTGGATCAGCGCCCTCGGGATACTTGTCCCTCAGGCTCTTACCTTCCAGCTCTCCGCCGAAGTGGAACGGCATGAAGGCTACGCCCTCGCCAACGCGTTCCGTCACCAATGCCTTGACTTTGATGCGCCCGCCCTCCGGGCCAGACACCCAGACGTCATTGCCGTCCCGGATGTTCAGGTTGTTCGCATCGCGCGGATTCACCTCGATGAACATCTCCTGCTGAAGCTCCGCCAGCCAGGGGTTTGAACGGGTCTCGTCACCACCACCTTCGTACTCAACCAGACGGCCGGAGGTCAGAATGATGGGGAAGTCCTTGCTGAAGTCGTTCTTCTGGATGGACTCGTACAGGGTCGGCACACGCCAGAAGGTCTTGTCCTCATAAGTCGGGTAGTCTTTGACCAGGTCTCGACGCGAGGTATAGAGCGGCTCACGATGTAGCGGCACCGGATCCGGGAAGTTCCAGACCACAGCGCGCGCTTTGGCGTTACCAAAGGGTGCACACTCGTGCTTGATGGCGACACGCTGGATACCGCCTGACAGGTCGGTCTTCCAGTTGGTCTCCGGGCCTGCAACCGCATCAATACTGGCACGTTCCTCGGCCGTAAGATCGCCATCCCAGCCCAGATCCATCAGCATCTGCATGGTGAATTCCGGGTAGCCGTCCTTGATCTCGGAGTCCTTCGAGTAGACGCCTTCAGCAAGCAGGTTTTCGCCATCGCGCTCGACACCGAAACGGGCGCGGAAGGTGAGGCCGCCCTTGGACACCGGCAACGACATGTCGTACAGGTTGGGTGTTCCCGGATGGTTCATCTCCGCTGTTCCCCAGGAGGGCCATGGCAGACCGTAGATATCGCCATCGCAGGGGCCACCATTTGCTCGAAGCGTGGTCTTGTCGAAGTGATGCTGATACTTCATGTGTTTCTTGAGGCGCTCAGGTGATTGACCAGTATAGCCGATGGTCCACATGCCACGATTGAATTCGCGCGTGATGTCCTCAATCGACGGCTCGTCGCCTTCAAGAGCAATGTTGCGGAACATGCGATCGGTGAAACCGAATTTGTCTGCAAACAGCTTCATGATTTCGTGGTCGACCTTGGAGTCGAACAGCGGCTCGATGACCTTTTCACGCCACTGGAGTGAACGGTTTGAAGCCGTAACCGAGCCATAAGTCTCGAACTGTGTGGTTGTTGGAAGCAGGTAAGCACCTTCTTTACGATCGTGCAGTACCGCTGACACGGTCGGGAAGGGATCCACCACGACCAGCAGGTCCAGCTTTTCCATGGCCTCCTTCATTTCGAGCATACGGGTCTGTGAGTTGGGCGCGTGACCCCACAGAACCATTGCCCGGGTGTTATCGGGCTGCTCGAGGTTTTCCTTGGCTTCCAGGACACCATCGATCCAGCGAGATACGGGAATGCCCTTCTCGTTCATCATGGCCCTGGACTTGCCGTTCTTGTCCCACACGGCAAACCGGCCTTTCAGCCAGTCCAGGTCTTCCTCCCAGACCCGTGCCCAGTGGGCCCAGGCGCCAGCACTCAGGCCGTAGTAGCCGGGCAGGGTGTCCGCCAGAACGCCCAGATCGGTAGCGCCCTGAACGTTGTCGTGGCCACGGAAGATGTTGGTGCCGCCGCCGGAAACCCCCATGTTGCCCAATGCCAGCTGCAGAATGCAGTATGCGCGGGTGTTGTTGTTGCCATTGTGGTGCTGGGTGCCCCCCATGCACCAGATCACAGTGCCCGGGCGGTTATTGACCAGGGTACGAGCAACACGCTCAAGCTGTGCGCCCGGCGCACCGGTAACACGCTCGACCTCTTCCGGATTCCAGCGTTTCACCTCTTCGCGGATGTCGTCCATTCCCCACACCCGGGTTTGGATAAATTCCTTGTCTTCCCAGCCGTTCTCGAAGATATGCCAGAGAATGCCCCAGACCAGCGCAACGTCTGAACCTGGCCGGAACCGCACAAACTCATCAGCATGGGCCGCGGTACGCGTGAATCGCGGGTCGCAAACAATGAGCGGCGCGTTGTTTTCTTCCTTGGCTTTAAGAATGTGCAACAGCGACACGGGGTGGGCTTCCGCGGGATTGCCCCCGATCAGGAAGATCGCCTTGGAGTTGTGAATATCGTTGTACGAGTTGGTCATCGCACCGTAGCCCCAGGTGTTGGCTACGCCAGCCACGGTTGTCGAGTGGCAGATCCGGGCCTGGTGGTCGACGTTGTTGGTGCCCCAGTAGGCAGCAAATTTGCGGAACAGATACGCCTGTTCGTTGTTGAATTTCGCACTGCCGAGCCAATACACCGAATCGGGTCCGCTCTCATCGCGGATCTGTAGCATCTTGTCGCCGATTTCATTGATCGCCTGCTCCCAGGGGATCTTCTGCCACTGGCCGTCGACCAATTTCATAGGGGACTTGAGACGACGCTCGCCGTGGGCATGCTCGCGCACCGAAGCGCCTTTGGCACAGTGAGCGCCCATGTTGAAGGGGCTGTCCCATCCCGGCTCCTGGCCAGTCCAGACGCCGTTCTGTACTTCGGCCTCGACCGTGCAGCCCACTGAGCAGTGGGTGCACACGGACTTTTTGAGAACGGTTTCCCCGCCTTCGGTCGAAGGGGTCGCAGCTTCGACCCGCCCGGACGTTAACGACAAAGCCGCCAGGCCGCCCACTGTCACACCGGAGGCCGCCAAAAAGCCACGGCGGTCCATAGTCCTGGCAGCGAGGGATGAAAGCAAAGATCCCGCACGGGGGCCTTTCGCTACCCCGTTGGTCTTCTTCCGTAACATGTCACTTACCTCTCTCTTTTTATTCTCGTTTTTATGGAGGTGTGATCATCCAAGAGCATCACGCAACCTTGAAAGATTCACGCTTCCTTAAAAGCGAGCCGATTCGAAATACTTACGTGTGTGCTCCGTGTCACGCAGACCGCGGCTTTTCGGAGCGTCTTTTTTGACGACCTCGGCTGCGGCGTTCGGTGCAACTGCCATTGCAACGGCAGCCGGAGCTGCAGCAGCTGCCATTTGCAGGAAACGGCGGCGGCTGTTTTCACGCTTCGGATTGTCCATCGGACTCCTCCACCTGGGTTATGGGATCGACCAGATCCCGGTTATTGAATTGCAAAGGCATCCGCCTCCACGGCCATGAAAGCCCGCCCCAGCGAGCCTAAAGGCGCGTAGAAGACAGCGCTTTGCGCTTCTTCCAAATCTGTAAAAAACAACTCCGCCCACTTCGCCATGTGGGCCTCGAAAAAGGCTTTCTGCGACGGCAGATTGCTGTCACACGCGAACTCGCCGGTAATGATGCCCGCCATGATTTCACACAGCGTGCTGATATGATCTTCCGGTTCCTTGACGTTATTGCTGGCTTTGATGCCTCTGGCCTTCAGATCGGTACGCAAATCCGCAAGGGGTTTCTCGTTCAGAAAACCGGTGAGGTAATAGCTGGCGTACGGCAGCAGCTCGCCCCGGCCGAGTCCCACAAAGAGGTTATTGAATTCCCGTTCGGCGTCACTCGGCGCGGTGCGTTCGGCAAGAGCAGCCAGATTCCGGTAGGCGGAGCCCAGGGGGGTGTCGTCACCCTTCAAGGTTGCCAGTCCCTGGAGCAACTCACTCGACGGCGGCCGGCCCAGCAAGACAGCCAGTAGTTGATAGATTTGAGCCCGGGCGCGGTCTTCTTCAGTGATCGATCGGGGGCATTGAAGTTCTGCGGTATCAGCCAAGTCTTGTTCCTTCGAATTGTTGTTCGACTTTTGTTATTCGACTTTTGTTTAGTTAATTTTAAGTTATAGTCCGAACTAATACTCGGTGCAACAGTGCTTTTGTTCGCTAGGGTTCAAATCGCATTCTCGGACGATAGCGTGGCTCCGGTTCCACCTCGGCTTCGGTAGACACCGACTCGTCAGGGTGGGGCGTCGTCGAGGGTTCGCCCGGGGGTTCCGGTTCACTATCGACGCTGGCAAGGTCCGGCTTTTCGGGAGCAGGAGCGATCGCCTCGGGGGCATCGGCCCGTTTCTCGACTGGAATTTCTTCCTGTTCCCCGTCATCGGCCTTTTTCTCGATAAACCCCTGACCCACTTTATAGAAGGTGTTCACGCTTTTCGTTGCAAAAGCCGCGTCCGTGTAATCTTCATCGTAGTCATTGAGGCCATCCAGCACCGCCAACACAGGATTGCTCTTCCAAAGCGCGCGCAGGGCTTTGCGGCGCAACAGTTCAGGAATCTCCTTTCGCATAAATCCTGTAACGTCCGCGCCCAACTCGATGGTATCCGGATCTGGCAAGCCGTACTTCTCAAGCACCTCACGTTCCGACAAGGTTTCATTCAGGGCGAGTTCCCGCTCTTCGGGTGAAGGCTCGGGTTCAATACTTGAAGGAGGGAGAGGCTCGGCCTGTTTGCCAGCTTCGGCTTTTCTGCGCGACCAACGCTGTAGACGTGACTCAGCCATCACTGCACCCTTGGTTTCTTGATGTTGGAAGGTGCACGGTAAACGTCGGTTTCCTGACGAATCCGTGGATCGCCTTTGCCGTCCTCGACAGCGTCAACACGGACTTCGTCACGACGGCGTTTTTTGAAAGGCTCCTCGATGTAGTGCATGTCGATGAATTCCTTGATCCAGGCCGCAAGGGACTCTGGAATGGGAACAGGCTCGACGATGCTCTCACCACTATCCAGAGAATCCAGCGCCTCATGGGCACTGGCGGTAATGGCGCTGATTGCCCATCCTGAAGGGGACCGACGGGTCTGGTCCCTATCCATGACGACCCAGACCGAGGGAACGATCATGTTCAGGGATACGAGGTAACCTTCGACATCGGCGCGAAACAGCTCCATGGTTACCGTTCCTGCGTGGTAATCGACCACATCTCCGTCGCGCACCAGTTCCTTCCAGAAAGCGTCCGGTGCCCCGGGGATGACCGCAACAGGCTTCCAGGTGTCCTTCGCCCACCGGGTTACGCCCGGGGACCGTCGAACGACGGCGCCAACCTGTAATTCGCGTTTCCAGTTATCGGTTCGACTACTCATGGCATTTCTCTTTTTGTTATAGCTTAAAGCTAGCAGGACCCAAACAATTATCCAATTGTCTAAAAATAAATGGCTGTGGCATGCTCAAAGCAAGAGAGTGATACGTATAACAACAACGAAAGAGTCAGTTCCTGATGACGGCATCCAAGACCCTACTGTTATGCACCTGTGATAAGACACAGTCCTTTGACCCAAAGGCGCTGCAGACGGCCGCGGCAGCTGAGCAGGTAATCGTGGTGGATCAACTGTGCGGCAATGAGATGAAAACTGCCGCCGAACACCTTAGTGGCAGTAGCGACGTGCTCATTGCCTGTGGCCAGCAAGCGGCGCTGTTCGCGCGTTTGGGCGAAGACATACAGGCTGAGATCCAGCATTGCGCGCCCCTGAGCGCCATCGATATCCGGGACCGTGCAGGTTGGAGCGCGCCGCACGCAGACCCGAAGCGCCTGCATGCCAAGCAGGCCGCGCTGATGGCCGCCGCCCAATTACCGGCGCCCATGGCCCCCGTGAAAACCATTCGATCCAGCGGCGTGTGTTGCATTATCGGCCCCACCGACCCGGCCATTCGTATGGCTGAACTGGTACGGGATGATCTGGGCGTCACCTGCATCGTCACTGATTCCGGGCCGATACAGCTGCCCTCCGCCGGTTACGACGTGGCCAGGGGCAACTTGACGGCCGCCTCTGGTGCGTTGGGCAATTTCAAGCTGGAGTTTGCCGGGTTGCAAATGTTGAACCCCGCCGGACGCGGCGCCCCCGGATACGGGGAGGTCAAAGACACTGCCCGCAGCGAGTGCGACGTGTTTATCGACCTGCGAGGTGTCGGGCCGGCGTTTCCCAGTCATCAGAAGCGCAACGGTTACTTCTGGGCCGACCCGGCCAAAACCGGAGAGCTGGAGCGTATCGCATTGACGGCCAGGGAACGGGTCGGTGAGTTCGAGAAGACCGTGTATTTTCGTTTGGAGGAATCCCTGTGTGCCCATTCCCGGGCAAGCAAGACCGGTTGCACCCGCTGTCTGGACGTTTGCTCCACCGAGGCCATTTTCTCTGCCGGCGATCACATACAGATCGATTCGGATATATGTGCCGGCTGCGGGTCCTGTGCGGCGGTTTGCCCCACATCAGCCGTGACCATGACCGAGACCTCTTTTGAAGCCATTACCCGAAACCTGGAGGTCATGGCCCGGGTCTATCGCGAGCATGTCCACGAAGCCCCGCGGCTGGTATTTCACACGTTGGGCGCCGGGGCTGAGGCCATTGCTTACCTGGCTCGATATGACGACGGGCTGGCAGACGATCTGATTCCGCTGGGGCTGGAGCATGTGGATCGGATCGGCCATGCCGAGATCATGGCTGCATTCGGAGCAGGCTACGCGGAAGTTCTGATCCTGGCAGACAACGAGATTGACCGCCGGGCGGTTGCTGCGGAAGTTGAGTTGGCCCAGGCCATGCTCAAGGGCACCCGGAACGCTCCCAGCCGGGTCCGGGTGATTGAAGCCATCGAACTCTGTGCCGCTGGCGACAACGCCGGGCGGGTAAGTGAGCCGGTTCTGCTCGTTGGTGGCCGCCGTGACATCACGAGGGTTACCGCCAGTGCAATGGCGGAAAACATCGAGTCGCCGATTCCTCTGCCAGTCGGCGCACCTTACGGCGCAATCGAGATCGATTCGGACAAATGCACGTTGTGTCTTGCCTGTGTGTCTCTGTGTCCCACCGGTGCCCTTGGTGACCATCCCGACCGTCCCGAGGTTCAATTCACCGAAAATGCCTGTGTCCAGTGTGGCATCTGCCAGAGCACCTGCCCCGAGACAGCGATCACCCTGAAGCCCCAGCTGGATTTGTCAAAGGACGCGCTGAGTGCCCGGGCCTTGCATGGTGAGGAACCCTTCGAATGCATCCAGTGTGGCAAGCCCTTTGGTGTCGCCAGCACCATTAACCGGATCGTCGAAAAGCTGGAGAACCAGCACTGGATGTACACCAAATCCGATAATGTCCAGCTGATCAAGATGTGTGACGACTGTCGGGTAAAGGCCCAGTACCACGGGGATAACGCGCCCATGGCAGGGGGCGAACGTCCGCGGGTCCGCACCAGTGACGACTATCGGGACAACTGACAACCGGACAGGATGCAACATGGTTCAATACACCGAAGTAGGAAAAGACAACCTGATTGGTACCGACGCGCCCCGGCCACAGGACAAGAACCCGAAGGGAGTTGACCGCATTATTGCCATTGCCTCGGGCAAGGGTGGCGTGGGCAAGTCCACAGTGGCGTCGAATCTGGCGGTCGCGCTGGCCTCGAAAGGCCTGAAAGTGGGGCTGTTGGATGCTGACGTCTACGGCCCCAGCCAGCCTCGTATGCTGGGTGTTTCAGGTCGCCCGTCCAGCCCCGACGGCCATACCATCCTGCCGCTGCGTAATCATGGCGTGACCCTGATGTCCCTTGGTTTGATGGCCCCGGATGACGAAGCCATCGTCTGGCGCGGGCCCATGCTGATGGGTGCCCTGCAACAAATGATGAACCAGGTAGATTGGGGTCGGCTGGACGTGCTGCTGGTGGATCTTCCCCCGGGCACCGGTGACGTGCAGATGACCCTCAGTCAAAAGTTCTTTGTTGCCGGCGCCATTGTGGTCTCAACGCCCCAGGACATTGCCCTGATGGACGCGCGCAAGGGCATCGATATGTTCAACCGGATGGATGTTCCGCTCTTTGGCTTGATCGAGAACATGGCGTCATTTGTCTGTGACGGTTGTGGCAAGGAGCACCATCCGTTTGGATCCGGCGGTGCCCGTACTGAGGCAGAAAAACTCGGCGCACCCTTCCTCGGTGAGATTCCGCTGGACCTGGATATCCGGGTCGGGTCTGATGGCGGGGTCCCGATCGTGGTGTCGAAGCCGGATAGCCCGCAGGCGAGGGCTTTCCAGCGCATTGCCGATGAAATTATCGCCTCTGACCTCTACGCCCGGGCTATCCGATGATTCAGTCACCCCAGTTTCCGCCGTTGCTCACGGGCGAAGTGGTGCCCAGACACACGGATCCTTTTGACAAGGCCGTCAGCCGGGCCATCGCCGGGGTCGACTCAGGCACGATTTTTTACTCCGAGGCAGTCGACACCCTGCATGCTGCGCTGGTGCTGGCGCCGGAAACACCCCTGGAGGATGCGATTCAGGCCGTCTATGTGGCCCAGTTGGGGCTGGCTGAGAGTCTTGGGGCGCTGGCCCCGCCGGAAGTGCCCGTGCATTTTCAGTGGCCCGATCGCATCAAGGTCAATGGCGCGGTTTGCGGGAGCGTTCGTTTTGCTGCGGATGTGTCGGATCCAAAAGCGCATCCCAACTGGTTGGTCATCGGCATTGATGTGCCTTTTACCCATGCGACTGACGAGCCCGGTGAAATCCCGAACCAGACCTGTCTGCATGAGGAAGGATGCATCGAGATCACCCCCATGGGCCTACTGGAGAGTTGGTCAAAACACACTTTGTTGTGGCTGACCTACTTCATGGACAGCGGGTTCGAGTGTGTACACAACGAGTGGCGGCCACGCTGTGACACTCTGGGCAAGATGATCGACTATCCGACGTCCGGGCTCTTTGTCGGGCTCGATGAGAAAGGCCGGATGCTGTTGCGTGAGGGGGTTATGACCAAGACAGTGAGCCTGATTGAATTTGCGGAGCATGTATGAAACTGGCACGAACCCTGCGACTGGATGTATCCGATGACAATGTGTTCGAAAAGCCGGCCCCGAGCGGTGAGTGGGCCATCTCGGGCGGGTTCGAATTTTCCAACTGGACCGAAGCGGATCTGAAAGGCAAGGCCCGTCAGGCCTTCAGCAACGGCTGGTACAGCATAGAGTCCGGTGGCCGTGCCAGTTTTGTGGGTGTCTGTGACATCACCGAAGCCGAACTGGAGCAGCTACGCCTGACCCTTGCGCAAACCTTTGTCGAACACTATGGCGCGCCGGATATCGACGCGGCCTATCCCGTCGCCTGCGAAGAAATCGATCAGATGCGCAGCATGTGTGAGGACTTCGAGGACAACACCCTGCTGATGGTCAGCCGCAGTCTGACCGAGCTGGGTGTCGAGGAAACCTACCGTTCCCGGGCCCCGCAAGATGCCTCGCTGGAGGCCTTTGCCGTGCACGGCAGTTATGAGTGATTACAGCCCGAAGCTACCATAGGGCATGAACCGCACCGGGGTTCCCGGCTCTATCTGCCGTGCGCCCTCGTCCAGATCCACCAGACCCTCGGACCAGGCCAGACCAGTGACCCTCCCCGAGCCTTCAGATCCGAAAACCTCGACCTTCCCATCACGGACCCGGGCGCGCAACATCTCGCTGCGCCCCGGCTTCTTGTTCTTGGAAAAGTTGGCAGGTACGAGATAGCCCTGGGGTTCGAACCAGGCACCCCCTGCCAGTAGCGCCATTGCCGGTGCGCCAAAGCGCAGCGCACAGACCCAGGCGGCAACCGGATTGCCCGGCAGACCCACCACGGGCGTGCCTTTGAACATGGCCAGCGCCAGCGGGCGCCCCGGCTTGATCGCGATGCGCCAGTTGGTGATCTCGCCATGGGCTTTCAGGGTTTTCGACACGTGATCCTCGTCCCCTGCGGAAACACCACCACTGGTGAGGATCAGATCGCATTGGTCAGCACCACGCTCCAGTGCCGCTTTCACCTCTTCGGCCCGGTCCAGCGCATGGCCCAGGTCGACCAGTTCGTAGCCCAGCTGTGTCACCAGTGCGCTCAGCATCGGGCGGTTGGCGTCATAAATCTGCCAGCCGGTGACAGGGGAGCCGACGGGTTTCACTTCGTCACCCGTGGACAGGACGCCGACACGAAGCCGCTGATAGACATCGACCGCCTCGACACCCACACTGGCAAGGACAGAAATCTGGGTAGGGGTCAGGCGGATGCCCGCCGTCAGTATCCGGTCCCGGGCCTGAATGTCCTCTCCAGCCATACGCCGATTGGCGCCCGCTTTTAGCGTGCCGTTCAGATGGAGCTGGTCATCGACCACCTCGCAATCCTCTTCCAGGACCACCGTGTCCGTACCAGCCGGCATCACTGCGCCGGTGAGGATCCGGATCGCGTGACCCTCGGGCACGTGCCCCGTGTAGGGTTCACCGGCGGCACTGCGGCCGTCAACCAGCGGCATGGTACAAGGTACTTGCGTCAGCGGGCCTGCAAACGCATAGCCATCAACCGCGGAATTGCTGCTTGGGGGGTGGGCCCGGGGCGCATACACATCGCTCGCCAGTATTCGGCCGTTCAGCTGCGACAATGGGATAGCACGATCCACGCCGACCACTGGATGCAAACGTGAATGCAAACGCTCCAGGGCCTCTTCCACCGGCGTCCAGTTCACTCCGGGGGGCAGAGCAAAACAGTCGTTACGAAGCTGGTTCATGATTTCTCCGTCCGTGACTCTCTCTGACTCAGAATGAAATCGACAATCCCGGATACGTCACCCAGATCGAAGCAGGGGCCCCAAAAATCAGGAGTATAGTCCGTCGCTACGGCAATGATATTGGCGTCTTCCCGGTAAAGGGGGGCACGGGATGATGCCTGCCGATGCACTTCAATCTTGGGGTGTGGATGGGTCTTGAATCCCTCGACCACCACCCAGTCGCAGGGACCCAATCGGGCCAGCAATTCATCCAGCGTCGGCTCCTTGGCTCCCCGGAGCTCGTGCATGATAGCGAAGCGCTGACCGCCCGCCAGGATGACCTCACGGGCACCGGCGTCACGGTGCTTGTAGCTGTCGGTTCCGGGCTGGTCCACATCCACCATGTGATGGGCATGCTTGATCGAGTTGACGGTTAATCCCCTGCTGGATAATTCACGAATCACTGCGCTGGCCAGAGTGGTTTTCCCTGAATTTTTCCAGCCTACGATGCCTATAACGTTCACTTCAGATGCTGCTCCGCCCAGGCCAGATCTTCCGGCGTGTTGATGTTGAAAAAGTCACCCTCATCAAAAATCACCAGCGTCTCGCCCTGGGCTTGTGTCCACTGGCGGATCTTACGCACACCGTCGTTCAGGGCGGCTCTCAGATCATGCCGCAACGCAACCTGCCAACGGCCAAAGGTCGGTTGAGGTACCCGGCCACGCTCCGGGTCCGGTGTCGCCGCCAAAACCACTGGAGTATTGAATTCGGATAATCGTTCGACCAGATCGAGGGGGAAGGACGGAGTATCTGCGGCGACACTGATCAGCCATTCATGGCCTTGTTCGGCAGCCCAATCCATCCCCGCCAGCACGCCCGCCAAGGGGCCGGCATAGCCGGGGACCGAGTCGGCGACCACGGGCAACTCCAGATCCTCGAAACGGCTCAGGTCCCCGTTGGCATTCAACACCACGGCGTCCACCTGCGGCGTGATTCGATCGATGACACGCTGGATCAATGACCGGTCGCCCAACATCAACCGGCCTTTATCACCACCGCCCATGCGGTTTGCCTGGCCGCCGGCCAGAATCACGGCGCATTCAGTCATGCTCTGCCCCTTTTCGACGCATTTTCTTGTCTTCATCGGGAACCTGCGACAGGTCCTGATCGAACACCAGACGGTGCTGGCCGCTGAGGCAGGTGAATTTCTTGCCTCGCATTCGCCCGATCAGCGTCAATCCGACCTGCCGGGCAATGTCGACGCCCCAGGCGGTGAAACCGGATCGGCTGATCAGGGTCGGGATCCCCATCAGGGAGGTCTTGATCACCATTTCGGAGGTCAAACGGCCTGTGGTGTAGAGGACTTTGTCGGCCGCAGAAATGTTGTTCTGGTGCATCCAGCCTGCGATCTTGTCGACGGCGTTGTGGCGCCCGACATCTTCCATATAGGCCAGGATTTCCCGACCTTGGCAAAGGGCCGTGCCATGAATGGCGCCGGTTTCCATATACAGGCTGGGCGTGTGGTTGACCTGGTAGGAGAGATCGTAGAAGGTGCTGGTGTGCACCGGAGTATCCGGTAGGGATAACCCTTCAAGTCCCGCCATCATGTCACCGAAGACTGTCCCCACCGCGCAGCCGGAGGTCCGGGTTTTCTTTTCCAGCTTGTTCTCGACATCCGTGACACCCGCAGTGCGGACCACAGCGACTTCCAGCTCTTCGTCGTAGTCGATCCTGGTGACCTGATCGGTCTCCTTCAGCATGCCCTGATTCAGAAGAAAGCCCAGTGCCAGGTACTCCGGGTGATCGCCAATGGTCATGGCGGTGACGATTTCCTGGCTGTTCAGGTAGATGGTCAGGGGGCGCTCTTCGATCACACTGATCGACTTCGGTTGACCGGTTTCATCAACACCCCCAACCGCGCGGGACAGTCGAGGATCCTTGGGATCGGGAAGTAGGGGATCAATCGTCATTTTTGTTACAGCCGTTTCATGCACGCCGCAGCCTGGAATAGTTACGGATATTGTCAGAGATTAGCCTATTTGGCATTCGGGAAAAACAACTGTTGTCCGTCCACCTTGAAGTCGGCAATCGCTTGTTGGCCATCCCCGGAGATCAGCCAGTTGTGCCACTGCTTGGCCAGATCGTGCTTGAGGTGCGGATGCTTCTCTTCGGAGAGCAGCAGGCTACCGTACTGGTTGAAAAGCACTTCGTCACCTTCGAAAAGCAGCGTCAGGTTTTGACGGTTTCCGAATGCGACCCAGGTAGCGCGATCCGACATCACGTATGCATCCATGGCGGCGGCGGTGTTGAGTGCTGGTCCCATGCCGCTGCCGAGTTCGCGGTACCACTCGCCATCGGGCTCGACGCCGGCGTCTTCCCAAAGGCGCAATTCGGCGCGATTGGTTCCACTGTCATCACCACGTGAGGTGAAGGGAGCCTTGGCATTGGCGATTGCCGCAAATGCTTCGGCGGCACTTTGCGCGTCACGGATATTCGCCGGATCATCAGCCGGGCCAATCGCCACGAAGTCGTTGTACATTACATCGGCTCGCTCGCTGGCGTAGCCGTTTTCGACAAAGCGCTGTTCACCGAGGCTGTCGTGTACCAGAAGGCTGTCGGCGTCGCCGCGGCGGGCGATTTCAAACGCCTGCCCGGTGCCCACTGCTACCACCCGTACTTCGATGCCGGTGGCGTCTTCGAATTTCGGTAAAATGGCGTCGAACAGCCCGGAGTTTTCGGTCGAGGTTGTCGAGGCCAGTGTGATGTAGTCTTGGGCGTAGGCACTGAACGCCAGGCCCATGGTGGTCACCCCCGCGAGGATCAGGTTCAAGGTCTTTTTCATTTTGTTTTCTCCTCTACTCGATCAGTTCCCCGGCAACAAACGCTTGCGCCTCTCGAGAGACGGGCCCGTCAAAAAACGCTTCAGCAGGGGTGTGTTCGCGAACCTTTCCGCCAGAGAGAAACAGGACATCGCCGGCCAGGCGCCTGGCCTGATGGATATCGTGGGTGGTCATCACGATACGCGTTCCGCGCTGATGAAACTCGCGCACCGCCGCCTCTACGGCTTTGATCGCTGCCGGGTCGAGCGCGGAGGTGGGTTCATCCAGGAACAGCACCTGGGGAGAAAGTACCCAGGCGCGCGCCAGTGCCAGGCGCTGTTGCTGGCCACCGGAAAGCACGCGCGCAGGCGTATTGGCGCAGGCGGTCAGACCAAAACGCTCAAGCGCGTCAAACGCGAGCTTCGACCGCCCCCTGATCGGAATGTTGTTCACAGCCAGCGCGTGAATGAGGTTGGCGACGGCGGAGCGGCGCAAGAGCACCGGTTGCTGGAACACCATCGCCTGGCGGGGGCGGCCTTCACTTGACCATGCCACCCTTCCTTGAGTGGGTAGAATCAAACCGTGAGCCAACCTCAGCAAAAGACTTTTGCCCGCGCCGTTAGGCCCCATCACCAAGGTAGGACCGATGCTCTCCAGGGTGAATGAACAGGGTCCCAGAAGTACCTTTTCCTCATGGCTGTAGACGACGTCATGAAAGGACAGGGACGGCGGAGAAAGAAGGGCAGACGAGGCGAGGAGTGGAGCGTTCAACGAGGTCATCCTGTCCTCCTTCTGGTCCGTTCACCCACCATATAGGCGCCTGCGTTAATCAGCATGACCAATGTCAGCAGCACTATGCCCAATCCCAGCGCCAGGGGCAGATTGCCCTTACCGGTTTCCAGCACAATCGCTGTCGTCATAACCCGGGTGACCCCGTCAATGTTGCCGCCTACCATCATCACCGCGCCCACTTCGGCACTGGCGCGGCCAAATCCGGCGAGCAGAACCGTCAATAGCGCAAAGCGGGCGTCCCACAGCAGGGTGGGCATCATGCGTCCCCGTGACATGCCCAGTGACATAAACTGCTCGCGATACTCTCCCAACAGTTCTTCTACCTTCTGGCGCGAGAGCGCGGCCAGAATCGGTAATATCAGCACCACCTGTGCAATGACCATGGCACCCGGTGTAAACAGAAGCCCCCACTCACCCAATGGCCCGGCGCGCGAGAGCAATAAGTACACCATGAGCCCGGCCACCACAGGAGGCAGTCCCATAAGGGCGTTGAGCGCAACAATCACCCCGCCTCGCCCGGGGAAATGCCACAACGCTACCGCCGCACCGAGGGGAAACCCCAGCAACGCGGCAATCAGTACCGCCAGAAGCGAAACCTGCAGCGAAAGGGCCACGATCTGAAACAGCGAAGCGTCGAGGTTTAATAGTAGGGATAGCGCGACATAGAACGCATTATTTTCCACTGCTGCGTCTCCTTTTTATTGAGCATCGTGGCGTTTCTGGCTACGCTTTGCACAGCATGCTGAAAAATATGCAGCAAAAAACAGTCTTGTGCTTTTCCGGACAGCAGGAGAGACCGGTGCCCCTTCCCGCTTACCTCACCACGGCCGAAGCCGCCGAGTATCTGCGCCTGAAAGAGCGCAAAATCTACGATCTGGTCAGCCAGGGCGTGATTCCTTGTGTGCGGGTGACCGGAAAGCTTTTGTTTCCGCGCCAGCGTATCGATCTGTGGTTGATGAATCATTTGGAGGGTGATGACGCCGTCAGTTCTCCAACGCCGCCGGTCCTTGTGGGCAGCCAGGATCCGCTGTTGGAGTGGGCGGTGAAGGAGAGCAGTGCGGAGCTGGCGTTGCTGTGTCAGGGCAGTGGCGATGGCGTACAGAGACTCATCGACGGGCGTGCAATGCTCGCGGGGATGCATATCTGGCATGCTGAAGGCGGACGTTACAACGACCCTGCCACGTTGGGGCTGAGCGGGATGCGTGATCTGGTGCTGATTCGTTGGGCAAAACGCCAGCAGGGGCTTCTTCTGGCCGCCGATAACCCTCATCAACTTGCGGGACTTGAGGATATTGCCCGCCCCGGTATACGCCTTGCACATCGCCAGCCCGATGCTGGTGTCAGTCATTTGCTGCAGAGCTTGCTCGCTCGGCACCGTATTGATGCCAGCTCCCTTACATGGGCCGCTCACCCGTCGCTCAGTGAGGACGACCTCGCTTTGGCGATTCGCCAGGGTGAAGCGGATGTGGGTGTGGGAATCGAAGCTGCGGCGCGGCGTCAGGGGTTGGCTTTTATTCCTCTGCAGCAGGAACATTTCGATCTGGCGATGCGTCGGCGTCATTACTTTGAGCCGGCCATGCAGCGTCTGCTGGCATTTGCCGGTAGTGAACGCTTCATCCAGCGTGCTGAGGCGCTGGGTGGTTACGATATCAGTGAACTGGGACGGGTCGTGTATAACGCATGATGGGTGCCAATAACAATCAACAGGTGAATCAATCGGGCGCCTGCATGCCTTCAATGCAAAAAGATTCAGTGAAGGCTGCCAGCGGCGCTGACAGGACTTGTCGGGTCTCGCTGCGGCTTTGAAGTTAAGCTGAATGGCGGCGCTGCGCCGTCGTTAGCAGCAACGTAACCCCACCCGAAGCCACGATTGCCCCGGCAAACGGCGCGAGTGTCGGCACCCCACCGGGGAAACTGGCGATCTGGAGAGCCTCACTGAAACTGCCACTCATGATCCAGCCCGGCAGAATCGCCCCGACCACTCCGGCCAGCACTCCACTCAAGGCAGCGGTCGTTGTTACCCGGGGCCAGAGCCCCATCAGAATGGGAATGATGGCCGTTGCGCACAGCAGATCGGCAATCAGGAACAGCCGCAGAACCGACGCGCCCTGCAAGGCTATCACCACAACCGGCACCATCAGGACTACCGTTACCCAGCGAGCGCCGGTGAGTGTCAGGCCCGCTTTTTCAGCGACTGCCAGCGAGGCAATGCCGTTCTGGAGGGTATCCACTGAAGATGCCACCAGAGTGACGGCCAATACCAACGCGACCGCGCCCAACCATTGCGGTGCTTCATTTATCAGGGCAAAAAACGGAATGGGTGGGTGCCCCAGTTCAAGCCCGGCCATGGCAGCGCTCATTCCGAGGCCACCCACGATCGCAACCACAACGATGGTGGTGCAGCCGCCGAGGAGGGCGCCTTTCCACAGTGAGGCGCTGTCCCGTGCGGCCCAGACCCGTTGCCAGTAGCCCTGGTGAAAGAGATTGGCCGCGGTTACCGCGAGCACCAGGGTAAGGGCGACACTGACGGCGCTCCAGAAGGGAATGCCGGGCAATTGGGCCGTTTCCGACACGGCAGGCAGGTGTTTCCAATCCACGAAAAGCACCGCAGCCAGCAGCGCCATTAACAGCAATGCCTGCCATCGATCAGTGGCCAGACTGGCCCGTAATCCACCCCAGGTGGTGTAGACCAGCGTCGTGACTGCGACGCCAATAATGACGATCTGACCATTGAGGTCAGACAGCAGTCCGGTGATCGCACCAATGGCGGTGAGCTCCGCGGCCAGAAAGCACGACATGTACAAAACCGAGATTAATGAGACCCAGCGGCGCATACCTTTACCGAAGCGTCTTTCGGCAAACTCGCTGATGCTTCGCCCTTGGGGCATCTGCCGGCGAATGACGGGCCCGAGCATGGCGAATACGATAAAAGGCAATGCCGCCCCCAGGGCGTAGCCGGCCAGTGCCACCGGGCCAACCAACGCGCCCACTTCAGGTGGCGCAAAGAGGATCCAGGCGCCCATGCCCGAAGCCAGAAAGGAAAGGCCAATGGTGGTGGCGCCCTGACTGTTGCGGGCAGTCATGTAGTCGTCAATGCCGTTGGCTGTTTTGCGGGCACGTATGCCCAGCCAACCGAACAGGCACAATGCCGCCACAATGGCGGCCAAGTGGGTCATCATCATGTCGCGCTTCCTCCGCCGGAATGATCCGGATCAGGTTCCAGGGTCTGCCGAAGGCACTCTCAGCCCCGGAGGTTTTGCCGGGACTCCCCTGTCGACTGGGATTGTGTGTGGTGTTGAATGCTTAGCTCGTGAGAAAAGGGCATCAGGCATTCATTGGAACTGTCAGCGGCATGATAAAGACATGGCCGGTTCTGGGCAACTGGAGGGTGATGGCATAAAGCGACTTTCAGGGGACCAGGTCACTGGCTTTTTAGCGAGGCTGACAAGGGCCTGGCAGTGATTATGGCTAGTGAAAACGTATAAACGATCGATGATGCGTTCAACGCATATCTGGCTCTTCACCAACATGCATAAATTCCCGAAAAGCAGAAACGGCCGTGTTCTGCTCAACATTGGTGGCCCAGGCAAGACCGACATCCATTGTCGGTATCCGGTCGGCCAGTGAGGTGGCCTCGACGCGGCGGCCGTCGAGCGACCATGGCCGATAGACCATGTCAGACAGAATCGTCACGCCCATGCCGCTAGCAACCATTGAACGCACGGCTTCAACTGAACTCGTTCTGAAAATTGTATGTGGGCGATAGTTCGTGCGATTCCAGTAGCGCTGCGCCGTGTTACTGGCTTCGTCGACCGTCAGCATGATGTAGGGCTGGGCAGCAACATCGGCCAGGGAGATCGATGGCAGTTCGAGAAGGGGGTGGTTCGCCGACAACCATAGCCTGCGGCGTGATTGCAGCAGCGTTTCGTAGGATATTCCCTCCTGATCGACGATATTAGAGGTCAACATCACTGCGAGATCAAATTCACCTGATGCAAGCCCATCTTCGATCGCGGTTCGCGAAGATTCAGTCAACTGAAGGTCCACGTGGGGAAATACACGAAGGAACCGCTCGATATAGGTTGGAATATAGTAGCCAGCGACCGTGTATGTCATTGCTAAACGAAGAGTGCCCTTAACGTCATCACGCAAGCGGCGTGGAGATCTGACTGCCTCCTCCACCACAGCCATTATTCGTCGGGCGTGATCGCAAAAGATATTGCCCTCATAGGTCAGGGCCACTCCCCCGGCATGTCTCGCGAGGAGCGGGGTGCCGACGATTTCCTCAAGCTGTTTTACTGCCGTTGTCACTGCAGATTGGGAAACATTCAGTTCGAGAGCTGCGCGTGAAATCTGTCCCAAGTTCGCGACTGCAATGAAGTAACGGATCTGACGGATCGTAGGTGTATTCATAAAATTTATAACAACTATTCATTTAAAAGATTGAAAAATAAAGTCTGATTGCGGTGTGCTTATAAAGCTGCCCTCATCATGGTGCCTCTTTCATAACTAATCTACTTTTAAATCAATGTCCTATAACTGCTTCGGTGGCGCGCGGACTACCAAGCCATGCGCGAACTCGCCGCGGAAGTTCTCCAATCAGTATATCGTTTTAACAGATATTGGGATATTGAAAATCGTATTATACAAATTTGCTGTCTCATTTTATGGTTGTTTTATCGTCTTTCCAGAGGGGATTGGCGTTGGGGCAGCAGAGCTCCTTTCACATCAGGAGAAACAATAATGAAAAAATTTCTCAGCGCATCAACTGCGACCGTGGCAATGACGATTGCCTTTTCCAGCAGCGCAATGGCCGAAAATTGGTACCCGTATCCTGTCGAAGTCTGGACTCCCCCCTTCAACATGGATAGCCCACGCAGCAAAACAGATTACGAACCACTCGCCGAAGCCTCGCAGAAATGGAATCTCTGCGTTTCTTTTCCCCACATGAAGGATGCCTACTGGCTTGGCGTCAATTACGGCATCACCGAAGAGGCCAAAAGGCTCGGTGTGGCAGCCACTGTGACTGACGCGGGTGGCTACACGAACCTCAACACTCAAATCTCGCAGATCGAGGATTGCGTTTCCGCAGGTGCTGATGCCGTTATTATCGGCGCCATCGCCTATGACGGGCTTAACAACCTGGTCGCTGAGATCAGTGAGAACGGTATCCCGGTCATCGACGTTATCAACGGAATGTCGTCCGATCAGCTCTCGGCCAAGTCGTTGGTATCCTTTGGCGAAATGGGCGCCAAGGCCGGTGAGTTCCTGGCTGACCTGCATCCTGCAGGTGGTGAGTCAGCGAAAGTCGCCTGGTTCCCGGGTCCCGCCGGTGCCGGTTGGGTCGAAGCGGGGAATGCCGGCTTCCTGGGCGCGGTAGAGGGTTCGGCGATCGAGATGGTAGAAACGAAATACGGCGACACCGGCAAGGAAGCCCAGGCCAGGCTCGTCGAGGATACTCTCCAGACCTATCCCGATCTTGACTACATTGTCGGTACTGCGGTCACAGCAGAAGCGGCTATTCCAATCCTCCGCTCAAGGGGGCTGGCAGATAAAGTAAAGGTAGTGTCCTACTATTATGCTCCGGGTGTTGATCGGGGTATCGCCCGTGGCCAGATTCTTGCTGCACCAACCGATTCCACCGTCATTCAGGGGCGCATCGCTGTCGACCAGGCCGTTCGGATACTGGAAGGCAAGGATTATCTCAAGCACGTCGGTCCTGAGCTCTATGTGGTAACACAGGAAAACTACGACGAGTTTGACGCGGCTTCGACACTGGCACCAGACGGCTTCCGCCCAGTCTTCTCGGTAAAGTAAGTCATGTTGAATTCAATCAACAAACAGCAGGGTCGTGAGGAGGTGGGGGAAACCCCGCTCCTCCAGACCCGGGCCATTACCAAGGACTATCCTGGCGTTCGGGCGCTTGATGGCGTGGATTTCGAACTGCTTGCCGGCGAAGTGCATGTGCTCTTCGGAGAGAATGGTGCGGGAAAGTCGACCCTGATTTCCATTCTGGCTGGTGCGAACCAGCCGACCACCGGCCAAATCTCTTACAAAGGCATGCCGGTGACACTGGCTTCGGTTCACGACGCTCGCTCTCTCGGTATTTCGGCGGTTTTCCAGGAATTTTCACTGATCTCTCAGATGACTGTGGAGGAGAACCTGTTTCTCGGCGCCGAGCCCAGACGAGCTGGATTGCTCGACCGCGCCCGTATCAGTCGAGAGGCAAAGGAAACGCTTGATGAGCTTGGCTTTGCATTGAGGCCGGACCAGCGGGTGGATCGCCTCACCCGTGCAGAGCAGCAGATGGTTGAGATCGCCAAGGCATTTCGTTCTGAACTGCAGGTTTTGATTCTTGATGAACCTACGGCCTCGCTCACCTCGCATGAGACTGACCAGTTGTTCGAATTGATCGGCGGTTTGAAGAAACGCGGGGTCGGAGTCATCTACATCACTCACCGAATGGCCGAGATTCGTCGCATCGCTGATCGGATCACTGTTCTTCGCGATGGCCGCTATATCGAAACTGTCGAGGCGGCGGACGCAACGGAAGATGATCTGGTGCAGCTCATGACCGGTCGCGTGGTCGGCGCCATCTTTCCGGAGCTGAACCTGAATGCGCCGGGCGATGTAGTGCTCGATGCCAGGAATGTCACAACAAACGACGGTTTGGTGGTTGACGCGTCGCTGACTGTCCGGGCGGGTGAGATTGTCGGCATGGCCGGACTGGTCGGGTCGGGAAAATCGGAGATGATGCAGGCATGTTTCGGTGCACTGGCAATCCGCTCCGGGACGGTCACGCTGAATAACCAGGGTATCACGGGTCACACACCAAAACGCAATATACGCGATGGTTTCCTTTACTTGCCCGCCGATAGGCGCCATGAGGGTCTGATGATGATGCGCTCGGTGCGCGAGAATGTTGGACTCGCTTCACTCGACATCGAGCCATTCTCAAAAGGTGGTTTCATCAATCGTGGTGGCGAAAAAAGGGCAGTCGAAGCACTTACCACACGGCTCAACCTGTCGCCGCCGCTGATTGAACGTACGGTTGAACACTTTTCCGGTGGCAACCAGCAAAAGGTGATGCTCGCCCGGGCCCTGACCCGCAAATATGACCTGATCGTCTTCGACGAACCAACGGTCGGCGTCGATGTCGGCACACGCGCTTCCATTTATGAGTTTATTGTTGAACTCGCACGCGGTGGCGTGGCCATTGTCATTATCTCGTCCGACCTGCCTGAAATACTTCATCTTACGACCCGCGCCTACGTTTTTTACCAGGGACGGACTCAGGCCGAACTGCAGGCCGACCAACTCACTGAAGAGAAGGTGCTTGCCCATTTCT
The DNA here is from genome assembly GCF_046484525.1 of Marinobacter sp. Classification (GTDB taxonomy): domain Bacteria; phylum Pseudomonadota; class Gammaproteobacteria; order Pseudomonadales; family Oleiphilaceae; genus Marinobacter. Next base: position 79,049 of record NZ_JAWOIS010000058.1, read on the forward strand.
TCGAAAAGGAGGCCTGTTAATGGCTGAGCAATCTGTTACTGCGCCCAACGCACCGGCTATCGGCGGCATTGGGGACTTAACCAAGCGCGTGTTCGTGAAGCTCGGCATTCTGCCCTTTCTTCTGTTCATCGCCATGGTGGTGTTCTCGCTGTTGTCGGAAAACTTCCTGACGCTGCAAAACCTGATGAACGTGCTTCGCCAATCGGTCTACCTGATGATTGTTGCACTTGGCCAGATGATGGCCCTGCTCACTGGTGGCTTTGACCTGTCGGTTGGCACAGCCCTGGCACTGAGCTCAGTGGTCGGCGCCCTGGTTATGGCTGCCATCTTCTCCATTGCACCCGACATGGTCTGGCTGGCAATCGCACTCGGTTGTTTGTCCGGCATTCTGGCAGGGGTCACGATCGGTATCGTTAACGGTGCGGGCGTCGCCTTCTTCAACGTGTCGCCTTTCATGGTGTCGCTCGGTATGGCATCGGTCGGTTTCGGTGTCGCACTCTACCTGACCGGTGGCGTACCTGTTTACGGCATGCCACGGGCCTTCAGCGACACCTTTGGCTATGGTGCCCTGCTCGGTATACCCGCACCGGTTTTCGTCGCCGCATTGCTGGCTGTCGCCCTATATGTATTCCTCTACCGCACGCCTCAGGGCCGGTATTTTTATGCGGTCGGCGGCAACCCGAAGGCTGCCTCACTATCAGGCATCAACACGAAAGCCACGCTGTTCTTCACCTACGTGCTGAGCGCTCTCTTTGCAGCCATTGCCGGCATGCTTTTGACGGCGCGTATTGATACCGGTGAAGCCAATATTGGTGCTTCGATGCCATTGGAATCCATTGCCGCCTGCGTCATAGCCGGGGTCAGTCTGCGAGGTGGTGTGGGGCGCCTTGAAAGCGTCGTCCTCGGTGCCCTGTTCATCGGCCTGATTCAGAACGGCATGAACCTGGCGCAAATCGAATCCTACTTACAAACCGTCGTGCTCGGCATTCTGCTGATACTGGCGGTCATCGCAGACCAGATCAGGCTTCGGTACGTTGCCTCTCTCAAGAATTAAGGAGCACAAACGATGCATGTAGATGTGAATTGTGACATGGGCGAAAGCTTCGGCCTTTACAGGATGGGTGACGACGAAGGCATGATGCCGTATATCACCCAGGCCAACATAGCCTGCGGTTTCCATGGCTCCGACCCTAACCACATGCGAAGCACCGTAGAACTGGCGCGCGAGAATAACGTCAAGATTGGTGCACATTTCGCGCTACCGGATCTACCCGGGTTTGGTCGGCGGGAAATGAAGATTGGCCGTGAGGAAATGGCCAACATCATCCTCTATCAGATCGGTGCGCTGAAGGGCTTCCTGGACGCCAGTGGTGTGGCACTGTCGCATCTCAAACCACACGGCGCACTCTATGGCATGGCAGCGCGCATGGAGCACATCGCCCATGCCGTTGCTGATGCCGCCGAAGTCTATGGAGTGCCTGTGCTGGGACTTGCTGGTACCCAGCACGAAAAGGTTTACAAAGAACGGGGAATCCCCTTCCTGGCAGAGTTTTATGCCGACCTGGAATATGATGATAACGGAAATCTGATCATCACGCGGTCGCACAGTGAGGTCGATCCCGGATATGCGGCATCGCGCGTTCTTGAGGCTATGCGTAATGGCAAAGTGGATAGCGTCAACGGCAAGTCACTGCCTGTGCGCGCCGGAACCGTTTGTGTCCACTCTGACACACCCAATGCCATTGACATTGCCAAGGCGGTCAATGAGGCAATCAAACAGCTAGAAACGGCTTGAGACAGCACCAGAATAACAATCAGGAGACACTACCGATGGCTAAGCATGAAGTGAAATCCCCAATCCCGGGAACATTCTATCGTAAACCGGCACCGGACCAGGCCGCCTACCGCGAAGTTGGCGATACCGTCACCAAAGGCGACACCATCGGTCTTGTCGAGGTCATGAAAACCTTCCATGAAGTGAAAGCGGATGCTGACGGAACGATTGCAGACTTTCCGGTCAGTGACGGTGAACCCGTTATGGCAGGGCAGGTTATTGCCGAGCTGAACTGAGGCCATCATGAGAAAAACAGGTATTCAAAAGCTGCTGATCGCAAACCGGGGTGAAATAGCAGTCCGAATTATCCGCGCTGCACGTGATCTCGGGATCGCTACAGTGGTCGTTCACAGCGACGCTGACACCGAAAGCCGAGCCGTTCAAATGGCGGATGAAACGGTTAACATCGGGCCGCCAATGGCGGCAAAATCCTATCTCTCTATCGATGCGATCCTGACGGCGGCAAAGGAAACCGGTGCCGACGCCATTCACCCCGGCTATGGCTTTCTTGCCGAAAATGCAAACTTTGCAGACGCTGTAGCTGCCGCAGGACTTGTCTTCGTGGGTCCGGATGGCAACACCATACGCTTGATGGGAGATAAGGCGGCCGCTCGAGCCGAAGCGGAGAAGGCAAATGTCCCAACGGTGCCCGGCAGTGACGGCGTTATAAAGGATATGGACGCCGCCGCCGAAATAGCAGAGGAGATTGGTTTCCCGGTAATGATCAAGGCGGCCGCCGGAGGCGGCGGCCGCGGCATCCGTGTTGCTCATGATGCTGCCGAGTTCCAGGAACTGGCCCCCCAGGCTTCCTCGGAGGCTGCGGCAACGTTCGGTGACGGCGGCATCTATATAGAGAAGGTCATCGAGCGTGCCCGGCACATCGAGGTCCAGATACTAGGTGATGGCGAAAACGTCGTACATTTCTTTGAGCGTGAGTGCTCTTTGCAGCGCCGCCGCCAGAAGGTGTGGGAAGAGGCACCATCGATCGCGCTGGATGATCGGGTTCGCGAAGAACTGTACCGCTCGGCTGTCGCGCTGGCAAAGGCTGTCCACTATAAAGGCGCCGGCACCATCGAGTATCTCTACGACGACGAGACAGGGAACTTCTATTTCATTGAGATGAACACACGCATCCAGGTTGAGCATCCTGTGACCGAAATGATCTGTGGCGTCGACCTGGTCGCCGAGATGATCTTGATCGCTGGCGGCACAAAGATGCGTGTTACACAGGAGACGATACGCAGAACCGGGCACGCCATCGAAGTGAGGTTAAACGCAGAGGATCCGGCCAATAATTTCATGCCGTTTCCCGGCATCGTCGGCAACTTGCTCACCCCGGACGGGCCGGGTGTGCGTTTCGATCACATGCTCTATCCAGGCTATGCCGTTCCGCCTTTCTACGATTCGCTGTTGGGCAAACTGATTGTATGGGCCGAAGACCGTGACCGTGCGCTGTTGCGGCTCAAGCGCGCCCTTGGCGAACTTCATATCGAGGGGCTGCCCACCACCGCGCCGCTGTTCCAGGCTTTGCTTGAGAGTGAAGAGCTGCAGCAAAGCGTCGTCCATACCCGTTGGTTGGAGCCGTGGCTGGAAAAAAACCTTGATCTCATAAAACAAAAAGGGGCTCAAACTCATGAGTAGTCGATACACATTTGGCGGCGATGAGCACATTTTCGTAGAAGTCGACGAAGAAATGTCGCTTGAGGCATTCTTTGTCTCAATGTCCATGACCAACGCTGTGCGCAATGCCAACATCAAGGGCGTCACCGAAATATGTCCGGCCAACGCCTCGTTCCAGATCAAATTCGATCCGGATGTGATTCACCCGGATGACATGATGAAGGAATTGAAACGCCTGGAAGCACAGGCGGAACAGGGCGAAAACGTTCTGGAGACACGTATAATCGAAGTTCCGGTCTATTACCAGGATCCGTGGACCTACGATACCCTGATGCGGTTTCGCGAACGCCACCAGGACCCCAGCGCGACCGACATCGAATACGCAGCATCGATCAATGGCTATGACAGTGTAGAGAAGTTCATTGAGGCGCATTCCGGAGCACCCTGGTTCGTCTCCATGGTCGGGTTTGTCTCCGGCCTGCCGTTTCTCTATCAGATGGTTGACCGGTCGCGTCAGATCCAGGTGCCAAAATACCTCCGCCCGCGCACCGACACACCACGGCAGACGGTTGGCTACGGGGGCAGCTTTTCCTGCATCTACTCCGTGCGCGGCGCGGGCGGGTACCAGATGTTCGGTATCACCCCCATGCCGATCTATGACCCGGAGCAAAGTGTTCCCTACCTGAAAGACTTCATGGTTTTCTTCAAGCCGGGGGATATCGTCAGATTCAAACCAATCAATCGCGAAGAGTATGATGCCGCGATTGCCCAGGTGCAGGCCGGCGAATACATGCCTCGTATCAGAAACGTTCGTTTTTCGCTAAGCGAGTTCAATGCCGATATGGACGGTACCAACGCCAAGCTGATGGAGGCCCTTTATGACCGTTAATGTAATCTCAGCCGGTATTGCCACCACGATCCAGGACCTGGGACGGCCGGGCTATTATCATCTTGGTATTCCCATGGGTGGGGCCATGGATCGCCTGGCACTCAAAACAGCGAATCTGCTTGTTGGCAACGATGAGGGAGCGGCCGGGCTCGAATCCGTATTCGTCGGGCCGGAACTTGAATTCACACGGGATGTAACCGTCGCAGTCTGCGGCGCAGAACTGCCGCCGAAAGTGGATGGTGAGCCACGTGATACCTGGACCGCCTTCACCGTGAAAGCCGGCCAGGTGTTGTCCTTCGACTTTCTGAAATCCGGCGCGCGAATCTACATTGCTATTTCCGGCGGCATTACCACGCCCGTTCACCTTGGCAGCCGTTCGACCTATGCCATCGGTGCGCTCGGTGGTGTTAACGGTCGCCCTGTGCAGCCGGGCGATTCGCTGCCACTCGGCAAAAGCAGCAAAACCGTTAAGGATGGGGTCTCGGTACCTGCGGCACTGCGGCGCAGCCCGTCCAATCCGGCCGAGATTCGCGTGCTGCCCGGGCTATACTGGCATCGAATTACTGAGCAGTCCCAGGACAGTTTTTTCGAGGATACCTGGAAAGTCGCCAATGAAGCAGACCGCATGGGCTATCGCTTTCAGGGCGGGCGCAAACTTGATTTTGTCGAGCGCGAACAGCCATTCAGTGCTGGCGCGGACCCATCCAACATCACCGATGCCTGTTATCCCTACGGCTCCATTCAGGTACCGAGCGGCTCAGAGCCAATCGTACTGCACCGTGATGCAGTGTCTGGTGGCGGGTATTTCATGCTGGGTTGCGTTATTTCGGCTGACATGGACCTGATTGGTCAGTTACAGCCGAACATGCCGGTCCGGTTCGTGAAAGTGGATATGGAGACTGCCCTTGCCGCGCGCAAAGAGCAGGCGGCAATCATGGATGAGATTCGCAAAGTACTTGGCTAAGAGCGACAGTAAGAAAAAGTGCTCTCCTGAATGCCCAGCAATCGCAAAGGGGAGCATCTTTACAATGGATGAGCATGGCAGGGATGCCATTCCTCTCAGTGCCGGAGTCCGTACGCAGGTTTGCAATTTAGCTAACGATCAGACCGTCTTTCACAAAAAAGCCCCACACTTGGCGGGGCTCTTTTGAGAAAGATGGCCCGCCCGTCAGGATTCGAACCTGAGACCTTTGCCTCCGGAGGGCAACGCTCTATCCAGCTGAGCTACGGGCGGAAGAAATCGGGCACGGTGTGCGTCAATTTCGAGGCGCAATCTTACGTGTGATCGGATGCTCTGTCCAGCCCTCAGGCGATCTTGATTGCATCGGCCCGGTTTCAGGTAGAACC
>NZ_JAWOIS010000066.1:0-4329 GCF_046484525.1 Marinobacter sp.
GTCTCATCGTGAACTATGCCAACAAGCCCCTGGTGCTCAAGGGGGCCGACGGCCGCTACTTCATCACTGATCACCTGATGGGCGCCAATCTCCAGTTCGCCATTGGCATGTTCCGCCTCTCCAAGACCGGTATGCCCTGGCTGCAGATCGGCCTGGGAATCCCCGTGGGTTTCCATCAGAGCCGCATCAACAACGATCCCTTTACACTCGATACCGGCGACCCGCTCTGCTCTGGCTCGGACACGGCTGTAGCCGATTTCCATGTTGATCACGAACAGGATTCCGAACCAGATCGGATCGAAGCCCAGGGATTCCACGATTGGCATGAACACCGGCAGGGTGATCAGCATGATGCCCACCGGGTCGAGCACCATGGCCAGCAGGAATACGATCACCATCATGGCGATGATGATGCCCCAGGGGCCACCGGGGACCATGTTCATCAGGCTTTCGATCAGTTCCTGGGCGCCCATGCTCTGGTAGGCGGCGCTGAAGGCGTGGGCGGCAAACAGGATCCACATGATCATGCCGGTGAGCTTGAAGGTGCGGATCGCCGCTTCCTGCAGGATACTCCACTTGAACTGTTTATAGACGGCGGCCGAAATCAATGCGCCCAGTACGCCCATGGCGGCGGCTTCGGTCGGGGTGGTGATACCGCCGATGATGGAGCCCAGCACCATAACGACCACACCGATTGGCAACAGCACCGCCCGCAGGGCCCGGAATTTATCCGGCCAGGTGCCTCTTTCCTCTTTGGGCAGGGCGGGTGCCAGTTCCGGCTGCAGGTGGCAGCGCACTATGATGTAGATGGCGGTCAGGACCATCAGCAGGATGCCGGGCATGATACCGGCGGCGAACATCTGGCCGACCGAGACACCGGTGATCAGGGCAATGGTGCCCATCGCGACCACCGCAGCTCCGCTGATGCCTACCATGGCGGCAAACACGGCGCAGATGCCCAGCGCAAGGCCGCCTCTGAGGCCGCCGCACCAGAGGTGCATCATCCGGTACAGATCCCTGGCCACGCCGGTGCGTTCCAGGATCATGGCCATGAACACAAACAGGGGAATGGCGACCAGGGTGAAGCTTTCCATGGTGCCCCAGATCTGGGACGCCACCATGTAGAAGGAATCAAAACCCCAGGTGAAATAGAGGAACACCACGGACACGCCGCCCAGCACAAACGCCAGCGGCAGGCCCAGCAGCAGGAAAAACAGCAGAGAGCCGAAGAACAGCAGGGTCAGGGCTTCAATACTCACAGCTGCTCTCCTTCGGAATCAGTGTCTTCTGGGGTGTAGCAGTCGAGGTTGAAGGCTACGGCGATGTCCTCGAGCAGCTTGACCAGGCCCTGCAGGACCAGCAGCGCCGTCCCTACCGGAATCGCAAGCTTGACCGGCCAGATGGGCGGATTCCAGGCGGAGTAGGAGGTCTCCCAGCTGGACATGGACTCCCGGGCCATGTCGATGCCGAACCAGAGCAGCGCGAGGGTGAAAATGAAGAATACCGTGGAGGTGACGATGTCCAGCACCGCCCGTTTGCGCGGCGCCAGATGGGAGTGCCGCAGGTCGACGTTCACGTGCCCTCGATGGGCCATGATGTAGCCACCGGACATCACCGCATAGATGCCGAACAGCATCTGGGTCAGTTCATTGGTCCAGACTGTCGGCGAATTGAACAGGTAGCGGAAGCCCACCTCAAGCAGCAGGAACGCAAACATGGCGAACACGAGCAGGGCTATCCAGCGCCCGACGACATCATTGAGACGGCTAACCCCTCTCATGAATGCGGCCCGGGACAAGGCCATGGAGGCCGCTGGATTTCGTCGGGTTGAGCCACGTTGCCGACCAGTTCATTGCCGATATCACCCAGGAAGAGCGCAAGCGTGTGGCCTTCGCCCTGGCATTGGCGACCGATCCCAAGATCGTCTTGCTGGACGAGCCCGCGGCGGGCGTAAACCCGGAAGAGACCGAGGGGTTCGCCGCGCTGATGCGCAAGATGGTGGACAACGGCCTGACCGTCTGCCTGATCGAGCACAAGATGGACATGATCATGAGCCTGGCGGACAAGATCATGGTTCTGGACCATGGCGAGAAGATCGCCGAGGGCACGCCGGAAGAAGTGCGTAACAATCCGGTAGTGATCGAGGCCTACCTCGGAGGTGATGAAGATGCTGCAGCTTGAGAACGTGGATGTCTGCTACGGCAGCTTCAAGGCCCTCACCGACATTTCCATGACGGTCGATACCGGTGAGCTGGTGGTGTTGCTCGGTGCCAACGGTGCCGGCAAAACCACTCTGTTCAATGCCATCAGCGGTCTGGTCAAACCGACAGGCGGTGATATCCGCTTCGAGGACAAGCACCTCAATGGCATGAAACCCAGTGCGGTAGTTTCCTCCGGCGTGGTGCAGTGCGCCGAGGGCCGGAAGCTGTTCCCGCAGATGAGTGTGCAGCAGAACCTGATGATGGGTGCTTATGTGCATCGGCGCGACCGGGAGGGCAACAAGAAACGTCTGAACGAAGTACTGGAGCTGTTCCCCATTCTCGAAGACAAGGCCAGCCAGCCGGCGGGCTCCCTGTCCGGCGGCCAGCAGCAGATGGTGGCCATTGGCCGGGCCATGATGAGCCAGCCCCGGCTGCTGATGCTGGACGAGCCCTCCCTGGGCCTGGCCCCGCTGGTGGTCCGGCAAATGTTCGAGACCATCCGGCAGATCAACAGCCTCGGCACCACCGTGCTGCTGGCGGAACAGAATGCCTTTGCCGCCCTCAAGATCGCCGGCCGGGCTTACGTGATGGAGAACGGCCAGCTGGTCATGGAAGGCGATCGGGAAGCCATTCTCGGCAACGAGCAGGTTCGCAAAGCATACATTGGAGCCTGATGGCTCCGGAAACGGATCAACGACGAGCGCAACAAACCAGGAGAAAACAATGAAAAAAGTGAAAACACTGGGTCAGGCTGTTGCAGCGGCTACCATCGGTATGACTCTGACTGCCGGTGCCATGGCGGGTGAGGTCAACATCGGTTTCACCGGCCCTCTCAGTGGCGGTGCTGCCCTGTACGGGGAAAATACCCTGTCCGGCCTGCGCATGGCCGCCGAGGAAATCAACGCGGCCGGTGGGTTTGACCTGAATGGCGAGAAGACCACCATTAACCTGGTGTCCCTGGACGACCGCTATTCCCCGGCACAGGCGGCTACCAATGCCAAGCGGTTGAAGCAGGAGTCCAACGTGCCGGCCGTTTTTATCCCGCACTCCGGTGGCGTGTTCGCCCTGCAGGATTTTAACGAGAAAGACGATTTCCTGATCATGGCCTACACCAGTGTCCCGACGGTTACCGAGAAGGGTAACTCCCTGACGCTTCGTATTCCGCCGACGTTCGATGGCTACGTCCGTGCCTTCACCGACTACGCCCTGGAACACGCAGGCAAGACCCTGGGCATGGCCGGCGGCATGGAGATGGTGGAAGGCGCCATCGGCGTGGTGCCCCTCAGCGTGTACGAGACCGAAGCGGCGAAGAGCTTCATCGAGCGCTACCAGGACAAGTACGGCAAGATACCGGGCTCCGAAGCGGCCTACAACTACCTGGCGCTACACGGTCTGGTGGAAGCCATGGACGCCACCGAATCCACCGATCCAAAAGTGATCCGCGGCGCCATCGGCAACGCCCTGGCCAACATGGATTCGAGCAAAAATCCGTATGAAGTCAGCGAAGTGACCGACAAGGGCGGCTTCGTCACCGAGACCACCCTGGCCGTGGTCAAGGATGGCAAGATCGTGCGCGAGCCAATCGAGTAACCTGCTCAGGGGCTCAGCCTAAGGGGTCTGATGAAAGCCTTCATCTGACCCCAAGTTCAGCCCACCCCAAAGCTTCCGGATAAAGTCGGGGTCAGAAGAAGGCTTTCTTCAGACCCCAACTCCCTGCTCAAGTCTCTACTCTGGGGTCTGATGAAGACCTTCATCTGACCCCATCTTCAATCCCATCCCCCCAACTCTGGATTTTCTCCCAAACTGCTGGTACCTTTCCCAACTTCGCGGGCTCCCCATCAAGGATCCGATGGCACATTACCCGCACCGATTCAACGGACCGAGTCAACCCTTCAAGGACTGAAGACATGCCCCAGGCAAGCGGATTGTAGTTCACCGCCCGTGTCGGTGACTTCCCCTCTGATCATTTCGCCGTGGTCGCCTTCGCGCTGACCGAGAGCCTTTCCGAGCTGTTCCAGGGTCGGCTGGATCTGGCCAGCACCAACCCCGACGTCTCTGCCGAATCCATGCTGGAACACCCTGTGGACCTGGTGGTCTGGCAGGACGGCCAGCCCCTGCGCCGCTTCAC
>NZ_JAWOIS010000011.1:0-25882 GCF_046484525.1 Marinobacter sp.
GTGGTTCCACATCAAGTGCTGGCAACATCGGTCAGGGGCCCCAGCGCCGCGCCCTTCGGGAGCCACTGAGAGCCTTGATAGCTGCGTTGCTCTGACTCGATTTGGAACCACCAAACCTTCGCCATCGCGCCTTGCTCTCAAGGCTCTCAGTGGCTCAGTAGGTCAGCGAATTAACCAGACGGGACACTAGCCTGACAGGACAGACCACCATTCACGAAGCTCTCTTGTGAAAGGGGATTGTCATGTTACGGGGCAGGCCTGGATCGTCCGGGCGCTCTCTTTTGACCAGGCGAATAGTGCTTCTCCGGCGCCAGTTTTTGCTGTGGTTGCTTGTGGTTTTCAGCGCGGTCCATGCTGTCAGCGCCCAAACCCCAGATAGTCGGCAGGCTGAATTACGGGCATTGGCCGATACGCTGAGCGGCTGGATCATCGAACGGACCGGTTATTCGGAAACGGAGCTTCCGGATATTCAGTTCAAAAGCCAGGCGGGACTGGAAGAACTGTGCTTTCCCGGATTTTCCCATGATCTTCTACCCAGCATTCGGGGCGCCTACGATGCCCGGTCGGTGGTTGTCTATCTGAATACCAACTTTGATTCTGACAGTCTTCTTGATATCAGTTACCTACTGCATGAGCTGGTGCATCATTTCCAGGTTCAGAATGTGCCCAGCAGCAACCGGGCCTCAAAGGCCGTCATGGAAGCCAGGGCACTTCGTATGCAGGCGGAATGGCTGGAGCAGAGAGGCTTGGCTGATGCAATGGAACAGTTGGGTGTCGACGAAAAAACACTTCGTATGCTGGAAGCCTCCCCCCGATAAAGGCCCGCAGTCCATTATCAGGCTGTCTGAAGCACGAACATCTGATGTGTCGGGGCTCGAACGGCACCATGGCCAACGCCTTCAGCGTGTCCTTATTCCGAACCCGCCCCCCATCGTTCGAGTTTTGAGCACACGCGCATAAAATCGGACATATACTGTTCGTCTGCATTCACATCTTTCGATTACCATTTGAATTCGAGGGTATTTCTCTCGTTGAACCCCCCGGCGATCAGTTCATGTTTGCTATTAGTAGACAATGGTGCCGGGGAACAGGTCAAAGAAAAGCCGGACGTCATTCGATCATGAACGCACTTGAACTCAAGGTCCCACCCCTGCTACTGGTTATCCTCTTCGGAGGTGCGATGTGGGCTGTCTCCCGCCTTCTGCCTGCCGGTTACCTCACTATCCCCGGCAAGCTCTGGCTTTCCGCTGCCGTTTTGGCAATCGGTGCATGCATTGCTTTGCTGGGCGTTCTTGAGTTCAGGTCTGCGGACACCACGGTCGACCCGCGCACGCCCCATGAAGCTGACACTCTGGTGGTAAAGGGTGTGTACCGTTACACCAGAAACCCGATGTATCTGGGATTCCTGCTGATGCTTGTCGCCTGGGGGCTGTTCCTGGGCAGCGTATTCGCCGCTTTATTGTTGCCACTGTTTATCGTCTACATGAACCGGTTCCAGATCCTGCCGGAGGAACGACATATGCGCGCATTGTTCGGAGAGACCTATGATCGCTATGCATCTCAGGTGCGGCGTTGGTTGTGAAATCACTAGCGCTCCGGGGTAGGCAAGCCTGATCCTACCCGTTAAAGTTCGGCCCTTTTCCGTATCGGATGGTCATTGATGAAAAGCTGGATTTTTCTTGGAATCGCAATCGTCGCCGAGGTGCTTGCAACGTCCGCACTGAAGGCCAGTGCCGGGTTCACCAAACTGGTGCCGAGCGTTCTGGTGGTCGGAGGCTACGCCATCGCGTTCTACTTTCTGGCACTCACGCTCAAGGCTATTCCAGTTGGCATTGCCTATGCTGTATGGGCCGGTCTGGGCATTCTGCTGGTGGCGCTGATTGGTTGGCTGGCCTTTGGCCAGCGGCTGGACCTGCCCGCGGTAATCGGGATGACGCTGATTGTTTCGGGTGTGCTCGTCATCAGTCTGCTTTCGAATTCCAGTGCCCACTAGTGCGAGCAAATATGGGCCCGATTGATAAGGTTCAGGTAGCCCCATGAAAGAGGATGATTTGGATACCCTGCTGGAAACCGTTCCGGATGTGCGAGATGGCCTGACCCGTACCGAGCGGATCATCCTGTATGTGCTGAATGAAACCCAGCGGGAACTGAACGGCCGCAACGTGCCTACGGTAATGCTTTATGGCCGGGTACTGGAGTATGTGAATATCAGTGAGCAGGAACTCCAGGTTTATCTGGACCGACTGGGTGTCAAAGGAGACGGATAACGTTGGTTTACTACATCACCAAAGTGGCTGTGACTGCCATCCTGGTTGTTCTCATTTCTGAAATCGCCAAGCGCAGCTCCGTGATCGGGGCCATCCTCGCTTCGGTGCCGCTGACCTCCGTCCTCGCCATGATCTGGCTGTATGTGGATACCGGAGATGTGCAGAAGATCGGCGAGTTGGCCTCCAGTATCTTCTGGCTGGTCCTGCCATCCCTGGCGCTGTTCATTGCCTTGCCGCTGTTGATAGCGAAAGGGATGAATTTCTACCTGAGCCTGATTATTTCGATCGGTATCACTGCGATCTGTTATCTGGTGATGGTGCTCGTGTTGAAGCACTTCGGGATCAGTCATTAGCCTGGGTTGAGCGGGTCGAATCGGTAGTAGTCCCTGAGGGCATTGAACACTTTCGGCTGCTCGTGTCGCAAGTGCGCCGGCTGCTGGAAGAAGGCTTCGGTCAGTACTGCGAAGAACTCCGCCGGCTCGGTGGCACCATACGGATCGAGCCAGGGCTTGTGGTGGTGCTCGATGGTGTTTTGCAGGTGTTCGTAGGCTTCCGTCATGGTGTGTTGCCAGTGGCTTGCCTGCTCACCGCTGAGCGGAGGCGCGCCATCGGCGGAGCCATCCAGGTAGTCAAGTTGGTGGGCGAACTCATGGAGGATCACGTTGTGCGGGCTGTGGGAATCGTTGGCCGCGTGCTCGCATTGGCTCCAGGCCAGCACCACCTGACCGTGGCTTGAGGCCTCTCCCGCCCGAACCTCCTCGCCTTCGTGAACGATCATGCCATGTTCCCAGGCGTGCTGTACGCGGTAGACATCCGGGTACACCAGGATGCTGCGGATATCGTCGTAGTGGGAGAAGGAGCGGCCAAGCAGCAGAAGGCAGGCGTGGCCGGCAATCGTCAGCCGAACACGTTCGTCCACTTCAAAGCCGTCGCAGCCGTAGAAGTCTTTTTCCGAGAGGAAAAGCTGAACAAAGCGTTCCAGGATCGCTTTTTGTGGTTCCGGCAATCGGCGGTAAAAGGGTACCTGCTGCTCAAGCACCGGCCGCCACTGCTCGGGAAAGGGCTGGCTGAGCTCCCGTTTGCGGCGCCAGGTTCGATAGAAAAACAGGTAGAACACCGAGACCGAAATCAGGATGACCGCAAAAACGGCAAATACCACGGGTGATGACATACAACTCCTGCCGGATGGGCGTCGACTTACTCCCGATCATACCTGAAAGTCCCATTATCCACCGAACAGGAAAGGTCGAATCAGTCAGCCTGTCTGGAACTCCGGGGCGGAAGCCGCCCCGGAGTTGTCGATCAGGCCCGCTCGAGGGTCACCGGCACCGGCCGGCACACGGTATTGCAGACCGGGGAGTGGTCCCTGGCAAAGCTGAGCAGGTCATCCAGTTCCTCATCGCTGCAATCGGCCTCGATGTCCATCGCGATGCGGATGCTTTCATAGCCGATGGTGGCGTCGTCGTTCAGTGCCAGCAAACCTTCCAGGTTGATATTGCCGGACAGTCTGGTGGCCAGCTTGTGGATGGTGATACCCCGCGCCGCGGCATGCAGCACCGTGGTGGTGGTCACACATCCGGCCAGGGCGTGCAGCAGGAATTCCACCGGGTTGGCACCCTCGTTGTGGCCGAGAAGGACAGGCGGCTCGCCATTGGTGAAGACATAGTCTTCGGTCCGGGATGTGTCCTCGGTGCCGGCGCCATGGAAGCCGCGGATGGTGGAGCGGTTTTCGCCGCCGTTCACCCACTCGTTGCGGGCCCGGAATTCGAACTGTGCGAGAGCGGGATCGTTCTTCAGGGCTTCAACAGTCTGGCCCATCTGTACCAGATCGAGGCCGTTGCGGGTTTGGATGTGTACCTGGGTATTCATGTTCATTCACCTTGCTTCATTGTCGTTGAGATCCCCGGAGAGTCCGGGAGGCGCTTTATACGGCGCCTGGGTATAAAGTAAGGGTTTGAGGGCTGCGGGATCAGATGGACTTCTGACAAAAAGAGGGCATTCATGCCACGAAATGTCGGGAGGGCCGAAAAATGGGGCCGAAACAGACGAAAGTCCTGATTCTCGCGCTACCGGAAACAGCCGGGTCAGCGCTTTACGGAATGGTGGATGTGCTAATGGCCACCGGAAATATCTGGCAGACTCTGGTGGGTGACGCCATTCCTTGCCAGCCCTTCGATGTGCGCATCATTTCGGTGCAACCCGCGCCCTTCCATTGCGGCCACGGCATTCCGGTGGAGCCGGCGTGCACCATCGACGATGAGCCTTGCGGTGAACTTCTGATCCTGCCGGAAATCTGGCTCGGACCGGCGGAGGATCTCAGCGGCCGGTATGAGGCGCTCATGGAGTGGATCAAGCACGGTTATCGATCCGGCATGACCATCTATTCGGCCTGCTCCGGCTCGGTGCTGTTGGCTGAGAGCGGCTTGTTGGATCACTGCGAAGCTACGTCCCATTGGGGTTACCAGGAACTGTTTCGAACCCGCTACCCGAAGGTGCATTTTCGCCCGGAGAGCAACCTGGTCTATGCCCATCCGGGCGGCCGGTTGGTGACAGCCGGCGGGACAACGTCCTGGCATGACCTGGCGCTTCATATCATTGCCCGTTATGTGGGGATCGGCGAGGCGCTCCGTATTGCCAAGGTGTATCTGCTGAAGTGGCATGGGGAGGGGCAGTTGCCGTTTACCGGGCTGGTTCGCCGAACCCATCATGCGGATTCCGCTGTACGCAAATGCGAGGAGTGGCTCAAGGAGCATTTCCGGGAGCCGGGTGCCATTACCCGGCTGGTTGAGGCCTCGTCGCTTCCCGAGCGAACGTTGAAGCGACGGTTCAAGGAGGCCACCGGTACCTCCCTTATCGGATACCTGCAGAACCTGCGTATCGAGGAGGCGAAAAGGGCGCTTGAGCATGGCAATCTGTCCGTGGAGGAGGTAAGCCTGGCCGCCGGTTATGAGGATGTCTCCTTCTTCCGCAGGCTGTTCAAACGCCTCACCGGTCTTACGCCTGGCGAATACCGGCGCCTGTTCCGGCCGTTGCTGGAGGAGTCGGCACTAACTTCGTGACGGGTTGGCTTTGTGGCGGGGGGCGCTTATGCTCATCACACATATTTCTCTTCCGGGAGTCGTTTTATGAGTCTGGCTGTTGCTTTGCACGTCCTTTCCGCAGTGATCTGGGTCGGCGGCATGTTTTTCGCCTACATGGCCATGCGGCCGGCAGTGGTCGAAGTGATCGAGGCGTCCCAGCGCGGTGTGCTCTGGTGTCACACCCTGTCCCGGTTTTTCCGGTGGGTATGGGCGGCCGTGATCCTTTTGCTGGTGACCGGTTACTGGATGATCTTCAGTGTGTTTGGCGGCATGGCGGGCGCCGGCTGGCATATCCACGCCATGCAGGGGCTGGGCATCGTGATGATGTTGCTTTATTTCCACGTGTATTTCGCGCCCTTCCGGCGGCTCAAGCAGGCCGTCACCAACAAGGATCCCCAGGAAGGCGGGCGTCAGGTGGCACAGATCCGCAAGCTGGTGGGCACCAACCTGATCCTGGGATTGATCGTGGTGGCGATCGGTGCCGGTGGTCGGTATCTCTGAACCAGGCGGCTGTTGATCGGAGATCCGGATTGATGTCACCCATACGCGAGAAGGCCATTGCGGGTCTGAAGGCCGGCGACTCCTTTACCATCACCCGCACCTTTACCGAACAGGAAACCCAGGCGTTCGGCGAGATCAGCCGGGACCACAATCCGGTTCACTACGATGATCGGTTTGCCGTGGAAAAGAACCTGCAGGGCCGGATCTGCCACGGGCTGCTGGTGGGCGGAATGATTACCGAAGTGGGCGGCCAGATCGGCTGGCTCGCCTCCGGGATGAATTTCCGGTTCCGGCGGCCGGTGTACTTCGGGGAAACCATTGCCTGCGTGTTCACGATCACCGAGGTGGACGAAAGGAACCGAGCGAGGGCGGAGGCGGTTCTGTCGAACCAGCATGGAGAAACAGTGATCGAAGCCTGGCTGACGGGCGTGCTGCCCGGTGAGCCGGAGCGACAGATCATGGCCAGTAACAAATAGACAAGGAAAGTCCTGTAACCATGGTGATCTACACACTCAGCACTCTGATCTTGCTCGTACTTGCCGGACTGTCTGCCCGCCGCTTTGCCGATCACAGGGCAGATCGACAGATCATGGAATCACTGGTCCGGAACCAACCACGGGATCCCGCCCGGTTTGACCCGGCCATGGTCGACCACCTGCCGGAACCAGCCCGGCGTTACTTTCGCTACACCATCGCCCCGGAAACGCCGCTGTATACCGTGGCAAGGTTCTCAATGGAGGGAAAGTTCGGGATGGGAGTCCGGGACATGCCAAATTACCTGGCGATGTCGGCCCGGCAGATCCTGGCCGCGCCGGTCGGTTTCATCTGGAGCATGAATGCGCGGCGCGACTGGATGCGGATCTCCGGTTCGGACACCGGTCGCTGGACACGTTTCTGGTTAATGGGGCTGCTGCCAGTGGCCCGCATGGGGGGTACGCGGGATCACGACCGTTCGGCATTCGGGCGGTACGTGGCAGAAGCCGTGTTCTGGACGCCCGCAGCGCTGCTGCCCGGGCCAAACGTGCATTGGGAGCTGGTGGATGTGAACGTCGCCCGGGTAACGCTACGCCATAACGGTTTATCCCAATCGGTGGATGTGACGGTTGCAGAGGATGGCCAGCCGCTACAGGTGCGCTTTGACCGCTGGAGTAATGCCAACCCGGAAAAGGAATACCGCTGGCAGCCTTTTGGGGGCTACCTCTCGGAATTTCGGGAAGTGGATGGCTTCAGGTTGCCGATGCATGTTGAGGCCGGCAACCATTTCGGAACGGAGCGCTATTTTCCGTTCTTTGTGGTGGATGTAACGGAGATCAGTTTTCCCAATGACTGAGCAGAGAGAGCGGGTGGCGAAGCTGGGGATCTGGGTTCGCGCACATCCGGTGCTGGCATTTCCTCTGGTGTATCTGGGCTGGGCATACCTGTTCTGGGCGCCAGTCGTGCTTTCGGACTCGTCGGTCTGGGCCTTCCCCAATCTGTTGTGGTTTCTGTTGGGTGGTGCCAGCCCGTTGGTGGCCGGGCTATCACTGGCGGCGCTTTCCGGCGGCAGGCGCCAGTTGCGTGATCTGGGCAGGAGGCTGGTGGACTGGCGCCGTATTCCCGGCCGCTGGTGGTTGATTATCGTGTTGTTCTGGCTGATTTTCGATCTGGCCAAAGCCGGTGTCGCGCTGGCCCTCGGTATCGCCGATACTCCCCTCGATCCGGACTGGGGGTTGTTTTCCAACCCAGGCCCTCTGTTGTTTCTTCTGCTGTTATCTTTCGTGTTTCCGGCGATTGAGGAAGTAGGCCTGAGGGGCTATTACCTCGAGACTCTGCAACAACACCTGAACCCGGTCCTGTCTGGCGTGATCAATGGCCTGGTCTGGGCCACCTGGCATGCGCCCTTTGTCTGGTTCCCTGGCTACTATGCCAATACCACCTTCAACCCGGAGCTATACTGGTGGCTGCCCATGATTGTCTGCCATACCCTGATGATCATGCATGTCTATAATTGCACCGGGCGCAGTATCCTGGCGGTACTGGTCTTCCACGCGATGATGAACTTCACCGGCGAGTGGCTGCGCATTTCGCCGGATATGTATCCTTTCATGCTTGCCGGTAATGTCATTCTCGCCGCACTGGCTGTTCTGGTGTGGCAAAAACGGAGTTTGGCGAGCTGATGCTCGGTGCTTAGCGAACAACGAAGATCGACACATCACTTTGCTTTACCAGCCTGGCAGCGTTGGAATGCAGAATATGCAGCCGGTCGCCGGTGCCGGGCGGATGGGAGGCCATCACCACAAGATCCGCGCCTGTTTCCTTGATCACATCCAGAAGCCTGTCATCAAGTTCCACTGCTGTGTCCGGCGTCTCAATCACTCTTGACTGGGTCTTGATGCCGTGGGACTTGCCTTGTTCCTCTGCGAACTCCTGGAGCTTTTCCGCCAGCTCTTTGGGATTGTGTGCGGCTGCACCCGGCGTCGTGTTGGTGATGGTCACGTAGCAGAGGATGGAGTTGTAATGCTTGGCGATATCAATGGCTGTCTCCAGCGTTTTGGGCATTTTCTCCAAGTGAGACAGATCCACCGGAACCAGGATTTTGCTGTACATGGCGTGTTTCTCCTGTGTGGCTTGTCACATGGGTGTTGTGCTAAATACTCAAAGAGTGGCATCCAAAAGCGGATGCTGCCAATTCTTTGGCCAGCTGGTTTGATTCGAAGCAAATTCACTCGGACTATGGTAGGGAAGCAAAGGCGAAAAGGGAGCGAGCGATGAAATATATCTTCGAAGTCCGGGTCCAGGAAGGCCACACCGCCGAGGAATACGCCGACGCCTGGATTCGCGCCAGCGAACTGATCCAACAGGCGCCGGGCGCCCGCGGCACCATGCTCCACCGGAAAATTGGAGAGCCGAACACCCTGATTGCCATCGCATCCTGGGACAGCAAGGATGCGCGGGATGCCATGGAGTCGGGTAAGGACCCCCGCATAACAGAAATTATCCGCAGCGCAGCCCCCTTTGTGGAGATCACTCCGCTGGGAGAGTTCGAGGAGCCAGAGTGGGTGGTGATGCCGCCGGACTCCGGACAGGAATGGGGAATGTGAGCGACAGCTGACCCGGCGAGGAACGATTCAGTGGTCTATATTTATTCGACGCCCTGTCTCGTTCATCCGGAGGTCAGTCATGTCTGTTCGTGAGATACCCCTTTTCATTGATGGTAAGCCAGTCCATTCGGAGAGTGCGGAGTGGCGCGATGTTATTAATCCGGCCACCCAGGAGGTGGTATCCCGGGTGCCGTTTGCCACCGAGGCTGAGGTGGAGCGGGCGGTGGCGTCAGCCCGGGATGCATTCCGAGATTGGTGCAAAGTGCCGCTCGTTCAGCGCATGCGCATCATGCTGAAATTCCAGGCTCTGGTACGGGAGCACACCAGGGAGCTGGCGGAGTTGATAACCGAGGAACATGGCAAGACCCTGCCCGATGCCGAGGGTGAGGTTAGCCGGGGCCTGGAGGTCATCGAACACGCCTGTTCGATCACATCATTGCAGTTGGGTGAGATTGCCGAGAACGCTGCAGGTGGCGTGAATGTCTATTCGCTGAACCAGCCGCTGGGCGTGGGCGCGGGAATCACCGCTTTTAACTTCCCTGTGATGTTGCCCTGTTTCATGTTCCCGCTGGCCATCGCTGCCGGAAACACGTTTATCCTCAAGCCTTCCGAACAGGATCCCAGCTCCACCATGAGGTTGGTGGAACTGGCCCATGAGGCTGGCATTCCTGCCGGTGTTCTCAATGTGATCCATGGCGGCCCGGATGTGGCCAACATGATATGCGACCACCCGGATATCAAGGCACTGTCTTTCATTGGCTCCACCCACGTCGGTACTCACATATACAACCGCGCCGGTGCGGCCGGAAAACGCGTGCAGTCAATGATGGGGGCGAAGAACCACTGCGTCATCATGCCTGATGCCAACCGCAGCCAGGCCATCAACAACATGATCGGTTCGGCATTTGGTGCGGCCGGGCAGCGCTGCATGGCCAATTCGGTGTTGGTCCTGGTGGGCAAGGCCCGGGAATGGTTGCCGGAAATTGTCGAGAAATCTAAAAACCTGAAGGTTGGGCCGGGCATCCAGAGAGATGCGGATCTCGGCCCGCTGGTGTCGCCCCAGGCCCTCAAACGAGTGGTTGGCCTGATCGACAAAGGCGAGAAGGAGGGGGCGACCCTGGCCCTGGATGGTCGTGGTTGTACGGTTGAGGGGTATCCGGAGGGCAATTTCGTGGGGCCGACGATCTTCACCGATGTAAAAGCGGAAATGACCATCTACCGGGAGGAAATTTTCGGGCCGGTACTCTGCGTTGTGGAAGTGGATACCCTGGATGAAGCCATCGAATTCATCAACCGGAACCCGAACGGCAATGGCACTTCCATTTTCACCGGCTCCGGCTGGGCTGCCCGTCGCTTTGAAAACGACATCGATGTGGGGCAGGTGGGTATCAACGTGCCGATCCCGGTACCAGTTGCCTTCTTCAGCTTCACCGGCTCGCGGGGCTCGAAGCTGGGCGACCTGGGGCCCAACGGCAAGCAGGCGATCCAGTTCTGGACTCAGACGAAAACGGTTACCGCACGCTGGTTTGAGCCGGATCATCTGTCTGAAGAGGTGAATACCACCATCTCGATGAAGTAGCGCTGCGGTGCGTTTCGGAGCCGGTGGCCCAATGTTGATCTATTGCCCCGAGGGCTCCCGAAGCTGGAGTGTCAGGTCCTTTTCGAGCCGGTAGCTGGCGAAATCCCGGGCCAGAAAAAGCGTACCGCGATACAGGCCTGTCGCTTCCGCTTCGACTTCGCCGATGTGCGGATAGGCATCCCGGCTGAGCTGATAGCGGGAGCTGAAATGCGTCAGCACCAGGTTGGGAATGCCCACGGCCTCGGCGAATCGGGCGACCTGTGCCGCCGAGCTGTGCTGAGGCCAGGAGCCAACGCGGTCAGCGACTTCCTGGGTGTAGGTGGCCTCGTGGATCAGCACGTGGGCGTCCTGGCAGGCTGCTTCGAGTAATTCCGGGTTGTCGTTGTCGCCGCCCACCACGATTTTCCTGGGTTGCCGGGTAATGGCAGTGTACTGGTCACTACGAAGTACCGTCCCGTTCTCTTGCACCACATCCCTGCCTTGCTGCAATTCTCCCCATGCCGGGCCTGGTTCGACACTGTCGGCCTCAAGTTGGTCCTTCAGCAACTGCCGTTCAAGGTTCTTCTCGGTGAAGGTGAAGGCGCGGCTGGAGACCCGGTGGGAGAGCGGGGTGGTCATGACCTTGACTGCATCGTCTTCCCAATAGAATTCGTCGGCTTCCGAGTCGATGTATTTGAGCTCATAGCTCAGGCTGGAATCGCTGTTGCCCAGGGCGGTTTCCACAAAGGTTTTCACCGGCCTGGGAGCAATCAGGAACAGGGGCTCGGTACGGCCGAGCATGGAAGCGCTGGTAAGCAGGCCGGGCAGGCCGAAGGTGTGGTCACCGTGCACGTGGGTGATAAAAATCGCCTGCAGCTGCATCACGGAGTGGCGGGTGTGCAGCAGTTGGTGCTGGGTGCCTTCTCCGCAATCGATCAGGTACCAGTGCTTCGGTTTTCCGTGCATCAGTGCCAGGCCAGTGACATTCCGGGCCTTTGTCGGTGTGCCGGCGGAGGTGCCGAGGAAAGTGAAATCCATGGAGATTCCTGTGGTGGCTTTCCAGAGAGTATAAAATTGAAAGACAGGATCACAAGCAAGGAGTGCCCGATGGCAGAGCCAACAATCATGCAGGTCCAGTTACTCACACCGGATGAGGTGGTGGATGCCTGCGATACGGTGGCGCGGCACATCCTGGCAAGCCGGTTCCACCCGGGTATGATTGTCGCCGTCGCCCGTGGTGGTTTCATGCCTGCGCGTTTCCTGTGTGATTTCCTGAACCTGGGCACACTGTGTTCCATCCGTGTCCAGCATTACGAGGCCGGTGCCAGTAAGGGTGAGGAGGCTCGGGTGACCATTCCACTGGCAACGGACATCCGCGGCGCCCGGGTGCTGGTGGTTGACGATGTGAATGACAGCGGCGATACCCTGCGGGCCGCCCGCGCGTACCTGGAACCCCTCGGGCCGGCGGAGCTCCGGACCGCCGTACTCCACGAAAAACTGGTGACCACCTGCCCGGCGGATTTCAGTGCCGGTGAGGTGCGAAAGTGGCGTTGGATTCTTTATCCCTGGGCCATGGTGGAGGATATCGCCCAGTTTATCCGGGAAATGGTGCCGGCTCCTCAGGATGCAGCAGAAACCTTACGGCGTTTGCAAACCTGTTACGGGCTGGTGCTGACACGAGTTCAACTGACCCGTGTGGTTTATTTTGGTGGTCTGCCGCACTCACTGCTGCCTGCTACCTGAAAAAAAGAACCCGCACCTGCCAGGTGCGGGTTCGCGTCAAGCCAATGGCCTTACCAGCCCTGATAGTATTGGCGCTGGCGGTCCTGGATCTGTTGGCGCTGCTCGTCAGTGAGCACGTCGTTCATTTCTTCCTGGAATTTCTGACGCCGCTCGTACATCTCCTGCATTCTTTCCTGTTGCTGTTGCCTGTGCCGGTTCTGGATTTCCTGCATACGCTGTCTTTGTTCATCTGTCAGGTCCAATCCGGCACCCGGCCCCATGCCCGGGCAGCCGCCCATCATGCCCGTGCCATAGCCCATGCCGGGACCCATGCCACGTTGCATGCCGGGGCCGTAGCCCATGCCCGGCCCCATACCAGGTCCCATCATGCCCGGTCCCATACCAGGTCCCATCATACCAGGCCCCATGCCATAGCCCATTCCGTGGCCCATGCCAGGTCCCATCATGCCGGGCCCCATGTAACCCTGTGCCGCCGCGAGGCCGGAGAGACCAAGCCCCATAATGGAGAACAGCAATGTTTTCCTGAATGCTTCTGAAGTGCGCATTCCGGCTTCCTCCCTGTTGAATCAGATTATGAATCCCGAAAAAAGGGATTTGTTCACGTTAAAGCTTGGCACAAGTTTTTCTATGGGCAAGCTGAAGGGCAGAGCTGGGGCGGAGCTGTAATGCGCCGCTTTCGTCTGTGGCAGTTGAGCGGTATATTCGGAGGCAATCACGGAAAATCATCAGAAAATAGATGAAAATATTACGAAATTTCCGGTATTTATCGCTTTTAATGACCCAGCGGAGACAAAACGTGACCGAATCCTTCTCCTATCAGAGCTTCTCGGTTGGTGTGTCCAATCACATCGCCCATGTCCAGTTCAAGCGGCCTGACGCCCTCAACACCATGAACAAGGCCTTCTGGCTGGAATTGCCCCGTTGCATGCACGATATCGAAGCCAACTCCGATGCACGGGTCATCGTGATCTCGTCTACGGGCAAACATTTCTCCGCCGGCATGGATCTCGGAGTGTTTACTGATTCCAAAGCGGTGCCGATGGCTGGCGATCCCGGCCGGATGGCCGAGAACCTGCGCCGGGTGGTGCTGCAGCTGCAGGACACTCTGAGCTCCCTGGAGAAGGTGCGCTTGCCGGTGCTGGCGGCGGTGCATGGAGGCTGTATCGGTGGTGCACTGGACCTGGTCTGCGCGGCAGACAGCCGGTACTGCACCGCCGATGCCTACTTCACCATCAAGGAAACCGAACTGGGCATGACGGCGGATGTGGGCACTCTGCAACGCCTGCCCAAACTGATACCGGAAGGGGTGGTGCGTGAGCTGGCCTACACCGGCCGCAAGTTTGGCGCGGAAGAGGCTCACCGGCTGGGCTTCGTGAATGCCGTGTATGACAATCACGAAACCATGTTGGAAGGTGTGATGGAGATCGCCGCCCGGATTGCCGCCAATTCGCCGCTGGCCGTTACCGGCTGTAAGGAAATGATCAACTACAGCCGGGACCACTCCGTGGAGGACAGCCTGAAGTACATGGCCACCTGGCAGGCCGGCATGTTCCGCCCCAACGACATGATGAAGACCTTCCAGGCCAAGGGGCAGAAGCAGCCGCCAGAGTACGATGATCTGTTTCCGGTAAAAGACCTGTTCAGCCAGTAAGTCATGGCAAAATCCGGAGGTTCTTCCATCTCCACCAGGGCTGCCCTGGTTTTTCAGGGTGGCATTGGTGTCGTTGGCCTGTTGGCAATCTGGTTGTTCGGCATCCCCGTTCAGTGGGGTGGCTTGGGCGGGGTCGAGATCGTGCTGTACGGCTCTCTTGGCGCTATCGGCACTTATCTCACCCTGATTCTGGTAACCCGGATTCCGGGGTTGTTCCCGGACAATCTGGAACGGCAGATGCGGGGGCTGCACCGTTTCGCCCGAAGCTTTTCCTGGATGGTTCTGGTGGCCTTGTCGGTGCTCGCCGGTGTCGGGGAGGAGCTTCTGTTCCGGGGCGCCGTCCAGGGCTGGCTGATTCAGCACACCGGGCCCTGGACTGCGGTTATTGCATCGTCAGTGCTGTTTGGCCTGGTCCACTACGTGTCATTTACCTATTTCCTGGTGGCCACCGGGCTCGGTCTGGTCCTGGGCGTTGCCTACCATCTCTCCGCCAGCCTGGGCATGGTCATGCTCTGGCATGCGCTTTACGACGTGCTGGCCCTCTATTGCCTGCTGCGCTTCCCCCACTGGTTTGGAATTGACTCCACGGGCTCACGGTAGTCGCCTCAGCCCTGACTCTCGCTTTTTCTCGCCTCGAAGTTGGAGAGTTCTACGTTGATTGCGTTGGTGGAAATCTGGATCTCGTACAGCGAGTAAAGGAGCGATAGCGACAGCACGACCAGACTGATACCAAACGCCACAATGCCCGGCATTTCAGATCCCAGAAACAGCAGGAACATGGAGACTGTGCACAGGAAAAAACTGAGCACGCCAAATGTCTGCATTCGTTTGGTCAGCACGATGCGCTTTCTCAGCATACCGATCTGGCGGGCAATCAGGGCGTGATCGTCTTCGGAACCCATCTGCTTGAGCTGGCGGATCAACTGCGCCAGCACCAGGAATCGGTTGGTGTAAGCCAGCAACAGCAGCGAGATGGCCGGGAAGAGCAGCGCGGGGGTGGTCAGGTCCAAATGTAAATCCTGTAATGTGCCAGTGTGGTTTCTTGCCAGTTTTCGAAGGCAATAAGCTCTTTACTGATAACTGGTTGGTTGTAAACATGAGCCCGAGCCATTGCTCAGACCGGTGATACGCCAAAGAGCCACTGGTGGGCCCAGAAGACCGTGATGACGTATACCGCCAGGCCACCGACAACTGCAATGGCATCGTTTGCCCGTGACGCCGGCAGCGTCGGGATTGACCGCTCGGTGCGACGTTTCATGGAGATCCGGTCCACCACCGCCCAGGCCAGGAAAGCGCCGAAAAGCAGTACATCATGCAACATGCCGTTTGCCAGCAGGTGCGCCAGGGCCCAGAGTTTTACGGCAACCAGCATCGGATGTTTGAGCGTTGCCTTGATCTTCCCGGGGAAATACGTGGCGAACAGCAACGGAAAAACCGGAATAAGCAACAGCATGGCCAGGTGCCGGAGCCATCCGGCAGGTGTGTACAGTATCGTTGGGTCCGTCCGGGCAGCCCCATATCCCCAAACAATCAGCACCAGGCCGATGATAGAAACCAGCGAGTAGAGGCCTTTGAAGGCGCCCTCCCCAAGACGATCGTGTAGCCGGTTGCGTAGTGGCTCATTGACGATGGACAGGGAGTGGATTCCCAGAAACAGGATCAGGCCAACAATCAATATGGTCATATAAAGCGACTCCTTGGTTTGTTCCTTTCCGAGTTAAGCACACAGGCATTCTGCAGGGCCTTGGTAAGGCGATCCATGGCACCTCCGCTGTGGCGCCAGAAATGCCAGTATAGCTCCACTTCCAATTGTTGCCCGGTGGCGATGCTGGTCAGTCTTCCCGCCTCCAGTTCTTCCCGCACCTGAATTTCCGGAATCATGCCATAGCCCATGCCGGCGGTTGCCAGCTTTACAAAGCCTTCTGAGGACGGGCAGAGATGGTGGGGAAAGGAACCATGAAAACCGCATTGTGCCAGAAAACGATGCTGCAACTGATCGTTCGGTCCGAATACGATCGCCGGTGCTTTTCGCAAAGCTGGCTCGGTCAGTCCCCCTGGAAAATGCCGCCCGATGTAATCGGGGGTTGCCAGCGGCAAGTAGATCATTGAGCCCAGTGACACGCATCGCGCGCCCGCGACCGGTTGTGGGCTGCTGCACAGGCAGGCGGCGACATCGCCCTCGCGCATTCGGCGCAGACCAATGTCCTGATCCTCTATCACAAGGTCGAGTAACAGCTCCTCGTCCCGGCAGAAGTCAGCGATGGCATCGGCCCACCAGGTGGCCAGGCTGTCGGCGTTCAAAGCAATGCGTAGCCGCGCCGAGGGCTCGTTGAGGATAGGCAGGGATTTCGCCAGGTCCCGTTCCAGCAACTGCACCTGCTGAACGTGGTTGAGCAGCCGCTGGCCGGCGGGCGTGGCCTTCAGGGCTGGACTGCGAACGAGCACCGGCTGACCCAGCCGAATCTCCAGTGTGCGGATTCGCTGGGATACCGCCGACTGGCTGAGCCCGAGGGCAGTGCCGGCGCGTTCAAAACCTCCGCATTCGACAACCGTCGCCAGCGCTTCCAGCAATTTGTAGTCAATCATAAGGAAAACTGATGCAATATTATGAGTATGAATTTTCAGTATATAGTCGTCGAGGTATGCTTGCGCCAGTTTTTCAGGGAGATTGAGCGTGTTTGAGAGTTATCTGACAGGGTTGGTGGTTTGCGGCGGGATTATTGTGGCGATCGGCGTCCAGAATGCCTACGTATTGAGCCAGGCTATCCGCCGCGAGCATCACTGGTGGTCAGCCGGGCTGTGTATGGCTTCGGATGTGATCCTGTTTACCCTCGGCATGTTCGGTGTGAGTGCGGCATTGATGGCGATGCCCCAGGCCCTGGAGTTGCTGCGCTGGCTGGGTGTCGCGTTTCTTGGCTGGCTGGCCCTGCAGGCGCTGGTCCGGGCAAGTCGGGGCAGGGTGGCGCTGGAGGCCGGCGAAGTCGCCCGGCGCAGCCTGAAAGGGGTCCTGTTTACCACCCTGGCCGTCACCTTACTCAATCCCCAGGTTTATCTGGACACCCTGCTGCTGATTCCGGCCGTGGGCGCCCAGCAGGAGGACGCCACCAGCTTTGTGGCAGGTGCCAGCAGCGCTTCGATCCTGTGGTTCGGCGGGCTGGCCTGGTGCGGCTCGGCACTGGCACCGGTCCTGTCACGGCCGGCGGCCTGGCGGATAATTGATGGGGTAATCGGACTGATGATGGCCGCCATTGCCATGCAACTGGCCATTGGAGGGCTGTAATTCTGTTGCCGGGCCGGCGACATGCCGGTCACTTCTCTTCGAAACGCCGTGCTTCGGTAAAACGGTCTGCCCAGTAATAGCCGTCCAGTTCTGACAGGGTGACTCCGACGGAGGTGGACGCATGAATGAACCGGTTCTCCCCCATGTAGATGCCGGCATGCTGCTCCTTGCCGCCAATCCTGAAAAACACCAGGTCTCCCGGTTCTACCTGGTCCGGCGATACCTCTCGGCCATGGCGAAGCATCTGGGCGGTGGTGCGGGGCAGTTGCTGGCCAAGGCCCTCCTGATAGGCGGTGATGATAAACCCGGAACAATCGAATCCCTGGGCTGACATGCCACCGTACTGGTAGGGCGTACCCTGATAGCGCTCGAAGACCTGCCACAACCGGTCGACCTTCTCCGGCGAATCCGGAGCTTCAATCGTCAAAAACTCCCCTGTCTCCCTGGCTGGCAGATGCTGATTACTGGCACACCCGCCAAGCGCCAGCCCCAGTAATGTCATAACGAGTATTTGTCGCAGCATTGACGCCATGCCGTTACTCCGCAACATTGAATCTGTATAAACCTTATTACTGATTGGGCCGGATGTCAGGTTACGGCTTGTTTGATGTTGGCAGGAAGCGATTTGTGGGAGCAGAAAAACGTACAAGGGCCAGCAGGATCGGCCGGTGGGTAGCCGGGGTCGTTGTTGTTCTGTTGCTTGTGGTGATCGGCGCCGGTGTCTATGCCCGGGACGCCTGGCAGCAGCTGATGGCGAACCAGGCAATCCAGAAGTTCGACTGGCAGGGATTGCACCTCTCATTGGACGGAATTCGTGCCGATGGCTTCTCCCTCGTCAGCTCCGATCCGGCGCGGCCGTTCGCGGTAAGCGGTTCCGGATTTGTGCTGGGCTGGGACTGGCAGAGCTTCTCGCTGGCCAGCGTCCGGATTGAACAGCTTGAAGTTGAAATACCCGCATGGCCAGAGCCAGCGCCGGATGGATCAGGAGCGAGTCAGTCGCTGTCGCCCGAGCAGACGCCGGCGTGGTTTCCGGACACCCTTTCAGTGAGCAGTTTACGGGTCGATCTGCCCAGGGAAACCGAAATCCGCGGAAGCCTTTACGTCGAGATGGCCCCGGACCCGGCGCAATGGCGGATGGAGACAACCGAACTCTGGATCAGCGGTTCGTTGCCGGACTCCGAGCGTTCAGGATGGCGTATCAGCGGTGCAGAGGGGCGTATCGGCCTGGCCGGAACCGCGGGAGTGGAGTCAGCCACGCTGGAGTTTCTGGCCGGCTCAACCCTGCAAATGGATGGTGTGAGTAGTCCGGATGATGGTGCGACATTTGCTCTGGGGCAGTTAGAGGCGCGGCCGGGCGGTAGCACGCTGGAAGCCGGCTACAGCCTGAGCGACCGAAGCCTGAAGACAATGCGATTGGCAGGTCCCCTGGCGATTGATATCGGGACGTTGCAACAGGCCAACCTGAAGCCGCAATCCTGGAGCTTTGAGGGCCAGCTGGATACGGATCTGAACCGGGTCGACGTCCGTGGTGTAGTGAAGGGGGCTGCTGGGCTGGTGTTGGACGTCGATGCCCGCTGGCCATTAGCCGCAACGCCACAGCTGACGGTCAGTGGGGAGCTGGACGGCAGTCAGGCGAGCCGGGCGTTGGCGGGAACCTTGGAACAATGGCCTGCCGGAGTCGAGATCAGCGATGGGCGTCTTTCTGTGCAGGCCAGTGTTCGCCTGCCAGACACGGGGCCAGAGCTTGAGGGCAAGGTCATCGCCAGCGGGATGTCCGGTATTGTGGATCGAATGGCCTGGACCGGACTGGATGGCACCCTGGAGCTGTCCTTGGAAGACGCCCTGGTCGCCCGCACCTCGGAGCTTCAGTTGGAACAGCTCAATCCCGGCGTACCGCTGGGGCCGGTCTCCCTCGCGGGCAGCTACCGTGCACCGTTGCAGGCGCTGGCAAAAGGAACCGTTTCGCTGATCCAGGGGCATGCCGGATTTCTGGGTGGGGAGATCCGGGTCAAACCGGGTGAGTGGAACCTGGCTGATCTGCCAGTGACCGTCCCTGTGTGGCTTAATGACATACAGGTCAACCGCCTGATGACCGTCTATCCTGCCGAGGGACTGGCCGGTACTGGCACACTTCAGGGTGAGGTGCCGCTGGTGATCAGCCGGCAGGGCGTGCAGGTTGCCGGAGGCAACATCAGGGCCGTCGCGCCTGGAGGCACCCTGAAACTCCCCGCGGACCGGTTGCAGGCACTGGCCCGCAATAACGAGACCATGGATCTGGTGGTCCGGGCCCTTCAGGACTTTAACTATTCCGTGCTCAACAGCACGATAGACTATGATCAGGAAGGAACTCTGAACCTTGGCCTCCGGCTTGAGGGCAGTAGTCCCCAGATACGGGGTGGTCACCCGATTGTGGTGAACATCAACCTGCAGGAGGATATTCCGGCACTGTTGACCAGCCTGCAGCTTAGTGGTCGGGTCAATGAAGCGGTCACCGAGAAAGTCCGGAAACTGATGGAAAAGCGTGAGGCTGGTAATGGGGAAAACTGATCCTGCTTTGCCGGCCACAATCAACGGGGGAGATCTATGAAAGCGCAGAGCCGGACATCCGCCGGCACCGCCCGGTTACGACAGGGGGCTGTGATAGGTACCATCGCCCTGCTGTCCGCGGCCTGCACGCCAACCGTGCAGATGGCAGCGCCCAAGGAGCCCATTACCGTCAACCTGAACGTCAAGATCCAGCACGAGATCTACGTGAAAGTTGATAAGGAAGTGGACGAGTTGTTCGAAGACCAGGGCCTGTTCTGATGGTCTGGGACGCTTCAACGGGGAGAGAATCATGAGACTGTTCAGTAAATTCGGCGTGCTTCTGCTGGCCCTGTGTCTGAGCCTGCCAGCGCTTGCCATGAGTCTTGAAGAGGCCAAGCAGCAGCTCGATACTGCCAAGCAATCCGGGCTGGTGGGTGAGACGCCCTCGGGTTATCTGGCGGTGGTGAAGGCGGACGGAAACGCCCGGGAAATTGTCGAGGCCATCAACGAGGCCCGCCGCCAGGAATACAGCCGCATTGCCTCGAAGCACAATATTCCGGTTGCCGAAGTGGAGGCTGTTGCCGGCAAGAAGGCGGTGGAAAAGACTCCTGCCGGCCAGTTTGTCCGTATCGGTGACAAGTGGGTGCGGAAATAGCCGGCCGATCCCGGTCTACTTTACCCTCTGTAAAAGCTCCGGATCGTTGTGGCGGGGATTGTTGACCGCCTGGGACACCTCGTATTCCTCGAAACGCTCTGGCGGCAGCCGGTGGGTTACCGCCCGGATCTCGCCGCGGCCGGTGAGTTCCGGGTTGAGCCAGTCTCGCAGGCAGTCGGGGTCCAGCACCACGGGCTGGCGGTCGTGGATGTGCTTCAGGGCCTCGTGCGCCGGTTCAGTGATGATGGCGCAGGCTGTGGTCTCATCCCCTTCCATCGGCGCCCAGACGCCGGCAAAAAAGATCGCCGGGTCCTTGTCCGGAGTCTTCGTAGTGACGTAGTGAGGTTCCTTGCCATGCTCCGTTGCCATCCATTCATACCAGCCATTGGCGGGGATCAGGCACCGGTGGTGTGCGAAGGCCTCCCGGAAGTATTTTGAAGTGGCCACGGTTTCAGCCCTGGCGTTAATGGGTGAGGGCGCTTTCTCGCCGGCCCAGACCGGACGGAAGCCCCAGTGGGAGTGGGCCATGACCAGAGTGCCGTTCATCGCCATGCGGATCATGGGAATGCCTACGCCGGGCGTGACGTTGTAGCTGGGGACAAACCGGCCGTCCACCTCCAGGCCTTCCGGGAAATACTCCAGAATCAGGGTTTCCGGCGGTGTGTAAAAGGTGAATCGTCCGCACATGGGGTAACCTATTCGCTCTTGCCGGCCTCGACATCGGCCAGGAATTCCCGGATGTCCTCGAACGCTTCTTCGGCCTCCGGGAGCATGTCACCAAAAATGTGCCACACGTGCACCATGCCCGGCCAGGTGTGAAGCTCCACCACGGATCCTTCGGACTGGGCCTTGGCCGCATAGCGCCGGGCGTTATCCAGCAGCATTTCGGTATCACTGGCGTGGATCAGGGTCGGCGGCAGGTTGGCGAGCGTGCCTCGCAGTGGAGAGGCGACCGGATTGGTCGGTGATACCCGGAGTGCCGCCAGGGTGCCCCACCAGATAATCGGCAGCGGTATCTTGGCCAGCCCGCCAAACACAGGGCCCAATAACGGATCGGTGGGAATGTTGTTACGATTGCTGGGTGCGGTCAGGGTCAGGTCGGTTGACGGTGCCAGCGCAACCGCCGCATCGGCCTGCCTGAGCCCGTTATCCCTCGCCCAGGCCAGAAGGCTGAGGGTATGACTGCCACCGGCGGAGTCTCCCGCCACAACGATAAAACTGGCGCGCTCCCGACCGTCCGGTCCGTGATCCAGCAGCCAGCTGTAGGCCCTTTCGCAGTCCCGTACCCCATCCATGAAACGGAATTCCGGCATCAGCCGGTAATCCACGGCGAAAACCGCGGCATTGGTCAGCCTGGAGAACCGGTCGGTAATGGTCCGGTGGCTTCTGGGACTGCCCGCTGCCCAGGCCCCACCGTGGATGTAGAGCACACGCCGGCGGGTATCGACGCCCGGCGCAATGACCCATTCGCCGCGCGGAGCCGCGTTATGCCGGAACTCGGATACCAGCTCCACGCCTTCGCTGAGGGTATCCATGTGCTGGCGCAGGGCTATCAACCGGGCCTTGCCCTTGAGGTCCTTGGCAGCTTCCCTCAGCTCCCGGAGCTGTCCCAGAACCTGTTGATGACCTTCGCTCGGGGTTCTTTCCCGCACCGGGTAATCGCTGTCGTCCAGATGGGACAGGTCTTCAATCCTGAACAGGAAAAAGGTGGCGGCCACGATGAGCACCACGATGGCCAGAACAATCCAGATAATATCCACTGCGTATCCTTGATGGCTCCCTGGAGCGGGTGGGTCTATGCTGAAATCATAACCGCGTTAACGGGCGGGTGCTGCCCCTGAATGTCACAGAAGGAGTAGGCCTTTGCAAATAGCCTATCGGGCCCGGGACATTACTGAAGCACACATTGTAGCCGGGTTTCTGGAGGTCCATGGTATCGAATCCTACGTTGGCGGCCATTACCTGCAAGGCGCTCTGGGTGAGATCGGTGCGGCGGGTTTCAGCAATGTCCATGTGGATGATGAAGACCTCTACCGGGCCCGGGAGCTGATCCGGGAGTACGAGGAGGGTGACTCCACAGTAACCGCCACGTCCTCGGATCAGGACAAGCCCGACCAGTACGCCCGCTGGTTTCTGTTGGCACTGATCGTTACAGTGTGGCTGCTTGCTCAGATCTACTGATCCAACCAATTGAATCCAAAAGTGAAACGGAGGAATCATGTCTGCATCCGGAGTTGTTGTCATTACCGGTGCCAACCGGGGAATCGGCCTGGAACTGGCGCGGCATTATGCCCGTGAGGGCTGCGATGTGATCGGCGTATGCCGGCAATCTTCCGATGAGCTGGGAGAAGTGGCCTCCGAAGTCATCGACGGGATCGATGTCACCACCGACGCCGGCATCGAAAAACTGAAATCGGCCCTGGCGGGCAAGAAGATCCAGCTGCTCATCAACAATGCCGGCCTGCTGCAGGACGAACAGCTTGGCAGCATCGATTTCGATTCCATCCGCAAGCAGATGGAGATCAATGCCTACGCGCCGCTGCGGGTAGCCGAGGCACTGGTCCCGCAGATTGAAGAGGGCGGCAAGATCGCTAACATCACTAGCCGTATGGGCTCCATTGCCGATAACGACTCCGGAGGGCGCTATGGTTATCGCGCCTCCAAGGCGGCTCTCAACGCTTTCGGTAAGTCCCTGGCTGTGGACCTCAAACCGAGGGGCATTGCCGTGGCCCAATTGCATCCGGGCTATGTTAAGACCCGCATGGTGAACTTCGGGGGGATGATCACACCCGAGGAATCCGCCCGCGGGCTTGCGGAACGGATTGCCAATTTGGACCTGGGGAACACGGGATCGTTCTGGCACAGCAATGGCGATGAGCTGCCCTGGTAAACGGAGGTCAATGTGACAAACGAAGCCCGAGTTGTCCTGGTAACCGGCGGTGCCCGGGGGATTGGCCGCGGCCTGGTGCAGTTCCTCGCGGACCGTGGCTGGCAGGTCGCCTTCTGCGATGTCGACCGGGAACAGGGCGAGTGGTTGCAGCAAAGGCTGGGCGACCCGACGCGGTATTTCCCGGCCGATGTCGCCAGCGAAGAGGAGGTTGTCCGTTTGATCCGTGCCGCGACCGACTGGCATGGCCGGCTGGATGCGGTGATCAACAACGCCGGGCTGGCCGGCCCGGAAAACGGGCCGGTGGAAGAGCTGGATCTGGCTGTCTGGCAGCGTCGGCTGGATGTGAACCTGACCGGCCCCTTCCTGGTCACCAAGCATGCGGTACCCCATCTCCGCAAAAACGGCGGTACCATCGTCAATATCGCCTCAACCCGGGCTTTGCAGTCCGAGCCCGACACCGAGGCCTATGCTGCCACCAAGGGCGGCATCGTCGCCCTGACTCACGCCCTGGCCATGAGCCTGGGGCCGGAGATACGCGTCAACTGCATCAGCCCGGGCTGGATCGACACCCGTGCGTGGCAGAATAAGGAGCAAAAGGCACCGCCGCTTTCGGATTCCGACCACAGCCAGCATCCGGCCGGACGGGTGGGGGAACCGCGGGATATTGCCAGCCTCGCGGCCTTCCTGATTTCCGGAGAAGCGGGTTTTATCACCGGCCAGAACTATGTGGTGGACGGCGGTATGACCCGCAAGATGATCTACGAGGACTGAGCCGTGCCTCGGGTGTTTTTCGGAGTGGAAATCCCGTCAGACGTCAAAAAGCGCTTGTTGAAGCTCAAGAGTCCGATCAACGGGGCCCGATGGCAGAGCCGTAATCAACTGCACATGACCCTGGTCTTTATCGGAAGCGTGGAAGATGGTGATCTGGAGACCTTGAGCTACGCAGCCTCCCTGGTTTCCGCGCCTGCCTTCGAGGTGGAAGCGACCGGTCTGGGTGCTTTTGGCCGGCCGGAACACCCCCGGAACCTCTGGGCCGGCGTCTCCCCGGAGGCGCCAGTGGCGGAGCTGTACCGGCAGCTGTCGACTCAGGTTGCGGCCGCCGGCTTCGAGATCGAGCACCGTGGTTTCCGGCCACATGTCACGGTGTCGCGGTTCCGCAAGCAGGCTACCTCGGTTGTGAACCTGCTGGAGGAACACGGGCAGGACTGCTTCGGGGTTCTCCCGGTGACGGATTTTGTCCTGTTCGAAAGCGCCCCGGGACCCGGAGGCTCGGTATATACCGTGATCGAACGGTTCCCGCTGCAGCCACCGCTTGACGAAACAGATCAGCCCGACCAAATATGAGTGCATGCCCCCGCGCATTTCCGCGCCCGCTTCGAGGTATGTATGTGTCCACCTTTCTCCGATCCCGACCAGCGCCTTTTTGTTCGCAACGCCACCCTGGCTGACATTCCCGGCATCATCGAACTGAGCCGTCGGGTCTACGAGGGCACCGGCATGTACGGCTACACCAAGGGGCCCCTGACCGGGCAGATCAACACCTTCCCGGAGGGGCAGTTTGTCGCCATGCTCGGGGACCAGGTGGTGGGCTACTGTGCCACTTTCCGGATCGCCGGCGAGGTGGCCCTGGCCCGCCATGACTGGACGTCGATCACCGGCAACGGTTATGCCTCCCGCCATGACCCGGAGGGCGACTGGCTTTATGGCATGGAGGTGTGTGTTGATCCTGAGTGCCGCGGGTACCGGATCGGCGAGCGCCTGTATAACGAACGAAAAAACCTGTGCCAGGCCCTGAACCTCCAGGGCGTGGTGTTTGCCGGGCGTTTACCTACCCTGCGCCAGAAACTGAAGAAGTACGGCACGGTGGAGGCCTACGTTGAGGCCATCCGTAACAAGGAACAGAAGGACCCGGTGCTGTCGTTCCAGATGCATCAGGGCTTCGAGGTCCACGGCATCATTCCCCATTACCTGGATGCCGACCATGATTCCATGGGTTATGGCATTCATCTGGTCTGGCGAAATCCCAAGGTCCCCCAGAGTGGACGGGACGAGAAGCGCAAGCGTTACGGGCGCCGGATGCCGGATACCGTTCGTATCGGCACGGTCCAGTACCAGCAAAGACCGGTGGCTTCGTTCGATGAATTCAGCGAGATCGTCCGTTACTTCGTGGATGTTGTCTCTACCTACAAGGGCGATTTCGTGGTATTCCCCGAGCTGTTCACCCTCCAGTTGCTATCCATCGAGGCCCGTGGCGGCAGCCCGGCGGAGGCGTTCTCGGCGGTCACCCATTACGCCGAACGCTACCGGGAGCTGATGCGGGATCTCGCACTGCGCTACAACATCAACATCGTGGCGGGCTCCACCCCGGTGCGGGAGGAGGATGGCAGTATCCGGAACATGGCCCACGTGTTCCTGCGCGATGGCCGGGTGTACACCCAGCCGAAGATTCACCCGACACCTAACGAGGCCTACTGGTGGAATGTGCGTGGCGGTGACCGTGTGAATGCGATAGAAACCGATTGCGGTACGATCGGAGTGCTGATCTGTTATGACGCGGAGTTTCCGGAGCTGGCCCGGCACCTGGTGGATCAGGGGGTGAGTATCATTTTCGTGCCGTTCTGCACCGATGAACGCCAGAGTTACCTGCGGGT
>NZ_JAWOIS010000070.1:0-22154 GCF_046484525.1 Marinobacter sp.
TAGCATCCGAAAAGAGTATTACAAAAAAAACAGAAATATTGTATAAACAATTAATTAAAAATTACATTATTTGGAATCGTTTTTTCTATTTCCGAAAATGTATTATTTTCTTTTTTAAAAATCAATTAATTGTCAATCATTATTAATTAAATAGAAGATGTCTGATAATATAAAAGTACTACGAGCAGTTGATACAGGAAGCCCGAGAGTTCAACGATGGCGGCCTGGAGCTCGCGGCCAAGGTGTATCCAAGGATCGAGCAGACGACGGAAATTGCGCTCAACTTCAATGATCGTCTGAACGGCCAGTCACTCTCAGAATCCCAGGTTCGTGAACTGTTCAATGAGCTCTCAAGGCTGGGGGAGGCTCTGGAGAGCCGGTTCGAGATGGAGGATTTCCTGATCGAGCATCTGCACAATGCCCATGCGGAGAAGGTTGCTTCCGCCTGATCGGAAGGCTAATCGACCATGAAAAAAGCCTCAGCCCGGCAGGTAGCCGGCACTGAGGCTTTTTTGTATCTGCCGGTTATTCTGACGTTGAGTCTTCTCCGGCGTCTGCCTGAGGATTGACGTCAAGCAGCTCGACATCAAAGACCAGGGTTTCGTTGGGGCCGATACTGCGATTACCGCCCGGGCCATAAGCAAGGTCCGCCGGGATGTAGAGCTTGTAACGGGCACCCTCGCTCATCAGTTGCAGGCCCTCGGTCCAACCCGGAATAACCTGGTTCAGGGCGAAAGTGACCGGTTCGCCGCGCTCGCGGGAGCTGTCAAACACCTCACCGGACAGCAGTTCGCCAGTGTAGTGGACCCTGACGGTATCCTCGGCGGACGGCTTGTCGCCGGCGCCATCTTCGATCACTTCATATTGCAGGCCGGATTCGGTGGTCTCAACGCCGTCCTTTTCCGCGTTTTCCGCCAGGAAGGCTTCGCCGGCTTCCTTGTTCTTCTGGGCCAGCTCTTCCATCTGCTTCTTCTGGTCTTCCTGCAGTTTTTGCTGGTAGGCCATCAGGGCTTGCTGGATTTCCTCGCGGGTCAGGCGCTTGGTTTCCTCGTCACCGGCATGGCCGTGCTGGATGCCTTGAAGGAACTGGTCCATCTGGAGATCCGGCAGGTCGTTGCTCATCCGCTCACCGAGCACCAGACCCATA
Organism: Marinobacter sp.; assembly: GCF_046484525.1. Taxonomy (GTDB): domain Bacteria; phylum Pseudomonadota; class Gammaproteobacteria; order Pseudomonadales; family Oleiphilaceae; genus Marinobacter. Next base: position 1,148 of record NZ_JAWOIS010000070.1, read on the forward strand.
CCGTAACTGACCTTCTGTTCGGTGGATTCCAGCTTGGGATCTTCGGGTGTTTCCGGTGGCGTGGAACAACCGGTGACGACACCGGCCATGGCCAATGCAAGCAGGGTTTTCTTCATTACTGAGTCCTTAACGTTTTACGTAAGTACACGGGAGCAGTACTCCCGGATTGTCATTATTGAAACACAGAAGGTAACGGGTTCCGGCGCGAGATGCCACTGAACATGTGTTAAGGAACCCGACCCTTTCTGTCAGCTGCCGTTGCTGCCGGCGGTGGGGCCCAGGGAAAAGGGCGCGCTGTAGGGGGATTGCCAGTCGGTTTCAGAATCCTGTGCGGGGGAACCCGTGCGGGGCTTGTCCGGGCGTTCAATGGCCAGTGTGTTCCAGGGGCCCTGTGCCGGGGGCTGGTCGGCGTAGTGCCAGTTTCCGTCGGTGTCCTGCCATTTGAATATGATCTCCGGGCCATCGGTCGGCACCGGAGAGGGTACCAGGCCTTCAAATGCAGGAATTTCGTGCTCGGGTTCCTGATTGTCTGTTACGGGTTGGGATACCTCCTGGGGATCATCAATTCCGAAGAACATCAGAACCAGAAGAAATCCCAGGGCCGGAAACGAGAGCCGGATGAGCCATCTCATCATCATGGCTGGGAGTCTCCATTGGAGAATGAGGCCAGAATGTCGGCCAGTGTATTCAGCTCAGCTGCTGCATCGGTGACCTGTTCCGGCCGGTAGGCAGCAGCGGCAAGGTTGTTTCGGATCAGCTGGGCATGTCCCGTCATGTGGGCCTTGTCCGGAGTCTCAGTCGCAAATTTTTGCCAGGCCAGGGCCAGCTCCAGCTGCTCAGCCTGCAATTCAAGGCCGGCGACACCTTCGCGAAGGTCCTGACTGGATTCGTGGCCTTTGGGGAGATATTTGCGCACTGCCCGCAAAGCACCGGTTACATGCTGGCGCCACTCTGTTACCGTAGCGTGCTCCGTGCCGCTGTAGGGCCTGCCTTCAAGGGCCAGCCAACCAGCGCATAAAATCCGTGTAACGCTCCAGTCCTGATCCTGGAGCGCAAGACAGGTTCGCTGGGCACCGGGCATTCGCCAGAATGCCAAGGCAAAACGCCAAATCGGGTTATCCGGTTCCAGTTTCTCCGGTAATTCCACGCCGAACCTGCCCTGACCATCTTACGCTGATAAAATGGATTTATGTTAACGATTACTGATCTCAGTTTACAACGGGGTGGTGTCTGGTTGCTAGAATCCGTGAGTCTCACGGTTCAGCCAGGCCAGAGAGTGGCCATTGTCGGTGCCAATGGTGCCGGTAAATCCAGCCTTTTCCAGCTCTTGCTGGGCCAGTTGACGCCGGAGCAGGGCAGTGTTTCCTTGCCTGGGGGCTGCCGTATCGCCCACATGGCCCAGGAAATGGCAGCGTCAGAACGCAGCGCGCGGGATTTTGTGCTCGATGGCGACCTGGACCTGAGGCGGATGGAGACCGAGCTGGCGAGGGCGGAAGCGGCCGGCGACGATCACGCCGTGGCCAGGATCCATGGCGAGCTGGATGTGCATGAGGCCTGGTCGGCGCCGCGCCGGGCCGAGTCACTGCTCCGCGGCTTGGGATTTGCCGACGGGGACGCCGAGCGAGCGGTTTCGGCCTTCTCCGGTGGCTGGCGGATTCGGCTGAACCTTGCCCAGGCGCTGATGCGGCCCTCGGAACTGTTGTTGCTGGACGAGCCCACCAACCACCTGGATCTGGATGCCTGTCTGTGGCTGGAGAACTGGCTCCGGCGATATCCCGGGACCCTGCTGTTTATTTCCCATGACCGGGACTTCATGGATCGGGTTGCCTCCCACGTGGTGCACTTTGATCAGCGTAAACTGGAGCTATACACCGGCAACTACTCGGCCTTCGAGCGCCAGCGTGGCGAGCGTCTGTCCCAGCAGCAGGCCAATTATGAGCGCCAACAGGCTCGGGTTGCCGAGATCCAGCGCTTTATCGACCGGTTCAAGGCCAAGGCCACCAAGGCCCGGCAAGCCCAGAGTCGGGTCAAGGCCCTGGAGCGGATGGAACGCATCGCACCGGCCCACATCGACTCTCCGTTCAGTTTCGAATTCCCGGTGGCAGACAAGGTCTCCAACCCTTTGCTGTCCATTCGCAACGGGCAGGCAGGCTATGATGAAAGCGTAATCCTGGACAATATCAACCTGACCCTGCTGCCGGGCAGCCGCATCGGTCTGCTGGGCCCCAACGGTGCCGGCAAGTCCACCCTGATGGATACCCTCCGGGGCGAGCGCACAATGCTGGCCGGTGAGCGAACCTGTGGCGAGCACCTGGCGATCGGCTACTTCGCCCAGCACCAGCTCGAGTCCCTGGATCTGGATGCCAGCCCGTTTCTGCATCTTCAGCGCCTGGCGCCGAAGGCCTCGGAGCAGAGCATCCGCAATTTCCTGGGCGGCTTTGATTTCCATGGCGACGAGGCGCTGAGCCCGATCCGCTCATTCTCCGGAGGTGAAAAGGCCCGGGTGGCTCTGGCCGTGATCGCCTGGCAGAGACCCAATCTGTTGCTGCTCGATGAGCCCACCAACCACCTTGACCTGGAAATGCGGCAGTCGCTGACCATGGCCCTGCAGAATTTCGAGGGTGCCATTGTGGTGGTTTCCCACGACCGGCACCTGCTGCGCAATACCGTCGACAATTTCTGGCTGGTTAATGACGGCCGGGTCTCCGAGTACGATGGCGATCTGGAGGATTACGAACGCTGGCTGGCTGACCGTCGCAAGGATCGGGATGAGGGCGAGGCCCCCCGGCGGGAGACAGCCGAGGCAACCACGGCCCGTGCTTCCAATGGCGTGGGCGAGAGCGCCGACGACCGTAAGGCGCGCAAGCGCATGGAAGCGGAGATTCGCAAGAAGCTCAGCCCCTACCGGAAACAGCAGGCGAGTCTTGAAAAAGAGATGGAGCAGCTGCAACAGACGCTGGCGCAGCTGGAGCAAGATCTGTCGGATCCAGGCCTCTACGAGGAAGCGGGAAAGGCCAGGTTGAATGAATTGCTCGCCGGCCAGGCCGACGCCAGCCGACGCCTGGAAGAGGTCGAGGCGCAGTGGCTGGACATCAGCGAAACCGTGGAGACGCTGGAAGAGGAGCTGGCCGGTTAGTCCGAATAGATTTTCCTGGTTAGTCCGGATTGATCTTCAGGGTGAAGTCCTGTCGGGCCAGGTAGTCCCGTTCGTTCCCGAGGTCGGCCAGGGTCAATGGTCGGTCATCGAGCCAGCCGTCGGGGAAAGTGATCGTTAACTTGTCATTGCCTGGTTCCAGTCGGAACTCTGGCGGAGGCTCCATGTTCCGGGGATGCTGCAGCAGCACGGCCAGCCGAACCAGGATGCACAGGCGGTGCAGTCGCGACGTATCCTCCGGATCGAGCCCTTCGAAAATGGCCGGTGCAAACTTGCGCCGATGGCCCCGGACCAGTGTCGCCAGATCCCGCTGGAACTGCTGGCTGAAGCCCGGAAGATCGGAGTAACGGAGCAGGTAGGCCCCGTGCTTGTGGTACTGGCTGTGGGAAATGGTCAGGCCGATCTCATGCAGCCGGCAGGCCCACCGCAGTACTTCCTCGTCCGTGGCGGTGCGCAGGCCCCAGTGATCGGCAACCTGCTCCCAGGCCGCCACGGCGGTTGCTTCCACAGCGGCACCGTGAGCCTGGTCCACGTGATAGCGTTCCTGAAGCGCGGAAATGGTGCGTTCGCGCACGTCCTCGTGCTGGATCCGTCCGACAATGTCATAGAGCAGGCCTTCTCTCAGGGCGCCATCGGCAAAGGTCATTTCCTCGATGCCCAGGGACTGGAAGGCCCCCATCAGAATGGCAAAACCGCCGGGGAAGATGCTCTGTCTATCCGAGCGGACCCCCAGGTCGCCAAGTTTGTCGGTCTTGCCCATGTCCACCAGGCGCTTGCGCAACTCCTGCATGCCGGCACGGGTGATGGTGCCATCGGTGATCTTCAGGGTCGTCAGGACGCTGGCAATGGCCTTGATGGTGCCCGAGGAGCCGACCGCGCTCTGCCAGCCCACGTTCCGGTAATGCTGACGGATATTCAGTAATTCCTGCTCGGCGTGGGTCACCGCCCGGTCCATCTGGCGCCGGGTGATCTTGCCGTCGGGGAAGTAGCGGTTGCGGAAAGAGACGCAGCCCATGTGCAGGCTTTCCAGCTCCTGCGGCTCGAATCGCTGGCCGATGATGAACTCGGTGCTGCCGCCGCCAATATCGATCACCAGGCGCCGGCCGATGTCGTCGGACAGGGTATGGGAAACGCCCAGATAGATCAGGCGGGCCTCCTCCCGGCCGGCGATGATTTCAACCGGATAGCCCAGGACCTCCTCGGCACGGTTCATGAACTGGTGGGCGTTGCGGGCCATCCGAAGGGCGTTGGTACCCACCACCTGGACTACCTCCGGGGGCATTCCCCGCAGCCGCTGGGCGAACCGGCTCAGGCATTCCAGTGCGCGTTCCTGGGCGTCCTCCGTCAGGCGGTTATACTGGTCCAGGCCCGCGCCCAGTTGCACCTTCTCGCCCATTTTTTCCAGGGTACGGATTTCCCCATGTACCAGCCGGGCCACGACCATGTGGAAACTGTTGGAGCCCATATCAATGGCTGCCAGCATCTCCGGGCTTTGTGCAGCGTTTTCGGCGTTGTCTTCGGCCCTCACGTCGTCAGAAATCCTTGTGCGGTGAACTTGCGGGGTACTATAAGCTATCTTTCTCCGGCCTGTCAGTAACAGAACGCCCCCGGCAATTGGCCGCTGTCAGCATCCTGGCAATGAATAGTGTGGGATCTACTGCTTCACATCGGGCTGATCAATCGCGTAAAGTATTGCGTAACTTAAGCAGGTTGAATGGCTGTTCTATTAGCAGCATTCAGACTACAGTCAACAGCACCCCTGCTGGCTCGCGCAACTGCGCGGTACAGTCCCTGGTGGTGCCTGAATCAGGAAAAGGTAATGAGCGGAAATATCGTAAATGTCACCGACGCTTCTTTCGAGCAGGATGTACTGAAGTCCGACGTTCCCGTACTGGTGGATTACTGGGCCGAGTGGTGTGGCCCCTGCAAGATGATTGCGCCGGTTCTGGAAGAGATTGCCGACGAGTACGAAGGCAAACTGAAGGTCTGCAAACTGAACATCGACGAGAACGAACAGACCCCGCCCAAGTTCAACATTCGCGGCATCCCGACCCTGATGCTGTTCAAGAACGGCAACGTTGATGCAACCAAGGTTGGCGCCCTGTCCAAATCCCAGCTGGCCGCCTTCCTCGACAGCAACCTCTGATACCGTTGCTGTCGGAAAACCGCCCCTGAACACGGTTCACGGGCGGTTTTTTATTGACTTGAGTAATTTACGCCCTCGGGGAATCAATCCCAGGCCTCGGACCGGTCCCGGTCAGAAGCCTTCTGCTCCACCCAATGCTCGCTGTCCCCGGTAATCTCCTTTTTCCAGAATGGTGCCGAGGTCTTCAGTGCGTCCATGATGAATTCACAGGCGGCGAAGGCATCGCCCCTGTGGGCGCTGCAAACCCCTACAAAGACAATCTGGTCACACAGATCGAGCCGCCCGACCCGGTGAATCACCCGCGCCTTGCGCACATCCCAGCGCCGGGAAGCCTGATCAATCAGCCCCTGGATCACCTGCTCGGTCATCCCCGGATAATGCTCCAGGTACAGCCCGGTCACCCCCTGGAGGTCGCCGCTGTCCCGCACCAGCCCGATGAATGTGGCAATAGCTCCGGTTCCTGCACCACTGTCCCGCAACACATGGAATTCCGCTGCCGGATCAAAATCGTCAGTCTGGACCGAAATCATCTCAACCTCCCGTAACTGGCGGGAAAAATGCCACTTCGTCTCCGGCCTTTACCGGGGTGGACGGTTTGGCCATCGCCTGGTTCACCGCGATCATGACCGGCTGATCGCCCTGCAGCTGGGTCCAGGGGCCGCCCCTGGCGGCCAGCTGCGCGAGAATGTCACCAGCGGTCAGGTCCGGTAATGCCGGCAGTTCCAGGCTTTCGGTGCCCAGCTCTTCCCGCAGGCGCGCAAAAAAACGCACAGTCAGAATTTCATCTGTCATAGTCAGCTCATCAGCTCCGCAAACGAGTAATAGGTCAGCAGGTCGCCGGCTTTGACTCTGGTGTTTTCCGGAACCACAGCAAGACCATCCGCCCAGCAGGCGGAACTCAGGACGCCGGAGCTCTGGTTCGGATACGAAATAACTTGGACCTCGTCATCCGATACCTCCTTCCTGGCACGCACGAATTCCCGACGACTGGAGGGGGATTCCACATCAAAGCCGGCCGGCAACTGTTCACCAAGGGGCCAGGTCCTGTGGCGTCCCTGGCATTTCCGGATATAAGGCATGCCGACTATCAGGAAAGTTACCAGCACGGTTGCGGGATTTCCCGGTAGGCCAAGGATGGGGGTGCCGTCAATGGCGCCGAACGCCAGAGGCTTGCCGGGCTTGATGGCCAGCCGCCAGAGCGAAAGCTGGCCCTGTTCCTCCAGCACCGCCCGAACATGGTCTTCCTCGCCCACCGATACGCCGCCACTGGTAATCACCAGGTCCGCCTCGGACGCGGCTCGCTTGAGGGTCTCCCGCGTCGTTTCCCGGTTGTCTTTCAAGGTTTCGCAGATGGTGACCTCGCAGCCTGCCTGGGCAAGCAGGCCGAGCAGGGTGAAGCGGTTGGAGTTATAGATCTGGCCGCCGGCGATCGGCTGGCCCGGGTCCACCAGTTCGTCGCCAGTGGTCAGCACTGCCACTTTCATGCGGGCGAGGACCGACACCTCGGCAAAGCCCATGGAAGCAATCAGCCCCATTTCCTGCGGGCGAATCGGGGTGCCTCTGACCAGGGCCGTATCGCCCTGTTTCAGGTCCTGACCGCGACTGCGGATGTTCTGGTTCCTGGCAACCTCGGCCTGAACGAGGATGCCGTCGTCGGTCACCTCCACCCGTTCCTGCATCACCACGGCATCAGCCCCCTCGGGGATCTCCGAGCCAGTGAAAATTCTGGCGGCGGTGCCTTCGGCCAAGGGGCTTGGGGCCTCGCCGGCGGCAATCCGGCCAGAAACCGGGATTGGCTGACCGGACTTCAGGTCGGCCTTGCGGATGGCGTAGCCATCCACCGCGCTGTTATCAGCCGGCGGAACATCGGCCGGCACGTGCAGGTTTTCGGCCAGCACACGCCCCAGGCTCTCGCTGAGCGGTACGGTTTCCACCCAGGAAATCTCCGGTGCCCGGTCCAGGATGTGGGCGATGGCATCGTCGACGGAAGTCAGGTTTTGGCCTGCCATGGGTCCGCTCCTGTTATTTGGTTGCCCGGTTGCCGATGACCTGCTGCAAGCGGGGGAAAGCATCGTTCGCCGGTTTGCGCAGGACCAGGGCGGTAAAGTTGCAGGGCTGGTGTCGGCTGTCCAGCTGGCTCTTCAGGATGCCCTCCCAGCCGGTGCGACAGGCGCTTGTGGAGCCGGGCAGGCAGCAGATCACTGTGTGGTTGGCCAGGCCCCCAAAGGCCCTGGACTGGATGGTCGACGAGCCGATCTCCTCGGCAGACAGGCGGCGGAACTCTTCGCCGAAACCCTCGATGGCCTTGTCAAATAGCGGGCCAATGGCTTCCGGAGTACTATCACGTTCATGGAAGCCGGTGCCGCCGGTAATAATGACCACGTGGATGTCTGGGTCGGCGATCCAGTTGGACATCATGGACCTGATCAGGTAGACGTCGTCCGGCAGAATGCGGCGGGCAACCGGCTTGTGGCCTGCTTCAGCCGCGCTGTCTTCCAGGAACTGGCCCGAGGTGTCCTGTTCCGGTCCGCGGGTGTCGGAGACGGTGAGGATGGCTATGTTCAGGGGTTTGAACTCGTTGGTACTTTCGCTGCTCATGGCTGGGCTCCGCATTCCGAAAACTGGAGGTGATGGAATTTTCTTCAGTATCCGTATTGGCGAAGGATAATGGAAGGGGAGTAACCCCAGAGGGGGAGGTATCAGGCCAGTCTTACCCCCGTTTCATGGTAATTTGCTCTAATTTTGGTCAGTGCACTTGACATTCGGAGCCAAGGTGGCCGATGATCCTTCTTGCCCGGCGAACGGTTGTTCCCACTCTACTGGCTTCAGCAAACTATTCCGGAATCCACAACACCGGCTTGCTCCATCTGGCCAGCACCTGTTTCAGCTTTTATTTGTTCAATACGTTCAGGGGCACCCCTGTCATTCCAACACTCGTTTATTTCCATTCCTGAAAATCCAACAAACTATGAATCTTACTGAACTCAAGCAGAAATCCGTGCCCGAATTGCTCGAAATTGCGCAAGAAATGGGCCTCGATAACCTGGCTCGTTCGCGCAAACAGGATGTGATCTTCACCATCCTGAAAAAACATGCCAAGAGTGGCGAAGACATCTACGGTGACGGTGTACTGGAGATTCTGCAGGACGGTTTCGGCTTCCTCCGTTCCGCCGATGCTTCCTATCTGGCAGGGCCGGATGACATCTATGTCTCCCCCAGTCAGATCCGTCGATTCAACCTGCGTACCGGAGACACCATTGCTGGCAAGATCCGCCCGCCGAAAGACGGCGAGCGTTACTTTGCCCTGCTCAAAGTCAATGAGATCAACTTTGACAAGCCGGACAACGCACGTAACAAGATTCTGTTCGAGAACCTCACACCGCTGTTTCCCCAGGAGCGTCTGGTCCTGGAAGCCGGGAATGGCAGTACCGAGGATCTGTCTTCCCGGGTTCTGGACCTGGTGGCTCCGATCGGCAAGGGCCAGCGTGGCCTGATTGTGTCTCCGCCCAAGGCCGGTAAGACGCTGTTGATGCAGGGCATTGCCCAGTCGATCACCCGAAACAATCCGGAGTGTCACCTGATGGTGCTGCTCATTGATGAGCGTCCGGAGGAAGTGACGGAAATGCAGCGCACCGTCCGTGGTGAAGTGGTGGCGTCGACCTTCGATGAGCCACCTGCCCGTCACGTGCAGGTGGCCGAGATGGTGATCGAGAAAGCCAAGCGTCTGGTCGAACACAAGAAGGATGTAGTGATCCTGCTGGATTCCATTACCCGTCTGGCCCGGGCCTACAACACGGTGATTCCGTCCTCCGGCAAGGTGCTGACCGGTGGTGTGGATGCCCACGCCCTGGAGAAGCCGAAGCGGTTCTTCGGTGCTGCCCGGAATGTGGAAGAGGGCGGTAGTCTGACCATCCTGGCAACGGCGCTGGTGAACACCGGTTCCAAGATGGACGAGGTGATCTACGAGGAGTTCAAGGGTACCGGTAACATGGAGGTGCACATGGACCGTAAGATCGCCGAGAAGCGGGTCTATCCGGCCATCAATATCCGCAGCTCCGGCACCCGCCGCGAGGATCTGCTGATGTCCGAGGCGGATATCCAGCGTATCTGGATCCTGCGCAAGCTGTTGCACTCCATGGACGACGATACGGCGGCCATCGAGTTCCTGCTGGACAAGCTCAAGGATACGAAGACCAACGAAGAGTTCTTCCAGTCCATGAAGCGCCGGTGATCGCCGGCCTCAAGCGCTTCTGATTTAGGGGGCGGGTGTCGTCGGGGGCTTCCTCCGGAGACACGCCGTGAACCCATCCCTGGGGGCTTGGTCTTGCCATCCCTGGCAAGACACAGTCTCCGGAGGAAGCCCCCGACAACACCGTTCTGATTTCCTGCGCGCGCCTGTTCCCGGGCTTTCGAGAAGGTCCAAAGGGCGGCAAACTCCGTACCAAAAGGCCAACCTCGAACGGAGCACACGATGAAATACAACGACCTGCGTGACTTCATCCACCAGCTGGAGAAGCTGGGTGAGCTGAAACGGATCAGCGTGGAAGTCGACCCCCATCTGGAGATGACCGAGATCTGTGACCGCACGTTGCGGGCAGGCGGACCGGCGTTGTTGTTCGAGAATCCCAAGGGTTATGACATGCCGGTGCTGGCCAACCTGTTCGGGACTCCGACGCGGGTGGCGCTGGGTATGGGGCAGGACAATGTCACGGCGTTGCGGGAGATCGGCAAGTTGCTGGCATTCCTGAAGGAGCCGGACCCTCCCAAGGGTTTCAAGGACGCCATCGAGAAACTGCCGATCTTCAAGCAGGTGATGCGGATGAGTCCGAAGGTGCTGCGTTCGGCGCCCTGCCAGGAGGTGGTGATCGGGAAGGAACAGGTGGATCTGTACCAGATTCCGGTTCAACACTGTTGGCCTGGCGATGCTGGTCCGCTGGTGACCTGGCCGTTGGTGATTACCCGGGGACCGCACAAGGAGCGGCAGAATCTGGGGATTTATCGGCAGCAGGTGATCGGCCGTAATCGGTTGATCATGCGCTGGCTCAGCCATCGGGGCGGTGCGCTGGATTTCCGGGAGTTTCAGAAGGCCAATCCGGGTAAGCCTTACCCGGTGGCGGTGGCGCTCGGGGCGGACCCGGCCACGATTCTCGGAGCGGTGACGCCGGTGCCGGATACCCTGTCGGAGTATGCCTTTGCCGGCCTGCTCAGGGGCTCCCGGACGGAACTTGTGAAGGCCGCGTTGAGTGACTTGCAGGTGCCGGCTAGTGCCGAGATCGTGCTGGAGGGGTTTATCTATCCGGACGATATGGCGCCGGAGGGTCCGTTTGGTGACCACACCGGTTATTACAACGAGGTGGATCAGTTCCCGGTGTTTACCGTGGAGAGGATCACTCACCGCCGGGATCCGATCTATCACAGTACTTACACCGGTCGGCCGCCTGATGAGCCAGCGATTCTCGGTGTGGCGCTGAATGAGGTGTTTATTCCGATTCTGCAGAAGCAGTTCCCGGAGATCGTGGATTTCTACCTGCCGCCGGAAGGCTGTTCCTATCGGCTTGCCATAGTAACCATGAAGAAGCAGTATCCCGGCCATGCCAAACGGGTCATGATGGGCGTATGGTCGTTTTTACGGCAGTTCATGTATACCAAGTTCGTTATCGTCACCGATGACGACGTGAATGCCCGTAACTGGGAAGATGTGATCTGGGCGATGACTACCCGGATGGACCCGGTCCGGGATACCACAATGGTTGAGAATACGCCGATCGACTATCTCGATTTTGCCTCGCCGGTGTCGGGTCTTGGCTCAAAGATGGGGATGGATGCCACCAACAAGTGGCCCGGTGAAACCGATCGGGAGTGGGGCGAGCCCATTGTCATGACCGATGAGGTCAAGCGACGGGTGGATGACATCTGGGAGAGCCTGGGCATTGAAATTCCCGGCTCCAGCCCTGAGTGAGAAGGACAGTCATTTGCATCGGGTAGTGCTGTGGCCTTCAGGATTGCGTTATTCGGTGGATCCCGGCACTGATCTGCTCAGTGCCGCGGCGCAGGCAGGTGTTGCCGTACCGGCCGCCTGTCGAAACGGGGTCTGTGAGATTTGTGAGGCGCGATTGCGGTCCGGAGCCGCCCTGAATGCCCGCAATCAACGTGAAATTTCGATTGGCGAACGCCTCGTGATGTGTCGAACTCACGCGCTCGCTGATCTGGAACTGGAGATAACCGCCGTTATGGCAGCAGGAAACAATCAGCCCCGCAAGGTGCAGGCAAAGGTGGTGGATGTCCGGTCCATCAGCCACGACGTTTACCGGGTGGAACTGGAAATTCCGCGCCGTCGGGAGCTGTCTTTCCATGCCGGGCAGTACCTGTCGGTGAATCTGGCGGATACGGACCCCTGTTATTTTTCCATTGCCAGCAGCCCCTTCGAGCAGAATATCGAACTGCACATTCAGGCCTCTCCGGACTGGCTGTCGGCGCAAAAGGTGATCGACGCCCTGACTTCCGGTCAGGATGTGACCCTGGAACTGCCCCATGGCAAGGCCTGCCTGGCGTCAGCCCCGGAAAAGCCGGTGTTGCTGGTGGCCGCCGGAACCGGCTTTGCCCAGATTAAGAGCCTGGTGGATTACCTGCGCGAGACGAACTTCAACCATTCCATCAAACTTTACTGGGGCGTCCGCAAGCATGAAGACATGTACCTGCGCACCCTGGCCCAGCAGTGGGAGCGGGACTGGCCGCCGTTCACCTTCCTGCCGGTGGTGGGTGATGATGAGGATAATGACTGGGGTGGCCACCATGATCAGCTGGTGCGGGCGGTGCTGGCTTCCGGCATGGACTGGAAGAATGTGGACGTGCACGCCAGTGGTTCGCCTACCATGGTGTATACGCTGATGGACGCGCTGATTGAGGCGGGGTTGCCGCAGGAGGCGTTTTTCTCGGACGTATTGGAGTATGCACCCAGGTGAAAATGGGGTCAGAAGAAAGCGTTCTTCTGACCCCGGCTTGGCGATATCTCCGAGTTCGCGGCCGGGCATGAAAATGGGGTCAGATGAAAGCCTTCATCTGACCCCGTCTTGGCGTTATCTCCGAATCAGCGGCCGGGCATGAATTTGGGGTCAGATGAACGCTTTCATCTGACCCCTTCTTGGGTATGCCCTCAAGCTCAGGCCTTCGGCATCGGCAGCTCCGGTAGCCCGTTATCCTGGGCCAAACCCTGCATCATGAGTTTGATACTCAGCTCTTCCTCGCCCATGTGGGCATTCAGTCGGCTCAGTTCTGCCAGGGCCTCGCGGCCGCGGCGCAGACGCAGGCTGGTTTCGAAATACTCCCTGGCCTTGCCCCACAGCTCGTTGCGCAGGCTCAGTCGACCCAGGGCCAGCAGGAGTTCGGGGTTGTTGGGACGGTCCTTGAGCCACTGCTCGGCGATCAGCAGCTGCTCATCCGTTTTCTGCCCCTCAATCCGCCCGTAAAGGTTGATCAGCTCATCACTCCAGTGGTTTCGTAGTACCTTGCGCAGCAGGGTTTCAGCCTGGGCTTCATCGCCCAGTCTGGCCAGCAGGCGAGCGTAATCCCGGATGGTGTATTCATCCCGGCGCAGGAATCCGGGCAGCTCGTCCCAGAGTCGGGTCAGGGGTTCCAGAGACGCTTTCGGGTCTTCCTTACGGGCCCGTTCACAGTCCTCGGCCGCCCGCTCCAGCAGGTTGTGCCAGACTTCCCGCTCCAGCTCGTGGAACTCCTCTTCCGGCAGAACATCCCGCTTGCGCAGTTCTGGCAGCAGCCTGGACAGTTCGCGCCAGTCCTCGAGTCTCAGGTAGGTATTCTTCAGCAGCTTCAGTACAAAAGGATGATGCGGTGACTGCTTGCGCAGCCGTATCAGGGTGGCAAGTGCCTGTTCCAGTCGGTTGCCCGCCAGTTGCAGCTGGGCCTGGGTGATACCCACGGCAAGGTCAGAGCCCGGCGTGCTCTCGAAGGCCCGGCGCAGCAGGTCATCCACCGCCTCATGGTCGCCGGATTCAAAAGCTGCCTGGGCCGCCGCCAGGTAGTTGATCAGCGGCGTGTCCGCCTTGTCGGCGGCGGAGGTCAGCAGCTTCCGGGCCCTGGGCCAGTTGCCTTCCGCCAGTGCCAGGAGTCCCTGGGTGGTGCGACGTCGAGCTCGACGCTCATTGCCACGCGCGATCCAGCCAGCGACCCTGCCGGTGCCCTGGCGGAAACGGCGAATCAGGTTGATGGCCACCACTGTCAGTACCACCAGCGCGACAAACAGCGCCAGCCCCACCCAGAAATTGGTTTCCACCAGGTAGTGGCCCAGGCTGACCCGGATATAGCCCAGATCATATTGCAGGCCCAGCGCCAGGCCGGTGCCGATCAGCAGTGCAATCAGGATAATCAGCAGGAGGCGGATCATGATTCCGAGCCTCCGGCGTCGGCACTGGTCTCCTCGCCGTCGCCGCCATTGCCATCGAGCCGGCCGGCCAGGCGCTGCTTGAGAAGGTCGAGGGATTTGCTGATGTCCGGCAGTTCCGGATCGACGTCACGGTTGGCCAGCTCCGCGAGGGTATCCGACAGCGCTTTCACCCGGAGATTTTCCGGATTGTACCAGTCACTGATCGCCGCCCGGGCCTTGGCGAGGGCGCGTTCATACAGGGCTTGATTGCCGCGCAAGACGGCCATTTCGGCTTCTTCCAGCATCAGCTGGAGGTTGAGCCGGGCGTAAGCGCTCTGGTCCGGTGACAGCAATGGTTTGACCGGTTCATCCATCCGACGTACCACCACAACCCGGCCGAGGGTGTCGGTGAACTGGCTCCAGGCCTGGGCGAGCAGGCCCGGGCCGCCTTCGGTGGCGCCCAATGTGGCTTTGCTGTCTCCGCCCACGAATCCGGGGGCCGACTGGTGGATCAGGGCTTGATCCGTGAGCTGGTTGACGCTGTCGATACCGGCTTCCAGCGTGAGATAAAGGCCGGTGCGGTCGACGTTTTCAATGCCTTTGAGGGCAAGCAGTTCCCGGGCCAGCTGCTGGCGCACCGGGTAGACACCGATGTCATCGGATTCTTTGAGGACCTCGTCGGCGGCCTGCAAGGCGGAGATGGCGCCGCCAATGTCCTTTTCGATCTGCAGGCGCTGGTTGGCGATCCGGAGCAGGTATTCCGCCTCCGCCAGCAGCCAGTCGGTACGAGTCCGGTTACCGGCTTCGAGCAACTCCCGGGCATTGTGGTCAATCTGGCGTTGCTGGGTGGCAATCAGTTCGCGCTGGGCGGCCAGCTTTTCCTCCAGGGACTGGAGTCTTTGGGCCTGTTGGCTGCCCCGGTCGCCATACAGATCTTCCAACTGGCGGGTGTCCTGTTGCAGGCTCTCGATAGTCTGTAACGTCGCCTGGTGCGCCTGCCATTGCTGCCAGCTCCACAGGGCCAGGGCAATGGCGGCGACCAGTGCAACAATCGCGAGTAACCACAAGGGCCAGAGCTTCTGGCGGCTGGGTTGTTCCCGAGGAATGGGAGCGGGCAGTTGATCGGTTGTTTCAGTCACGGGCGTCCTTACGTTTTATTTGCGGCGCCACCGTTTCTGCCATAAAGCTGTGCTGCAACAGTGGCCACGATGTCATTATCGGCAAGACTTCCTGGTACACACGGTTTTTCAAATCCCGCCTCCCGGGCCGTCTGGGCCACACGTTCGGCGGGAACGATCAGTAACCTATCGTATAGATTATGGCCGCTCTTCGCACATAGTGCGATGAGATTGTTCAAGGTTTCCCCGGACAGTGCCACGATAACCTCCGGCGCGAATTGGCTGAGGGCAAGGTTCACTTGCTCCGGGGAATGGTCCGGGCAGAACCGGCGATACAGGGGCAGGATGGTGACCCTTGCGCCTCTCGATTCCAGGGTCTGGCGGATCAGTTCACGGCCGTCCTCGCCCCGGGCAATCAATACCCGTTCTCCCTCCGGCCGGGCCAGGGAAGGGAGTTCCAGCAGGGCTTCGCTGGTCCAGCCGCTCGCTGGCCGGCGAACCGACAGGCCGTGACCGGCGAGGACCGCGGCGGTTCCTGCTCCGACCGCATACCAGCGGATCCCCATGGGAATCTGGGGCCACCAGGTGTCGATTTCCTCCAGCAGCCGGCGGGCGGCGTAGGGGCTGACGGCAATGACGTGGGTGAACTGGTCCAGGTTCAGGATCGTGGTGCGGTTTTCCGGGGTTTCCGGCAGCGGCTCCCGGTCGATCAGCGGCAGGATCCCGGTTTCGGCTCCGGCGGATTCGAAGGCTCGCGCAAGGCGGCCGGCTTCCGGTTCCGGCCGGCAGATCAGGACCCGCCGGCCGGACAGGCAAGGCTGATCAGCGTGGGGTATGACCATAGATTTCCGCCAGTACCTTGTCTGCCCCCATGGCCAGCAGGTCTTCGGCGAGTTCCCGGCCCAGGCGTTCGCCCTCGCCCCGGGGTGCTCTGCCTTCCACCCGGAATATCTGCTCTCCGTTGACCGCGCCCACCAGTCCGCGCAGCCAGAGGGTGTCTTCGTCTTCCAGCAGGGCGTAGGCGGCGATGGGTACCTGGCAGCCGCCTTCGAGGCGACGGTTCAGTGCCCGCTCGGCCCTGACCCGGTCCCACGTGTCGGTGTGGTTCAGGGGTGCGATCAGTTCCAGCAGTTCGGTGTCGTCCACCCGGCATTCGATGCCGAGGGCACCCTGGCCGACTGCCGGCAGGGAAACGGTGTCCGGCAGGCAGTAACGGATACGGTTGTGAAAACCCAGGCGCTTGAGGCCGGAGCTCGCCAGCACGATGGCGTCGTATTCCTCGGCATCCAGCTTCGCCAGCCGGGTATTCACATTCCCGCGCAGGACCTTGATCTGCAGGTCGGGGCGGTAGGCGCGCAGCTGGGCTTCCCGGCGCAAGCTGGCGGTACCGACCACGGCTCCGTCGGGGAGGGCATCCACGGTCTCGCACTTGTTGCTGACGAAGGCGTCGGTCGGATCCTCACGCTCGCAGATAGCCACCAGTCCCAGACCTTCCGGGAACTCCATGGGCACATCTTTCATGGAGTGCACGGCCAGGTCGGCACGGCCGTCGAGCATGGCCTCCTCAAGTTCCTTCACGAACAGTCCCTTGCCACCGATTTTCGCCAGCGGCACGTCCAGGATCTTGTCGCCCTGGGTCTTGATCTTGACGAGCTCAACACTGACGTTGTCGTGCAGGCGCTCCAGTTCGGCCTTGATGTGTTCCGCCTGCCAGAGCGCAAGGGCGCTGCTGCGGGTTGCGATGCGAAGGGTACGTTTGGACATGGCACTCACTGTCGGTTGGGAAAATGTCCGCCAAGGTTAACGCGTGACGGCGGAAATGTCCCGTGGTGAAAACCGCAGTCAGCCGGGCTGGTGTTCCTGCAACCACTGGCGAACGTCGGCGGCATGGCGTCGACTCACCGCGAGGCGCTCGGGCCTGTCCCGCAGGATGATCCGGTTCTGACCTTCGGTCGTGCGCTCCAGTGCCTTGATGAACCGGACCCGGACCAGGGTGTTGCGATGAATCCTCAGGAACTGGTCTGGGTAACTGGCTTCCAGCTCCTTGAGGGTGTAGTCGGACACCGTCTCGCCGCCCAGGTGATGGATGGTGACGTACTTCTGGTCCGCCTCGCAGTAGAGAATGTCCGTCAGGTCGATCAGCTCCGTGCCCCGGTGGGTCCGGACCGCCAGCTGGTCGTTCCTCTGTTGGGTGCTGCCGGCCAGCTGCTGGCGCTGGACCCGGTTGACCCGGCCGACCCGCTCCAGGGCCTCGGCCAGGGCTTCCTTGCGCACCGGTTTTAGCAGATAAGCGGTGGCCTGGACGTCGAATGCCTGGATGGCGTAATGGTCGTAGGCGGTACAGAAAACCAGGGCCGGTGGATGCTCCAGCTGGCTCAGGCGAGCCGCCGCCTCGATGCCGTCCATGCCTGGCATGCGGATATCCAGCAACAGGATGTCGGGCTCCAGTTCGGCGACTTTCTGCAACGTGGTGTCGCCGTCGGCGGCTTCCCCGCAGATGCGGTAACCGGGCAGGGCGTCAACCAGTCGCCGAAGACGCTCCCTGGCCAGGGGTTCATCATCGGCAATCAGGATGTCCAGATTGTGGTTACCGTTTGCGGTCATGGCGTCTGATCTGCTCATTGGTTTCCATCAATTACTTTTGGCTTGCCTTCCGCCGGGGCAGGCGCAGGGTCACGGTGTAGGTCTCGTGCTGATGGCTGTGCTTGAGCACGGCCGGTTCGCCGAACAGTGCCTGCAGCCGTGACTGGATGTTCGCCAGCGCGATACGGTTGCCCCGGTGACGTCGCTGGTCCTGTTCCGGTTTCGGATTCTGCACCATCAGGTAGACAAACTCACCCCGGGCCGAAATCTCGATCCGGACGGCGCCCCCTTCCGGCCGTGGCTGGATACCATGGTAGATGGCGTTCTCGATCAGCGGCTGCAGGGTCAACGGTGGAATGGCCTGATGTTCCAGTCCCGGGCTGACGGCCCAGACCACCTGCAGGCGATCACCCAGGCGCAGACTCTCGATGGCGAGATAACGCTGGCACAGTTCCAGTTCCCGGGCCAGAGGAATCAGTTGGTCGGAGGTGCGCAAGCTGGCCCGGAACAGTTCGGAGAGATCCAGCACGGCTTCCTCGGCCTGTTCGGGGCGGGTGGCAATCAGACTGGCGATGGTGTTCATGCTGTTGAACAGAAAATGTGGCTGGATCCGGGCCTGCAGCGCCGCCAACCGGGCCCCCATCTCGGCTTCCCGCTGGGCCTGCCACTGGTGCTGGAGGTAGAAGTAGCGCAGCACCATGAGTACGATCAGCAACGCCACCAGCAGCTTCTTGGCGATGCCCTGCCACTTGGTGACACCGGGCTCGGGATGCAGGACCCGGTCGGCAAACAGGCTGAAGGCCAGGACGTCGGCGAGCACAATGGCAACGATGAGCAGGGTCGAACGGGTGACCGTCATCCGCGCCAGGCGGCTGCGAAGCAGGCAGATCAGGGCGGTGCTGGTGAGGGTGGTCCACTGTACGAACAGGGACAGCAGGCCGAAGTAGCTCCAGTCGATCCAGCCGGTCTCGGTCTGCACGATCGACAGCACCAGCACGAACAGTTCGCTGGTGACCAGAAGCAGGAATACGGCCCGGACCCGGCACAGATCCGGGACGAAGAAATCATGACTGCTCACACTTTTGTCGCCGTTCAGGGGTGTCTCCTTTGCACCGGTCAGAATGCTATAATCCCGCCACATCAAATGTACCCGTTGCCCGCAGATGATGCCGGGCCGTCAGCAGGAAAGATAGACCATGACGGATCAGAAAAAGTCTGACCAGACCACATCCTCCGAAAAACCCTGGGGCGGGCGCTTCAGCGAGCCCACCGATGCCTTTGTCGAGCGGTTCACCGCGTCCGTGGGTTTTGACCAGCGCCTGTATCACCACGACATCACCGGTTCCATCGCTCATGCCACCATGCTGGCGGAAGTGGGCGTGCTCACCATTGAGGAGCGGGACCAGATCATCGAGGGGCTGAAGGGTGTGAAGGCCGATATCGAGGCCGGCAAGTTCGAGTGGTCCGTGAGCCTGGAAGATGTGCACATGAATGTCGAGGCACGGCTGACCGACCGTATCGGCATCACCGGAAAGAAGCTGCATACCGGCCGAAGCCGGAATGACCAGGTGGCCACCGATATCCGCCTTTATCTGCGCGACGAGATCGACGTCATCGCCGAGGAACTGAAGCGCCTGCAGACCGGCCTGCTGGATCTGGCCGAGCGTGAGGCCGACACCATTATGCCCGGCTTCACCCACCTGCAGACTGCCCAGCCGGTCACCTTTGGCCACCATCTGCTGGCCTGGTACGAAATGCTGGTCCGCGATGGTGAGCGCCTGCAGGACTGCCGCAAGCGGGTCAACGTGATGCCCTTGGGTGCCGCTGCCCTGGCGGGTACCACCTATCCCATCGACCGGGACATGACCGCCCGGTTGCTGGGCTTCGATCGGCCCACCGAGAACTCTCTGGATTCGGTCAGTGACCGGGATTTTGCCATCGAGTTCTGCAGTTTCGCGGCGCTGCTGATGAGCCACCTGTCCCGGTTCAGTGAGGAACTGGTGCTGTGGACCTCGGCCCAGTTCGATTTTATCGACCTGCCGGACCGCTTCTGCACCGGTTCATCCATCATGCCCCAGAAAAAGAATCCGGATGTGCCGGAGCTGGTGCGTGGCAAGACCGGTCGGGTCAATGGTCACCTGGTCAGCCTGCTGACTCTGATGAAGAGCCAGCCGCTGGCGTACAACAAGGACAACCAGGAAGACAAGGAGCCGCTGTTCGATACCGTTGACACGGTCAAGGGCTGTCTGAAGGCCTACGCGGACATGATTCCGGCGATCCGTTCCAAGGTGGACAATATGCGAGTGGCGGCCAAGCGTGGTTTCTCCACCGCCACCGACCTGGCGGACTACCTGGTCAAGAAAGGCGTGCCTTTCCGGGATGCCCACGAGATCGTTGGCAAGTCAGTGGCCTTTGGTGTGGCTGAAGGGAGGGACCTGTCCGACATGACCCTGGAGGAGTTGCGGCAGTTTTCGGATATGATCGGTGAGGATGTGTTTGATGTGCTCACCCTCGAAGGCTCCGTCCAGGCCCGCAACCACCTGGGTGGTACGGCGCCGGAGCAGGTGCGGGCGGCAGTTGCCCGGGCCCGAAAACTGATGGGTTGAGCGGGATTTCCGGCTCCCGGGTCAGCCGCCCGGGTGGCCGGATGAGAGGCCCGCCACAGCCGGCGTCAGGTCCTCCAGTGGCCGGGGATCTTCCAGATGGGAGCCCTGGCCGAAATGGATCCCGAGGGTCCGTACTCTCCGCAAGGTGTGGTCGCTTTCGATATGGGTAGCGACCGTGGTTTTCCCAGCCGCCTCGGCGATCCGGTGCAAGGCTTCCACCATCACCTGTTGCACCGGGTCCTCCTCCAGCTTTTCCATCATCCTGCGGTCCAGCTTGATGATGTCCACGGGCAATTTTGCCGCCAGGCTGTAACTTTCCACCGAGGCCCCCGCCCCTTCCAGCGCCACCCGGCAGCCAATCTTGTGCAGGGCGTCGCACAGGATGGCGACGTCGTCCGGATATTGGGTGGCATGTTCCTCGCGGATTTCCAGGCAAAAGTATTCCGGCGAGAACGGCGAGTTGGCCAGTTCGGCTTCCAGAAAGTCGGGGAAGGTGTCATCGAGCACGCTGGTGATGGACAGGTTGAAGCCGCAATACTTGATGCGCGGCTCCAGCAGCTTGTGTTGCGACAGCCAGTCGAGGGTCTGCCGGATCACCTGACGGTCCAGGCGTTTGGCCAGATCAAAGCGTTCGGTGACCGGCAGGAACTGGTCCGGTTGAAGTTGGATCTGGCCGTCCCGAAGCGCAGGGATGCGGCACAATATCTCGATATGGTCACCCCAGGTGGCGCTGGCGACGGGCTTCAGCGCCTGGTATTCGAGCAGCAGCCGGTCGTTGTCCAAGGCCTCCCGGATCTGGTCGAGCCGTTTGGCAATCAGGTCTTCGTCCATGCTGGAGGCGATAGCCCGAGCCGTGTGGATCCGGTTGCGGCCGGAGGTCTTGGCGGTATGACACAGGTCGGCGGCCTGGGTCAGCAGTTTTTCCGGATCGTTCGGAAATTCGTTCTCGATTACCAGCAGACCGCCGCTGACGGTGGTATGCAGCTTGCTGCCCTGCCATTCGAAGACAAAGCTGCGAAC
>NZ_JAWOIS010000031.1:0-7066 GCF_046484525.1 Marinobacter sp.
AGCATGGCCGTCCGCTGGCTTTCTACAGCGACAAAAGCGGAATCTTCAAAGTCAATGCCAAAAATGCGCTCTCGGGCTCCGGCATCACCCAGTTCGGGCAGGCGATGAAGACCCTGGACATCGAAATCATCTGTGCCAACAGCCCCCAAGCCAAGGATCATGCTTCATACTGCACCTCTTTCGTACTCTCAAGCACAAACTCGGCGAGTTGCTGACGATCGGCCAATCGTCGCCCCTGGTGCCTAAGTGGCGCATCCGGGCCAGGCGGCTCAAACAGGTAGCAGTTCTTGTCGTTGTAGGCATGCCCGCGAAGCAATCCTGCTTTATGCCACGCCTTCATCGTCTTCCCGCTAACCTGGAGGACTTGAATCATCTCCTCGGCAGTGAGCATGCCCGCTTCCCGCAGTCGCTCGTAACGGCTCTTAAGACCATATGTTCGGCGTATTCTGGCGACGATACGCGCGTGAAAAGCTTCTCCCTTGCCCGAACGTAGCCCCCGCTCATTCAGGATTGTTGCGATCTGCCGGTCGGTATGCCGATCGAGCAATTCATCGATCGCCCCCACCACTTCCGGGGCTGTCTCCCACGTTTGCCAGATCGGGCGAGCGGCCGGGATCGTCAGCGTCTGGGTAGTGCCTCCTCGGAAGCGCACCTGTATGGTGATTGCCTGGGTTTTGATCAAGGTCACGTCTTCCACCAACAGACCCAGCAGGCGCTTGCGATCACGATCCGTTGTATGCGGATCGTTCCATACCCGAGGAAAATCGGTCGTCAAAGCCAGAATCTGTTCCCGTACTTCATCATTGATGAGCAGCCGATCCACCTGGCAATGGCGCTCGTATTCTTGCTGGGTCTCCTGAAGGGTGCGCAACGCCGCATTCCACTCGGCTTCCAGGGTACTGGCCACCAACCGGTTGTTGGGGTCGACGCGCCGGTAACGCTGGCTGGCCAGGTCCGCTTCATACTGGGCCCGGGCCACCTGCTGAGCACGGAGCGCATTGACCTCATCCTGACGCGTCTCGATCTCTTGCTGCACGGCGAGGGTCACTTCCAGATTGAGCGGAGTGAGGGTTTCCGATAGCAGGTGCGCCACGGCGGCATCAATGGCTTGTCCAGGAAGGTGTTGGCAGCGCGGGGTGGCGTGATCCACGCTCTCCCGCTGACAGACATAGTCAGGAGACGGATTGCCCTGGCGCACACGGTACCGCACGGTCATCCGGCGGCCACACACGCCGCAAATGACCCGTCCCTGCAGCAGAGCTGGCCCTTCCCGGGGCGGGCTCTTCCGGCGATCAGCTCCATGTGCCTGAGCGTTTTCCCGCAGGCGCTTGAGGTTGTCCTGGTACTCTTCCCAGGAGATGTAACCGACATGAAGATTGGGGATCAGCACCAGCCACTCGTCCTCAGGCAACAGCTGGGTATGGCAACTCCCATCGGGCCAGGTGCGGGTGCGGCTGCGCCCGAAGAAAAACGCCCCGGCGTAGCGCGGATTGTGCAACACCTGTAAGACGCGTGATAGGCTCAGATCCCCCCAGATCAATTCCCCCTTGCGCGGTCCGCTTCGCTGACGGCGCGGAAACAGCAGGTTCTCTTTCCGGAAATGCGAGACCGTGGCATGCGCGGCGCCGGTTCGGCGAAAGGTCTCGAAGAGGAGTCGGATGGTCTGTTGAACCTGCCGGTCGGGGTCCAGCCGGACATGGCGGGCCTCGTCGTACACCAGGCCCACCGGCAGGGGACTGGCCAATTCGCCCCGGCGTGCTTTGCTGAGTATCCCCCCGCGCAGACGCGCCCGCAGAAAGTGAAGTTCCGCCTCGCTCAAGGTCCCCTTCAAGCCTAACAACATCCGGTCATTGAAGTCGTTGCAGTCATACAATCCATCCTCATCCACAATCAGCGTGTCGGACAGGGCGCACAATTCCAACAGCCGCTGCCAATCCGCCGAGTTGCGCGCCAGTCGCGAGACCTCTAGCCCCAACACCACGCCGGCGTGTCCCAGACTGACCTCCGCCACCAGTTGTTGAAACCCTTCGCGATCCACCGCCGAGGCACCGGAGTGCCCCAGGTCACAATCGATCACGTGCACCCGCTCGACCGGCCACCCGAGCGCCACCGCTCGCTGCTGCAGGGCATATTGGCGTTGGGTGCTCTCCGTGTTCTGTATCACCTGACGCAGCGTCGACTGCCGCACATACAAAAAGGCATCCCGCCGCAAGTGCGAGGCCATCACCTTCAAGCCGCCATGGGGTATGACATGCGACTGGGCATTGATGTTAGTCGGATCGGTCATCTTTCGCCTCCGGCCGGTCACCCAAAACCAGGTTCGCCAGCGCCACAACCAGGTCACCCGCTGGAGGGGCAGCGTCCTGCCGTTCTGGCCTTTGCCCAGCAGTTCGAGCTGGGCTGCCCACCTGGTAGGGTAGCTCTCCCCCCATCCAGGCTGCCAGTCCCCAGCGTTCGATCAACGTCAACTCCGGACTACTGTGCTGGCATCGGTTCCCGGACTCCAATGCCTGGCAGCGCAGAATCTCGTATTGCTCCAGGTATTCCGAGGCGCTCCCGATAGCCGCAGGACGAGGTCTCGCGGGCGTAATATGCGTGTTGATCCCCTTTTTCGGCGTCGGGCCAACGCCCGCTCGATACTGCGCAGGTGGACGGAAAACCCATACCGTTGAGCCACCCGCGGTGGCAGTTCGGCGGTGCGCAATTCGGGCTCGGATTGCAGCGTTTGCACGACAAAGCTCAGCACCTCGTCGGACAGTTTGTGGGCCTGTCGGGGCCCCTTGGGTTGTGGCAGCAACCCGGCTAGCCCTTCGGCCTCGAATCGCTGGCGCAGTTGATACAGCCTCACGCGCGAGAATCCAAAGGCGGCCGCGGTGATCCCGATGGGCTGCCCCTCGTGAATCACCCGACGCACCATCTCGTATTTGACCTGCACCAGATCGCGCGGGTCGAAGAAAGGGTGGGTTTGAAACAGCGGGTCGCAGACCCTTTGGGGATGTGGGTTCAAGCTGGCGTGTTGGCGCAGGCTGTTGCACTTGGGATCGGATTGGGTCAACGTCCGCATCAAGGCCTCCATATCCGGCCCGGCTGGGAAATGTCATGGCCTGAATCGCTAGTCTCATTATGGGGTCCATGGGGCACTTGTCAATGCCCAGACCACAATCTGGCGGCATAATACGCTTAACATAGGCGGCATAATACGCTTTACATGATGGGCGGTGGCTGGGCATCACGACTCCTTGTGCTCATCAGGCAGGTTCTGCTCACAAGACAAAGACGCCAGCAGCCGGGCCAGTTCTAGCAAGTCGGTCACCCGAAAAGCCGACTGTTTAGCTACCAGATGCACATAAGGGTCCGCCGGGGCCAGGTCAGTCCAGGCCAGAGGCAAAGAACATAGGGCGCCGGCCTCGTTTTGATAGTACACACGCTCGTCTCCCCAGTTGTGCCGGCACACGACCAACGCGAAGGTCTGCCCCCTCAAGGGATGAAACGGGTGAGTCACCTGGAAGGTTTTTCCCTCACCGTCCCATTGAGATGTAGTTCGCAGTGTTGTCCAACAACCTGGCGGAGCGGAGCCTGCGACCATTGGTAGTTCTGCGCAAGGTGAGCGGAGGTTCCCGCAGCGATGAGGGGACAAAAACCCGTCTCACATTGGCCAGTCTGTTCGGCACCTGGGCTGCCCGCGATCAGAATCCCGTCCTGGCGTGCTTGACTGCGTTGCGGCACCCACCCGCAACTGCCCCA
Source organism: Marinobacter sp. (assembly GCF_046484525.1). Lineage (GTDB taxonomy): Bacteria > Pseudomonadota > Gammaproteobacteria > Pseudomonadales > Oleiphilaceae > Marinobacter. The sequence goes on from NZ_JAWOIS010000031.1 coordinate 3,745, forward strand.
CCATAAACTTCCTTACCCCAAATCTGAACAGTTACCAGGACACACCACTTTGATTGTTAGGAGCTTTATGGTAGACTGATGTCCACCTTGTTCTTCTCGGTTTGTGGTCCAGAGAACGGCGGGCACCTCCCTCTTGTGTGCAAAGGTTCCAGGCACTATCAAGATGATCGTCCACGGGGCAGGGCATCTCCTCAACATGGAGAAACAGAAAGAGTTCAACCAGCTTGTACTGAACTTTCTTGAAAGCCTGGTGCCGAGAGGGTTCATCATCTAAAATCCTACCCCAACTGAAACCAGAACAACCATCCAGTATGGCATGTTGCAAGTGAGGCAAACCTTGGAAACAAACCATGTTCATCCGGATATCTCACCGGCTGAAATCTGGCAGGAACACTCCGCCAAATTGGAAGGGCAGGGCTATCGGAGCCGGCTGGTATCCATTTGTCATGTGCGTGAGCTTCAGGCCGAGCTTGAAGAGCAGCATCAGCTGAGCCGCTTTGACCCGGGCTTCTACCATGAAAGGCTCGCCAATTTTGAATATCGACCCGCAGGGGATTTTCCAGAAGCCCGCTCGCTGATCATTGTTGCCTACCCCCATCCTCAGACGCGTCTCTTTTTCACCTGGCAAGGCAAGCAGGTACCTCTCATCATTCCACCGACCTACCTGCATGGCGGTCAGGAAGATAGGAATATTCGAGACTCCTTAGCTGCGGCCCTTCACCCTTATGGCTACCGGGTATCAGAAGCGTTTTTGCCGATCAAACTGCTGGCTGTTCGGAGTGGGTTGGGGGCGTATGGGAAGAACAATGTCTGCTATGTCGAGGGATTGGGTAGCTTTGTACGGCTGGTGGCGTTTTACTCGGACTTGCCATGCAGCGCCGAACCCTGGCGAGAACTCCAGATGATGGAAGCCTGTCAAACCTGTTCTGCCTGCGCCCGGAAATGCCCCACCGGGGCGATCACAGCGGAGCGTTTTCTTCTCCATGCAGAACGTTGCATCACATATTGGAATGAGAAACCCGGCGATGTGGATTTCCCCGCCTGGCTCGATCCCGCCTGGCATAACTGCTTGGTTGGATGCCTGACCTGCCAACTCATTTGTCCCCAAAACAGAGATTGTCCTCCCGGCAGTCGGGATGGGGCGATCTTTTCTGAAGAAGAAACAGCCTGTCTGCTTCAGAGGATCAGCCTGGACCGGCTTCCCCGTGCATTGGCTGAAAAAATCGTACAGTTCGATCTGGTTGATTACCTGGAGATCCTACCGCGCAACGTGCCGGTTCTTCTGAAGGATACGGGAGTTGATGCTGCCGTTCAAGGACACGTTGTCTGAAAGGAGGTCTATCCATGCGAAAATGGCTCGCCCTGATCCTGGCCGTGATCCTCTTCGCTGCAGTTCATGAGGGCACCCATGCCCTGCTGGCCGCGGCCTACGGTGAGTACGAAACCTTCCATGTCAGGCCCTACGGTCTCGAAGTCACGTATAGAACTCCGGTTGAAGAACGCCAGGGCGTCAAGTGGGGATTGATCGCGGGGGCCAGTAACCTTGTCACGCTACTCCTGGGGTATCTGCTGCTGCCATTCAAATCCCGGTTTGCGCAGCATCCAAGAGCTTTCGTAAGGCAACTGGCTTTCTATTCCACCGCTTTTTTCTTGCTGCTCGACCCCCTCAATCTCTCCATTATTCCTTTCTTTTTTGGGGGTGATACTGGAGGAATTGTGGTCGGCTTCGGCGTTCCTCGATTTGCGGTTCAAGCTGTCAGCTTGGTGGTTTTCCTGCTCAACCGGGAATTGTTGGTGCATAAAGTCTTCCCTGCCTATTCCGTCAAATCATCGCATCCTCTGTTCCGGCCCTGGATCTTGGGAAGACCCTAACCCAGGGATATCCACAGATCATGCAAAGGGATGGTAGATTTGAAAGGAAGACCATCCTGCTACGAAAGTGCTCACCTTTTGCCAGGCCGCCCCGATTGTGGATTGTCACGACCACTCGACCGAATTCGGACCTCGCCGCACTGACCCCATTCAAGCAGTTGTTGGGGAATAGTCACTCAGCGATCTGGCGAACGTCACCTCAAAAGCCAAAGCACACAACCTCCTGAACTCAGAAATACCCTGGGAAGATCGCTGGCCGTTTTTGGAACAGGCGCGGACATCACAGATTCCCGTTGGAGACCGGGCTGGCCACCTCGTGGTGGCCTCCAGGTCAGCCTGCGCAATCGCCAGGTAGCGTTTGATCATCTCCATCGTACTGTGCCCGAGGCTCATCTGCAACGAGTACGGGTGCCGCCGTTGCGCAGATAGTGGATCGCGCAGGTGTGCCGGAACCCGTGGACGTTGGCGCCGGCGATCCCGACCCGCTCACCGACCCGCTGGATCGTATGATAGAGATTGTCCCGGGTGATCCGGCGGTCTTCGCACGTCGTGAAAAGCGGCCGGCCTGGCGCCTTGGTTGAATCATCTCGAGTGCAGAGGTGGCGCCAGATCGCCGTCTGGTCGGGCTTGGGCGGGATGATGTCCCGGTCGATGTTGCCCTCCACGATTCTCTCTCGGTTCGCCCAGCGCCAGAGGGCGAATAGGGCCGGGTGGAAATTGGGCAGCGTCTTGGCCGCGATCCCGTTCTGACTGACCAGGAATGCGCGGATGTCATCGGCCGAGATCTCCTCGAGCTCCTGATCCTTCCCCAGCCAGGCCCCGAACTTGCCGAATGAGTTGCGATAATCTGAGAGGGTCTGCGGACTGAGCTTCCTGGCGTAGGCCGCCAGTTCGTACCCCTCGATCGCCAGAGATAGAGTGATTTTCATCATGCACCTCTGAAACCTTGCGATCACGCGCGCCGTGACCGCTGTACGGATAATGGTCCACTCTGTGCGATTGATGAAAAGTGGGCTTCGTTTTGATCAAAGGGCTGGGCCATCCTTGCGGTCAGCGGTGCCAGGCGTTTTCGCAATTCCCAACGCCGCTCACCGCAAGGCTCCCGATTCCGGCCACCCTTGCGGTCTGAGGTGGCCTTGTGTGGGCGAGAGGGGACTCGAACCCATGACCTCACGGATGTGAACCGTGCGCTCTAACCAACTGAGCTACTCGCCCGACGGCCGGAATTATAACATCGATCGCCCGATGACGCAATGAAAATCCGGCTCTTCGCCCAGCGCTGACTCATTGAGCCTCTGCCGTCCGCATCCTCTGTCACGGCCAATGTTAAAATCCCCTGAACGGCCAAGAGAGAATTCGCCACCTCTGCCCGGTGGCTGCACGTGCGACACAATGGCCTGGGTAGCCACCGCGCCGACCGCCCTCGCCCGACCCCAACCGGCCTGTTGCC
>NZ_JAWOIS010000084.1:0-33084 GCF_046484525.1 Marinobacter sp.
CAGTAACCTTGGAGCCTTCTGGGTAACGACCCTTGATGTCGCCCCACGGATCTTCGCCCAGCTGCTTCAGACCCAGAGATACGCGGTTACGCTCGCGATCAAACTTCAGGACCTTAACATTGATTTCGTCGCCCACATTCACGATTTCGCTCGGATGCTTGATGCGCTTCCAGGCCATATCGGTGATGTGCAGCAGGCCGTCAACACCGCCCAGATCTACGAACGCGTTGTAGTCGGTCAGGTTCTTGACGATACCCTTAATTTCCAGACCTTCGGTCAGGGTTTCCAGCAGAGCTTCACGCTGCTCGCTGTTTTCAGCTTCCAGAACGGCGCGGCGGGAAACAACCACGTTGTTACGCTTCTGGTCCAGCTTGATAACCTTGAACTCGAGTTCTTTATTCTCCAGGTGCGCAGTGTCGCGAACCGGACGAACGTCTACCAGGGAACCCGGCAGAAAGGCACGAATGCCAGACAGGTCGACGGTGAAACCGCCCTTGACCTTGCCATTGATCACGCCTTTAACAACTTCTTCAGCCTCGAAGGACTTCTCCAGCACTTTCCACGCTTCGGCACGCTTGGCCTTCTCGCGGGAAAGACGCGTTTCACCGAAGCCATCTTCAACAGCATCGAGAGCCACATCGACAACATCGCCGACAGCTACTTCCAACTCGCCTTTTTCGTTGAGGAACTGGGAGGCGGGGATAACGCCCTCGGACTTCAGTCCGGCGTTAACGGTGACCCAGTCGTTGTCGACGTCAACTACGGTTCCCTGGACGATGGAACCCGGTTGCATGTCAATTTCTTTCAGGCTTTCTTCAAAAAGATCCGCAAAGCTCTCGCTCATTATGTGTCCTATGTGATCAACGCAAGTGTACTCCGTGCCGCCAGCAACACGGTCTGTTAACGATTTCCGGAATCAGCCAGCGGCTGGCAAATAACGCTGTTTCCGGCATTTCAACGACAAAAAGGTGTAGTCAGGCCTGACCTGCTGCGGCCATACACCTGTCCAACACCTCTTCTATACTCAACCCCGTAGAATCAATGACTTGCGCATCATCTGCGGGCCTGAGAGGGGCTGCGGAACGGTTCATATCCCGTTCGTCACGAACCCGTATCTCCTCTAAAAGGGCATCAATGTTAACATCGACACCTGCTTCCTTCAACTGGTTAAAACGTCGCCGGGCCCGTTCCTCGGCACTGGCCGTCAGGAAGATTTTCACCGGCGCATCCAGGAACACCACCGTGCCCATGTCGCGGCCATCAGCGACCAGACCCGGGGCCTGGCGGAAGTCCCGCTGCCGCTGCAACAGGGCATCCCGGACCGGCTGCATGACCGCCACCCGGGAAGCGTTATCACCACAGGATTCGGTACGGATCTCGGAGGTGACATCCTCGCCTGCCAGCAGTACTTTCGCAGGCTGACCGGCGGGGGTCGGCTCGAAGGTCACGTCCAGGGAGGACGCCACCCTGACCAGTCCCTCTTCATCATCAAAGGAAACACCCTGGCGCGTCGCCGCCAATGCGGTCAGACGGTACAGGGCGCCACTGTCCAGAAGGTGCCAGCCCAGCTTCTGCGCCAGCATCTGGGTGATGGTGCCCTTTCCTGAACCGCCGGGGCCGTCCACCGCGATGACCGGTGCCTTGCTGTCTGCCATTACTCACCACCTTCTGTGCGGATCTGGATACCGGTCTGCTGCGCCAGCTCCACGAAGCTCGGAAAGGAAGTGGCAACGTTGGCGCAGTCTGTGATCTCGATCGGGCCAGTTGCCCTCAGGGATGCCACCGCAAACGACATGGCAATCCGATGATCCCCGTGGCTGTTCACGGCTCCACCGCCGATTTCCTGGCCACCATCGATCACAATGCCATCCGGGGTAACAGTCGTCTCTACCCCCAGGGCTGCCAGGCCATCTGCCATCACCCGGATCCGGTCACTTTCCTTCACGCGCAGTTCCTCGGCGCCGCGGAGGACAGTACGGCCCTGTGCGCAGGTGGCGGCGATGAACAGCACGGGAAACTCGTCGATGGCCAGGGGCACCTGGTCTTCCGGAATATCGATACCCTTGAGCTCGGCAGAGCGCACACGCAGGTCGGCCACTGGCTCACCTCCGATTTCCCGCTCCTCGAGCACTTCGATATCAGCGCCCATCTGACGCAGGATATTGATGACTCCGACCCGGGTCGGGTTCATGCCGACATGGCGCAGCACCAGTTCGGCATCAGAGGCAATGCTCCCGGCCACCAGGAAGAAGGCAGCAGAAGAAATATCCGCGGGCACATCGATGGCGCAGGCGGTCAGCTTGCCGCCGCCGGTCACACTGGCCGTCGCGCCATCACGGTGAACGTGATAGCCGAAGCCTTCCAGCATGCGCTCGGTATGATCCCGTGTTGGCGCAGGCTCGGTCACCGAGGTAACGCCCTCGGCGTAGAGACCCGCCAGCAACAGGCAGGATTTGACCTGGGCACTGGCCACCGGCATTTCATAATGGATGCCGGTCAGTTTATGACCACCCCGGATTTTCAATGGTGGGCGACCACCCTCGGCGGTGTCGATCACCGCACCCATGGCGCGGAGCGGATCGGCAACACGCCCCATGGGGCGCTTGGACAGGCTGGCGTCACCGGTCAGCTCGGAATCGAACGGCTGGGCGGCCAGCAGGCCCGCAAACAGGCGCATGGCCGTTCCGGAGTTCCCCAGATAAAGCGGGCCTCGCGGCGCCTGCAATCCGCGCATGCCAACGCCATGGATGCGAACGAAACCGTCCTCCGGGCCTTCGATAGTCACGCCCATGTCACGGAATGCCTGCAGGGTCGCCAGGCTGTCTTCACCTTCGAGGAAGCCTTTTACCTCGGTAATTCCCTCCGCCAGAGCGCCCAGCATGATGGAACGGTGGGACATGGATTTATCGCCCGGAACCCGAATATCACCCCGGATGGAGCCGCCGGGCTGGAGCCGGAAGGTTACCTGCTTTTCGCTGTTGTTAGTCACGTACGCCTGTCCTGAAAGCATCTTGGTGAAGTGTTCCCGCGCCGCCTTGGCGCGACTGAAGACCCGGAGCAGCATTGCGCCATCGCCAGCGGCAATGGCAGACCGCAGCTGGTCCAGATCATGGGTAAAGTGGTCGATAACCCGGAGCACCGCATCCCGGTTCGACAGAAAGATGTCATGCCACATCACCGGGTCGCTGGCCGCGATACGGGTAAAATCCCGGAAACCACCCGCCGCATACCGGAAAATATCCATATTCTCGTCTTCCCCCGCCAGGGTGTCCACGAGGGAGAAGGCAATAAGATGTGGCAGGTGGCTGGTGGCGGCCAGCACTTCGTCATGGTAGGCCACGGACATGGTCAATACGGTGGCACCACACCCTTCCCACAGTGCCCTGAGCCGCTCAACATCTGGCTGATGAGCGTTGTCCGCCGGTGTCAGGATGACCTTATGATTGGCAAACAGCTCGGGGTTGGCGGCCCGGATGCCGCTTTTTTCGGAACCGGCAATCGGGTGACCGGGAATGACGTGGGGAGAAAGGTCGCCGAACACGGCTTCGACGTCCGCCACAAAACTGGATTTGGTGCTGCCGACGTCTGACAACACGGCATCCCTGTCGAGAAACGGTTTGAGTTCGGCCAGCACGGTACGGGTTGCGCGCACGGGAACCGCGAGTACCACAAGGTCACTGCCACGAACCGCCTCCTCCAGGGAATCGGCTGCAAGGTCTATCACGCCCAGTTCTTCGCCAAGAGCGAGCTCATCGGCCCGTCGGTCATAGCCGACTACCTGGCCGGCCAGCCGATGCCGTCTGATGGCACTGGCCAGGGACCCGCCGATGAGTCCGAGGCCGATAATGGCAACGCGCTTGAAAAGTGGCTCGCCGTCGCCCACCTCAGCCACCTTCCCCGGCCGCACTCAGGGCCTCGGCCAGGGCGTCGAGGAATCGTTCGTTTTCTTTGGCAAGGCCTACGGAAACCCGGAGATGTTCCGGCATGCCGTAACCGGCAATCGGCCGCACAATAACGCCGTGTTCCAGTAACGCGTGATAGATCGCCAGGGCCTGCTCTCCGACTTCCATCGCGATAAAGTTCCCTGCGGAAGGTATATAGGGCAGCCCCATACGGTCGAAACCGTCCGCCAATTGTTTCAGTCCTTCGGCGTTGACCTCGCGGGAACGGTTCAGATAATCCTCGTCCCCCAGGACCGCAGTTGCCGCAGCCAGCGCGACCGTATCCACGTTGAACGGCTGACGCACGCGATTGAGAATGTCCGCAATCGCAGGCGAACTGATGCTGTACCCCACCCGCAATGCCGCCAAACCCCACGCCTTGGAGAAGGTGCGGCAGACGATCAGGTTGGGGAAACGCTCCAGCAGTTCAAGGCCGTCGGGGTACTCGGTACCGGTGAGGTATTCACAATAGGCCTCGTCCAGAACCACCAGTACGTCTTCGGGAATCTTCGCCAGGAAGCTCTCGATCGCATCAGCCGTGTGCACGGTACCGGTCGGGTTGTTCGGGTTGGCCACGAATACCAGGCGGGTGCGCTCGGTCACGGCATCTGCCATGGCATCGAGATCATGGCCCCAATCCTTCGCCGGCACCGAGACCCCCTTGGCGCCGATGGCCTGGGTCACCAGCGGGTAAACCGCAAAGGCATACTGGGAGAACACCACTTCAGAATCCGCGTCGGCAAAGCAGCGTGCAATCACTTCCAGGACATCGTTCGAACCATTGCCCAGGGTGATCTGGTTCATGCCCATACCGAAGCGCTCCGACAGCGCCTGCTTGAGATCAAAGCCGTTGCCATCCGGATACAGACACAGTTCGGACAATGCCTCCCGAGCGGCAGCCAGTGCCTTTTCGCTGGGTCCCAACGGATTCTCGTTGCTGGCCAACTTGATGATCTCGGCGGGGTTCAGGCCCAGTTCCCGGGCCAGCTCCTCGATCGGCTTGCCCGGCTGATAGGGAGACAAAGCCTGGACACCCTTGACCGCAAGACTCTGGTAATCGACTGCCATACGAAGCCTCCTTTACAAAACGCCGATTGGGTAGGAACCGAGCCGCTTGAGTTCCACCGCCTCTTCATCAACCTCGGCCAGCGCCTTACGGACGGTCTCGTCCTCCATGTGCCCCTCGAAGTCGATATAGAACACATAGGCCCAGGTACCACTGGGTGATGGCCGGGTCTCGATCCGGGTCAGACTGATGCCGTGACGGTGGAAAGGCTCCAGCAACTGATACAGGGCGCCGGGCTTGTTGCGCATGGACACCAGGATGGAGGACTTGTCGTGACCACTGGCCGGAACCTCTTCACGGCCGATAATCAGGAACCGGGTGGTGTTGTCCGGACGGTCCTCGATGCTGTTGGCCAGTTTCTCGAGACCGTACAGTTCCGCTGCCATATCCCCGGCGATTGCAGCCGTGCCCGGCTCCTCGGCGGCCCGGCGAGCGGCCTCGGCATTGCTGGACACGGTGATGCGCTCAATGCCATAGCGATGGGTATCGAGCCACTGCCGGCACTGGGCAAAGGACTGCTGGTGGGAATAAATGCGGGTAATTTCCTGTTCCTTGTGCTTGGGAGACACCAGCAAGTGGTGGTGAATCCGCAACTGGACCTCGCCGCAGATCTTCAGCGGCGAGGACATGAACATGTCCAGGGTGTGGTTGATCATGCCCTCGGTGGAGTTTTCCACCGGCACCACGCCGTAGTGAGCTGCGCCGGACTCCACCTCGCGGAAGACCGCGTCGATGGCCGGCAACGGAACGCTGACGACGGAATGGCCGAAATGCTTCAGCGCCGCGGCCTGCGTAAAGGTACCGATCGGCCCCAGGAAAGCGATGTGCATCGGCTTTTCCAGTGCCAGGCAGGTGGACATGATTTCACGGAACAGCCGCGCCATTTCCTCGGCGGGCAGCGGCCCCGGGTTGTGCTCCTTGATACGACGCAGTACCTGGGCTTCACGCTCGGGACGGTAGAAGAACACATCCTCATCCGGATTCGCGGCCATCTTCACATGAGCCACTTCCTGGGCACAGCGGGCCCGGGCACTGATGAGGTCCATGATCTGATGGTCAATACTGTCGATTTCTTCCCGAAGTTCGCCCAGACGGGTCTTCTCGTCCGTCATGATCAGCCACGCTCCTTCGCAAATTCCGTCATGTACTGGATCAGTGCGTCGACACCCGCTTCGGGCATGGCGTTATAGATACTGGCGCGCATCCCGCCTACGGAGCGATGGCCCTTGAGGTTCAGTAGACCCCTGGCGTCCGCACCCTTGAGGAAGTCGTCATTCAGGGCATCGTCGGCCAGGGTGAACGGTACGTTCATCCGGGAACGGAAGCGCGGTTCAATCGGATTGGCGTAGAAGTCGTTGACGTCGATGAAGTTGTACAACTTCTTCGCCTTTCGATCGTTGATCTCGCCCATGGCCTTGACGCCGCCCTGAGCTTTCAGCCACTTGAACACCAGCCCCGCCAGGTACCAGGAATAGGTCGCCGGGGTGTTGTACATGGAGCCGTTATCGGCGATGACCTGGTAATTCATCATCGTGGGCGTTTCCTTGCGGGCCTTACCGAGCAGATCCTTGCGGATAATGACCACCACCAGGCCGGACGGGCCGATGTTCTTCTGGGCGCCGGCGTAGATCACCCCGTAGCAGGAGACATCCACCGGCCGGGACAGCATGGTGGAGGACATGTCCGCCACCAGGGGCACGTCACCACTGTCCGGTGTGAAATCGAATTCCAGCCCGCCAATGGTCTCGTTCGGGGTGTAATGCAGGTAGGCGGCATTGGCATTGGTCTTCCAGGCGGACTGCTCCGGCACGGTGGTAAAACCGCTGTCCTCGGAACTGGCAATCACGTTCACGTCACCGTAGCGTTTGGCTTCGGCAATTGCCTTTTTCGACCAGATGCCGGTATTGACGTAATCCGCCGAGGTCTTTTCTCCAAGCAGGTTCAGCGGGATGGTGGAGAACTGGCTGGAAGCTCCACCCTGCATGAAGAGTACGGCGTAATCATCTGAAATTCCGGCCAATTCACGCAGATCTTTTTCAGCGGTTTCGGCAATGGCCACGAACTCGTCGCTGCGGTGGCTCATTTCCATCACCGACATGCCGGTACCACGCCAATCCAGCATTTCGTCCCGGGCCTGTTTCAGCACGGGCTCCGGCAAAGTAGCCGGACCCGCGCAAAAGTTGAACGCCCTGCTCATTCTTCGCTTTCCTCGCCTTCTATCTCTTCATCATCGGATTCTGCAATCCGCTCCACACCGACCAGACGCTCGTCATCCTGGGACAGACGAATCAGGCGTACCCCCTGGGTATTACGGCTCAGGACGGACACTTCATCAGTGCGGGTCCGCACCAGGGTACCCTTGTCCGAAATCAGCATCATTTCGTCGCCATCAAACAACTGGAGTGCAGTGACCAGGTCGCCGTTACGCTCGGAACACTGCATGGCGATAACACCCTGGCTGCCCCGGCTGTAAGTGGGGAACTCATCGATCGCCGTGCGCTTGCCGTAGCCATGCTCGCTGGCAGTCAGGATCACCCCACCCTCTTCCGGAATAATCAGTGACACCACATGCCGGCCTTCAGGCATCCGGATGCCCCGCACACCGCGGGCAGTCCGGCTCATGGGCCGCACCTGGTCCTCGGTGAACCGCACGGCCTTGCCCGCGCTGGAGAACAGCATGACCTCCGCATCACCCTTGGTGATGGCAGCGCCAACCAGGGTGTCGCCCTCGTCCAGATTCAGAGCGATCAGACCGTTGCTGCGTGGACGGGAGAAGTTTGGCAGCGGGGTCTTCTTGACCACACCGTTGGAGGTGGCCATAAGCACAAACTGGTCTTCCGGGTAATCCTTCACCGGCAGGAAGGTGGTGATACGCTCACCCTCATCCAGCGGCAGGATGTTGACCATTGGCCGACCCCGGGAACCACGACTACCACGCGGAATCTCGAACACCCGTAGCCAGTACACCTTGCCACGGTTGGAGAAACACAGAATGGTGTCGTGAGAGTTCGCCACCAACAGTTTCTCGATGAAGTCTTCGTCCTTCATGGAGGTGGCTGCCTTGCCACGGCCACCACGGCGCTGGGCCTGGTAATCTTCTACCGCCTGGGTCTTGGCGTAACCACCGTGGGAGATGGTGACCACCAAATCCTCTTCATCGATCAGATCCGCGATGGTCAGGTCACGGCGGGAACTGGTGATCTCGGTACGACGCTCATCACCGTAGTCGTTCACGATCGCTTCCAGCTCTTCACGGATAACCTGCAACAGGCGCTCCGGATCGCCCAGGATGTCGAGCAGATCGGCGATCTTCTCGAGGATTTCCTTGTACTCGTTCTGCAGCTTCTCGGTTTCCAGACCAGTCAGGCGATGCAGACGCAGGTCCAGGATGGCTTGAGCCTGTTCCGGAGACAGGTGGTACAGGCCTTCGCGCAGACCGTAGATTTCCGGCAGGTCATCGGGGCGGCAGGCATCTTCGCCGGCACGTTCGAGCATGGCCAGCACATCACCCGGGGCCCAGCCCTTATCCATCAGCTTTTCTTTGGCCTCGGCCGCGGTCGGGGACTGTTTGATCAGTTCGATGATCTCGTCGATATTCGCCAGGGCAACGGTCAGGCCTTCAAGGATATGACCCCGTTCGCGGGCCTTCCGCAGTTCGTAGATGGTCCGGCGGGTCACCACCTCACGGCGGTGGCGCAGGAACGCATCCAGCATTTCTTTCAGGTTGAGGGTCTTGGGCTCGCCGTTGATCAGGGCAACCATGTTGATGCCGAACACGGTTTCCAGCTGGGTGTGGGCGAACAGGTTGTTGATCACCACGTCCGCGTTCTCGCCACGGCGCAGTTCGATCACAACGCGAATACCTTCCTTGTTGGATTCGTCCCGCAGTTCTGAAATACCCTCAACACGCTTTTCTTTCACCAGCTCGGCGATCTTCTCGATCAGGCGGGCCTTGTTGAGCTGGTAAGGAAGCTCGGTAATGATGATTGATTCGCGGCCGGTTTTCTTGTCCTGCTCGATCTCGTGGCGGGCGCGGATATAGATGCGGCCACGACCGGTGCGGTAGGCCTCGACGATGCCGGCACGGCCGTTGATGATGCCCTGGGTCGGGAAATCTGGACCGGGGATGTACTCCATGAGTTCATCCACGGTCAGGTCGCCGTTATCAATCAGCGCCAGACAGCCGTTGACCACTTCGGTCAGGTTGTGGGGCGGGATATTGGTGGCCATGCCCACTGCAATACCGGAGGATCCATTCACCAGCAGGTTCGGAACCCGGGTCGGCAGCACATCAGGAATCCGCTCGGTTCCGTCATAGTTGTCGACGTAGTCAACGGTTTCCTTGTCCAGATCCGCCAGCAGGGAGTGGGCAATCTTCTCCATGCGGATCTCGGTGTAACGCATGGCAGCCGCGTTATCTCCGTCAATGGAACCGAAGTTGCCCTGACCGTCCACCAGCGGGTAGCGCAGAGAAAACGGCTGGGCCATACGCACGATGGTGTCGTATACCGCAGAGTCACCGTGGGGGTGGTATTTACCGATAACATCACCTACCACACGGGCAGATTTCTTATAGGCCTTGTTCCAGTCATTCCCCAGCTCGGACATAGCGAACAATACCCGACGGTGCACCGGCTTGAGGCCGTCGCGCACGTCCGGCAGCGCCCGGCCGACGATGACGCTCATGGCGTAATCGAGGTAGGACTGCTTCAACTCGTCTTCAATGTTTACCGGCAGGATCTCTTTGGCTAACTCACCCATCGAGAAAGGTTCCTTTGCGTTATCTGGAAGTCGTGCGGGAGCCGTTTCCGGGCCCCGTATTTATTCTTCAACAAGCCGCCAAGCATACCACAGTCCTCCCTTTGCCGGGGCACTTGTGGCTGAGCCTTAACCAAACACCACGGTCTTGTTTTCGTAGGTAATCACCCGGTCCTCAACATGCGCCCGCAGGCCGCGCGCCAGCACGTTTTTCTCCACATCCTTCCCCAGGCGGACCATGTCTTCGATGGAATCGCTGTGGTTGATGCGGATGACGTCCTGTTCGATGATCGGGCCCTCATCGAGGTCCTGGGTCACATAGTGGCAGGTGGCCCCGATGAGCTTCACACCGCGACTGTACGCCTGATGGTAGGGGCGCGCACCGGCGAAGGACGGCAGGAAGCTGTGATGGATATTGATCACCTTGCCCGCATACTTCTCGCACAGCTCGGCCGGAAGGATCTGCATGTAGCGGGCCAGAACCACTACATCGGTCTCGTACTTCCCGAACAGTTCCTCGATGTGGGCGAAAGCCTCGGCCTTGTTTTCCTTGCTCACCGGCACGTGGTGATACGGGATTTCATGCCACTCCACCATGCGGCGCAGATCATCGTGGTTGGAAATCACCGCGACGATCTCGGCATTCAGTTCCTTACTGTGCCAACGGTGCAGAAGATCCGCCAGACAGTGGGATTCCTTGCTGCACATCAGGATGACCCGCTTTGGCCGTGCGGAATCGGCGATGTGCCAGTTCATGTTGAACTCGCGGGCAATGGGCTCAAACGCGGCACGGAACTGGTCCAGCCCGAACGGGATGGACTCGGCCTTGATCTCGTGGCGCATGAAGAACCAGCCGGTCTGGGTGTCCGAATGGTGGCTCGCCTCGGTAATCCAGCCATTGTAGGTGGACAGGAAGTTACTCACCTTGGCAACAATTCCGACCCGATCGGGGCAGGAAATCACAAGACGATAGGTATGCTCCATGAAAGCCTTTCCTTAACTTTAATCCGGGAAAGCAGGTGCGACGGGGACCCCGGTGGAAAAACACAAGGCGGACAATCGGTACGCACCATCAAAAATGACCGGCTATCATAGCCTATCTGAACGCCTAAAACGAGGAATGGACGCATGCGGATAATCGTATTTTTAGTACTGATGACTTGCCTGCCCACGGTCTGGGCCCAGGCCATTATCGAGGGTGAGCGCTTCCACCCGGTCCAGGGCGAATATGGCATGGTGGCCACCAGTCATACTCTCGCTACGGAGGTGGCGCTGGAGGTGCTCAAAGATGGCGGTAATGCTGTCGATGCCGCAGTCACGGCGGGCTTTGCGCTGGCCGTGACCCAACCCCGTTCCGGCAATATTGGCGGCGGCGGTTTCATGCTGTTTTCACCGGGCGACGGCAGCGCTCCCGAAGCCATCGATTACCGGGAAAAAGCGCCGGCGGGCGCTAGCGAAACCATGTTCCAGGACGAAAACGGTAATGTAGTCACCAACCGCAGCCGGTTTACCCACCTGGCCGCCGGCGTGCCCGGAACGGTTGCCGGCCTGGCGCTGGCCCTGGAGCGCCATGGCACCATCAGTCTAAAGGATGCCCTGGCACCAGCCATCAAGCTCGCCCGGGACGGTTTTATCGTGCCACACCGGTTCACCGAAGGATTGGAGCAGGCAAAGGATCGACTGCAGCGCTGGCCCGCGACCCTGAAAACCTTCTACAAGGAAGACGGCTCGGCCTGGCAGCCGGGTGAGCGCTTCCGGCAGCCGGAACTGGCCGCCACGCTCCAGCGGATTGCCGATAAAGGCGTCAAGGGCTTCTACGAGGGCGAGACCGCCCGTCTCATCGCCGAGGAAATGCAGCGCAATGGTGGCCTGATCACCGAACAGGACCTGCGGGAATACGAACCGGCCATCCGGGAGCCGGTCCATGGCACCTATCGCGGCCACGACATCTTTTCCATGTCACCACCCTCCTCCGGCGGCACCCACATCGTCCAGATCCTGAATATCCTGGAGGGCTATCCCATTTCCGACTGGGGCCACAACTCCGCCAGCACCATCCATCACATGGCCGAAGCCATGAAACTGGCCTACGCCGACCGGTCGCAATACCTGGGTGATACCGACTACGTGGACGTACCGCTCACCGGCCTCACCAGCAAGGCCTACGCCGAGGGTCTGCGTGAGACCATCAAGCCGGACCAGGCCCGCCCCGCCAGCGAGATAGGCCCCGGAGAGCCCGCCGCCTACGAGAGCCCCGAGACCACCCATTTTTCCGTGGTGGATCGCTGGGGCAATGCTGTCTCCAACACCTACACCATCAACTTCAGCTACGGCTCGGGCATCACCGTGGCCGGCGCCGGTTTCCTGCTCAACAACGAAATGGACGACTTCAGCGCCAAGCCCGGCGTGCCCAATGCCTACGGTCTGATTGGTGGCGAGGCCAACAAGGTGGAACCCGGCAAGCGCATGCTCAGCTCCATGTCTCCCACCATTGTCCGCAAGGACGGCAAGAACTTCCTGGTCACCGGTAGCCCGGGCGGCTCGAGGATCATTACCACCACATTGCAGGTGGTAATGAACGTGATCGACCATAATATGAATATACAGACAGCGGTGAGCGTGCCCCGGATACACCATCAATGGCTGCCGGACGAAATCCGCATTGAACAGGGTGTCAGCCCCGATACCGTTCAACGGCTGCAGGACAAGGGCCACACGGTGGTAACCAAATCCGCCATGGGTGCCATCCAGAGCATCCTGATCGGACCGGATGGTACACTGTATGGAGGCGCCGATCCGCGCCGGAGCACCTCATCGGCCATGGGGTATTGAACGAAACCGATTGACCCGGGTCACTGATCCGAAAGGAGGTACCATGTATCTTTCAGTACAACTGAGCTGCTATCCGCTCAAGGATGATTACAAACAGCCGATCTGGGATCTCATTGCCCGACTTGAACAATCCGGGCTGGAGGTGTATTCGGGACGCATGAGTACAGAAATCTTTGGCGAGTATGATGAAGTCATGAAGGTACTCTCGGATACCATGAAGTGGTCGTTCGAGACCTACGGCAAATCAGTATTCGTCGCCAAAATCATGGAGGGCGATCGGAGGCCCAGATGACAGAACCACAAGGACCGGACCAGCAGAAACCGGGCAACAACAACCAGCAACCGGCGATTCCCAACCAGTTTGCTTTTCTCTGGTTGAGCGCCGCCATCTTCCTGATGGTACTGTGGTTGCAGGGCGGGGACCAGCCGCGCCAGCAGGAGCTCGCCTATTCCGAATTCAAGACCGCCGTGGCCGAACGCCAGGTTGCCGAAGTCACCCTGAAGTCCGAGTCGATCGTCGGCATGTTCAACGATCAAGGCATGACGGATTTCAGCAGCCAGACCCAGGCCCGACAACCGACCACCGGCTTCCATACCGTACGCCCGCCCATGGAAGACCCGGAACTGTTGCCACTGCTTGAGCAGAACAACGTCACCATACGGGCCACCAGTTCCGAGCTGCCTTGGTGGCAGCAACTGATCCAGGCTTTCCTGCCATGGATTCTGCTGCTGGCCCTCATGTTCTGGTTCTGGGGCGCCGCCCAGCGACGGATGACCCAGGGCGGCGGCCTGTTCGACTACGCCAAATCCAAGGCCCGCCGGGCCCGCCCGGAAACCTCCCACACCACCCTGGACGATGTCGCCGGGATCGAGTCCGCCAAGCGGGAAATCACCGAGATCATCGACTTCCTGAAATCCCCGGAACGGTTCCGCCGGCTCGGCGCGGTGATGCCCAAGGGCGTGCTGCTGGTCGGCCAGCCGGGCACCGGCAAAACCCTGCTGGCACGGGCCATCGCAGGGGAAGCGGATGTACCCTTCTTCAGCATCAGTGCCTCGGAGTTCATCGAAATGTTTGTCGGTGTGGGCGCGGCCCGGGTCCGTGACATGTTCCAGACCGCCCGGAAAGAAGCGCCGGCGCTGATTTTCATCGACGAGCTGGACGCGGTCGGCCGCTCCCGCGGAACCGGCCTGGGTGGCGGCCACGATGAGCGGGAACAGACCCTGAACCAGATCCTCACGGAAATGGACGGGTTCGAGGAGCACGAAAACATTCTGGTTCTGGCCGCCACCAACCGGCCCGACGTATTGGATAGCGCCCTGCTCCGCCCCGGTCGCTTTGACCGCACCATCACCCTGGACCGCCCTCACAAAGACGCCCGGGAAGCCATTCTGAACGTCCATGTCCGCAAGGTTCCGCTGGCCGATGACGTGAACCTGACCGAAGTTGCCGCTCGCACCATCGGCTTCTCCGGTGCCGACCTCAAAAACCTGGTGAACGAGGCTGCCCTGACCGCGGTCCGTGAAAACAAGGACAGGGTGGACGCCCAATGCTTCGACGAGGCCCGGGACCGTCTGATCCTGGGTGAGGAAAGGGATGCCCGGCTGACACCGGAGGAGAAGCAGGCGGTGGCCTACCACGAAAGCGGCCACGCGATCATGGCCTATTTCATGCCGAAGGCAGACCCGCTCACCAAGATCACCATCATTCCCCACGGCATGGCCATGGGTGTGACCGAACAGACCCCGAAGGAAGATCGCTACACCTACACCGAAAGCTACCTGAAAGATCGCATCAAGGTCATGCTCGGCGGCCGCTCGGCGGAAAAGATCGTCTATGGCGAAGTCAGCACGGGCGCACAGAACGACCTCAAGGAAGCCACCAAGCTATTGCGCAAGATGATTGGTCAATGGGGCATGAGCGAGAAGCTTGGTCCCATGGGGCTGAGCATAGGTGAGGAACACGTTTTCCTGGGTCGCGAAATGGGTGCTCCCCGGGAATTCAGTGAAAAGATGGCGGAAATGATCGACGGTGAAATCCAATCCAAACTACTTGAGATGGAAAAATCCACCGTGGACTTCCTGAACGAACACCGTAATCACCTGGACGCGCTGGCCAAGGTACTACTGAAAAAAGAGACGCTGTCAGCGGAGGAAATCGACGAAATACTCCGCAAGGAAGATGCTCGCAAGATCGCCTGAGGCTGGCCCTCAGGCGTGTGCCACCAGCATCTCACTGAACAGGGCCAGACAGAATCCGAGCACGGCACCAACACTACCGCAACCGCCCCAAGCAGGATCCCGCCGCCAAAGGCGATCAAAAAGTGGCGAAACTCCTGCTCAAGCCAGTTCGGCCTGATCCTCTCGAAGCTCGCCAGCAGACCACCGGCGGGGATACAGGCACCCGCCGCCGCGGTCAGGACAATGATATAGACAACATCCAGGAACATCCGGAACCAACAGTCTGAAAGGAATGTTTGAATCAGGGTGTTACGGTCACCGGAAGATTCAGTTCAACCAGTAACTGATCGGCACCCCGTTCATCGAAAACACTGCACTGTCGGCTGACAACCAGTTCGGCCGGGCGTTCCCGGCGGAGTAACCGGGCCACTTCGGCGGCACTGGCGCGGGGAATAAGCCTGACACGTGCGCCGGCACCCCAGGCAATCAGCTGCATTTCGATCGCCCTGGCCACCTCCTGACCATCCTCTCCGTGGCTGCGAACCAGCACCGTCAGCGGCTGGTGATGGCGTCGTGCCTGCTCGATACCCACGGCCAGCGCCCGATGGTTGGCGCCCTGGTCATCATTGAGGAGAACAACCACACCGTGGCCGGGGCGGCGCTGGAGCTCCGCCCAGAGCAGCACATCCCCCGGGGCCTGGCGAATCAGCCCCCGGGCAGTGGAGCCCAGCCGGGATCCGGGTGCCGCCGACCAGCCTACACGCCCCATCACCACCAGATCATCCGGGCCCACCAGACCGAGAACCTCCTCAATAACACTACCCCGGCACAACTTCAGTGCCTGGCGCAGACCCCGGCTGGCCACAGCCCGCTGCAGGGAACGGCGTGCCTGTTCCGCAAGCGAGCGCATGCGCATCTCGAGCATGGCCGAATCCATTGGGCGCGTGGCGCCGGAGCTTGCGCCAATTTCCCGGGCAAAGTCAAAGCCCGAACTGCGCAGCAGGTTCACTTCCTCGACAAACACACCGAGAATTTCATGCCCCCGCAGCGCGGCTATGTCGGCGGCGGCCTCCAGCGCCGCCAGGCTGAGCCTGGAGCCATCCAGAAGCACAAGCACGCGGCCGGAACTGGATTCGGCAGGAACGGACTCTGGCTGCTCAGTCATCGTTTTCCTTGCCTCCGTTGCCGTTGTCCTTGTCATCGTCCCGTTTCTTGCCCACGTCAGCGAAGGCCCCGAGGCGGTCCTGCACCTTCCGGTTGAACGTGCCCTCGGGGTAGTCACCATTTTCATCGGCAACGCCGGCTTCCATGCCCGTGAGCAACTCGATCGCTTCGTTGATGTCCGAGATCGGATAGATGGTGAACTGGCCCTCGCCCATGGCGTCCCTGACATCTTTTTTGAGCATAAGGTGCTCGATATTGCTTTCTGGCAACAGGACGCCCTGGCCACCCAGGTTGCAGGAATTCCGGCAGACGTTGAAAAAACCCTCGATTTTCTCGTTAACCCCACCTACGGACTGGACCTCACCGTGCTGATTCATTGACCCGGTGACCGCAAAGCTCTGTTTCAGCGGCACCCCGGCAATGGCGGAAAGCAGGACACAGGTTTCGGCCACCGAAGCCGAATCCCCTTCCACACCGCCATAGGATTGCTCAAAGGCCAGGCTGGCCGAAAGCGACAGCTCTCCCTCTCCGGCATAGCGGCTGGCCAGGAACCTGGACAGGATCATCACAGCCTTGCTGTGGATCGGGCCACCCAGTTTGGCCTCCCGCTCGATATCCACTACCTGGCCCTTCCCTGGCCGCGCGGTTGCGGTAATCCGGGAGGGCTGACCGAACATGGAGGCACCCAGCCGGAGCACGGACAGGCCGTTCACCTGGCCTACCTCCTCGCCTTCGGTAGCGATCTTCACGATACCGCGAGTGATCTGCTCCATACTGCGCTCACGAATCCTGCTGGCCCGGTATTCACGCTCATCGATCGCCTGCTGTACGTACTCATCGGTGATGAGCTCGGCGCCATTCTGTCTGGCCCAGTGGTCGGCCTCACTGAGCAGGTCCCTCAGGACCCGGTCATGGGCCGTGAGCTTGCGCTGGTCACTGGCCAGGCGACTGGCATGCTCTATCAGACGAGCCACGCCATCCCGGGTCAACGGTCGCGCTTCAAGCCCCCTGGCCATGGTGGCAATCATTCGGGCGTAGAGCTCATAGCAGCCATCGTCCCGTTCAAGGTCGTCCTCAAAATCCGCTTCCACCTTGAACAGGTCCAGAAAGTCCGGATCGTAATGAGACAGGAGGTAATACAGCATCCGGTCACCAAGGATTACCACCTTGACCCTCACCGGAATCGGCTCTGGCTGGAGGCTGGTGGTGCTCACCAGGCCGTATAGCCGCTCCAGGGATTCGATGCGAATTTCACCGGAGAACAAGGTGCGTTTGAGGCTTTCCCAGGCCATGGGCTGTGTCAGGATACGGCGGGCGTCGATAATCAGGTAACCCCCGCTGGCCCGATGCATGGCACCACCCTTGATCAGGGTGAAATCGGTATACAGCGTGCCCTGGCGCGCCCGGTGCTCGATCTGGCCGGTGAGGTGCTGATGATTGGGCAGATCTTCATATATCACCGGGGCCCCCTGGGTCTCGGCATTGTCCACCAGCAGGTTCACCTTGTAGCGAACCAGCAGGCCAGCGGGAGGACCATTCTCGCCGTCCTGGAAAGCTTCGGCATGCTCGACCACGTCCTCCCGGACCGCATCCAGGTGTGCCGCTACTTCCGGCAAGTGGGACCACTTCTCGCGCAGTTCGCCCATGGGGCCACCCAGTGTAATCTGCACCATCTCCTCATTCAGGGCATGCACACGCTCGCGGACTTCCTTGCGCAGCCTGGGGATCTGCTGGATGGTCTGCTGGAGCTTTTTCTGCAACTCCTCCACCTTCGATTCAACGAGCTCCTTTTCCTCATCGGAAAACTTCTTGTACTCTTCGGGATCGATCACCTCACCATCCCGCATCGGGGCAAACGTAAACCCCGCCGGCGTGGTGATCATGGCGATATTGTTGCGGTTGGCCTCTTCCTGAACATCAAACAGTCCCTGATGCTGCCTTTTGGCCATCTCCTCCTGGAGCTCCTGAATCCGGGACTGATATTCCTCGCTCTCGAACGTGGCCGGAATGGCAGTGCGCAGCTCGTCCGCAAAATCATTCATATCCTTACGGAAATCACGCCCCTGGCCAGCCGGGAAACGAAGAGCCTTCGGCCTGTCCGAATTCTTAAAGTTGTAAACGTGGCACCAGTCAGGCGGCACTTCCTTCTCGCCCGCAAGTTTGCCCAGAAAACGCTCCACCAGTTCGTGCTTGCCGGCACCGGACGGCCCAAGCACAAAGAGGTTGAACCCCTTTGCCTGCATGCCGGAGCCAAACTCCAGCGCCCGCAGTACCCGCTCCTGACCACAGGGCAGCTCCAGGTCCTCGAGGGTTTCCGTGGTCTCGAAGTCGAGCTGTTCCAGCGGACAACGATGGTAAACCTGATCAATGTTCAGCGGTGCGGGTACTGTCATCAACTACTCCTTCGGGCAAGTCGCACTTTCAAATGTGGAATCATCGGTGACTGAAAGGATAGACCACGACCAAAGGATGGTCAGGGAGTGAAAATCGGAATCAGAATAAAAACAGCAAGGGTCTGGCACAGGTCATAAATATCAAAGCGCGAAAATTTGACGTATTTTTCGACGACGATAGATACTTTTATCTACATATTATTGCAATACATTTAGAAAGTTGAGCGAACGTTCCCAAACCGGCAAAGTCTTAAATAGTGAATTCGGGTTTTCCTGTTACCTCTCCAAGAGAGGTTAACTATGAACACGAAACCCTATTTCTCCGCCACCTTTATCGCCTCCATGCGTGCGAGCAGTGTTGCCCCGACTGCCGGAGGGCCCGGCTACGGCAAACAGGAGGCAATCGCGGACTCAACCTCAGAAACAGCTTAAGTCGAGACCGTTATCGTTGATGAGAACGGTCTGACCGAGATCGAAACCGATGATCTCAAATACATTCGCGAAGAAGAAAAACTGGCCCGGGATGTTTAACTGACCCTGGACCAGCCCTGGAGGCAGCAAACCCAGGTCTTCGCCAAGATCGCCCTGTACGAGGAAAGCCACACCAGCACCGTTGATTACCTGCTGGGCGCCGCGAAGAGCCATCTGCAGGCCTTAGTGAACGTGATTGAGGATCAGGGTCTGACCTATGAGGCACAGGTTCTCAGCAGGGACTATTACCCTTCCTTGCCTTCCAGCTTGTCCTGGGTCCTGAGCTCAAAGTCACTGGCATCATGGCGCTCATGCAGCTGGGATGACAGATCTCCCCAGGTCTTGTTGACCATCCGGCCACGCTTCACCGCCGGGCGTTGTGCCACCTCATCGGCCCAGCGCACCACATTCTTGTAGGTGTGGGCCTCCAGGAACTCCGCCGCCTCGTACACCATGTTCTTCACCAGTGCGCCGTACCAGGGCCAGATGGCCATATCCGCAATGGTGTATTCATCACCGGCGATGTACTGCTTATCCGCCAGCTGGCGATCCAGCACATCCAACTGCCGCTTAACTTCCATGGTGTAACGGTTTATCGGATATTCATACTTCTCCGGAGCGTAGGCGTAGAAGTGTCCAAAGCCCCCGCCCAGGAACGGCGCGCTGCCCATCTGCCAGAACAGCCAGTTCAGGGTCTCGGTGCGCCTGGCGAGATCCTTGGGCAGGAACTCACCGAACTTCTCCGCCAGGTACAACAGGATGGAACCGGACTCGAATACCCGAATGGCAGGATCGACACTGTGATCCATCATGGCCGGTATCTTGGAATTGGGGTTCACCTTCACAAACCCGCTGCCGAACTGATCGCCTTCGGTGATCTGAATCAACCAGGCATCATACTCGGCTCCCTTGTGCCCTTTCTCCAGCAACTCTTCGAGCATCACCGTGGCTTTTACACCGTTGGGCGTGGCCAGGGAATACAGCTGGATCGGATGCTCGCCGACCGGCAACTCCTTATCATGGGTCGGGCCGGCGATCGGTCGGTTGATATTGGCAAACCGGCCACCGTTACCAGGATCCCATTTCCAGACCTTGGGAGGCGTATACGTTGGATCGCTCATCTGGGGACATCTCCGTTTGATGCGTGAGTAGAGTTTCCCGACTTTACCGGAAAATCACTTTGACGGTGAAGGCTTACGACAGAAACTCTGTTCAGGGAGCCTCTGATTAACTCCGGATCACCTGTGGCTTGCAGAGGCGGTTCGGAGTTAATCAGAGGCTCCCTAGACCATACCGCCCCAGCGGCGCGAGGCCATTGCCCTACGAACCCGCTCTTTTGCGATCTTCACCGCAGCAGTGCGCGGCAGTGACCGTTCCTCCGTGGCAGCCTGCAACACCTGGGTGGTGTTATGGGTCAGCTTTTCGGCGATGGCATCGAAGGCCGCTGTTTGGGTGGCACCGTGATACTCCATCGCGGCACAGATCACCCCCCCGGCATTAGCCACGAAATCGGGCAGCACGAGTATACCGCGCTGATACAGACGCTCCTCGGCTCCGCTTGTCAGCGGGATATTCGCACCCTCGGCAACCAGGCGGGTTCGCAGGCGGTCCACATTCTGTTCGGTCACCACATCCGGCCGTGCGGCGGGAATCCAGATATCACACTCGACATCAATGATCTCGTCCGGACCGCTGGCCTCGCCATCAGGACATTCCCTCACGGATTTGCCCCCGGCTTTCAGCCGGAAGAGCACATCCAGATCCAGGCCCTCCGGCCGGTAAATGGTCCCCCTTGAATCCGACGCAGCGACAATCGCCGCGCCGTCAGCAGCCAGGAACCGGGCGGCATGATAGCCAACCGAGCCGAACCCCTGGACGGCAACCCGTGCGCCCTTAAGGTCCAGGTCACAGAACGGCAGTGCCGCCTTGACCGCGTGAGCCAGGCCCCAGCCGGTGGCTCCCAATTGATCCAGTGGAATACCACCCAACTCTCTTGGCAGGCCCACGGAGCGGCCAATCTCATCGTGGACCCAGGCCATGCATTGTTCGTTCGTGCCCATATCCGGCCCCGCAATGTACTGGGTCTCCGATCCAATGGCAGTGGCAAAAGCCCGAATCAGCTCCTCCTTCTCGGATGCCGGCATTTTCGGATCGGCAAAGATCACGGATTTGCCGCCCCCATGGGCCAAACCGGCCATGGCATTCTTAAGAGTCATGGCGCGTGCCAGGCGGGCACACTCGAAAAGAGACACATCCGGTGCCATGCGCACCCCGCCGATGGATGGCCCCGCCGCCACATTATCCACGACAAGGATGCCTTTCAGCCCCACTTTCGGGACATGGACATGAAGGACTTTCGCCGGCCCCAAATCATCGGCGAGCTCGAAAACAGTCGTCATGAAACCTCCTTTGCCTGTTCACCCGGCCCGGGAGAGGCCCCGGAGCCCGGCCCTTGCACAGCTTCACATTTCTGAACTGTAGTTCAGTATAGAGTGCGGAAGGACGCAGCGCCTGAGCGTTCCTGCTCATTCGGATTCGCTCAATTTAATAATGAATTGGATGTTTAGACTGGCATGCACCAATATCCATAACAGGATAGTTCCTCGCAGGGGACGATCGAGGGCGCCAAACAGGAGCACTTGATGGCCAACACATCCAGACAACTTCCAGTGTCCGTTTTAAGCCTGAATCCGGCCGTTGATATCACCTATCAAATCCCTCAGCTGATTGCTGACCAGAAGGTACATGCCTCGGATTCCCGGTACGACCCCGGCGGTAACGGGATCAATGTTGGCCGCGGTCTCAAACGCCTTGGGGTGCAAGCCTGCACTTTCTGTGTCGTCGCTGGCGAAATCGGTCGCTTCCTGCGCCATCAGCTCGATGAGCAGCTGGACCAGGCCAGCTATCTGGAGGTGGATGGCGAAACCCGGGTCAATGGCACCATTCTCGAGAGTGTCACCGGAGCCCAGTTTGAGGTCAGCGGTGTCGGCCCCGCAGTGTCCACCCCACAATGGCAACATTTGCTAGACCGGTTCGTGACCCATGGGGGTAAGGGACTGGGCGTAATCACCGGCTCGCTACAACGAAGCCTTCCGCAGAATCTCTACGCTGAAGCGGTGCGCCGCGTCCAGGGGGCCGGGGGGCGTGCAGTCGTCGATTCCCACGATGAGCTGCTGCGACACGCGATCGAAGCCGAACCCTTCCTGATCAAGCCCAACCGCTTCGAATTGGAGACCCTGGTCCGTCAGGCCCTGAAGGATCAGCGGGATATCGTTCGGAAAGCACGCCAGCTGCAGGAGCGAGGCGTGACCTGGGTCTGCGTCTCCCTTGGCGCGGAGGGGGCGTTGCTGGTAACACCATCGCGTGTCCTGAAGGCAGAAGCGCCCTCGGTCCGGGTGATCTCCACCGTCGGGGCCGGTGATTCGATGGTGGCCGGTATGGTAGCGCTCTTGGCACAGGGCGCATCAGAACAGGATGTGTTGCGTGAGGGAATCGCCTGCAGTGCGGCGACAGTGATGCAGCCCGGGACCGAGCTGTTCGACAGAGAAACGGTCGATCGGCTGCGTGGAAAGGTTCGGGTGATACCCCTTTCCCTTTGACTGGCCTTGTCACCTCATGATTATTATAAAGTCCTGATAACTGAAACGGATAGCGTCTGGAGCCTCCGATGCATCCCCACCACATCGCCTGGAGTGTTTGCTTAGTACCTGTCATCGCAGCTCATGGGTCGTTTTTATTCGGGTTGTGGGAAGGTGTGGCAAACGAATGCATGCCTTATTTTGAGGGGTGTACGTCAATCAGCCGTGCGGCTCGTGAGGGAAATGCAATCTTTCTGTTTCGCGGCTTGATGATGCCTGTGGCGGCTTTACTGGTTTTATTCTGGTATTTACAAAGCGCCTGGTTAAAGCTAGTCACACAACAGCCTCATCCTGCGACCTTTATTTGCGGAGCTATCGGAGCGGTATTCCTGATTCTCTACGTGGACTTTCTCGGCACCGAAGGCGACTTCTACCGATTTCTTCGCCGCTACGGTACGACGTTCTATTTTGCCCTCACCGTTCTGGCTCAAATGATCAGCATTCGAAGCCTCCAACAAAAATCCGGTGAACTGGACACAAAAATCCGTCGATACCTGAAGCTGCAGTTCCTATTAATGGTGCTCTATTGGTGCCTGGGCATCTCCAACGTTGTCATCAAAGCCACAGGCGTCAGCTGGGCCGATCAAGCCGAAAACGTTATTGAGTGGCACTTTGCGCTATACATGTCCCTTTATTTTGGTTTAACAGCGATGATGTGGAAGCGGAGCAGGTTTGACTGGCAGTTTCGCACAGGGAGACACTAGATAACGTTCTCTGTTAGGTACTCAAGGTGCTTGCCATCAGTACCACAACAACCGCCCAGTATTTTTATTCCAAAATCTCTATTCAATTGGACCATGAGTCCGCCCCATTCCGAAATGGATTCGGATTTAAGCTCTTTAGAACCCTCTAGCTCAGAATGGCTAAGAGAAGATGCGTTTGCCTGTATACCAATTAGCCGGCCAGATAACTCTTTAGTCAATGTGCTTGGATTCAAAAATGATGGGTAAGAACAATTAATAAAATAACCGATCGGATTATCCGTGGTTTTCGAATCCACATATTCAATTGCCGCCTGAATCTCCGTTCCATCTAGTACCCTCCCATCGGAGCCGATCACAAAGCTTATGATGTAAGGCACACCTGTTTCTTCCATTGCCAGAGCAATTCCAGCTGCCTCCTCTACAGAAGGCAACGTGACTGCAATCAGAAAATCAACCGCTACGCTTGCGAGTTCATTGATCTGCCATCTGTGGAAGTCCCTCGCTTCATTAAGAGACAACCCTTCGTCGGGTAGATAGCAATCGTTCTTACAGCCAATCAGACCACCGATTTTAACGGTTACTTTCCTGGATTCGTCGGCAACCAGTCCTTTCAGGAACTTTGCGGCTTCAACGTTGATGTCCTGTTGCTGCTTTGAGGCTTCGACTCTTTCCTGGTTTGCCCGCCAAGTAGGTGTACAAAGTAGTATCGGTCGATCAGTAGCCGCGGCGATGCCCAGATACTCCTGATACAAGCTCCGTAACGCCGATCTACCTTCCTCACTATAAATCAAGGGGGTGTGCACTAAATTTCCGTCTAAATCTATCCTTTCGTTGCGACGGAGCCTTTCTATGACCGCAGCCTCAGCGAGAATAAATCTATGTTCTTTCAGGAAGTCTTTCATCTGAAACTCTCAGGCTTCTTTGTCAATTTACGGTGGGAATCCACATCGTGACCCGAGTCAACTGGCGGCCAGCGGCTCACAACAACCACCCGGCTTCGGACTCTATAATGCTTTAAAGACGTTCGGTGCCTATTTGGCATCGGTCTCTCCTGATTCCAAGGAAAGCATGCCTGTAAACTGATGCCGCATCTGGCGACCGCGCTCCATTTTCTCGGTGAGCCGCGACTGCTGCTCGGAGAGGCTTTCGAGTTCCGTGATGGTCTGCTTCATACTAGGCAGGGCTTCGCGACGGAAACTATTGATCGCGTCCCACGCGGCAAGACTGTTTGCAAACGTAGCCTTGAGTTTCTCCATATCCAGCGACGCCTGAGAGGCCTGTTTGTGAATCTCAACGCCTTGTTCCTGCAGCCTTTGGGATGTCTGATACAAAAGCTCGGATGCTGTTTCATTCGAAGCATTGAGCGCTTCCAGCTGTCTTTTCTGCCGCTGGAGGCCCATCGCAATATTTGAAGCAATGGCAAGAGCTTCGATTGTGACATCCAGAGCCCTTTTAATCCCGCGAATCAGTTCCTTATTGTTGCTGATCAGTAGATCAGCAGACTGAACGCCTTGCTGATTTACCGCAAGACGCTGCTGCAGGTCCATGATCCTCTGGCGTAGCGCAAACAGAATCTCCTCTTCGAGGAACTTTCTTTTACTCTCATCCGTCTCTTTTTCAATCTGCGCCACGATCTGGGCATCGAGGAGTTGGCCAAAAGCTACATAATCTTCGAGCTCGAAGGTGAGTTCGCGCATTCGGTCACGATCTGTTGCCAGATCAATATTATCCTGAGAGAGTTGTTGCATTCCCAGACGAAGAGAGTTTGCAATATCCTCGATAACCCGACTCACAGACTGATATCTGGCGGCCCAGCGCGACACGGGAGTGCCGACGAACGGCAATCTGGATAAGAGGCGACGGAGGAAGCCCATTGAGAAATCAACTTCATTAGGGTTTACCTCACGTACCTTCCCCTGGAGCGACAGTAGAGCCTGGTCGACATCACTGCCGTCCTCGGCGGCCTGAGCCAATTCGTGCACGGGGCGTTTGAGTAGGGCGCTTGCCTTGGACAGTTTGTATTCCGCATCTTTACCCAGGCTTTCAACCTCAAGCACCACTTCCCTTTTTTCACTGAGGTCCCGCTCTCCTATTGCAACCAGTCGTTCGACCACCTTAGCAGCCTTGCTTTGAAAACCCGGCAGTTTTTCCTTCTTCTCATCCACTGGCAGGTCAGCAAGTTCCGGTGAATGCAGTTTGGTGTGGTGCGTGAGGTCGTCCATGCGACAGCTCCTATACAACGGGGTTAAAGTAGCGGCGCTTACAGCCTATTGTTAATCAGGAATTCAAGCTATCCATTTTCTTCAGGTATTGCAATTGGTTGGAAGCCGGCCTACCACATTGTTGGACAGGGAGTCGAAAGGATCCGTCCATTTGTAGAATTTTTTGCGTCTTTCCTCTCACGGCAGGAAATTTTTTTTGTGAAAATTGACCAAATTTAATAGTGTTCTGATAACCATATAGTGCCCGATGATGGATTTTCGGCCCTCAAAAACCAATGTGTGTTACTGAATTCAATAAACATACTATGAGATCCTTACAGCAAGGAGTCGGTCGCTGTCCTCAGATGCGTGTTGTTTCATGGATAAAAAAAAGGTCTCTGCACCCATGAATACGTTTCTTCAGATTGCATTTGGTTTCCCTACCCTTCTGTGGACGGCCCTGCTGTTGTTCAGCCTGTTGTACTGGGTTGTCGCCATCGTCGGTATCGCCGACTTTGATGTTTTTGACATTGATCTGGATCTGACCGAAGCGGCGGGCAGTGGACTGGCCGGCCTGATGGCTACCCTCGGTCTGACCGGGGTTCCTCTGCCATTGGTACTGACTGCATTCAGCCTGAGCGGATGGATGGTGTCCTACTTTGGAGACCTGCTGCTATTGACCAACCTGTCTCCCGGGCTGCTATCCCTGATCGCAGGCACCCTTCTTTTTATTGTTTCCCTCGTAACCGGCACGAAGCTGGGCGCGCTGCTGATCAAGCCGGTAAAAGGACTGTTCAAATCAACAAAAGCCTGCCGTCGGGATGTCCTCGGTATCACGGGAACCGCGGTCTACGCCATTTCCGGGGATGCAGGCCAGATCGACTGTTTCGTCAATGGCGCCCATGTGCGCCTCCAGGCCCGGAGCAACCAATCCATCCAGCCTGGCGAAAAAGCTGTGGTGATCAAGTACCACCGCGAGCTCAAGGCCTATCAGGTAATTCCCGAGGCCGACTTCATCACCGGTGTAACCCGGTAATCACCAAGAAAAGGAGTAATCAATGTTGGAGTGGATTCTGCCGGTGATGATGTTCATCGGTGTGGCATTCGTCGCATTGCTGGGCATTCTGCTGTTGTTCAAAGCGTTCTACCGCAAGGTTGACCAGGGCGAAGCCCTGATCGTGAACACCCTGGCCAAAACTCCCGGGGTGCATTTCACCGGGGCCATGGTTCTACCGGTCATTCACCGGGCGGAGAGAATGCGCATCAGCGTCATTCCACTGCAAATCGACCGCCGGGGGAAAAATGGTCTGATCTGCAAGGACAACTATCGCGCCGACATCTCTCTCGGCCTGTACCTGCGTGTCAATGAAACCCCGAACGACGTCCTCCGCGTCGCCAAATCCGTCGGTGTCGCCCGAGCCTCAGATAAAGGGGCGGTCGATGAGCTGTTCAATGCGAAATTTTCCGAGGCGCTGAAGACCGTCGGCAAGAAATTCAATTTCGTCGAACTCTTCGAAAAACGTCAGGAGTTCCGCCAGGAAATCGTCAAGCTCATTGGCGATGACCTGAACGGTTATGTCCTGGAAGACGTCGCCATTGACTACCTTGAGCAAACCCCGGTCGACCAGCTTGATCCCTATAACATCATGGATTCGGATGGTATCAAGCGGATCAAGGAAATAACTGAACGTAACCGGGTGGCAACGAACAACCTTGAGCGCGACGCCGAAGTGGCCATCGCCGAGCGCGACACCACAGCATTTGAGCAAAAGGAAGCTCTCCGTAAGGCCCAGTCCGAAACCGAGGCCCGGACCAATCGCGAGATCGCCGAGATCGATTCCAGGGAAACCGCTCGCAAAAACAAGGCGCACGAAGAGCAACGTCAACAATCCGAACTGGCCAAAACCGAGGCGCAGAAGGCCATCGACATTGCCGAAGAAGAGCGTGAGCGTGAGAAGCAGTTAGCGGCGAAGGCCCGGGAAAAAGCCATTGCCGTTGAAGAAGTCGCTATCCAGTCAGCCACGGAACTCGAACACATCAATCGTGAGCGCCGGGTCGAGGAAGAGCGGATCGAGAAAGACAAGGTTCTGGAGGTCAAACAGAAGGAAATTGCCGACATTCAGGCCGAGCGGATTCAGGTGGAGTCACGGGTCGCTGAAGAGGAGGAAAACATCCTCACAATGCGGAACCGCGAAGAGGCCAGAAGAAACAAAGAAACCGTGGTTATTGCGGCGGAAGCAAAAGCCGAGGAAGGGCGTGTTGAACAGGTTGAAGGTGCCAAGGCCGAGCAGGAGTCTGCCCAGTTGCGCAAGGCCGCAATGATCGAGTTGGCCGAGGGCGAGAAAGCCAAGGCAGCCTCCCACGGCCTCGCCCAGGCCCAGATCCGCGAAGCCAATGCAGCTGCCTCGCGCAAAGAGGCCGAAGCGGATGCTTATGCCCGCGCCGAAGCTGCAAAAGCCGAGCGGCAGGAAGGTGAAGCCCGGGCGAAGAATGAAGAAGATATGCTGCTGGCACGCGCCAAGGGTGAAGAGGAACTGGGTAACGCCAAGGCCGCAGCTGCACTTAAGATGGCCGAAGCGGAGGCCGAGGGAATTACCAAGAAAGCCGAGGCTTACGAGCGCATGGACGAGTCCAGCCGTGAGTTTGAGGTAATGAACCGTAATCTCGACATCCACAAGGAAGAAACCCTTTCCCGTATCGAGGCCAACGTCCGTATCAGCGAGGCCCAGGCCAAAGCGATGGGCGATGCATTGGCCAACGCCAAACTCGAATTCATCGGTGGCGATGGCGACGTCTTCAACAAGGTTGCCCAGGGCATCGGTTACGGACGTGCCGCAGACCATTTCATGAAAAACGCCAGCAGCATGACGCCTTTTGTCAGCAGCATCATGGAAAAAATCATGAATGGAGGAAGCAGAGGGAAAATCGCATCGGACAGCGAATCTGCCGATACCCGTGACTAAGCATCACCCTCGCGGTAGGGCGTGAGTCGCCCTACCGGTTCCAAAGCCAGATTGAATCAAGCAAGGACAGTAAGTGATGGGATCTGCAGAAACCCTGACCACCGAGGCTATCGTCCGGGAAGGTGGCACTTTTGCCACACTGAAAAAGCGGTTGACCGACAATTCCAACTCTCTGCGGGACGCAGTGAAGTCTCTCAACGAGCAGCGAGAGGCGAAATTCGGAGCCTCAAGCATGGAGGTTCTGGGCCGGGTCCGAGCCAGAACACCACATAACTGCGTCGCACGGGATGTTGTTCGGGTCGGTGAGTTTCTGCTATTCGGTTTCAATACCGAGCATGGACTGAAGCAGACCGTTGAACTCGGGGATATCTTCAGCCTCTACCGCCTTGAGGCGGAAAACGGCGGATGGGAAATCACACAGTCCAGTATCGATGGTTCGTTCCTGCAGGAAGAGAGATTTGAGAAGGACTTCGCCTCCCTGCACCGCTTCCATAAGGAGGCGAAACTCATCCAACTGGTCGCAAGCGATGGCCGCCTGCTGATGGTTTTTCAGGTCGGTGACCGGGGCGATCACCTCAAGATATTCCGTTGGGCCCTGAATAACGATGGCTCGGTCCGGTCCTACATCGATGACCGGGGGGCCGAGGACTTCCGTTTGCCTGAACGGTTCGACTTCGACTGGATCCGGTTGACCAGGGAGAACGTGATCCAGGGTGTCTCCCCACATTACTCCATCGAAGACCGACTGTTCGTCGACAACACCGGCGGAGCAATCACGTTCAAAGTGGAGAACAACACAACCACCGGGGAAGGGATCTTCGAAGACCCCGTCGAGGCCACCACCCAATCGCTCAGTGACGGAACGTTTGAGTATGCAAGACGGGGTGACATCTATCTGGTCCGCATCCGTCCCTACAACGAACCGGTCACCCGGTACTACGTGTTCAACCCGATGGAGAAGTCGCTGCATCGTCTGGATGCCCTCGCCGGCTCGGTACGGTCGTTACCCGAGGACCACGGAATCGTCTTCCCGGGAGGTATCTATCTCTTCAGCGACGATCTCAAGACTGTCGACGTGCCCGAAGGGCTCCGATTCAAGCGGATGGTGGAAGCGCCCAACGGCGAGGACGTGCTCATAATCTTCTACGCGCCCGAGTCCGGTGCAGTCACCCTGATTCGCTACAACCTGATTTCCCGCACCACTGCACCGCCGATCACCGGACACGGCTACGCTCTGTTCGACACCGGGGAACTGGCAGTCTTTACCGCTGATGACAAGCCCTCTCAGGTCCACCCTATCCGGCTGTGGCAAACGCCGTTTGAATCACAGGCAAACTACGCGGATAAGACAACGTCCGATGATTCCGAGCTTGGGCGCATCGGTAATCCAGAGCTCGTCAGTGGCGTTGCCGACCTGTACTCAGTGGTAAATCTGGCTGACATGGAAGAAGCGGCCGTTCGGCACTTCGATACCCTGATCAAACGTATCGACAAACTGCTCGACCAGCGTTTCTGGCTGCATGAACCCTATTTTTCGGGAATCAATTCAGCTCTTCACAAGGTTCGCTCCACCGCCGAACTGGTAATCGACGAATACGAGAAAGTTGAGGTTGTTCGGGAACAATCCAACCATTCGTTAACCGATGCTGAAAAGACGCTCTCGCTACTCATACAGGAAACCCGCCCCGAATCATGGCGGGAACCGCATCAGTTCGTGACCCATCTGAAAAAGCTGCAGGATCACCGCGGGCTGATTCGATCGCTCTCCGAACGCCGTTACATCGACCGGGCCCGACTCGATGGCCTCGATGACCGTGCGGCAAGCGCAGTGGACAAGCTCGCCGACCGGACACTCGATTTCCTCGCACGGCCCGAGGCCCTGGCCAGATATACCGAACAGGTTGAGACACTGCGCCAGCAGGTTGAGGAATCCGACGATCGGCGCAAACTCAAAGAACTGGTCCATGACTACCAGGAGATCACTGCCGGGCTGGATTTTGTTCAGGAACTGTTGTCCTCCCTGGCAACCGGCGACACCGAACAACAGGCAGCCATCGCCGACAACCTTTCCTCACTCTATTCCCGGGTGAACCAGTACCGTTCCCGGGCGGAAATAAAGCTGAACGACTGTGGCCTGGAGGAGGCCAGGGTTCAGTTCGCGTCCAAGTTGCGGCTCTTTGAGCAAAGCCTGGCCAATGGGGTTCATACCGTCAGCGCTCCCTCAGAGTGTGATGATTTGCTGGCGAGGATGCTCAATCAGTTGCAGGAGATCGAGAGTCAGTTCGGTGAATACGACGAGTTCCTGTCCACACTGATCGAGCAACGGGAAACCACTCAGGAAACCATTGAAGCCCGTCGTCAACAACTCACCCAGGAACGACAACGAAAGGCTTCCTCACTCAAGGATGCCGGCCAGCGTATCCTCAACAGCCTGACCAAACGAACCGACCAGTTCGCCGACGTTCAACAGGTGCATACTTTTTTTGCCGGCGATGCCATGGTTGCCAAGGTCCGTGACCTGGCGGGGCGATTGCGGGAACTGGACGCGCCTCTCGAGGCAGACGATCTGGAAGGCCAACTGAAAGCCGCGCAGGACAATGCGCAGCGGTCGGTCCGCGACAAGGCCGACATGTACGAGGACGGTGGATCAGTGATCAGGTTGGGGCCCCGTCACCGTTTCTCCGTTAACCAGCAAGAACCGGCTCTGACGCTGGTGCCCCAGCACGAGGGGCTGCGCCTGCACATCTCAGGCACACAGTTTTTCGAGACAGTACGGGATCCAAGACTGAACCAGCTGGATGATTGCTGGGACCTCCACGCACCCTCAGAGGCTCCGGACGTGTATAAAGGCGAATACCTTGCCTACCGGTTCATGGAAGCCGTCGAAACCGGGAAGATCCAGAGCCCGGACTTTTCTGACCGAAAAAACCTGGATGAGGCGGTGCGCCAGTTTTCCGGGCCCCGATACCGGGACGGATACGAAAAAGGTATCCACGACCACGACGCTGCCAGGATCGTCGAAAGACTGGCCCCGGCCAAAGCCGAGGCAGGGCTGCTCCGCTTTGCGCCGGTTGTACGTGGTGCGGCCCTGCTGTTCTGGTTCCTGCAGGACGTAACCTACCGCAACCACAAAACCGCGGAGTGCACGAGTGCGGGTGTACTGCAGTCACTCATGCGAGCATCTGACCTCATGCAGCGAGTCCAGGCAATACTCCGCAGGGATATGAGCGATTTTTCGGAGCGGAATCATCTGGGGTTCGAGGATTGGGCGATCGAGCAAGCAGCGGATTACCTGTGTCAGACCCTGGCAACCACACCGGGAACCGTGGAGGTGTCCACGACGGGGCACGATCTTCATGCCCGCTTTCAGCAGTACATCGCTGAACAGGATCACCAGCCCGCGCTCGATCAGGTCCTTCAGCAATCGAAGGGCAGTGCCCAAGGCCTTTGGCACACTGCCCTTGCCTGGCTCGCCGCGTTTGCCCGCCAGACCGGCAACGATCTGGCGGTTCATTTTGCACCCGAAGCCGCGATCATGTTGATCGCCGATACCCAGTCCGAAGACACTCGGTTCGAGCCGAGGGCTGTAGAGCTGACGTTTGCGATCGAGGGTCTTCTGGGCCGGCATGAACGATTGGAGAATCAGAGCCTGTCCCTCGCGCTTGATGAATTCGAGACAAGGCTACGACGTCACATCAATGATCGCCTGCCCCGCTGGGAAGCGCTCCAGAAGGTGCGCCACGACATCCTGGAAGAACAGAAAGACCGGCTACGTGTCGAGGAATTCACGGCAAGACCCCTGACCTCGTTCGTCCGAAACAAGCTGATCTCGCAAGTCTACCTTCCGCTGGTGGGTGATAACCTGGCCAAACAGATGGGCACGGTGGGTGACGACCGACGCACCGACCTGATGGGCCTCCTGATCATGATTTCGCCGCCGGGCTACGGCAAGACCACTCTCATGGAGTACATCGCAAGCCGTCTCGGCCTGATCTTCATGAAGATCAACTGCCCGTCACTAGGCCACGATGTGACATCCCTGGACCCGGAAAAGGCTCCTGTGCCGCCACGGCTCGCGGGACCAGGTTGCCTCGGGCCTGCCGAGAGGCTACGATTCCTGCAACAACCACCGATCTACGAAGTCATGCGGAAGGAAAGGTGCCGACCATGGCCAAGCACGAGAAGAGTATCGTCCTGTTGAACAAGGCCGTCGCCGACGAGCTGAGCGCGGTCCATCAGTACATGTACTGGCACTTCCATCTGGACGACCAGGGCTATGATCTGCTGGCGCAGCTCTTCAAGCGCACGGCGATCGACGAGATGGTGCACGTCGAGAAGCTGGCCGAGCGCATCCTGTTCCTGAAGGGCGATGTCGAGATGACGGTCGCCGATCCGGTCAAGACCGAGACCGACGTCAAGAAGATGCTGGAGCTGGCGGCTGCCATGGAGGAGCAGAGCGCCCTGGATTACAACCGCTGGGCCAACGAGTGCGCCCAGAACGCCGATGCGATGAGCAAGCAGCTCTTCGAGGAACTGGTGGCCGACGAGGAGCGCCACTACGATCAGTACGACAACGAGATGGACAACCTGACCCGCTTCGGCAAGGACTACCTGGCCCTGCAGAGCATCGAGCGCAGCCGCAGCCGTGGATCGCAAGCAGCGGAGTAGCGGCAGCCTGGATGTGATCGTCGTGGGGGCCGGCCCGGTCGGCCTGGAGTGCGCGGTGCGCCTGCAGCAGGGCGGTCTGCGGGCCCTGGTCGTCGTGAAGGGCGCCC
>NZ_JAWOIS010000032.1:0-2961 GCF_046484525.1 Marinobacter sp.
CCCAGCGCCCCCTCAACTTTCTTTCCAATAGTGCAGAGCTTGTCCCACTCTCTTTGCTCCGTCAGAACATCCTTCCAGCGCAGCTCACCGGCCACCTCACATCCGCCACGGATGCCTGCGAATACACCCGCTTCCATACCCGCTTTTTGCCCGTTTTTTCGCGCCGCAATGCCCTTCAGCGTCGGAAGGCCATCGGTGGTGGACACATGGACATTGCCAGCAATCAGCGCCGAAGCACCGGCGAAGCCGGAAAGCGAGGCGTTGATCGCCGCCTGGAAATGGCCCAATGAA
This sequence comes from Marinobacter sp., assembly GCF_046484525.1. GTDB lineage: Bacteria > Pseudomonadota > Gammaproteobacteria > Pseudomonadales > Oleiphilaceae > Marinobacter. The sequence continues at coordinate 292 of NZ_JAWOIS010000032.1, forward strand.
GCAATTCTTCGCTCCCCGTCCCAGCCTCCAACCCGGTAAGGAATCCGGATCTCAGACCGGTTATTCACCGGGAACGCCTGCTCAATGCCAACTTTGCCCTGGGCCAGCGCATACTGTCCTTCCGCTTTCGCCTGGAAATGCACTTTTCCTTTTCGAGGATCGAATTCACCTGAGGCCGTCGCGCCAGCGGCGAAGCGCATGAACTGTGCCTCGGCAGAGGCGTCGAACCCGGTTTCATCCACAGCTTCCCGTCGGGCCTGGGCATCGCCCCAGATGGACCAGGACGCCTCGTCGTAGAACCTGTTCAGCGTTGTCATGAGCGCGCCATTCTGATCCGGTTCCCACAAGGTTGCGTTGAACTTTATGTTGAGTTCGCTTCGAATGGCATCCCGCAGCTTTGCCGGGTCAACACCGTTTTCGGTCAACCAACCCTGGCTACGTGCCCGATCTCTGGCCGCAATAGAGTACCTGCGCGGGTGATTCGCGATCTTGTCAGAGCGCACGAAGGTGACGTGTTTGTTGCCAGCCAGCCGCTTTATCTCGGTAATGGGCGGGATGGTTTGCATGTCGTTGGTCAACACCGAACGTGCTTCCAGTTCGTTGACCAGGCGTTCCTTTTCTTCCTGTATTTCCGACAACAACTGCCCCTCGCCGTCCATTGGGCTGAGCTCGGAATCCTTCTCGCCATCATCAAGCCCGTTCAGGTTGCCGTAGAATTCGTTAATGGGTCCGCATACGAACTCTTCTTCCTCGATCCACTCGGAAAACTCATCCGCCGTCAGAAGGATCAGTTCGTCGGCCCCGGTAACGTGAACAACTTCTACGATTTCTTCGGAACAGGAGGGCTCCTGAGCAACTTGCCCGACTTCACACCTGGAAAACCCTGCATCATTTGCAGCCGGCAGCTTGAGCAACTGGCCCGGGAAAATACGGTCCGGGTTTTCAATGTCAGGGTTGAGCCGCATCAGGCTGCTCAGGGTGGTTTGGTGCCGTTGTGCAATCGCACTGAGGGTATCGCCGGAGCGAACGGTGTATTCAGAACTCATCAGGCAACTCCGTATGCCAAATGTTTATCCAATGCGTTCAAACGCGCGCGTTCCGACAGCTCGGGGTTTGACAGTATGGCCTGGCTCTGCGGGTGTTTGATCCGGTCCCCATGGACCATTGCCAGCTCTGCGTATTGGCTGACATCCTTCTCGGTCCGGAAGCCGAGTGAGTTTGCGTCCTCAATCAAACGGTTCAGCCTTATTCGATTGTCCAGCCCAAGAAAGCGGCCCAGCTTTTCGACGAACTCGTCCTTTGCCCCGTCCGACAACGCTACCATGTGCTGTTCGGAGAGCACGAACCATCCTTCCTCGGAAGCTGCTTTGGCGGGGGCTGAACCCTCCGCTGTGACTCGCTGCCAGGAGCCATCAGGCTGGAATGCCCGCCATTCCATTACCGGGCCACTGAAACGGTTTCGCTCCTGATCATTGAAGGCCGACATTAACCGCTGAAGCTGTTTGGGCGAGTAAAAACGCAGATAGGCATATCCGCCATCCGGTAACTGCACGCTCAACAGGCTGCGCAAATGCTCCGCGATGACCGGCATGCTCTCTTTTGCAACGAGGATCACCGCTTTCTCCTGCCATTGTGACTGCGCTTGCCATAATCGGGTCGCCCCGGACGGCCTCACCAGGCATGGGCTGACCTCTAGGGCTGACTCATGGGGCGTGCCCAGAAACAGATACTCCACATCAGGCTGGTCATCGTTTTCATAGATAAACCGTGATGCGTTGATGGCCGCGCCATCCAGCAGGATGCAGGCCTGCGCCATGGTGCTCGAATCCAGTTCGGTCATGTGGTTGCACTCTCGCAGGAACAGGAAGTAAGCGCGCAGCAGCCATCGGGCTGACGCCCACACTGTTTGACCAGTGCAACGTCCTTCTTCGCCGCCGCCTTCAAGGCTTGCACCATGCCTGGAGCAGGACCTGACAGGGCTCGGGTGTCGGTTTCCGCGAGCTGCACAGGCGCATTTCTGCCAGATTGCTCGCTCAGATTCGCGGGCAATTCCGGGCCTTGAACCGCCGCCCCGCTCCCACTCCCCGGCGCGCCACCGGAATTCATCCGCACCAGGGGCCCGGAAACTGTGACCCCGCTGGGATCCAACTTCAAGAAGCTGCCACCCGCCTTGATAGTTACCTCTGCCCCCGCCTCAATGACGATCTTCAAACCGGCCTTGTGGTGGATTTCGCTGCCGGCTTCAACAAGCTGGTTTTTGCCCAGTTTGCTGTGGTGGCTTCCACCCACCGCCAGGCTGTAGTCACTGCCAACAGCCGCACGATACTCGCCACCAATAATGTGGTGCTCATTACCTTTGGTATGGCTGAGACGGTTATTTTCCACAGTCAGGTGACTGTCGTTCCGGATGACCTCGGTGCGATTGTGTTCGGTGAGCAGGTCCAGGTCTTTCTGGGCATGGAAATAGATCTGCTCTTCCCCGGCCTCGTCCTCAAATCTCAGCTCATTGCTGCCCTCGCCCTTGTGGGTTTTGGTTTTCAGGGTGGTGCGGGTCTTATGCTCCGGCAGTGAATACGGTGGTGTGTTAGTGGCGTGGTGGGTTCGGCCCGTGATGATGGGTTGGTCAGGATCCCCGTCCAGAAAGCTGACAATGACTTCATGGCCGATCCG
>NZ_JAWOIS010000033.1:0-3588 GCF_046484525.1 Marinobacter sp.
GAGAAAGTAGCTGACCGTAGTAGGCTCTATCTTCATTCCGAGTTTTCGAAGTATCTGGATAGTGCCCAAGGGGGCCATGTTTTAACAACTGTTCGAACGAGTCATCGGAAACCTGGCCTGCATACAAAGTTCCACCCAGTACAGCGGCCATTCCAAACAAAGCCCAACCCCAACCAGGAATTGTGAGCAAATTCGTCAGCAGCGGAGAAGCCAAAAATACCAGCCCTCCAGTCATGGCGATTCCGTGACCGGCCGCAGCATCGAAGTCTTTTTGAGAAAAGCTGATTCGCATATCCCAATAACTCAGGCCAACTCCGATACCTCCTGCTATAAAACTTGCCAGGCCCACAGTCCGAACCAAAGTAGAAACTCTGAGTTTTTCTAAACGTCGCCCGATAAAAAACCAGTCCTTCATGTCGAACAAAGGGCGTGTCGCAAATCTATAGCTTGGTGTTTTATGGCCAAACATCTCTCCCAAGGTGGCTTCTAATTTCAAATATGCTGCCGTGAGATCGACAAAAGCACCTGTGGCTTTGCTTGTCGCTAGTAAAAGATTTCCCTCTTCGCCACGCAGCACCCTCACGGCGTTTCTCGTCTCCAAAAACACATTAAAAGCCGCCAAAGCCACCAACCCACGAGAAACGACCGGACCATCAACCACACGCCCTACTCGCTTTGCAAAATCCACTTTCACCAAACTCAGCTTTTTCGCTTCTTCATGGCCCTCGGCAACGTAGAAAACCATAGTACCGGCAGCCACTTTGTTGATCGCTTCCTCAAATTCACTCGATGCACGTGCGGGGCTGGTGGAAGCCATCACCTGCCCGGACTCATCAAACAGATCTGCGTATAGATAATCGTTCTTCCGAGTCAGCACCCCTTCGGTGCGATCAAACTCCGTCAGCCCGCGATTCAGCCCGTTACCCTGAACGCCGAGGATTGTGCCCTCGCTGACAGCACGTGCCCTATCCATAACCCGGATACCAGCGAGATCAGGGTCCGCGAGCACCATATTGGATGCAGCCGCCTGCATCACGCGCTGTAGTTCAATCTGCTCAACGGCACCCTGTTCAATCAGGCGCCTGGACACAGTCAAAACAGCGGCACTCCATTCGCTTAGTGAGCCAGAAATAAGCCCACCTACTTTGCCGGCATTGGAGAGATCTTTCAGTGTGCTATCGCCCGAATCCCTCTCGCTAATCTGTTTTTCGAGGTACACAAGGGATTGCAGATTAAGCCGATCCAGCAAGGCCTCATCGATTTCGGTCTGACTCTGCACTAACTCTGCAAGGGTCTGGTACGGCGATATTGTTCCGGGCTCGGACTCATCCCCCGCACCAGTGATCTCCTGGGGTGCCCAAGCCTCAAGGAATTGTTCATCAGTTATCCACTCTTTCAGGGTGGCGTATATGCCCTCGTCACAGGACTTTCCTTGCGCCTTTACAACGCCCGGGACCTGTTGAAGTACATTCATGAGATCGGTCGCAAGCAGATAAGCTTCGCAGATGGCTTGGTCACGGCATTGCCGATAGTCATCCAGGGCGGCAGCTAAGGTTGGTTCGGTCAGCAAATTACGAGCCAGCGCAACATGCTTCTCTATCACGCGAATGGCATGTTCTTTTTCCTCGGTATCCAGCACCTTATCCAGTTTTTGTCGGTCGATGGCACTTGCATAACGGGACAAGTTGGAAGGACTACCATCCGGTTTAGGGTCGAAAATGGCCTGGCGAATCAGCATCGCAGAATGAACTATCGGATTGCCCTGGATCGAAATATCCACAGCATCCAGGTAATGCAGACCAAGGTGTAGCTGCGCAAGAGAATGGCGGAGTCTAAAAATGGGGTCTGGAATAGCTATCCCGACGAGGCCTTTTTGTTCGCGAAGTTCAGCAATCAGATCCTCTCCTGCGTCACACTTCAATTCGAGATCAATCGCGGCGCTGGATTCCTCCTCGCCTTGCTTTATCCGATCAGCGAGTTTTACGCAAAGCTCACCCTCACCAGCCCCCTCAAATCCCTCCTTAAAATCACTGGGATTCTCCAACATCAACTCAATGCCGAGATCCCTCGCCCGAAGGCCATCCACGTGCTGAATCGGCGATGCGGGGTAGCCGCGGGCAAAGTTGATATCATCGACAAAGGCCGCGGGCCAGGCATGGTCTATGTTGGTTGTCCTGGTCCTCAGTGCTGTTGAGTTCTGCTCCAGCCGGCGGACATACTGCCAATCCCACTGCACTTCGCTGTAGGCGACGCGGATGTCCTGGATAACGGCCTGCCCCTGCAACATGGCCGGGACCAGGATGTCGTGCTGCCATTCACCTATAGCAGGCCGGGCGCGGAAGGTTTCGGAGGGCTTAGTCTCCCATTCAATAAGCGCCGATTGCACATCAACGTCGCTCATCATGCCTTCGGCATTGATCTCGAGTTCCCGCCACAGGGTGTTGCCCCAAAAGACGTAGAGGTAGCCGGGTCTCAGGAGAGCCACGCTTCGTCCGGTATGGAAGGTCAGGCCACCGGATTTCACCGGCAGGTTGCTCTGGATTTCGGCCAGGGGTTTCATTCTCAGGAGGGTGTTTTCCTGATACTCCTCCTGCTCGATGTTGGAACGGGCACGCTCCACCAGCGGAAGGGTCAGATGGCCGCCGGCCCGGGTGGGGACCTTCAGAACCAGATTTCCTGGTTCGTTGTCATCATACTTTGCACGCCGGCGCAGGGACTGGCCCAGGCTCTCATCGGTGAAATTCGCAAAATCGGTCATTCCTTTGACCCCTTATCCGAAATGGTTTCAACGGTGACTTCTTCTGGTGCCGATTGACCACCGATAACGTCCACGATCAACATCCTTTCCGGCGTTTTATATCCGTCATGGACGACGTTATCCGGGCCGGCCGTCTGGCGCTGATCCACGGTCGCCAGTGTTGCAGGACTTACCGATTCCGGTGGAACACCCTCAAGCAGCCGGGGCAGCTCGGGGACGCCCGCAGATTGGCCGGAGCCCCTTCCCGGAGCGCCCCCGGAATTGATCTTAATTCCCGGCCCACTGAGAGTCACGCCACTGGCATCCAGCTTGATGAAACTGCCGCCGCCGGCAATGGTGAGCTCCGCTCCGGCATCCAGGACGACCTTGGCGCCGGCCTTGTGGTGAATTTCAGTACCGGCTTCGGAGGCCATCACCTGGCCGGTTTTCTGGTGGAAAGTGCCGGTTGTGGTCTGGCTGCAGTCGGCCCCTATGGACACCCGTTTTTCCCCATTGGTGGTGCAGTGTTCTTTGCCTTTCACATGGCTGTAGTACTGCCCCTCCACGGTTCGGTGACTGTCGTTTTTTATGACCTCGGTGCGGTTATGCTCGGTCAGCAGATCCAGGTCTTTCTGGGCATGAAAATAGATCTGTTCTTCTCCGGCCTCGTCCTCAAATCTCAGCTCATTGCTGCCCTCGCCCTTGTGGGTTTTGGTTTTCAGGGTGGTGCGGGTCTTATGCTCCGGCAGTGAATACGGTGGTGTGTTAGTGGCGTGGTGGGTTCGGCCCGTGATGATGGGTTGGTCAGGATCCCCGTCCAGAAAGCTGACAATGACTTCATGGCCGATCCG
>NZ_JAWOIS010000051.1:0-84159 GCF_046484525.1 Marinobacter sp.
CAAGTGTTCGGGGCAGCCAGGCCCCACTGCGCCTACCTGTTCGCCAACAAACGGGGCAACCGGATGAAGGTGCTGATCCACGATGGTCTGGGTATCTGGCTGTGTGCCCGCCGGCTGAACCGGGGCAAGTTCCATTGGGGCGAATCCTGGCGCGGTGACCAACTGCGCCTGACCGAGGAACAGTTGTCCGCTCTGGTTCAGGGCTTGCCCTGGCAACGCCTTGGGGCCGACGGCATCATCTCCATCCTGTAACCACAAGTGCCGTAATTTCGCCATAGCCAGAACTGCGAATCGCTTGCAGCACAAGGGCTTGGCATACTATGGGACATGACTCAGCGCCCCGATATCAACCATCTCTCTGCCGATCAGCTCCGTGCCCTGGCGACGGAACTGATGGACTCCCTGGACGCCCGGGATCAAGTCCTGAGCAAGAAGGATCGTGAGTTGGTGCGCAGCAACGCCATCATCGAGAAGCTGACCCACGAAGTAGCCATCCTCAAGCGTCACAAGTACGCCCGTCGCAGTGAGCAACTCGATGCTGTTCAGGGGAAACTGCTGGACGAACTGATCGACAGCGACCTGGCCGCCATTGAAGCTGAGCTGGACCAGGCGATGACCGAGGAGCAGAAAGCTGCGCGGCCAAAACAAAAACCCAAGCGCACCCCGCTGCCACCAGAACTGCCCCGCACCCTGATCCACCACGAACCGGACAATACCCAGTGCCAGTGCGGCTGCCAGCTCAAGCGTATTGGCGAAGACATCAGCGAGAAGCTGGACTACGTACCGGGCGAGTTCACCGTGGAGCGGCACATCCGGGGCAAGTGGGCCTGCGACAAATGCGAGACCTTGATCCAGGCACCGGTGCCACCGCAGGTGATCGACAAAGGCATCCCCACTGCTGGGCTGCTGGCTCAGGTGCTGGTGGCCAAGTACGCCGACCATCTGCCGCTGTACCGTCAGGAACGCATCTTCGGCCGTGCCGGATTAGAAATCCCTCGCTCCACCCTGGCTGAATGGGTGGGTGCCTGCGGTGTGCAGTTGCAACCTCTGGCGGATGCGCTGAGAAACACCTTGCTGGAACACAACGTTCTGCATGCCGATGAAACACCGGTCAGCATGCTGGCCCCGGGTAAGAAACAGACTCATAAGGCTTACGTCTGGGCTTACTGCACCACACCGTTCTCGGACCTGAAAGCCACCGTTTATGACTTCGCTCCCAGCCGTGCAGGCGAACACGCCCGCACCTTCCTGGGTGACTGGCAGGGCAAGCTGGTCTGTGATGATTACGCTGGCTACAAGGCCGGGTTCGGCAACGGCATCACCGAGATCGGTTGCATGGCTCACGCCCGGCGCAAGTTCTACGACCTGCACGAAGCCAACAAGAGTGAATTGGCGGCCAAGGCCTTGGAGTACATCGGCGGGCTTTACGAGATCGAGCGGGAAACCAAAGACCTACCACCGGATAAGCGCCGGGAAATCCGACAAACCAGAGCCAAACCACTTGCTGACGCACTTCATCAATGGATGCTGTCGCATCGACAGAAAGTGCCGGATGGCTCCGGCACGGCCAAAGCCCTGGATTACAGCCTCAAACGGTGGGAGGCGCTGACGCGCTACCTGGACGATGGCGCTGTGCCCATCGACAACAACTGGGTGGAAAACCAGATCCGACCCTGGGCATTAGGTCGCTCCAACTGGCTGTTCGCGGGATCACTGCGCAGTGGCCAGCGTGCTGCCGCTGTGATGACACTGATCCAGTCAGCCAAGCTGAACGGCCATGATCCCTATGCTTACCTGAAGGGTGTGCTGACTCGACTGCCGACGCAGAAGAACAACGCCATCGGCGAGCTATTGCCCCACAACTGGAAGCCGGCTATATCTGACAAGGTGTGATGGGCGGACGCTTACGATCAATTAGCTGGAAACGGATGGTAACGGGCAGCCCGGGGGGCGCCCGTAAGCCGCGGGGCGTTCAAAGCTTTTAAGGCCCCTTCTCCATGGAGCTTAGATATTTTCTGCCTCAAAGAGACTCCTGAAATCACCTTTTTCCATGTCCGCTCCATTACCAAAGTAGAAGTTGTCGCCACTTTCATCGATCTGATTGAAAAGTAGCTTCAGACCAAGCCAGTCAGCTTCCGCATCTACTACGCCAAGCATGTACTGCGCCGGGAAACGCATACTCTCGCCCTGGGGATTCTCGACGGTTACCAGCAACGATACCAGATAGCTGTTCTGAGGCCTGGCCATTGCCGGCAACCATTGGTATATCTCCAGCATCCGTTTCCCATCGACCTCTCCTTTCCCTAAAAGATCCGGCCCGTCCTTAGTGGCGTCCCTGACAATGCGCCGCCAGCTAAAGGGTGTCCGGCGTAAATAAATGCGCTCATGGCCTTTGTAGTGCCAATGGTCACTGGCCGATGCGCCTTCACCCATATAAGCGCCTATCCAGTTGTCCATGAAACGCTCCAGAATCGCTTGCTCCAGCCTGGCATGACGCTTTGTATCAAGAACGGCAGGGGACGCCTTTTCCCGGTTGTGGCCTTCACTGATAGCCAGGGAATCTATCGTGATATCTCCCTCAATGAAGAAGTGGTTGCTCAACCCTCCAGTAACTTTCTCCGGCGCGATACGCCCGCTGCCGGCCAATGACCCATTGGCCAACAGGCGCCAGTCGCCATCCAGGTTATTCCAGAACTCCAGCTCAATGGGGCCATTGCCATCAAAGACTTTCGCCGACTCGTGTTGCAGAAAACTTTCTCCCGGACGAGTAGCCGTCTTAATTGCCACCTCACCGGTATTGTAGAGAATGACACTGACTTTATTTTCCGGAGCCAGATTGGTACGGATCTCCAAAGGCAACTCAAACTCAGACCAGGCACGATCAGGATCAAAACTGAAGCTAAAACGGGTGCGGCGCCAGTCATCCCTGTACATTGACTCCGAATCAACCGGATAGAAATTCGGCAATATCCATCTCGAGTAGCCACCGTCCGGCTCATGATCAATGCCGGTCGCGTTGACGGAGCGATAAAGACGACCTGACGTTGTTTGGCCCTGGGCCTGGACAAACGCATTCTCCTGCAGCACATCCAGCCCGGAGAGACCAGAGGCAAGACCAGCATGGCCAGGCTTCGATCCCGCACCGCCCTCTTTCGGGCTCACCCACTCAAACACAGAAGTTTCCAACATGCCGCCGTAGTGCGAGATTGCGCGCGTTTCCCGCACTCCGGCATCATAAAGTGCCTGATAGCGATCTGCTGCCATCTCGCTACCCGTTTCCTGAGCCAACCGGTAATAACGTAAAGCCTGCGATTTGCTGGTTTCCCCTTCCCAGTCCCGCTCATATAAATTGGCCAGGGACATCATCGCGGCCGGATCCCCCGAATCTGCGGCCTGCTTCAACTCGGGAAACGCCGCTTCCGCTCCCTGTTCGACCACCAGGGCCTCATAATCGATAGGTTTTCGTTCAGTCGAAGCGCAGCCAGCAATACCGGTGCATACTAAAACCATCATCAGCGACAATGTACGCATGTCTTTTCCCTTGTTTTTCTTGTCTTTCAGATGCACGCCTGATCTCAATAACAACCCCAAAGAAAGCTACCTTCTTCTATGCCAACCCAATCAGTTGCCTCATTACGCTTCAGGGTTGCCTTGGTGAGAACCTCTTCGTGAGAGTTCTCGACACTGCATGTACTTGTCGCCTTATGTGCGATCATGTTTCTCACACGGTAATAATATTTGCCGTCTAGATATTTGCCTTCAAGCCGCTGGTGTGCATTTTCCTCAACTACCTCGGCCTCGCTGGACCAGTAAAGGCAGGAGAAAGATACTGTCTGGTTCACCATAGGGCCAACGTCTTTCCAGCCAGTATCTTCGCCCGGCTCCGCATACATCGCCCGGGTGTAATCACCGTCTTCATACTGGCCGATACACTTGACCGTAGCGTTTGCACCGTAGTTATCGATCTTTCCTTCCCAATAGTCACAATAGCCCCCGAAGGTAAAGGTATAACCATCACCCTGAATTAAACTCCTGCCACCCTCGGCGCTATAATTACATAAACCGCCACCCCCCACCGCATCCATGGCAGCAAAAAAGGTACTGCTGCATCCCTCCAGACCAGAAAACGCAACAAGCAAAACGACAGATCTTATTGTCAATATCATTATTAAGTCTCTCTAATCGATAACTTCAGACAATCCCGCTACACCTATTGGTAGGGACTTAATCCCAAGGACATAACCATTGGATGTAAGCGGGTAATATTCACTTCATACCAAACCCTCTGATTAGCTTACTAAGCTCATATCAGTATCTCGAAAATTCCGACAGGGTAGGTCATCGTGTTTTGACCGGGACAAAGGGCAACCAGATTTACATATAGAGGGCTTCGAGTTGTTTACCTGCAAAGAACCCCGACGCAGACCTGGTCCAGGGATCTAATCATTCGCAGCACGTACGCCCATATGCCCTTAACAACAGGGCGGATTCGATAGCGCTCAGTCTACGACGGGGCGATGGCAATGCCTGCGCTGCTTTGCGCTGCAAGCTCAGTAAATCCTTTTCTCGCTACTATCTGGACTTTCAAACGATTAAATCTGGTGCGCAAGCAGTCGCCCGAATCCATAAAGGTTTCCGGAAGTGCAGGCGACACACGAACAGCGAAGAGTGCCGGAGCATTTCGATCCAGCCTCATGTGGGGTTGGATTGTCATGGGAAGTCTGTTTACCAGTAGTTATTGTTTTTTTACACAGTGCTCAGGCCGCTGAAAAGCGTTGCTGTAACCTATGCGTTGTCTCAATCTTCTGACACCGATCGTTGTTGCCAACTCCCGTAGCATCGAGCGGAGAATATATGCTATTACCACCGACGCAGAAGCACTGCGAGAGGAAGTTTAGCCTAATTTACATCTTCAAGCGACGGGGGGTATTATTTGGCCCGAGCAGCCTGCTTTGCTGCACAGGAACTGACATTGGCAACGAACTCACTATTAACACGACAGCTTCTTACTCTGGTTCTGGTGGCCTTCCAACTCGGCTGCGTTCCTACCGTCACCAGAATATGGGATGTTCAGCCCGTTACCGGATTCGTCTTCGATTCCGAGACCGGCGAACCTGTTGAAGGAGCTCACATTTCCAACCTCCACAACCCGGACCTCTCTGCCATAACCAGCGACCGTGGGGAATTTGTCATTAAGCCCGTGTCGCATGTCACATTGCACATCGTACTGCCTGCCTCCTATCTTGACAGCCAGGTCTGGCAAATTAGGCATGAGGATTTCGGTATCGCCGTGGCCGTGACGCGTACCCTTGCACCTGCTCTGATCGAACAACGCCAATCTCCATCAGTCCCACTTTTCAGGGAGCTCAAAGCCGGCCCGGAAAGTTGTCCGTTTGGTCCCTACTTGCTCCGGCTCTATGCGTGGAAAGTAAACCAGCAGAGTCGGATAATGCCGGCGTATGAAAACACGCCGGATCCTTATTTTGTGCCATGCGCAGATTCGTTGTATCGAGACAGGCTCTCGCAAGCTTTCTCCGACGTGCTCTAGTGTCCCGCCTGTCAAAGAATTTCTTTATAGGACTGTCACCCTATCAGGTCTGACCAAGAGGCAACGGGCAGCATCATTATGGCCAGCCTATCCAGCAGCCCGCGGACAACACCGTACATGACACAGTCAACTACCAGCCAGGTCTATATACCAAAGGGCATTCTGACTACTCTCCTTGCTTTGTACCTTGCCCAGGGCCTGCCATCCGGCCTGTTTGCCCATGCCTTGCCCGTATTCTGGCGGGAAGCCGGCGTCTCCCTCACCTGGATTGGCGCGTTGAAACTGCTCGCATTACCCTGGGTTTTGAAGGCGTTCTGGGCACCGTTCGTTGACCGCAGTCTGATGCGTGGCCACACCCCGTTCTCCTGGATATTGCGGCTGCAGTTAACCGCTGCATTGCTCCTGAGCGCCCTGGCATGGCTTGGGCTGGTACCCGGCAGTGCCACGGCTCTGGTGGGTGCCGCGTTACTGGTGATGACCATCAATTTGCTGATGGCCACCCAGGATATCGTCACCGACGGCCTGGCGGTGCGCTGGATCGCACCGCACTGGCGCGGGCTGGCCAACACCATCCAGGTGGCCGGCTACAAGGTGGGCATGCTGGCTGGCGGCAGCCTGCTGTTGATTGTCACCGGCTATCTGGAACCTGAAACTGCGCTGTTATTTCCGGCCCTGTTGCTGGTGGCACTGCTGTTTGTGGTGGGCCGATCCCCGGGCATGCGCCAACCTCTCTCGCTGGATACCGCTCCGGACTCAAACGGTGGAAGTCTCAGAGCTGCGTTTATCGGGTTATGGCGCCAGCCCGGCATGGCGTTCTGGCTGCTGATGGTCATCGGCTACAAGGTGGCGGATGCCATGGGTTCAGGCATGATCCGGCCCATGCTGTCGGATGCCGGCTGGAGTTCGCAGGCCATCGGCACCTTCACTCTCATTACCACCCTGGCGGGGCTTATCGGAGCGGCCCTGGGGGGATGGTTGTATACCCTGATAGGAGGTCATCGCGCCCTGATTCTGGCGGGCATTGCCCAGGCACTGACGATCATGGCGTGGGCTCTGGCTGCGGGGCCAGCGGCGAACGTTTCAACAGTCTATGGCGTGGGCCTGGCCGAACAACTCGCCGATGGGGCATCCACGGTGGTGCTGTTCGCCATGATGATGAATGTCTGCCGAAGGCAATGGGCGGGTACCGACTTCACCGTTCAGGCGTCTATCCAGGTGGTCGCTGCAGGTTTATTCGGAGTGCTCGGAGGTGTGATTGCCGACGTGGGGGGCTACGCGGTACTGATGATCACGGCCGGGCTCGCTGGCCTTGGGGTCGTCGGGGTCTATGCTTATCGGGTAATAGGTAGAACTATCTGATTGCCGCCTGCCGGCCTATGCCTTTAAATTCGCGCCATTCAACCCCGGAGTTTGTCACCATGCTCATTGCCCTGCTCGCCATTGCTGTCGGCCTCATCCTGCTGGTCTGGAGTGCGGAGCGTTTTGTAGCAGGCTCGGCGGCCACGGCCGGCTATGTCGGCATGCCGCCGCTGTTGATCGGCATGGTCGTGGTCGGGTTTGGCACGTCCGCTCCGGAGATGGTGGTCTCCGCTCTCGCCGCTTCCCAGGGCAACCCCGGGCTGGCGCTGGGTAATGCCTATGGCTCCAACATCACCAACATTGCCCTGATCCTCGGCATCACTGCGCTGATTGCCCCGATTGCCGTTCATTCCCAGGTAATGCGGAAGGAACTGCCAATCCTGACCGTGGTTACCCTGTTTGCCATCTGGCAACTGTTTGACGGCACGCTGAGCAGGCTGGATGCCGTGGCCCTGGTCGGTGTGTTCTTCGCTGTGCTGGGCTGGAGCATCTGGTCCGGAATGCGCACGCCGGATGACCCGATGGCAACCGAAGTAAGCGCAGAACTGACAACTCATGCCATGCCAATTCGCAAGGCATTGTTCTGGCTGGTAGCAGGCCTGGTACTGCTGGTCATCAGTTCCCGCATTCTGGTCTGGGGCGCGGTGGACCTCGCTACCGCTTTTGGCGTCAGTGACCTGATCATCGGTCTGACCATCGTCGCCGTTGGCACCTCCCTGCCGGAACTGGCCTCCTCGATCATCGCTGCCCGCAAGGGTGAGCACGATCTGGCCCTGGGCAACATTCTCGGCTCAAACCTGTTCAATACCCTGGCGGTGGTGGGCATTGCCGGCCTGATTACGCCCATCGGGGTGGCTGACGAGGTGCTGGTGCGTGACCTGCCAGTGATGGCAGGCCTGACCCTTGCCCTGTTCGTGCTCGGGTACGGTTTCCGCGGCCCGGGTAGAATCAACCGCCTGGAGGGTGGGGCTCTGTTGGCGGTCTTCGTGGGCTACACCGCCTATCTTCTGGTAACCAATTTCTGAGCAACTTCCATTCACCAGGCCGGGCGAACCAGGCTGCATTCTAGTTGAGCGATGCGTCAATCCCCGGCTTGCTGCAAACCTGCCAGTCCACCACATTGCCATCCGAATCGAAGTGGACAAAGCCGGCGAAGCCGTCATCGTGGACCCAGGTCTTTACGTATCCGACAACTTCTCCATCATCCTTGCACAGATCGAACATGGATTTGCTGCCATCGGCCTGGGCTTCGGCTACCGTTTCGTGGGGCTGGATTGTGAGTTGGGAATCGTTGAGCGGGAAGAGTTCAAGGTGACACGCGTTCATATGGGGGCACTCCCTGATTACGAACGGTTACATTTAAATCGTGCTCCAACATAACCCAGGTACATGACAGAAAAACTGCTCCCGATCAGTTTTCTAAGACCAATCCGGGATAAACCTTATGGTTTCAAGATAGTTTCTTTCTGAAGGGCCCGGCACTTCTTCCCCGGATTGAAACAGGCATAAAAAAACCGGGAAGCAGAACTCCCCGGTTACACGAAATGACTCGATAAAAGAAAACTCAACGATGCAGATCGAGCTTTTCTGACTGGTACTTTGCCAGCGCAGCGTTTCAGAATTATGACAACGGGACACGGCCGTAGCAGATTGGGCGCCACGCCGCTGACACTAAAGGTTTAACATCCCTGTCACGGACTTCCCCTAACCTCTTGCTCTCATTTCAAAGGAGAGCAGTACTCATGTCCGGAGATTCCTCCCTGCTGGTTGAAAAACTCTGGCGCCTGAAACGGCGCATTGATAAAGGCGCCTGCCCCGGTGTCGAGTTCGTCCACCTTAATACCCTGCTGCGAGAGCCGGCCTACCGTGCTAATTTGCTCAGGCGCGTCGAGCAGTCCGGGAACGCAGAGCTCAAGGCCCTGGCCCGGGAAATCACGCTCAATGATGACGGCCAGCCACTGATGGTGAAGGACAGCACCAGCCGCCTGGCTTCCGGTCAGCAACAGGAGAAAGAGAACAAAGGATGGTTCATGCGCAATGCCCTGTTCACTCTGCCCGTACTTGCGGTAGCCGGAGTTGTGGCCGGCTTTACCGCCTTTGAGAACCGCGCCGAGCGGATCGATTCTGACATTGTCATCGACACCACCTGGAAAACCGGCAAACGCTACATCCTGGAGGAAACCATCTACGTCGAAAACGCTCACCTTACTATCGAGCCGGGTGTGGTGATCGAGGGTGAGAGTGGATCCGCGCTGGTGGTAACGACCAGCGCCAAGCTGTTCTCCCGGGGCAAGCCAGATAGCCCGGTAGTCTTCACCAGTGCCAGACCGGAAGGAGAGCGCGCCCGGGGCGACTGGGGCGGCGTCGTTCTGCTGGGCAATGCGCCGGTCAACGAACCGGAAGCGTCCATTGAGGGGCTGCCCGAGAACGAGACGCGCGGCTCTTTCGGTGGGAACAATGCCAGCCACTCCTGCGGTGTCATTGAGTACACCCGTATCGAATTCGCCGGGTATGAAGTCTACAAAAACAACGAACTGAACGGACTAACCCTGGGCGGCTGCGGCAGCAACACGATTGTCCGCAACGTACAGGTTCACCGGGCACTGGATGATGGCATAGAGATGTTCGGTGGCACGGTGGATCTCAAGAATATCGTCATTACCGGCGCCGGTGATGACAGCGTCGACTGGGACTGGGGCTGGCGTGGCAACGTGCAGTTTGCGGTCATCCAGCAGTATCCGGATGCCGGAGACAACGGTTTCGAGGGCGACAACAACGGCAGCAATCATGAGGCCAAACCCCGGTCGGAGCCGGTGTTTTACAACGTGACCATGGTGGGTGGCGGTAATACCCAGAAACAGCACCGGGCCTTGGTACTTCGGGAGGGTTCCGGCGGCCATTTCCATAATATGCTGATCGACAGCTACGGCATCGAGGCTCTGGATACCCGTGATGACGCCCTGTCCCTGACCAGCCGCGATCACCTGAATTTCAGTCACAATATCCTGGCAAACCTGGGGCACCTTGGACGGGTTGAACAGGAACAGGATGACGATGATTTCGGCTTTGACGAGCAAGCCTGGATGGCAGAACCGGCCAACAACAACGTGGCCCGGGTCGAAACCGCCCTGTTCCCCAATGCCAAGGCATTGGTCAAACCGGATTTCACGCCGAGGGTACCACTCAGGCAAATGAAAGCGACGCGCCCGCCACAAAGCGAGTTCTTTGATGAATCCGCTGATTTCGTGGGAGCCATCAGCCCGGTAGCGTCTGGCAACTGGCTCGATGGCTGGACCGTGTTCCCGGAATCCTGATCGGTTACAGTCACAACCGCCCGTTGCGCCAGGGATGGCGCTTTCGGAGCATGCTTCAGACTTTAGCCGGGTCTGCGCTTCCACAGATCCCGCCGGATTCCCGCCCATATCTGCCGATAAACTTCAGCAGCCGGGCTGTTCGGCGCCAAATGCTCCAGCGGCAACCCCTCCTCGCCCATGCGTTCAACAACGCTGGCATAGGGCACGGCCACGCCCATATTATTCGCCAGAACGTCGCTGCCCTGGTCCACAATTTCCTTGTGCAGGTTTTTCCGGCGATCGACCATGGAGAAGAAAGGGCGCAACTTCCTGGAGCCGAGTTTCTTGTCCTTTACGAATTGCTGCAACTGGTTCCAACTGTTCAACGATAGCCAGGTCGGCACCACGGGTACATAAACCCGGTCCGCCACTTCCAACACCTGTTCGGTCAGCCGCGACAGCGTGGGCGGACAATCCAGGATCACGAGGCTGGTTTCTTCCGAGAGAGGCGCAAGCATGTCCCGCAGGACGTTGCTGCCGGACTCTTTCTCGAGCTTGATGTCAAAGTTGCGAAAACTGGAATGAGCGGGGATAAAATCCAGCCCGGGATAGACGTCGTCATGGATGAACCTGTCGATGGGCGCCTTGCCCTCAAGCAGTTTGGATAACTTGCGCCCCTTCACCGTTTCCGCACCCGCCAGGTAAAAACTGGAGGCGCCCTGCGGATCCAGGTCCCATAACAGGGTACGACAATCGTCCTGGCTCGCCAGGTAGGCAATGTTGACGGCCGCCGCCGTCTTGCCAACACCACCCTTGGGGCTGTAAAAAGCAATGATCCTCATTGAGGCCTGACTCCCGACTTTCCTTGTGTAACCAGACCGTACAGGGTAGCAGCCACGGCCTAGCCCTTTGTGAAGCTTTTGTTACACTGGACGCTTCGCAAGCTACGCAAAACCAAAAACAATGAGGTAACCATGAATTCGCCGTCGCACGTGTTTGATCAAGCGGTGTCGCTCCGGCCCGCCAGCACTGGAGTTTTCTCGGGGCAGACGAGCCCTGCCTATCAGAACATGGTGGGCCCATTTGGCGGCGTGACCGGCGCCACCCTGCTCAATGCCGTGCTCAACCATGACGAGCTGCTGGGAGAGCCGGTATCCCTCACCGTGCACTTTGCGGCTCCCATTGCCGAAGGCGGATTCGAGGCCCGGGCCCGACCGATCCGGACCAACCGCAGCAGCCAGCACTGGTTCGCCGAGCTGGTTCAGGGAGAGGAAGTGGTTGCCTTTGCCACAGCGGTGACCACCAAAGGGCGGGACACCTGGAGCACCACCGACGCCAGCTTCCCGGAAGTGCCGCCCGCTGAAGATGTAGAGCAAACACCCATGCGCCAGGGCGCTCCAGTATGGACCCGGTGCTACGACATGCGATTTATCGAAGGGGCCCTCGGGGGCCAACCGAGTGAAAACCACCCCTCGGAAAGCCTGCTGTGGATGCGGGATGAACCACCTCGGTCCCTGGACTATCTCTCACTGGCGGCCCTGTGCGACGTGTTCTTCCCGAGGATCTACATTCGCCGCCCCAAACTGGTACCGGTCGGCACCGTGGCGCTGACCACCTACTTCCACGCGGATGCAGAGCAACTACGCCAGCTGGGCACCGCCCATGTGTTGGGGCATGCCCGGGGCCTGCATTTCGGTAAAGGCTTCTTCGACCAGAGCGCCGAAGTCTGGAGCGCCGATGGCCGGCTTCTGGCCACCAGCCATCAGGTGGTGTATTTCAAGGAATAACAGGTGGAAGGTTTTCGTAAAACCACGATCACGCGGCCTTGCGAAAACCCTCCACTCGTACGTTCTTGTCCCGGCTGCGCTTGTACTTGGTTTTGTCCTCGACAACACGCATCTGGTACTTTGGCGTTCTTAGTTCGCGCTGCACAGCGCTGTGGCGGGTTGCTCTGGCTCGTTTTCTGGCCATATCCGCTACTCCTTATCAGTGACTGAACTTACACAAGTCGCAGTATAACACTACCTCATAGTTCAAGAGCGTAAGGAATGACAATCACTCTCTGGCTGACCTTTCTGGTGGCGGCAATCCTGATCAGCGTCTCCCCCGGTGCGGGCGCGGTGAACACCATGAGCAACGGCCTGCGCTACGGCGTGAAACGGTCACTGCCGGCCATTCTGGGCCTTCAGTTGGGCTACGGCGCGCAGATTGTCCTGGTGGGCGCTGGCCTTGGCGCCATTGTCGCCTCTTCCGCTACCGCACTGACCGTTATCAAATGGGTAGGCGTGGCCTACCTGGTCTGGCTGGGTATCCAGAAGTGGCGGGAGCCGGTGGTGGAGGCGGTTCACGAAGATGAACCCGCCGTCAGTCACCGCCGGCAGTTCTGGAATGCCGCGCTGGTGAACCTGACCAATCCGAAGGCCACGGTATTCCTCGTGGCCCTCTTTCCGCAATTTCTGATCGCCGGTGCGCCCCATGGCCCCCAACTGATTACCATGGGCGCCACGCTGATCCTGGTGGATTGCCTGGTGATGCTGGGCTATGCCCTGCTGGCCAGTCAGCTGTTCCGGTTCATGACCACGCCGCAACGGCAGCGGCAGATGAACCGGGTGTTCGGCGGCCTGTTCGTGACCGCTGCCATGGCGCTGGCCAGCTTCAAGCGGGCGGCCTAACGCAGGATGCACTCCCGGCTGTAAGCCTTGCTCAGGCGCCGCCGTTTTTCCCGCAAGCTGTTGCCCCGGTCATTGTTGTAGCCTGCCCGTAATTGGGACTGGATGCGGTCCAGCTTTTTCCGATAGCCGTCGCATGTCTTCGCCTGTTTATCCTCGCTCTGGCGGGTGCTGCGAGACTGCCGTGGTGTATCCGAGGAAGACAGCATGGTCTGGACCTGGTCAAGGGTGGCCGAGATCTTGCGGGATTGCCGGAGGTTCTCGGCCATGGGAACCGTTACCGGACTCCGGAGTTGGAGCTCACTGTGTGCCAGGCGTTCGGGTGGTTTGTCGGAGAAATGGATGGCGCCATTGGCGTCCGCCCAGCGGTACACTTCGGCATGAGCCGGGGTAGTGGCTAACAGGCAAAGCAGAGCGGTGGCCTTGATCCTTGGCATGGGTTCACGTCCTGTGATGTTGGTTTTTTGAAGACGGGGTCAGACTATAGCCGACTTGGGGGCCGGGGTGAACTTGGGGTCAGATGAAGGTTTTCATCAGACCCCTGAGGTGCTTCTGCCCCCGTCTTCAAGGTCACTGGTCGAGCAACTCGATCCAGTGGTTCACTTGCACCGGGGACTTGGTTTCCAGATGCATCTGGCAGCCAATGTTGGCGGTCACGATGCGGTCCGGGTTGTCCACCGTCAGAGCCTTGAGCTTGTTATCGAGCAGCTTCTGGCTCAGTTCGGGCTGCAGCACCGAGTAGGTGCCCGCGGAGCCGCAGCACAGGTGCTTGTCCCTGGTTTGCGCCAGTTCGACGCCGGCCTTGGTCAGCACCTGCTCCACTACGCCACTCTGCTTCATGGCGTGCTGCAGGGTGCAGGGGCAGTGGAAGGCCACCTTGCCCGGGCTCTGGTTGAGCTTGAGCTTTTCCAGGTCCTGCGTGAGCAGGAAGGCGCCCAGATCAGTGCACAGTTCGCTTACTTTCCTGGCCTTGGCGGCATAGACCGGATCATCCTTCAGCAGGTGACCGTAGTCCTGCACCATGGCACCGCAACCGGAGGCAGTCATGATGATTGCCTCGGCGCCGGCTTCGACGGCAGGCCACCAGGCGTCAATGTTCTGGCGCATCCGCTCCAGGCCTTTCTCATGCTCGGAAAGATGGTAGTTCACCGCCCCGCAGCAGCCGGCCTCTGGTGCTTCGACCATGGTGATGCCCAGCTTGTCCAGAACACGGGCAGCGGCGGCGTTGGTATTCGGTGTGGCGGAAGGCTGAACACAACCGGCGAGTGCGAGCACCACCCGGTTGTGACTGGCCGCAGGCCAAGGGCTCGCGCTCTTGCGGGGCGGCACCTTGGTGCGCAGTTTTTCCGGGAGGACCGGGCGGAACACCTGGCCCATCCGCAGCAGCAGACCGAACAGCTGCCGGTTCGGAAGTACCCGCGCCAGGGTCCAGCGCATCCACTTGTCTTTCGGTTCGCGCGGCAATTCTTTCTCGATCAGTCCGCGGCTGATATCCACCAGCCGCCCATACTGTACACCGGACGGGCACGTAGTTTCGCAACTGCGACAGGTCAGACAGCGATCCAGGTGCTCCCGGGTCTTCTCGGTAATTTCCTCGCCTTCCAGGAACATCTTCATCAGATAGATCCGGCCCCGGGGACCGTCACGCTCATCGTTCAGTTCCTGATAGGTCGGACAGGTGGCAGTGCAAAAGCCACAGTGTACACACGCCCTCAGGATGGACTCCGCCTCCTGCCCTTCGGGGGTATTGGCAAATTGTTGAACCAGATTCGTTTGCATAATTACAACCAGCTATAGAGACGGCCGGGATTGAAGATGCCGTCGGGGTCGAACGAGTTCTTCACACGGCGCTGGATGGCTTTCAGCGCCTCGGGTTGGCTGTGCATGACTTCGCCGGAACGATCGCCACTACGGAACAGGCTGACCTGACCGCCGGCGGCCTTGGCCAGCGGCTCCAGGTCTGCGAGGGTCGCCTTACCACGGAACCAGCGCTGGGAGCCAGCCCAGTCGATGAACCAGTTGCCTTTAACCTCGGGGTTAGGCGCGGTGGAATCCACGGAGAATCGCCAAAGGGGTACATCGTTACCAGCGAAAAATTCGTGCTGCATATCGCGCACCTGCTGCCAGAAGTCATCTCCGCCTTCCATGACTTCACCGGACCATTTCTCAGCCGTTGCTTCAACGGCAGAACGAGCACCGGACAGGCGCAGGTAAACCTTGCCATCGACCCAGCAGGCACCGGTTATCGGCTTGGATTCGCCGGCACGACGATTCATGTAATCGACGACTTCTTCCAGCGCCATCTCTTCCACCAGCGTGGCGGCGGCCGCCGGCTTGGGCATTACCTTCATGCTGATCTCGGTAATGGCACCGAGAGTGCCCATCGCCCCGGCCTGCAGGCGGGAAACGTCGTAACCGGCCACGTTCTTCATGACCTGGCCACCAAAGCGCAGGTGTTCACCCTTGCCATTCAGCAGGCGAATGCCCAGCACCTGATCCCGGACCGAGCCGGACCACGGCCGCGCCGGACCGGATAGGTTGCAGGCCAGGTTGCCACCAATCGTGGACGCCTCTCCAAACCGGGGTGGTTCGAAGTGCAGGCACTGCCCTTCCTCGGCCAGCACGTTTTCAATGTCCTTGAGCGGTGTACCGGCACGCACGGTCAGCACCAGCTCCACAGGGTGGTATTCCACGATTCCGGTGTGTTCGACCAGGCTCAGGGTCCCGGCCTCGGGATCGGCGGTGCGGCCCATGAATGTTTTGGTGCCGCCACCGACGATGTTGAGTTTCTGCCCGTTATTCCGGGCCTGGAGAACTTGCTCCTGTAACTGTTGGGTCATATCAGCCATGGGCGGCGTCCGTCTGTTCGTGCTTGTTTTGCTTGTGCTCGATGGAGCGGTATTCCTGACAGAACTTGAGGGTGGGAACCCCCTTGCCCGGATTCAGGATGCCGGTCGGATCAAACGCGGCTTTGACGTCATGGAACTGCTGCAGCTCCTCGTCGTTGAACTGTACCGCCATCTGGCGGATCTTTTCGACGCCGACGCCGTGCTCACCGGTGATGCAGCCGCCCACTTCCACACACAATTCGAGGATCTTGCTGCCGAATGCCTCGGTGGTCTCAAATTCACCCGGCACGTTCGCATCAAACAGGATCAGCGGATGCAGGTTGCCGTCTCCGGCATGGAATACATTGGCCACGCGCAGGCCGTACTCGTCGGACATCTTTTCCATTTCCAGGAGGACCCGGGCGAGATGCCGGCGGGGAATGGTCCCGTCCATGCAGTAGTAGTCAGGAGAAATACGCCCAACCGCCGGGAAGGCGGACTTGCGCCCCTTCCACAACAGGGCCCGTTCCTCCTCGCTCTGGGAGGTCCGGATCGAGGTAGCCCCCAATTTGCGGAAGACTTCCTCGGCTTGGGCGATGTGTTCATGCACTTCTTCCTCGGTACCATCCACCTCGCACAGCAGCAGCGCCTTGGCATCCCGGGGATAACCAGCCTGGGCAAAGTCGTCCGCTGCGACGATTGCATGGCTGTCCATCATCTCCAGGCCACCGGGGATAATACCGTGGGAAATGATGCCGCCTACGGCATCACCACCCTTCTCCACACTGTCAAAGCCGGCCATAATCACCTGGGCGACTTCCGGAGTTGGCAGGAGTTTTACCTTCACTTCGGTGACCACACCCAGCAGCCCCTCGGAACCTGTAATCAGCGCCAGAAGATCCATGCCACAGCTATCCAGACCGTCGCTACCGATGGTGATCAGGTCACCCTCGGCGGTCACCATCTCGACACTCAGGATGTTGTGAACAGTCAGACCGTACTTGAGGCAGTGCACGCCCCCGGAATTCTCCGCTACGTTGCCGCCAATGGTACAGGCGATCTGGGACGAGGGATCTGGGCCGTAATACAGACCGTACTGGGCGGCCTCTTCACTGATGGCAAGGTTACGGACCCCCGGCTGCAGCCTGGCCGTTCGACCGAGCGGATCGATCTTGATAATCCGGTTGAACTTGGCCAGAGAGAGCACCACCCCTTCCTTGTGCGGCATGGCACCTGCGCACAGGCCGGTTCCGGCGCCGCGGGCAACCACCGGCACGTCGTTTTCATGGCAGATACGCATAACGCGCTGAACCTGCCCCACGGTCTCCGGCAGCACCACGAGCATGGGCATTTCACGATACATCGCGAGGCCGTCGCACTCGTAGGGTTTCAGGGTTTCGTCATCGGTGATGACGTATTCCGGGTCAATGAATGACCGGAACTGCTCCGCCAACTGCGCTTTGCTGGCTTTCGGCTTGGTATTCATAACATTCTCTGATTCTGGATATCGTCGAATCCGCGTTGAAGCGGATAAGGTGGGCGGGCCTGATTGCCCGCCCGTTCAGGTGAGACAGCGCTTACTTGCATTTGGTTTCGAAATAGTCAATACCCGCTTGGGCGCAGTCCATGTCCTGCTGTGGCGTGCCCGAGCTGAGACCGATACCACCGACTACCTCACCGTTGACGATCACCGGCAGGCCACCACCGACGGAGCTGATGCGTCCGCCAACTTCCGTGTGGATACCGAAGGCCAGACTACCCGGCGTGTTCACCTTGTTGTAGTCATGGGTTGCTTTCTTGGCCGCCGCTGCGGTGAACGCCTTGTCCTGGGCAATAGTCACACTGGTGATCTTGCCGCCGTCCATGCGCTCGAACGCAACCAGGTTACCAGACTCGTCAACCACCGCGATGCACATGGGAACACCGATCTCGCGGGCCTTTTCCGCCGCGCCTTCGATCAGGATCCGTGCGTCGGCAATATCCAGCCGATTGATCGTCAACATATCGCTTTACTCCTTGATTTGATTAACCGTAAACCAGCCCTGGCAGCCAGGTGACAATGCCCGGGATGAGAATACACATGAACAGTCCGAATGCCTGGATGGCCAGGAACACCAGGGACGACTTGAAGATCGTACCCATGGAAATTTCCGGCGGACACACACCGCGAATGTAGAACAGCGCATAGCCAAACGGCGGACTGAGGAAGGACATCTGCATGTTGACCAGGTAGAGCACCCCGAACCAGAGCACCACGTCTTCACCGGACACCGGCGGGAAGCCCAACAGACCCGAGAATTCCAGCGCTTCCACGATCGGGATGAAAATCGGCACTGCCAGCAGCAGGATACCTACCCAGTCCAGGAACATGCCGAGAATGACCAGCAGCACCATCAGCAGGAACAGGATGCCGTAGGCCGACAAACCGGTTCCGAGGATGGCGTCAGTCACAAACTGCTGGCCGCCCTGCAAGATATAGAAGCCAACAAAGACCGAGGCACCGAACATGATCCACAACACCATGGCGGAGGCCTTGGCGGTGGTCACGGAGGCTTCCCGCAGGCCGCCAATGGAGAACTTGCCATGCATCATGGCCACGATGATGGCACCGAAAGAGCCGATACCGGCCGCCTCAACGGGCGTTGCAATACCACCGAACAGCAGGCCCAGGACCAGGAACACCAGGATCAGCGGAGCGATCAGGCTTTTCAGGAGAAGGAGCTTTTCCTTGAAGGAAATGCGCTCTTCCACCGGCACGGGCGGGCCCAGCTTCGGGTTGATCCAGCTGCGAATCAGCACATAGGCGATGTAGAAGCCGGACAGCAGAAGGCCCGGAATGATGGAACCCAGGTAAAGCTCACCCACCGACTGCTGCGCCACAACGGCGTAGAGGATGGCCAGAATCGACGGCGGGATCAGGATCCCCAGGGTACCACCAGCCATGATCGAACCGATGGCGATCTTGTGGTCATAACCACGCTTGAGCATTGCCGGCAGAGCGATAATGCCCATGGTTACAACCGCCGCGCCGATAACACCGACCATGGCAGCAAGAATGGTGGAGGCCAGGATGGTTGCTGTCGCCAGACCACCACTGAGGCCACCCATCCACTTGTAGACCACGCTGAACATTTCCTCGATCAGGCCCGCGCGCTCCAGCATGGAGGCCATGAAGATGAATAGTGGTATCGCGGCCAGGTCGGAGTTGGTCATCATCGGGAAGATGCGGCTCGGCACGATGTTCAGCATCAGCGAGTCGCCCACCAGGTAGATGAACATGACCCCGAGGCCACCAGTTACGAATGCCAGCGGCAGGCCCATCATCAGGGCCACGGCCAGGGAACCGAACATCAGATAGGTCAGAGGCCCGATCTTGACGTCCGAAAGACTGCCCGAGAGCTTGAACAGGAATTTCTCATCGCTGAACGGGTCGTAGAACAGAATGTTGATCATCTCAACACAGATAACAAACGCCAGCCCCACAGTGGCGGCAATCATCAGCCAGGTGCTCAGCTTACCGATTAGGTTGCTGCCCGGCGCAGTTGTTGTAATTGTGCTCATGCGGTGTGCTCCCGGCCAAGACGGACGAACAGGACAATATCCTTGATCAGTTTGGATATGCCTGACAGTAAGAGAAGGAATGAACCCAGTACCATCATGCCTTTCACCGGCCAGTACTGAATGCCCCAGGTCTCAACCGTGGTTTCATTCATGGAGTAGGAGTTCTGGAAGAAGGTCCAGGAGGTAACCATCAGTACCAGGGCGAACATGAAGAAGAACATGGAGGTGAAGATGTCCATGCCAACTCGTCCGCGCACTGGCAGCATGTTGTACATCACGTCGACACGAACGTGGGCGCCGTGAAGCATGGCGAACGCACCGGCCAGCAGGTACTGCATCCCCAGCAACAGGAAGCTGGACTCATGCACCCAGATGGTCGGCATATTGAAGAGATAGCGCATGACCACTTCAAAGAAATAGAACACGACGGCGTTCACCGTCCAGAAAGACACGAACAGACCGGATTTGTCGCAAATCCAGTCAACCACCTTGGTAAACCAGTTGCCCTCGAACTGGAGATAGATCAGCGGGTCATCCTCTTCCGCCTGCAGCTCGCCCGGTGTTAATTCCGGTTCGGCAGTCTCGCCTCCATGGCCACTACTCCATTTGTCCCAGGCCATCATGATCAGCGGCATGACCGCAAGCCAGCCCCAGTAGAACCAGTGCGGCATTACGAATCCGAAACCTTCAAGATCAGACATGTTGTTGCATCCTCAGCCACAAAACGGGGAAGGCAGAACGTCTCCTGCGGAGTCGTCCCTGTCCTTCCCCCTGTTTCATTTTTTTATTAGTTCAGGAAAGTATTACCGGCCCGGTACACCTTCAAGATCAGACTCATCGATATACCCAACGGTATCGTTCATCATGTACTCGACCTGCAAGTCAAAGATGGCACGAGCGTCATTGTCCTTGTTGGCCCACTTGTACCAGATCGGGATGGCCTTGCGGCGCCATTCATCCAGATCCTCCTGACTCAGGCGAGTTACGGTGTCGCCCGCTTCCTTGAACTTCTCCATGGCCTCAACGTTGCGCTTCTGAATGGTCAGATAGTGCTTCTGGGAATAGATGCGCACTTCATCCTCAACCAATTGCTGCAGTTTCGGATCCAGAGCATTCCAGGCACGCAGGTTGACGGTCAGGTCCATCAGGTCGACTGGCTGGTAGATAGACATTACGCCAGGAGGTCCGAAGATGATGTAGTCGGTCACTTGGGAAAAGCCCAGTTCCCAATTCACCGCCGGGCCAACGTAATCGGCTGCGTCGATGGTGCCTTTTTCCAGGGCCGGGAAGATGTCGGAACCCGGCAGGCTCACGGTCGAAGCACCGAACGCCTGAAACACTTCAGAGACCATACCACCGGGAACCCGGAGCTTCAGGCCTTTAAGATCGTCGAGACTGTTTACCGGACTCTTGGAGTGAATGATATTTGCATCGTGCTGGATCGGGCCCACATAGAACAACCCGAACTTCTCGTAGATTTCCCGAGTCTTCTCCAGCATGCCCATTGAGTAGAACATGGTGTCCCACTGGTGAGGCTGATCGGGGCCGCCTGGATAGGAGGACAGGAAAACCGAAGCGGGAATCTTGCCGGACCAGTACAGAGTGAACGGGTTCATACCCTGAAGAACGCCATTACGAACAGAGTCGAACAGGGCGTTGTTGTCGGCGGCAACCGCCTTGGCAGGGAAACACTTAAAAACCAGTTCACCGCCAGACTTCTCTTCGATGCTGTTGCACCAGTCTTCAAACAGGTCATAGCCCACGGTACCGGCATCCCAGACGGACTGGATCTTCCATGTGGTGGCGGCGTGGGCCTGTCCGGCACCCACCATCATCGCACCGGCAAAGGCGGCACCGACAGCGGCTGTCTTGAGGAATTTGCGGCGAGGTGGGGTCTCACCGGTGTCACAGTTATTACGGATGTGCTTATTCGAGGTCATCGAGACGTCTCCGTTAGCATTGTTTTTTTAGTCAGCATCAGATCAAACGCCGGCGCACAGGCCGACATTAGTAAGGATATTCGTAGCCAAATTTCGTTTAGTCCAGTCACGACGCTACTGGTCAGACCAGTTTTTCCTGTAAGGTAAATGGACGAATTCCGCGCGATCAGCCATATTTTAGGGGCTTGGGAGCACATTGGTTGACGGACCAATCACGAACAATTACAAGAGTAACTGGTCAGACCACGATTCACACAGGCAATCCCATGGCTATTTCCCAGGAAATTTCGTATCGGCTGGAGCGTCTCATCCTTGATGGAGGACTGGCTCCAGGCCAAAAGATTCCATCCGAACGACAGCTCGCAGCACGCCTGCGTGTGTCCCGTGCAATCATCCGCGAAGCCCTGCACGAACTGCAGGGCCGGGGCGTGATCGAAACCCGGCACGGCAAGGGTTCCTTTGTCGCCAGCCTGATCCCGGAGACCGGCGAGTTCGAGGAACAAAGCCCGCTGATGCAGCTTTACGAGGGCCATCCACGCACACTCTATGACCTCCTTGAAGTCAGGGAGCAACTTGAGGGACAGGCGGCCTTCCTGGCGGCCCAACGTGCCACCAGTATGGACAAGCACCGCATTACCAAGGCCTTCCAGGCACTGGAGGAAACCGATCCGCTAAGCAACGCCAAACCGGACCACGGCTTCCATCAGGCCATTGTCGAGGCGTCGCACAACCCGGTCCTGGTCCACCTTCTGAGCGGCCTGAAGAGCATGATGCTACTGACGGTCCAGGCATCGGTTTCCAATCTCAATCCCCGGGAAGAAATGCGCAAGACCATCGTGCGCCAGCACCGACAGCTTTATGATGCCATCATAAACTGCAAACCCGCGGCGGCCCAGAGGGTGGCGAGCGCCCATGTGCGCTTTGTCAGAGATGCACTGAAGGATATGGAACAGCAAGGAAACAGGGTGATTCGCAGCCAAGTCATGTCGAACAGTCGCAATCCTCAGCAATCAGGTATTGATTTCGGTCGCCACAATCCGTAAAACATGCTCCTTTGAACTAAATCTCAGGAGTCACCCATGGCGGACCAAGCTCCCTTGATCTGCAGGGACATTCACAAGACCTTTGGCAAGCTTGAAGTACTCAAGGGAGTGTCACTGGAGACCCGCAAAGGCGATGTGGTGTCTCTGATTGGCAGTTCCGGGTCTGGCAAGAGCACCTTTCTGCGTTGCATCAATCTGCTGGAGACACCTACCTCCGGCGACATTATTGTGCACGGTGACCCAATCCGGTTCGCCACGAACCGCAAGGGTGAGCGGATTCCGGCCGATAACAAACAGGTTGAGCAGATACGCTCCAAGCTCTCCATGGTCTTCCAGAGCTTCAACCTCTGGTCTCACATGACGGTGCTGGAAAATATCATTGAAGCGCCGGTCAACGTGCTCAAGGTCCCCAAAAAGGAAGCCATTGAGCGCGCTGAGGCCTATCTCCACAAAGTCGGCATCTACGAACGCAAGGATTACTACCCGGCCCAGATGTCTGGCGGCCAGCAGCAACGCGCTGCCATCGCCCGGGCACTCGCCATGGAACCGGAAGTGATGCTGTTTGACGAACCCACATCGGCCCTTGACCCGGAACTGGTGGGCGAGGTGCTGAGGGTCATGCAAAGCCTGGCCGAGGAAGGCCGCACCATGATCGTGGTCACCCACGAAATGGCGTTTGCAAAGGATGTGTCAACTCAGGTCCTGTTTTTGCATCAGGGCGTGATCGAGGAACAGGGATCGCCTCAAAAAGTATTCGATACCCCTGACTCGGAGCGCATGAAACAGTTCCTGGCTCCCAAGTTCTGACGCTGAGTGCTATCTTGTCCTGTGTCGGAATAAAAATACCTAAAAAATATCCCACAAGGCATAAAATTGGAGAAGTGACACATGAAAAAACTGATCGTTGCAGCAAGTTGTGCCCTGGCCATGGCCGCCGGCACCGTCCAGGCCAAGGACTGGAAAGAAATTCGCCTCGCCTTCGACGTGCCCTACGAGCCGTTCGAGTACCGAGATGAAAACGGTGAACTGACCGGCTTCGAAGTCGAGCTGGCCGAAGCCATGTGCGAGGAACTCAAGGCCGAATGCGAATTCGTCATCCAGGCCTGGGACGGCATGATTCCCGGTCTGCTGGCACGTAAGTACGACGCCATCTTCTCATCCATGTCCATCACCGAAGAGCGTGCAGAGCGCGTTCTGTTCTCCGACCCGTACTACATCACTCCGGGTGGCTGGTTCGCCCGTGACGGGTTCTCTGCTGATGTGAGCAGCAAGGAAGAGATGGAAGGCAAGGTCATCGGTGTGCAACGTGGCACCACCATGGACACCTATGCCACCGAGGAATTCGGCAGCATTGCCACTATCAAGCGCTACACCACTGCTGAAGACATGGTTCTGGACCTGGAAGGTCAGCGCCTGGATGTGGTGTTTGTAGACTACCCGGTGGGCGAACAGACCATTCTCTCCCAGGAAGGTTTCAAGGAAGTGGGCGAGCCGGTCAAGCTGGGCGAGGGCGTAGCCGTTGCCATGCGCAAGCGTGACAAGGATCTGGCCAACAAGGTGAACGCAGCTCTGAAGAAACTCAAGAATGATGGCACCTACGACACCATCATGAAGAAATACTTCAAATACGACATCAAGATCTAAACTGTCAGGGGCAGTCCTGTGGCTGCCCCTCTCTACCGGATTTCCCAATGCTTGACCTTAAAGGCTATGGCCCGGAACTGCTCGACGGAGCAGTGGTCACCATAGAATTGGCGTTCCTCTCCCTGGTCCTGGCCCTGACTCTGGGGCTGGTTGGCGCATCCTCGAAACTGTCCGGGAATCGCCTCGCCAAAGCCATTGCAACCTTCTACACGACCGTGGTCCGGGGCATTCCCGATCTGGTGATGATGCTGCTGTTCTATTACGGCGGCCAGGTGACGGTGAACATGCTGTCGGACTGGATATGGGAAGCCTACGAAATCGACTTTTTCTTCCAGTTCGATCCGTTCATCTCCGGGGTGGTTACGATCGGGCTTATTTTTGGCGCCTACATGACAGAGACCTTCCGAGGAGCCTTTCTGGCAGTGGAGACGGGCCAGATCGAGGCGGCAAGGGCTTACGGGTTCACGCGCTGGCATACTTTCCGGCGAATCATGTTTCCGCAGATGCTGCGCCACGCCCTACCGGGCATCGGTAATAACTGGCAGGTACTGCTGAAAACCACGGCATTGGTGTCCATCATTGGTCTCACCGATATGGTCCGGGTTGCCGAGGAGGCAGCCAAGGCGGAACGCATGCCGTTCCATTTCTTCATTCCGGTGGCGGCGGTATACCTGATTCTGACAGCGGGTTCCGAGCTTTTTATCAAATGGCTCAACACGCGGGCCAATGTCGGTGTGGTTCAGGGGGGTTAAGGTATGCCTGATTTTATTGCCCAGTGGCTAAACCAGAACGAAATTTTCACCGCCATGACCATCATGGAATACTGGGATGGCCTGGTGAATACGGTGCAGCTGGTATTCCTGTCGCTGGTTATCGGTCTGGTGTTCGCGATTCCACTGGCGATTCTGCGCACTTCGAAAAACCCGCTGGTGTCCGGACCGGTGTGGCTGTATACCTATCTGTTCCGCGGTACACCGCTGCTGATCCAGCTGTATATCATCTACTACGGCATTGCCCAGATTCCCGGTATCCAGGAGACCTTCTGGTGGGAGATTTTCCGGGAGCCGTTCTATCCGGCCCTGCTGGCGTTCGCTTTGAACACGTGTGCCTATACCACGGAGATTATCCGGGGGGCGATTGTGTCGACTCCGCACGGGGAAATTGAGGCGGCCAAGGCCTATGGCATGAACTGGTGGCTGCGGATGCAGCGCATTGTGTTGCCGAGTGCGGCCCGGCGGGCGGTGCAGGCGTATGCGAATGAGGTGATTTTCATGCTGCATTCGAGTGCGATTGCGAGTGTGGTGACCATTGTGGATCTGACGGGGGCGGCGCGGAATATTTACTCTCGGTTTTATGCGCCGTTTGATGCGTTTATCTTTGTCGCGCTGGTTTATATGGCGCTGACGTTTATTCTGGTGTTTGCTTTTCGCAAGCTTGAGAATCATCTTTTGCGGCATCAGAGGGCTGTGGCTTCTTGAGCTAGCAGCTTAAAATTTCCAACTTATGGTGCAGGGCCAACCGGGATACTGCCTCCCGGGAGGCAGTATCCCGGTTGGCCCCAGACTCTTTTCGGGGATTAAGCTATGTCAGGTTTTAGTGCGCTTTTTGATGCCTATTCTGATTGGCTTGCGCATACCCTTGCCAACGCTTCTGCCGAACCGACCCCAGCCCTGTCCCGGCTGCCGGATGGAACCGACGTCGTTCGGCCCGCCATCGGCGTGTTGGAGCTGACTCCGGCTGCTACTCACTCAAATCCCAACCACGAAGCCCTGATTGTCTCTGCCGGAGTACACGGCAACGAGACGGCGCCGATT
Organism: Marinobacter sp.; assembly: GCF_046484525.1. GTDB lineage: Bacteria > Pseudomonadota > Gammaproteobacteria > Pseudomonadales > Oleiphilaceae > Marinobacter. The sequence continues at coordinate 25,700 of NZ_JAWOIS010000051.1, forward strand.
GAGGTGTTGAATCAGCTTGTAAACGAACTCCTGGCCGGCGAGTGGACGCTCACTTGTCCGCTGTTGCTGATCCTGGGGAATCCGGCTGCCATGGTTGCGGGTGAGCGGTTTGTTGACGTCAACATGAACCGGTTGTTTGCCGGAGCCCATCGCCGGGACGAATACCGGGGGCTACCTGAGGCCGCCCGTGCTTCGGAGCTTGAGCAGTTGTGTCGGGAGTTTGCCCGGAAGCATTCGGGGCTGGCGTTAAGTCATTACGATCTGCATACCGCAATCCGCCCTTCCCTTCGGGAGAAGTTCGCGCTCTATCCGTTTGTCGAGGGGCGGGAGGTTCCTGCCGGGCAATGTCGCTTCTTGCTGGAGGCGGAGGTGGAGACGCTGCTTCTACAGCACAAGGCCGGCACCACGTTTTCGTCGTTCACTTCCTCGGAGCTGGGCGCGGAGAGTTTTACCGTGGAGCTTGGGGAGGTGCAGCCGTTCGGGCAGAATGATCTCGGCCGCTTTGCCGGGATCCGTGATGCACTGCGGCGGCGGTTTCGTGGAGAGCCCACGCCTGGGCAATCGAATGGGTCTGAACGCCTCACCATTTTCGAGGTCGTCCATGAAATCCTGAACACCGGGGAAAGCTTCCGGTTCCATATTCCTGATGACGTAGCCAATTTCACCGAATACGAGCCAGGAACGGTGATCTGGGAAGATGGAGAGACCTGTTACCGGGTGGGTGAAGTGTCGGAGGCAATTGTGTTTCCCAACCGGGAGGTGCCGGTGGGGCAGCGGGTCGGGTTGATGATCCGGGCCAGGGCGAGCGGCCCGGGAAGGTGAAGATGGGGTCTGAAGAAAGCCTTCTTCTGACCCCATTTTCACCCCTCAAGCCGGCGCATTCTCCGGTTCCGGTACTTTATCCCGAATCACCTGCACACAAACCGAGGGCACCACCAACAGCGTCAGCACGGTAGAGGCCAGCAGGCCTGAGATAATCGCCCAGGCCATCGGCGGCCAGAGGGTGCTACTGGAGAACGCCAGCGGCAACAGGCCGGCGACGGTGGTGGCGGTGGTGAGCAGGATCGGCCGGGTGCGTTGTTCGACGGCGCTCCGGACGGCATCGCGGATGCCCCTGCCCTGCTCCAGCTCTCGGTCCATGACGTCCAGCAGCACGATCGCGTTGTTCACCACGATGCCCACCAGGGCAATGACCCCCAGCAGAGACTGGAAGCCGAACGGCGAGCCGGACAGGACCAGGCCCGGGAAAATACCGACGGCGGCCAGGGGTACGGTCAGCAGAATGACGCCCACCCGCCGAAATGAGTTGAACTGCAGCAGCAGAAAGAACAGCAGCAATAACACACCGATGGGCGCGGCCTTGAGCAGCGCGCCGTTGGCATCGCCCGAGCCTTCGGCATCGCCGCCCATTTCCATCCGGGTCCCCTCAGGCAGCGGGTTATTTTCTAGCCCGGAGTAGAGGCCATCCAATGCTTGGCTAAAGCTGTAGTCCTCGAGCAGGTTGGCGGTGACGGTATTAACCGGAACACCGTCCCGGAGATACCGGACAGCCGGCTCCCAGCTGGTCTCTACGCTCGCCACCGCCGCCAGGGGGACTGCGTCACCATTGCTGTTGTAGATATTGACGGACAACAAGCGTGACAGGGGCAACGCGGTCCCTTCCCGGGAGCGCAGAACCAGGGGAATGGGATCGTCTTCCTGTCGGTAGCGTTCAGCGACCACGCCAAAGCTCTGGCCATACAGACTCTGGGCCACATCGGCACGGGTCAGGCCATAACGGGCGGCGGAGGCGTCATCGACATTGATCGCAATGCTGGGGACGCCGATGTCCAGGTCGTGGCGGATATCCACTGTTCCCGGCACCCCCCGAAGTGTCGCAAACACCTGTTCAACCGCTTCTGTCCTTTTAGTATCGTCGGCGTGGTAGATGCGGATCTCCACCGGTGCAGCGCGGGGTGGTCCCTGACCCAGCACACCGACGGTCAGATCCAGTTCCGGCATCTGTTCACTGGCGTGGGCCCGCACCCAGCGCACCATGTCGGTCGTATCGGCCAGGGTCGGGGTACGAATGACCAGTCGGGCCCGATTAGGCGCCTGGGGTGCCCGCTGGAGGTTGTAATAGAAACTCGGGCCGGTAAAGCCGACGAAACGGTGAACCTCCAGGGCTTCGGGTTGGGTCCGGATGGCCTGTTCCAGGCGGGCGGCGGCCTCGGCGGTGCGAGCCTGGTCAGTGCCTTCGGGCATGTAAAGTTCCACAATCACTCTGGGGCGGTCGGCATTGGGGAAGAACTGCTGTGCCGTGAGGGGTGTCAGGGCGATGCTGATGGCCACCAGTATTGCTCCAGCAGCAATCAACCCTTTCGGATAGTTCGCCACCAGCCCGCCCAGGAACCGGGCCAGGCCGATCAGCCGGTCACGGTGCAGGTTTTTCCGGGGCTTCAGGAATTTTGCGGCCAGCAACGGCACGGCGGAGATGGCTAGCAGGTAACTGACCGACAACGTCAGCATGATCATCACCGGAACACCTCGGGTGAAGTCCGCGGCACCACCCTTGGAGAGCAACAGCGGCGCAAACGCAGCCAGGGTGGTACCGGTGGAGGCACCCAGAGGCCCCGCCAGCTCACTCACGGCCTGGCGCAGGGCATCGAGCCGTCGCATGCCCTGATCCAGGTGGCACTGGATGTTTTCCACGATGACGATCGCGTTGTCGATCAGGATTCCCAGCGATATCACCATGCCGATAACCGCCACCTGGTGCAGCACACCGCCGCCGAGGTCGTACAGGCCGATACTGATCATGGCCACCATGGGCAGAATGGAAGCGACCAGCAATCCCATGCGTAAACCCATGCCAGTGAAAACCACGCCGACGATAATCAGTACTGAAAGGACCAGGCTCCAGGCGAGGTTGTCCAGCCGTTCTTCCACCTTGCCCGGCTGGAAGAACATTTCGCGGATCTCAAAGGGAGTGAAATCCGGGCGCAGCTGTTCGAGCCGCTCGCGCACTTGCTCACCAAAGCGGATGGCATCGGTGGTGTCCTCCTCCATGATGAGGGAAACCAGCACCACCCGTTCACCGTCATACCAGGTCTCCGGTTGGCGCGGTTCGGCAGGCCCCCGCCAGACATCAGCAGCGGCCGCCAATGGCACCTGGGAGCCGTCAGGCAATTCGATGGGGGTGGCACGGATCGCGTCAATATCAGTAAATTCACTGTTGGGCAGGACTGACAACCGTCGGCCGTTCACCACCACGAACCCACCGGGGATGGTCTGGTTGCGCCTTGCCAGGGTATCAAGTATCCGGGAGGGTGAGATGCCCAGACGGAACAACGCGGCATCATCGAGGGCCAAGGTAATCTGCTCGTCGGCGTCGCCCTCGAGTTCTATGCGGGACATACCGGAGATATCGGCAAGATTGCGCTTCAAGCGCTCAGCGACTGTCGAGAGCTCCGTCACCGAAGGGGAGCCTCCAACGGCCAGAACGATGGCCGGTATATCGATCAGGCGATCATCCAGCGCCATCTGGCCCACGTCATCGGGAAAGTCCAGTCTGGCCCGTTCCATGGCTTGACGGACCCGGTCCCAGGCCGGGTCGGTATCATAGATATGATCTTCGAGACGCAGTTTGATCAGGGCCACCCCAGTGCGCGCCGTGCCCTGACTGAACTCCACTTCCTCCACCTGGCGCAGCTCATCGGCCAAGGGCTGCAGAACCAACCGCTCCACCGCCTCAGCACTGGCACCCGGATAGTTCACCGTGATCATGCCCGCCCGGTAGGGAAAAGAAGGATCTTCCTGCCGGGGCATGGTGCTGTAGGCGGCAATCCCGAGCAGACACAGCATGGTCACCACCATGCCCAGCAGACGCTGGGCGTTCAGCAGCCGGTGGGTCATCGCCGGATCTCCACGGTATCGCCGTCCGCCAGCCGCGTCAGGCCCGCATAGACCACCTGATCGCCCGGCTTTAGCACCTCGGAGCGCACTGCAACCTGCTCGCCGACAATGCGCTGAACCTTCACCGGAATACGATCAGCCCGATCATCGCGAACCCGGAATACGCTGGTACCCTCGGGGTCGCGGAGAACGGCCAGCAAAGGCACTATTATTGCCGGAACACTGGTTGGGGTAATCCCTATTTCCACCGGCTGCCCGGGCTCCAGGGACGCTTTCGGCAAGCTGACCAATACCGGGTGCAGTTCACCCCGGATCGCACTACCCTGGGCAATCTCGACAACGGAGCCGTTCACCGCCGGGAGCGCCCGGTCGTGTACAGCCCATACCGGCAACGTTTGCCCGAGGCGGACATGGTCCAACAGATAGGCCGGCACCCGAACTTCCACTTCCCGGCCACTGGGAGAGGACAACCTCACGACCGGCTGACCGGCAGCGACAAACTCGTCTTTCTCCACCAGCAGGGCTTCAATCCTGCCGGCAAAAGGCGCCTTCAGGGTGCCCTCCTCCAGCAACCGCCTTGCTTCCGCCAAAGAGGCCTCGGCCGTGGCGACACTGGCTTTCAGGCTGTCCCGCCGGGCGGCAATCTGTTCCAGCGCCTGTTCAGAGACCACGCCTCGCTCATGCAGGCGGCTGGAACGTTCCCACTCGCGCCCCGCCTGTTCATACTGGGCCACCAGTTCTTCGAGCCGGGCCCGGGCCGAATCCGTGGCCGGCTCCAACGCCGGGTTATACACGCGGGCCAGCATGTCTCCAGCTTTCACGCTCTCACCCAGCTCAACGGAACGCTCCCTGAGAGTACCACTGACCTGGAAGGTCAGGGTCGCCCGTTGCGCCGCCTGAACGATACCGGAAAACCTGAGTGGGAGCCCCTGCTCCTGGCCACCGGATATCTCCGCCACCCGGACGGAAACAGCCTGAGGCTTGGTCTCCGGTGACACATCACCCGCCTTGCAGCCCGCCAGCAACAATGAGAACAGCGCAACGGGAACGACCGCTGCGACAAGTCGATGCATTTTCATAACCGATCCTTTCATCCATGCCTTCGGATAGGGGCAACCGCATCCGTGGATTACCCCGCCGATTCTAAGACATCATGTCATTCTTTGACATATTGTCAATAATCGGTTCTTATCGGGTTTCAGGTATCATGACCTGGCTGTTTGAACCAATCGGAAATCCCCATGACTGAACCACTGAAATCCCGCCGCGAACGCGAAAAGCAGGCCCGCCATGATGCCATTCTGGACGCCGCCGAACGGGTGTTTTCCGAGAAGGGGTATGACAAAACCTCGATGGACGACATCGCCCGCAGCGCGAGTCTGAGCCGCGCCCTGCTGTACGTGTACTTCAAGGACAAGGCAGCGATTCAGCGAGGGATCATGTTGCGGGCAGGCCAGAGCCTGGTATGCCGGTTCGAGGAAGCGCGGAAAACGCAGGGTAAGGGGCTGGCCCAGATCCGCGCCATGGGCGAGGCTTACTACCGGTTCTACCAGGACGAACCGGATTACTTCTCGGCCCTGACCAAGGCCTCCACCGCCATGGCCGATGCCGACGAAATCCAGGCACACGAGATGCTGTGTTCCAAGAACGAGCTGATGAAACTGATGGTGGGCGCCATCGAGCAGGGGCTTGCCGATGGCACCATGAGCCGGGAACGGATTCGTGATCCCTTCGAAACCGCGCTCTACCTGCGTGGCGCCCTGCATGGCGTGATTTTGCTGTGCCAGGCGGAATTGGCCGAGGGCACCTGCGATTTCTTCGCCGATACCCTCATACGACACACCATGGATATGCTGACCTCATCGATCAGCGCATGATCCGGGCGTGAGTTCCACGCCTTAAAGCTGGAAGTCGTAGATCGAGCCGAGCCCCAGGATACCGGTGAGCTCGTCCAGTGCCTTACGCACCTCTTCCAGCAACATGGGATCGCCCAGCTCCTCCTGGGACAGCTCATGCCGGTAGTGCGCTTCCACCCAGGTGGTCAAGCGCTCATACAACTGATCCGTGAGGATCACCCCCCGGTTGATCGCCTTGAGCTCATCGTCGGTCAGCACCACCCGCAATCTCAGACAGGCCGGACCACCACCGTTCCTCATGGACTGTTTGACATCAAACACTTCCACCGAGGTGATCGGGCCGCCAGAGGCCACCAGGGAGTCCAGGTAACGACTGACCGTGGGAATTTCCCGGCACTCGCCCGGGACCGCCAGCAGCATGCCGTCGGGCGTATTCAGCAGCTGGCTGTTGAACAGATAGGAGGCGACCGCATCTTCCAGGGGCACGTCAGCGCCACTGACTCTGACCGCCTCCAGCTCCGCTCCGGAAAGCCGGGAACGAATATCCGCCAGCACCCGCTCCTCTTCCAGGAACGCCAGCTCGTGGTAGAACAGGGTGTTGCCATTACCGACAGCGATGACGTCATTATGGAACACGCCGGCATCAATCGCGGCCGGATTCTGCTGGGCAAATACCAGATTCCGCTCCCTCAGGCCATGCAGCCGGGCAATCGCCTGTGACGCTTCCAGAGTCTGCCGGGCCGGGTATTTCACAGGCGCCGGGGCCTCTTCGTTGAAGGCAATCTGGCCATACACAAACAGCTCCACGCCGGGATCACCGTAACCGCTGCACAGCCGGGTATGGTTAGCGGCTCCCTCATCCCCGAAATGGCTGACCGAGGGCAACGCCGGGTGGTGGGCGAAGTAGCTCTCGTCGGTGAAGATGGCCTTCAGGGCGCGGCCGGTCACCTCATGCTCGATGGAACGATGGAACTTGGCACTCAGGTTCGCAGGCGTGAAGTGCACCCGGTGATCGGCGGTATCGGCGCTCGGCGAGACCGTCGCGGCGTTTGCTGTCCACATAGGCGACGCGGAGGAAACTGCCGCCAGGATCGAAGGCGCCTCGGCCGTTGCTTTCTTCAGAACCTCCGCATCGGAGCCGGAGAACCCCAAGGCCCGGAGCGTCGGAATGTACGGCCGCTCGTGGGGCGGCAGGATGCCCTGCACATACCCCCGATCGGCCAGCCGTTTCATCTTGGCCAGACCCTGGAGTGCCGCTTCCTTCGGATTGGACACCGAACGGACATTGGATTTGGAGGCGACATTTCCCCAGGACAACCCGGCGTAATTGTGGGTGGGTCCGACCAGGCCGTCAAAGTTTGCTTCTATCGCGTGCTGGCTCATAGCTCTCGTTCCGTCAATCAAAGGTCAGGCCCGGCGCCAGGCTCTCGGGCAGTTCGCTCTTGCGGGCCTCGAGGGAGGCCATGGGCCAGGCACAGTAATCGGCGGCATAGTAGGCGCTGGGGCGGTGGTTTCCGCTGGCGCCGACGCCACCGAAGGGCGCGGCACTGCTGGCGCCGGTCAGGGGCCGGTTCCAGTTTACGATGCCGGCCCGGACTTCTTCCACCAGCCGGTCATAGAGCTTGCGGTCATCCGACAGCAGGCCCGCTGACAGCCCATAGCGGGTATCATTGGCCAGCTCCAGCGCCTCATCGAAGCTCTTGTAGCGATAGACCGTGAGCAATGGACCGAAGAACTCCTCATCGGTCAGGTCCAGGCCGGTGGCGTCGATAATACCCGGCGACAGCAATCCGGTCTCCGGTTTCAGTTGCTTCATCTCCAGCAGTGACTTGCCGCCCTGCTGCAGCATGCTCGCCTGGGCAGCCAGCAGCTTGTCCGCCGCTCCCACGGAGATTACCGAACCCATGAACGGCTGGGGATCGGCATCGAATTCACCAACTTTGATCCTGCCGGCCACCTCAACCAGGCGCTCCATGAACTGATCCCCTTTCTTGCCTTTGGGCACCAGCAATCGCCGGGCGCAGGTACAGCGCTGTCCCGCTGACAGGAACGCGGACTGAAGCGCATGGTGGACCGCACCGTCGACATCCGCCACATCCTGGACGATCAGGGGGTTGTTACCGCCCATCTCCAGCGCGAGGATTTTCTCGGGCTGGCCGCCGAACTGCTGGTGCAGCAGGTGACCCACGTTGGAGCTGCCGGTGAAGAACAGGCCATCGATCATGGGGTGGCTGGCCAGGGATCGGCCAGTATCAGCACCACCCTGCACCAGATTGATCACGCCATCGGGCAGCCCGGCTTTTTCCCAGTATTTGACCGTCATTTCCGCCACGCCTGGCGTCAGCTCACTGGGCTTGAAAACCACGGTGTTGCCCGCCAGCAACGCCGGAACAATGTGACCATTGGGCAGATGGCCCGGGAAGTTGTAGGGACCGAAGACGGCCACCACACCGTGGGGCCGGTGCCGCAATACGGCATGGCCGCCGGCCACATCAGACTCGGTGTGACCGGTACGCTCGTTGTAGGCCTTGATGGAAATTGCCACTTTGCCCATCATGGCGGCCACTTCGGTGCGGGATTCCCACAGCGGCTTGCCGGTCTCCAGTCCAATCTGGTGCGCCAGGTCTTCCTTGTGTGTTTCCAGCTGATCGCGGAAGGCTTCAATGACCGCCTGCCGTTCGGCAAAACTCTTGCGCTGCCATTTTACAAATGCATTGCGGGCTTCACGGACGGCGGCATCGACGTCTTCCAGGTTCGCGCCGGTACCATCCCATACGGTTTCACCAGTCACCGGCTGAACGGATTCAAAGGGGAGACCGTGACCGGTCAGCCACAATCCGTCGATAAAGATTTCACCTGTCAGATTCGCCATGTTTCCACACCTCCCGGTCCTGGAGTTCCTGTCATCCGCACCTCAGTCCCACGATGAATGGCTGCGGTACTTCCTGATCCTGCTCTGGGATATTTCATCAGTATTATCGCTTTCCCCATGGGAATGAATGGGCCAGAAACCGCCTTCTTTCAAGGGTGCCAGGCGCACCGAATCCCCCGACTGCACCTGCATCGCCTCGGCCACCTCCGGTGACATTCGTACGGTCTCGGGGCCAATGTACTTCGCCGGCAGCGTGGTCACCCGAAAGTCCCGGAAAGAGCGGTTTGAAACCATCACTCGCTCCGCTGGCGGCGCCTCCAAGCTCATGGGCTTGCTGGTGATCAGGACATAGCGGTTCACGCTCTCACGGATGGTACGTATGTTGTGCACAAACGCTTCCACCACGGGTCCACCATCAAAAATGTCCACCAGACCGTTGAAATTGAACCCCTCGGCCTGAAGCATCTTCAGCGCCGGCACGGTGTTCTCGTGTACCCGGCCAATGACCGCCCGTGCCGAGTCCGGCAGCATCGGCACATAGATTGGGTACTTGGGCATCAGCTCGGCGATGAACGACTTGTTGCCGAGCCCCGAGAGCTTGTCCGCCTCACTGAATTCCATGTCGAAAAACTTGGCCCCCAGGGCATCCCAGAGCGGACTCTGCCCGTTCCGGTCTGACACTCCGCGCATTTCAGCGAAGACTTTCTCGGAAAAATGTTTGCGGAACTCGTCCAGGTACATGAACCGACACCGGGACAGCAGCAGTCCGTTACCTCCGCCTTTGTAGTCGTCCGACAGCAACAGGGAACAGATCTCACTGGTGTCTGTCATGTCGTTGGACAATTGCAAGGTCGGAGTCCTCACATGCACGCCGAGCTCTTTCGATGCGTTAACGGTGAGGCTCAGCCGGTAGTTGTAGAACACCTCGTCCAGGCCAACCCGGGCCTCGATTCCACTGATGCCAACGGCCTTGCCGGTGTCACTGTCCTGAAGTGCGAACAGGTACAGCCCGGCTTCCGGCGCACACCGCTGGTTGAAGGTTTCCCGGGCATGATCGATCTTGCGTTGCAGCAACTCACGATCCGCCGGCAGGGTGGTCAGGCCCTTACCGGCATTAAGCGCCATGGTGTATAGGTCGTCGAGATCGTTTTCCTGCAGTGGCCGGATTACCAGCATGGCCGGGCCTCCTGTTTGCGATTCCGTGTCATAGCGGCGCGATCCTTACCGTGTCGCCAGCGCTCTTGTTGAGCAGCTGCCAGATGCGAACCGGGACTTTCACTTTCTCTTCGAGAGTCTCGGCAACCGGCGTCAGGGTGCAACGGAAACCATCGCCTTCTCCTGCCGAGATCAGGCAGGTTTCCCCGGCGTCTTCGTGACTGCCATGCAGTTCCTTGCGGTTGCTGGTCACCAGCGTCCGCAGGCTGTCGGTACGGGCCTCCAGCACCGGGCCGGCATCGAAGATATCGAGGTAGCATCCGGCATGAAAGCCTTCCCGCTGCAGCAGCTCCAGGTTGGGAACAGTCAGCTTGTGCGGCTGCCCCAGTGCTTCCTGGGCCCTTGTGCTGAGCAGGGTGACATAGATCGGATTAGGCGGCATCAGTTCGGCAATGAAGGTCTTGCTGAGGGTTCCCGAGTACTGATCCGCAGTCTGAAAATCCATGTTGAAGAAGTGCCGCCCGAGGCTGTCCCAGAAGGGCACCCGGCCATCCTCTTCCTGTATGCCCTGGATCTCGACGACCATGCGGTTGCTGAACCATGACCGGTGCTCGGCGATGAACAGCAGGCGGGCCCGGGAAAGCAGCTCGAAGGTGTCGGCGTTCCGCAATTCGGGTTTGATGGCGAAGGAGCACAGCAGACTCTGGTCGGTCAGGCCGTGGCTCGGGTAGAGCACTTCGACACGGCGGGAGACGCCCAGTTCATGGGAGGCGTGGATCAGTGCGTCCCGGCGGTAATTGTAGAATGGCTGGCCGTTGCCGGCGCGGGTGTCGATGCCCGCGGTGCCTAAGATTTCGCCGGTTTCGGTATTTTCGAGGACGAAGAGGAACCTTGGGGGCTCTTCGGCGTTAGTTTTCCCGACGAAGGAGTCCAGGGAGTGCTGGATTTTGCTGGCCAGGGCTTCCTTCTGTTTCGGGAGCGTCGAGGACAGTCTCGCGCCTTGGGCGCCTGCGATTTCCAGGATCGGTTCCAGATCAGTTGGGGTTGCGGGACGGACTAGCCACATAGTTGCTTCCTGTTGTTCTTGAGTTGGGCATTCCTTATTTTGGAACTGCCCGCCCGGCCAGTGCCCGGTTTCCCCTTCCGGGAACCGCTACGAGCACGTCCATGTGCGCTTGTTTCAGGCCATCCTTGGCCTTCAACATTCCCGGAAGGGGAAACCGGGCACCGGCCTACTTCGTCATTATGCCGTCAACTTCTCAACCGCTCTTTCGAAGCGTTCCAGCGCTTCTTCGATATCCTGATCGGGGATGATCAGGGACGGCGCGAGACGAACAACGTTTCCGCCGGCGACCAGCACCATTACGCCCTCATCCAGACCCGCATTCAGGAAGTCCTTGGCCTTGCCCTGCCATTTTTCGGTCAATACACAACCCAGCAGCATACCGGCGCCGCGGACTTCGCTGAAGATGCCGTGGCGTTCTCCGATGTCCATCATGCCCTTGCGCAGTTTGTCCGAGCGGGCTTTGACGCCCTTGAGAATCTCCGGCTGGCTGATGGTGTCGACGACTTTCTGGGCCACGGCGCAGGCGAGGGCGTTGCCGCCGTAGGTGCTGCCGTGGGTGCCGACGCCGAGGCTGGTGGCGATTTTGGCGGTGGTGAGCATGGCCGCCACCGGGAAGCCACCGCCGAGGCTTTTGGCGCTGGAGAGGATGTCCGGGGTGACGTCGTACATTTCGTAGGCGTACAGGTGGCCGGTGCGGCCGACGCCGGTCTGGACTTCGTCAAAGACCAGCAGCGCGTCGTTTTCATCGCACAGCTCACGCAGGCCTTTGAGGAATTCAGGATCAGCCGGCATGACGCCGCCCTCGCCCTGGATCGGTTCAACCACAATCGCGCAGGTCTTCTCTTTGGAGATCAGGGCCTTTACAGAATCGAGGTTGTTGTATTCGGCATGATGAATGCCGCCAGGCGCGGGTTCGAAACCTTCCAGGTATTTGGATTGACCGCCCACACTGACCGTGAACAGGGTGCGACCGTGGAAGGAATTCCTGAACGAGATGATTTCGTTCTTTTCCGGGCCGTAGTGTTCCCAGGCATAGCGGCGGGCCAGTTTGAAGGCGGCTTCGTTGGCTTCACCGCCGGAGTTGGCGAAGAATACCCGTTCGGCGAAGGTGAGGTCGCACAGGGTCTTGGCCAGGCGCAGCGCTGGTTCATTGGTCATGACGTTGGAGAGGTGCCAGATTTTTTCGGCCTGATCCTGAAGCGCGCCAATGAGTCCGGGGTGGGAATGGCCGAGGCAGGTCACAGCGATGCCACCCTGGAGATCCACGAACTCGCGACCTTCCTGGTCCCAGATACGGGAACCCTCGCCGCGCACCGGGATAATGCTTCCGGGGGCGTAGTTGGGCACCATGACTTCATCAAACAGTTCGCGGGAAACGGGCTCTTTATTCATATCTCTCTCTCAGCGGTATCCAAACCTTAAACATAGCAGGCAATGTTTCGAATTCGCACTAGGTAGGAGTGCGGACCAGACCATAATACGCCACTCAGGACATAAGCACATCCGGCGTTCCTGTGTACGGTAACTTGATCAGGCGTCCGGGCTTTCCGTCACACCCCATCAGTGCCTTGACCAACAGTTTGTAGGAATCGAGGTCAAAGGTCACGACCTGGCCGCTCAAGGAGAGGTCATGGAGTTCGTCTTCGTGGTGCACGGTGGATTGTGTCTGACAACATCCTGCTTCCCTTCACAGACACCCTTACACCGGCCGAGGGGCGGCTGGAGTTGTAATCCCCGGAAAAATGGGAGGTCACCCGCTCGGGGATATTGGTGCTCTTTCCGACATAGAGCAACACATCATTCTCACCGTAGAATCGGTACATGCCCGGCACCCGCAGTAACTCATCCATGATGCCCAGCAGCAAATTCGAGGGCACGTTTGGCTTTGGCAGAAATTCCCGGATACCGATTTCCGTTATGCGATCACGGGAAGAATTGCCCCCCGGTGGTTTCAATATCCAGAAACGCAAAGGGGTTGTCTTCAAGGTATGTACCTGGGGAGGTCATTGCGCACCATTACGACGAAAGGTCAACCGCAGATGTCTGTATATCAACGAAAATCGACTATAGACATTCGTCTAATTAATCGACGAATTTATTTGAATTGTCATGGATTCGTAACTACCGTGTTTGTGGGTCCAACAACAACAAATGTGTGGAGACAACAACGATGCAAAGCAACAATAAATTGAGAATGGCGATTCGTGCGACGGCAGCAGCAACCATCTTCGGTATGGCAGCCCAGGCACAGGCCTTCAGCTTCAGCGCTGGCGACGTAGATGCGAGTGTTTACGGTTATGCCCGTCTGAACATGAGCTACGACATGGATGAAAATGTCGCAAATTCAGGTCACCGAGGCGGTAGTTTCCCAACTGTCGATGATAGCCAAGACGTAGACGGTCATTTTGGTGCCGCTGCTGCTCAGAGCCGGATTGGTGTGAAAGCCACCCATTCTGAAGGCGTCATGGTTAATATCGAAGGCGACTTCATGGGTGCGGATTATAAAGGAGGGGCCCTTCGCCTTCGTCACGCCTACGGTTCCTACAACGGCATTCTGGCTGGCCAGACCTGGTCCAACTACAACAGCTTTGTCGGCACAACCTCAACTCTGGACTTTGACGGCGTGGCAGGCGTAGCCGGCTATGGATCACGTACTACCCAGATTCGTTACACAACCGGACCTTTGTCGTTCGCTATCGAGGACCCTAAAGGCGGTGGCTTCGACGACAGTAAAAATGGCATGCCGGCTCTGACCGCACGACTGGAAGATAGCGCTGGTGGTTTCTCCTACGCTGCCGCTGCGCTGGTCAAGCAAAATGAATATGACGATCCGGTCAACGACACTGATGACTCGGCTATGGGATATGCGGTGTTTGGCGCTGCGAGTATGGCCCTGTCCGACATGATCACGATCCGGGGCGCAATCAACTACACTGACGGTGCTAATGGTTACCTGTACCGTTCTGGTGGCGACGATGCCTACATTGACGCCAACGGCGACCTGGAAACTATTTCCGGTATGGGTGGTACATTTGGCGCCTCTATCAGCCTTGGTGGCGGCCGCACGATTAATGCCACTTATGGTATGACCAAACTGGACGTAGATGACCTGAACGACCCCACTGCTGGCGAAACCAACGAAAACGCTTTCGTTAACTACCAGTGGACCCCGGTCAAGAACGTCATGATGGGTGTTGAGTACGGGTACTATAACTCTGAGAACCAGGGTGGCGAAAGCGACGACGCAAACCGCCTGATGTTCGCAGCGCAATATAACTTCTAATCATTCCTTAGTAGAAGTTAACTCGGAAAGGCCCCGGCATTTGCCGGGGCTTTTTCGTTTCTGGGAGAGCACCAGGTTTTATCGCTGCGCTCCGATCCGCTTTGACCTGACACCGTTTGGCCAACCCAGGGTCTGATGAAAACCTTCATCTGACCCCGTTTTGGAGGTCAGCCCCAAAGTTCTGAGGATCAGTCCAAGAAGGGGGTCAGAAGAAAGCGTTCTTCAGACCCCGGAGTGTTCGGGTTTAGCGTCCGGGCATTGGGGATCAGTCCAAGAAAGGGGTCAGAAGAAGGCGTTCTTCTGACCCCGGAGCATTCTGCTCCCCCTGCGTTCGAATAAAGCTGGGATAACTCGGAGACAAAAAAGAGAGGCGGGTACTGCGATTCAGAACTGTTGAGGGCCAGGGACGGCCCGAAACAAGCGCACATGGGTGAGCCAAGCGTTTATGAAGCAAAGCTTCATGCGCAGGCGAACGCCAGCAATCTGTGATTGCTGGCCGGACCCGTAGGGTGCTCGTAGCGTGTTCTGAATCGCAGTACCCGCCTCTCGACACCCCCGAACCATCAGGGCTGGGGGCGGAGTCAGCGGAGAGTTAAAGCAACAGGGTCCGAATATCCCCCAACAGCTGCGTCAGCGTGTTAGTGAACCGCGCCGCATCGGCTCCGTTCACCGCACGGTGGTCGTAGGACAGCGACAGCGGCAGCATCAGCCGCGGCTGGAACTCGTTGCCATCCCAGACCGGCTTCATCGCCGCCTTGGAGACACCCAGTATCGACACCTCCGGCGTGTTCACAATCGGCGTGAACGCCGTACCACCGATACCACCCAGACTGGTGATGGTAAAGCAGGCGCCCTGCATCTCTGCTGGCTTCAGCTGCTTGTCCCGTGCCTTCTGGGCCAGCTCCGCACTCTCGGCCGCCAGCTCCCACAGCCCCTTCTGGTCCACGTCACGGATGACTGGCACCATCAGGCCATGCGGCGTATCCACCGCGATACCGATGTGGATGTACTTCTTGCGAACCACCTCCTTGCGCTCCATGTCCAGAGACACGTTGAACTGGGGCAGTTCCGCCAGCGCCGCCGCACAGGCCTTGAGCAGGAACGGAAGCGGCGTCATCTTCACGCCCTTCTTCTCGCCCGCTACCTTCTGCGCCTTGCGGAAGCTCTCCATCTCGGTGATGTCGGCTTCGTCGAACTGGGTCACGTGGGGCACGTTCAGCCAGCTGCGCTGCATGTTGGTGGCCGTGGCCGCCATCATCCGCGACATGGACTCGCGCTCCACCTCACCGAACTGGCTGAAGTCCGGCAGTTTCACGCCCGGTATGCCGGAGCCGGTGGCCACACCAGCACCCTGCTGGGCCTGCTGCAACTGGCTCTTCACATAGGCGTGGACATCATCCTTGATAATGCGGCCTTTAGGGCCGGAGCCTTTCACACGAGTCAGGTCCGCCCCCAACTCCCGGGCCAGCTTACGCACAGCCGGGCCGGCATGGACCTTGGCGCCTGGCGCCGGCGGTTCGTAAGTGGAACCCTGGGGCTGCGGCGCCGCTTCCTGCGTGGATTTCTCGGCAGGCTTGCTTTCCGCTTTCTCTTTCTTGTCTTCTTTTGCCGGCTCGGAAGGCGCTTCCTCCTCCTCGCCACCTTCCTCGACGACGGTCATTTCTAGCAGGTCGTCACCCTCGGAGAGCTTGTCGCCCTCCTTCACCAGGATCTTTTCCACCTTGCCGGCGTAGGGCGACGGCACTTCCATCGTCGCCTTGTCGGACTCCACCGTCACCAGCGGATCTTCCGCGTCAACGGTATCGCCTTCGGAAACATTGATCTCGATGACCGGTACGTTATCAAAGCCGTCCAGATTCGGGACCTTGACCGTCTCCTTGCGATTGCCGCCGGATTTCTTCTTCGACTCAGGCTTGCTCTCTTCCGATTTGGTCTCGGATTTCTCTTCAGCCTTTTCCTCTTCCGGCTCCTGGTCGGCCGATTCGTCAGAGCCACCAGAGTTACCGCTGACCTCCATCATGCCGACGACATCGCCTTCACTGACCTTGTCACCCACCTTGACGGTAATCCTGGTGATCTTGCCCTTGAAAGGCGCCGGCAGTTCGACTGACGCCTTGTCGGATTCCACAGTCAGAATCGGATCTTCTTCCTCAACCGAATCCCCCTCGCTGACGATGATTTCGATGATCTCGACTTCATCAGCGCCGCCGAGATCGGGAACCTTGATTTCCTGTTCACTCATGGCGATCTCCTTAGCTCAGCACCGGGTTCGTTTTGTTGCGGTCGATTCCGTACTTGCGCATGGCCTCGAGAACCTGCTCCTGCTTGATCTCGCCATCTTTGGCCAAAGCTGCCAGAGCGGTAACGGTCACGTAGTAGCGATCCACCTCGAAGAAGTTACGCAGCTTCTCGCGGGTGTCGCTCCGGCCGAAGCCGTCGGTACCCAGGGTCATGAAGGTTTTGGGGACAAACGCACGCAGTTGCTCGGAATGCAGCTTGATGTAGTCGGTGGAAGACACCACCGGCCCCTGGGCATTCTCCAACATCTGGGTTACGTAGGCTTTCCTCGGCTTGTCGTCGGGGTGCAGGTGATTCCAGCGCTCCACGTGCTGGCCGTCACGGGCCAGCTCATTGTAGCTGGTCACACTCCAGACGTCGGAAGCCACTCCCCAGTCGTCCTTCAGCATCCGGGCGGCTTCACGCACTTCGTTCATGATGGCACCGGAGCCGAGCAGCTGGACCCGCGGGCTCTTCTTGCGACCCTTGGTCTCCACCGATTCAAACTTGTACATACCCTTGATGATGCCGTCCTCACAATCTTTCGGCATTGCAGGCTGTTCGTAGTTCTCGTTTTCGATGGTCAGGTAGTAGAAGACGTTCCGGTTCTCCTCGAACATCTCCTTCATACCCTGGCGGATCACGACTGCCATCTCGTAACCGTAGGCCGGGTCGTAGGCCTTGCAGTTCGGAATGGTATTGGCGAGCACATGGCTATGACCGTCCTGGTGCTGGAGACCTTCGCCGTTGAGCGTGGTGCGGCCGGCAGTGCCACCGATGAGGAAGCCGCGGGCCTGCATGTCGCCGGAAGCCCAGGCCAAGTCACCCACACGCTGGAAACCGAACATGGAATAGAACACATAGAACGGGACCAGCGGGAAGCTGTTGGAACTGTACGAGGTAGCCGCCGCCATCCAGGTTGCCATGGCACCAGCCTCGTTGATGCCTTCCTGCAGGATCTGGCCCTTCTTGTCCTCCCGGTAGTACATGATCTGGTCACGGTCCTGGGGCACGTATTTCTGGCCCTCGGAGGTGTAGATGCCCAGCTGGCGGAACATACCCTCCATACCAAAGGTCCGTGCTTCGTCCGGCACGATCGGTACCACACGCTTGCCGATTCGCTTGTCCTTCACCAGGGCTGTCAGGATGCGCACGAACGCCATGGTGGTGGAGATCTCACGGCCATTGGAGCCTTCGAGCACCTGTTTGAAGATGTTCAGCTCGGGGATCTGAAGCGGCTGGCAATCCTTGTTGCGCTTGGGGTAGAAGCCACCCAGTTCCTGCCGGCGCTTTTTCATATAGACCAGCTCGGGGCTGTCCGGTGCCGGGCGATAGTAGGGAACATTCTCCAGCTCGTCGTCCTTCAGGGGCACACCGAAGCGGTCGCGGAATTCCTTCAGGGTGTCGATGTCCAGTTTTTTCAGGGAATGGGCGGTGTTCTGGGCTTCGCCCGCGGCCCCGAAACCGTAGCCCTTGATGGTGTGAGCCAGAATCACAGTCGGCTTACCGTTGGCCTGGTTGACCGCACGATGATAGGCCGCATACACCTTGTATGGATCGTGGCCACCGCGATTCAGCTTCTGGATATCCTCATCGGACAGGTTCTCTGCAAGCTTGGCCAGCTCCGGTGATCTGCCAAAGAACTCCTTGCGGGTGTAGGCCGGACCCTTGAACGTGAGATTCTGCAACTCACCGTCGCAGATTTCGTCCATGGCCCGCTGCATGATGCCGTCTTCATCTTTCTCGAACAGCGGGTCCCACATGCGACCCCAGACCACCTTGATCACATTCCAGCCGGCGCCCCGGAACACGCCTTCCAGCTCCTGGACAATCTTACCGTTACCACGCACCGGGCCATCCAGGCGCTGCAGGTTACAGTTGACCACCCAGATCAGGTTATCCAGATTCTCGCGCCCGGCCTTGGAGATGGAGCCCAGGGTTTCAGGCTCGTCGCACTCGCCGTCGCCAACGAACGCCCACACCTTGCGGCCGTCCATATCGATCAGCTCACGATTATGCAGGTACTTCATCACGTGAGCCTGGTAGATCGACTGGATGGGGCCTAGTCCCATGGACACCGTCGGGAACTGCCAGTAATCCGGCATCAGCCAGGGGTGCGGGTAGGAGGACAGGCCTTCGCCATCCACTTCTTCCCGGTACTTGTCCAGTTGGGGTTCCTCGAAGCGGCCCTCAAGGAAAGAGCGGGCGTAAATACCCGGCGCCGCGTGACCCTGGAAGTACACCAGATCGGACTCGCGCTTCTCGTCGCCACCGTGGAAGAAATAGTTGAAGCCCACGTCGTACAGCGTGGCGGCCGAGGAGAAGGTGGAAATATGGCCACCCAGATCGCCCGGGCGTTTATTGGCGCGGACCACCATGGCCATGGCATTCCATCGGATCAGGGAACGGATACGACGCTCCATGAACAGATCACCGGGCATCTGCGCCTGCTGGGTAACAGGAATGGAATTGCGGAACGGTGTAGTGATCGAATACGGCAGCTCGGTGCCATCGCGGCTGGCGCGCTCGGAGAGTCGCTCCAGAATGTATTTGACTCGCTCAACGCCTTCGTTCTCGATCAGCGATTCCAGTGCGTCAAGCCATTCACTGGTTTCAATGGGATCATCGTCCTGGTACATCAAACCCTCCCCTTGGCATCAAAAGGTGCAGCGCGGGCCACGGTCAGCGGCCGCTGCGCATACGGTGTCGATAAGCTGCGTGAAATGCAGAGTAATTGTTATGGGTGTATCAGCCTGATGGCGGTACTGCAGGACAGCACATGGAACCTCCATCAAGCATAGAACAGCTTTCAAAGTTTTCCTGCCGGGCAGGCCTTGTGGAATCAGGCTTTTGGCCCGCGGCCAGCCGGTAATTCGAAAGCGCGCTCATATCGATGCGCCCGAATTTGTAGTGTTTTTACTACATTTTGATTGAGCAAAGCAATCAAATGGGCCTTCATGACCCTTCGAACAACATTCCATTGCGGTTACTTACGCCAGAATGACCTTTTTCAGACCACCACACAACCAGGATCAGACCAAGGTCGTAGTTTTCCGAACACGCCCAAATTTCATAGCGTCACTAAACGATCCGGGATCGTTCTGCCTCTCTCTCAGAGTCATTTTTCCTTTGTATTCAGCTACCTTTAAGCTCTCTAGGGCCTTACATCGCCCATCTCTGGCGACATTTTTTAATTAGACCTGAAAATAAATTCCGATTTATGTATACTTGCCTGCCCCTTTTTTAACCACCGGAAAAGTGGTCTGACCACTTTTCCAGTCATTGCCAACAACAGAGGGCGATCTATGAACTCCATCGTCACCTTTCCGAACCGGATTCCCGCTACGGAGTTCGAGGAACGGCGCTTCAAGGTCTACACCGACCGCCAGCTCGACAAGATCGAAATCATTCAGAATCTCCCTGAAGAGACCCTGTTTGAAATGAAAGTGGTAGCCAGCGTGCTGCCATTTCGGGTCAACGAGTACGTGATCAACGAACTGATCAACTGGGACAATGTACCCAACGATCCGATCTACCAACTTGTCTTCCCTCAGAAAGGGATGCTCAAGGACGAACATTTCGAGCGTATGGCAGCGCTGCATAAGGAAGGTGCCGACAAGAAGGAAATCCTGGCGGCCGCCAAGGAGATCCGGGACGAACTGAACCCGCACCCGGCCGGCCAGATGGAAATGAACATGCCGGAACTGGACGGCGAAGTGCTGGACGGCGTGCAGCACAAGTACCGCGAGACCGTGCTGTTCTTCCCGGCCCAGGGCCAGACCTGTCACTCCTACTGCACCTTCTGTTTCCGCTGGGCGCAGTTTGTCGGTGACAAGGACCTGAAGATGGCCAGCACCGAAGCCGAGAAGCTTCACGGCTATCTGAAAGAACACACCGAAGTGACCGACCTGCTGGTTACCGGCGGCGATCCCATGGTGATGAAGACCAAGAACCTGGCCCAGTACCTTGAGCCGCTGCTGGAGCCGGAGTTCGACCACATCCAGACCATCCGCATCGGCACCAAGGCCCTGACCTTCTGGCCGTACCGCTTCGTGACCGACAAGGATGCGGATGAACTAATCGAGCTGTTCGCCAAACTGGTCGACGCCGGCAAGCATGTCGCCATCATGGCCCACTACAACCACTGGCAGGAAATCACCACCGACATTGCGGAAGAGGCCATCCGCCGCATCCGCGCCACCGGTGCCGAAATCCGCGCCCAGGGCCCGCTGATCAAGCATGTGAACGACGACGCCGACGCCTGGGCCAAACTCTGGAAGAAAGAAGTAAAGCTGGGCATCATCCCCTACTACATGTTCGTAGAGCGGGACACCGGCGCCAACAACTACTTCGAGGTACCCCTGGCCGAGGCTTACAACATTTACCGCGAGGCCATGAAGCAGGTCTCCGGCCTGGCCCGCACCGCCCGAGGCCCCTCCATGAGCGCCGGCCCCGGCAAAGTGGAAATCCAGGGCATCACCGAGATCAAAGGCGAGAAAGTCTTCGTCCTGCGATTCCTCCAGGGCCGCAACCCGGACTGGGTCCAGCGCCCGTTCTTCGCCAAGTACAGCGAGACGGCTACCTGGCTGCATGAGCTGGAGCCGGCCTTCGGAGAGGAAAAGTTCTTCTTCGAGAACGAGTATGAACAGATGAAGAAAGGCAACGGCTAAAGGCTCGTTGCCACGCCTGAGACGGGGTGTCAGATGAGAGCCTTCATCTGACACCGGAGTTTGGACTCACCCCTGAGTTTGGACTGCCCGCGGGTGCGACTCACAATCAGTGCATCAGGGTATACAGCTTCCTACGATAGGTGCGTACGTCCGGATTGTTGTTGCCGAGTTTGTCGAACAGCTCAATCAGGGTGCTCTTGGCAATGCCATCCATGTAGGTGCTGTCAGCCTGCATCAGGCGAATCAGCAGGTCCATGGCTTCGGCATTCTCGTCTTGGAGCACGTGCTGCAACGCTAGCTGGTGCAGGGCTTCGGCGTTTTTCGGGTCGGCCTCCAGCTTTTTCTGCAGTTCGTCAATCGGAGGCAACTCTCCGGCCTGCTTAATGAACTTGATGCGGGCGGCCAGCTGCTTGGCCTGGTGCTGCATCTTTTCTTCCGGCGGCAGGCTATCCAACACCTGCTCGGCGGTTTCCAGGTCGCCGGTTTCCGCCTTCAGTTGCGCCAGATCGATCAGGACCTTCATGTTTTCGGGGTCCTGACGGTTCAGCTCAGTGAGGATCTCGAGGGCGCCGTTCACGTCGCCGTTTTCCCACAGTCTATGGGCGGCGTCATAGGGATCTTCTTTCGGTGCCTCCACGTGCTTGTCCAGCACTTTACGGATTTCGCTCTCGGGCTGGGCGGCGTTGAAGCCGTCCACGGCCTGGCCATCCTTCACGAGGATCACGGTGGGCAGGCTGCGCACGCCAAGGCTTGCGGTCAGCTGTTGCTGTTCGTCGGCGTTGACCTTGGCGAGCTTGAAGCCGCCTTCGTATTCATTGGCCAGCTTCTCGAGAATCGGCATCAGCTGCTTGCACGGCGCGCACCACTCGGCCCAGACATCGATCAGTATGGGCGTATTGGCAGAGGCATCCATTACCTCCTGCTGAAAATTCTCCATGGTGGCGTCAAAAACATAGGGCGAGTTGCTCATCGGGGCACCTGAAACCGTTGAATGAATATAGGAATCTGCTTCGATCATGGGGCCAGTAGCGGGAAAATCAAGCTCCCGATGACTTCGGATTCTACGGTCTGCGACCAAGCCAAATCCTTGAAATAGCCGTAACTGCCGCTACATACGCAAGTAGACATGATCGCGGGCCACTGTTCACTATCGCCCGCGCGATGACAACCTTTGAGGGATGCAACGACGGCATGAATGACGAAAACCGCAATGACCGCCTTGAGGAATTCGAGGAAGACGTGACCGAATACATCGGCAAGGATGAACACAGCAAGAGCCTTGCCCTGACCCAGCAGATCATGCCCAAGCGCATGTACGTACTGCCGGTCTCCAATCGCCCGTTCTTCCCGGCCCAGGTTCAGCCGGTGATGGTCAACCAGGATCCCTGGCATGAAACCCTCAAGCGCGTGGGCGAGACCGATCATCGTGTCCTCGGTATCTGCTACGTGGAAGAACACGACACCGAACAGGGCATCCCCGCCAGCGAGCAACTGGAAACCATCGGCTGCGCCGTGCGCGTGCACCACGCCCAGAAGGAAAGCGGCAAGGTCCAGTTCATCGCCCAGGGGCTGCAGCGGTTCCGCATTGTCCAGTGGTTGCGCCGCAAGCCCCCCTATCTGGTGGAAGTGGAATATCCCAGCGAACCGGAGGAGGACGCCGACGAACTGAAGGCCTATACCCTTGCCATCATCAGCGCCATCAAGGAGCTGCTGCGTACCAACCCGCTCTATGGCGAGGAAGTGAAGCAGTACCTGTCCCGCTTCGGGCCTGACGACAGCTCGCCCCTGGCTGACTTTGGTGCTTCCATGACCAGCGCCCCCGGTCCGGAACTCCAGGAAGTGCTGGACACCGTGCCGCTGCTCCGGCGCATGGAAAAGGTCCTGCTGCTGATGCGCAAGGAGCAGGAAGTGGCGCGCCTGCAATCCGAGATCAGTGAGGAGGTCAACGAAAAGGTCCAGAAGCACCAGCGTGAATTTTTCCTGCGGGAGCAACTCAAGGTCATCCAGCGGGAGTTGGGCATGGCCAAGGACGACAAGACGGCCGACGCGGAGCGCTTCGAGGAGCGAATGGCCAAGTTGGATCCCCCTGAGCCGGTACAGGAACGGTTCCGGGACGAACTGCAAAAACTGCAGGTGCTGGAACAGGGCTCTCCGGAATACGGCGTGACCCGCAATTATCTGGACTGGCTTACCCAGGTTCCCTGGGGCCAGTATTCCGAGGACCATTTCGATCTGGCCGAGGCCCGGCGCATTCTCGACCGGGAACATGACGGCCTG
Source organism: Marinobacter sp. (assembly GCF_046484525.1). Lineage (GTDB taxonomy): Bacteria > Pseudomonadota > Gammaproteobacteria > Pseudomonadales > Oleiphilaceae > Marinobacter. The sequence goes on from NZ_JAWOIS010000051.1 coordinate 49,050, forward strand.
GACGATGTGAAAGACCGCATCACCGAGTTCCTCGCCGAGGGCACCTTCAAGGGCGAGGTCAGCGGCTCAATCCTGCTGCTGGTCGGTCCGCCCGGCGTGGGCAAGACCTCCATCGGGCATTCAGTGGCCGATGCCCTGGGCCGCCAGTTCTACCGGTTCAGCGTTGGCGGCATGCGTGACGAGGCTGAGATCAAGGGCCACCGGCGCACCTACATCGGCGCCATGCCCGGTAAATTCGTGCAAGCCCTGAAGGATTCAAAAGTCGCCAACCCGGTGATCATGCTGGATGAGATCGACAAGATTGGTGCGTCCTTCCAGGGGGACCCGGCCTCTGCCTTGCTGGAAACTCTGGACCCGGAGCAGAATCGGGAGTTCCTCGACCACTATCTGGATGTCCGCATGGACCTGTCCAAGGTACTGTTCATCTGTACCGCCAACCAGCTGGATACCATTCCCCGGCCGTTGCTGGACCGGATGGATGTCATTCGCCTGTCCGGCTATATCACCGAGGAAAAGCTGGCGATTGCCAAGCACCATCTGATGCCACGATTGCTCAAGCGGGCCGGGTTGCTGAAAAAGCAGCTCAACGTCACCGACGCCGCCCTCAGGCAGGTGATCGAGGGGTACGCCCGGGAAGCGGGCGTGCGGAACCTGGAAAAACTGCTGCACAAGATCATCCGCAAGGGCATTGTGAAGCTGCTGGATGATCCGGACAAGCCGGTGAAGGTAGGCGTGGCGGACCTGGCCGACTACCTGGGGCAGCCGGCCTTCCGCAAGGAGAAGTCGCTCAAGGGCACCGGTGTGGTCACCGGCCTGGCCTGGACCGCCATGGGCGGCGCCACCCTGAGCATTGAGGCCTCCCGCATCCACAGCAGCCAGCGGGGCTTCAAGCTCACCGGTCAGTTGGGGGATGTGATGCGGGAGTCGGCGGAGATCGCCTACAGCTACGTGTCATCAAACCTGAAACGGTACAAGGGCGACCCGACCTTCTTCGACAAGTCCTTTGTGCACCTGCATGTGCCCGAAGGCGCCACGCCAAAGGACGGCCCGAGTGCCGGGGTTACCATGGCCACTGCGTTGCTATCCATCGCACGGAAGGAGGCTCCCCAGCAAAATATGGCCATGACCGGTGAGCTGACCCTGACGGGCCAGGTGCTTCCGGTCGGCGGCATCCGGGAAAAGGTGATCGCCGCGCGGCGGCAGAAGATCAGCAACTTGATTCTGCCGGAGGCAAACCGGGGGGATTACGAGGAGCTGCCAGAATATCTCAAGGAAGGACTGACGGTGAGTTTTGCCCGACATTACAACGACGTATTTCAGGTCTGCTTTGGCAACAAGCCGCGGAAGGGGTCGAGCGTCCATTGACGAAACTGGTCCGACCAGTGGGCACCTGACTTGACGCCCGTCACACCGTTGTCTTTACTCGATTTGACTTCGATCAAAAAGTAAACGATCGGTGGCTTTCGGGCCACCGGCGCCCTACTCGTTGAGAAAGAGAGCGGTAAAACAATGAACAAAAAAGCCTCAATCCTGTGCGTGGCCGCAGGCCTCACTTTCATTCCCTTCGCTCACAGCCAGTCTGACAACACACTCAAAAAACTGGGCAATTTTCAGACCACTGGAAAGGCCGAGTTCACTGTTATCGACCAGAACAGCGACAGCGCCGACGCCATCCGCAAAACGCTGGAGAAAATTCAACTGCCAGACGGCTTTGAAATCAGTCTGTATGCCCTGGCCCCGGACGCCCGCCACATCGCTGTTGGCCCCCAGGGCGTGGTCACTTTCGTGGGAACCCGGAAAACAGAAGTCTGGGCAATAACCGACCGTGACAAGGATCGCGTGGCCGATGAGGTCAAGAACTTCGCCCCCTCACTGCCCAAGGCTGTACCCAATGGCCCCTGCTTCTCGCCGGACGGCGTGCTCTACATCGCGGAGCAGAACCGGGTGCTTGCCTACCCTGCCGCCGAATTCTTCTATGAAGGTGGTGACGTGGTGGCCTCCGAGGTCATTCCCCAGGGCGAGCTGATCCCGGAGCAATTCGTGAGCTACAACCACACCGCACGGGTCTGCGACGTGGGTCCGGACGGCAAGCTCTATATCTCGCTGGGCCAGCCCTATAACGTGGCACCCCGCGAACATCTGGATACATTTAACGAAGAGGGTATCGGCGGCATCATCCGGGTAAATCAGGATGGTACCGAGCGCGAGGTTTACACCCGCGGCATCCGGAACTCGGTTGGTCATGATTTCCACCCGGCCACCGGCGAACTCTGGTTCACGGACAACCAGGTGGATGGCATGGGGGACGACATCCCTCCCGGTGAAATCAACCGGCAAACTGCCATGGGTCAGCACTTTGGTCATCCCTGGTACGGAGGCGGAGATGTCCGTACCAACGAGTACAAGGGTGAGGAAGTGCCGGTCGAGGTGGTTTTCCCGGTTTCCGAGACCGTGGCCCATGCAGCAGACCTGGGAATGATGTTCTACACCGGCAAGATGTTCCCGAAAAAGTACGAGGGCGGAATTTTCTCTGCTCAGCACGGCTCCTGGAACCGGACAGTACCGATCGGGGCCCGGGTGATGTTCACACCGGTGGACGCGGAGGGCAATATTGCCGGTGAGACCGTGCCTTTCGCGGAAGGCTGGCTGGATGAGAACGGTGAATACCTGGGTCGCCCGGTGGATGTGGCGCAACTGAAGGACGGTTCGCTGCTGGTCTCTGATGACCTTGCCGGAGCCGTTTACCGGATCGCCTATACCGGATCAGGCTCCTGAGCCTTACCCATCCGTAGAAGTGCCGGGGATGTGCCGACTCCCCGGCTTACTGGAGAGCCCGTATGCAGAGAAACATGAAGTCCGTGCTATCCGGCGCGGTACTCCTGTTGACCCTCTTGACGCTGTCTTCCGCGGCCCTTGCCGCCGACCCCGCCGAAGGACGGAAACTGGCGGCCCAATGCAAGACCTGTCATGGCCTGGATGGTATTGCCAAAATACCGATCGCACCAAACCTTGCCGGCGAAAGCCAGATTTACATTCAGAACCAGCTGAAGGCCTTCCGCAGCGGCAAGCGAGAACATGAAATGATGTCGGTGGTGGCCAAGAACCTGACCGATCAGGAGATAGCGGATCTGGCGGCGTGGTATCAATCCATTGAGATCAGCGCCAGGATGCCCGAATAGGCTACCCCGAGTTTTGCGAGCCCCGGACCCGCCGGGCGGTGAAAAAGGGGTCAGATGAAGGCGTTCATCTGACCCCGGGGGATGGCGCGATTTCGGAGGTGTGCGGAGTCTGAAGAACGCCTTCTTCTGACCCCTTTTTCAAGCTTCAGGCCTTCTCCTTCCAACCATCGTCCTTCAACACCGACCCCACGGTCAGCACCGGCGAAGCGTCGATTTCATCGGCGTCCATCATGTTCGCCACACGCTGCAACGAGGCCAGGATCATGGTCTGCTCCCACTCGTGCAGGCTCTGGAACTTTTGAATAAAGTCTTCCTGCAGGGGATTCGGGGCGCGGGAGAGGATGTCGGCGCCTTCTTCGGTCAGGTGCGCGTGGACCTTGCGCTTGTCTTTGGTGCTGCGGACACGGTAAACCAGCTTACGGTGCTCCAGCCGGTCCAGGATCGTGGTCACGGTGGCCTGACTCAGGCTGACCTTATCGGCGATGGTGCCGATGGTCACTTCGCCCAGATCCCGGATGGTACGCATGATCAACAGCTGCGGGCCGGTGAGCCCGGCGTGCTTGCTCAGCCGCTTGGAATGAAGATCCGTTGCACGGATGACGCGGCGAAGCGCTACCAGCACCTGTTCATAATTGTCCACAGAGTTGCTCCGACTACTCAACACTTGTTTATACCTCTAAGTATTAGAGGTCTTTGTACCGCCAAATGCAAGTGGGCACCTCCACTTAATCCCGCTCCAATCCCCTTTAAACTGTCGGTACGGCATTTTTTCCGTAAGCCACTGTGCTAAGGTCAGCTGTTTTCCAAAACCGCAAAACGGACGCAGCACCATGATCAACCGATTCACCCTCTCGCTACTGTCATTGCTCAAGGAATGGCGTGCCGGCGCGATGCTGTGCCTGCTCCTTTTGGTCGGGACTGCGGCCGCCCAAGGCACCGGAGAGGGGTCATCCATGGACGACGATGTCACCTCCGATGACGTGGCCGCTGCGCTGGCCGACCTGGAAGAGCCCATGTACACGCCGTTCATCGAACTCTACCTGCTGGAGGAAAGCAAAGCCTTGCGCAAGGAAATGATGGATACCCGCGCCGAATTGATCGAGAAGGTGGTCGACAAGGAGCTTTCCGTGGCAGACAAGACCATGTCCTACGCCACCGATACGGTCACCTACTTCTTCTACCTGATTGCCGGCGCCACCTCCATCCTGGTTGTGATTGGCTGGAACTCGATCCGGGACATGCGGAACCAGCTGGCCAGCGTCGCGGAAAAACGGGTAAACGAGCTCGTGGTGGAATACGAGAAGCGCCTGAAATCCATCGAGGAGCAACTCCAGCAGAAATCCGACATCATTCACCAGAACCAGGCCGAGATTGAACGCACCAACGAGGTGCACTCGCTCTGGCTCAAGGCAAGCCAGGAAACCTCCCAGCAGAACAAGATCGCTGCCTACGACCGCATCCTCGACCTCCGGCCGGACGATGTGGAAGCCCTCAGCTACAAGGCCGATGCCGTTCTTGAAATGCAGGAACCCCTATGGGCCATCAGCCTGTGCCGCCGGGCTCTCAAGCTGGACCAGGAGAACGGCCACGCCCATTACCAGCTCGCCTGCGCCTATGCGGAAATCGGCCGCTGGGAGGATGCTGTGACCACCCTGGAGAAAGCCATCGATATTTCGGAAGCCTATCGGGACGATGCTTCCGTGGATCCGAGCTTCGAGCAGTTGCGCGAACACGAAAGCTTCCGCACACTGGTGTTTCCGGATCAAGAGGAAAACAGCACGGACGCGTAAAACCATTGTCAGCCAAGCACACGCTTTGCAAGCAGCTTGCCAGATTGGAGCTTTCTGTCTTCAATACAGACATGTTTTGCAAAAGTTGTGTTCCTGAACAAACGCCGACCCCGATTGCTTGACAACCAGTGGTCCGTGGTGTTTGTTTAACCCCCTGAGAACACAAGAATAACCCTGAACCAAACAGGATTGACCCAATGAGAACCTCAGTAAAGAAACTCGCAACCGCTGTAAGCACTTCCGTCGCACTGATGGCCGCCGGCCAGGCAGCTGCAGAGATCCAGATCGGCATTGCCGGTCCGATGACCGGCCCCGTTGCCCAGTATGGTGACATGCAGTTCTCCGGTGCCCGCATGGCCATTGAGCAGATCAACGCCAACGGTGGCGTGATGGGCGAAGAACTCGTTGCCGTCGAGTACGATGATGTCTGTGACCCTAAGCAGGCCGTAACCGTAGCCAACAGCCTGGTCAACGACGGTGTTCGCTTTGTGGTAGGCCACCTGTGCTCCAGTTCCACCCAGCCGGCTTCTGACATCTATGAGGATGAAGGCATCCTGATGGTCACTCCGGCTTCCACCAGCCCGGAAATCACCGAGCGCGGTTACGAACTGGTGTTCCGTACCATCGGTCTGGACAGCATGCAGGGGCCGGTTGCCGGCAATTACATCGCCAGCCAGAACCCTGAGCGCGTTGCCATCGTTCACGATAAACAGCAGTACGGTGAAGGCATCGCCACCGCCGTGCGCGATACCCTCAAGGACCAGGGCATTGAAATCGCCATGTTCGAAGGTATCACCGCTGGCGACAAGGACTTCTCCTCCCTGGTCACCAAACTCAAGCAGGCGGATGTGGATTACGTCTACTACGGCGGTTATCACCCGGAGCTGGGCCTGATCCTGCGCCAGGCGCGCCAGGCTGACCTGGACGCCAAGTTCATGGGCCCTGAAGGTGTCGGCAACAAGGACATCAACACCATCGCTGGCGAGGCAGCAGAAGGCCTGCTGGTGACCCTGCCGCCGGCATTCGACCAGAAAGCCGAAAACCAGGCACTGGTTAAGGCGTTCGAAGAGAAAGGCGAAGATCCCTCCGGTCCGTTCGTGCTGACCTCCTACACCGCGGTTCAGCTGATTGCCGATGGCATCGAACAGGCTGAATCCACGGATCCCTTCGATGTTGCCGCCGCCCTGCGCGAAGGCAGCTTCCAGACTCCGATCGGCACCGTTGAATACGACCAGGCCGGCGACATGAAGTCATTCGAGTTTGTTGTGTACGAATGGCATTCAGATGGAAGCAAAACTCCGTTAAACTGAGCCAAAATCGTTAACAAACGGTAATAATGAGAGCACCTTCTCACCGCGATCCGGGAGAAGGTGTTTTTCTAGGCTCCTGTTGATTCTCCCTTGCCCCCGGTGCGGATAACCCGGACCAGGGGTACGGAAGCGGAGGGAGCGGGCCTTCGGAGTTCAAAAACAATGCAAGACCTCCTTTACTTCTCTCAGCAGCTCATCAACGGGCTGACGATCGGGAGCACCTATGCCCTGATCGCCATCGGTTACACGATGGTTTACGGCATCATCGGCATGATCAACTTTGCCCATGGTGAGATCTACATGATCGGCGCCTACACCGCGCTGATTGCCATCACCGGCCTGACCTCCCTTGGCGTTGCCTGGCTGCCGGTGATCCTGATTGTGGCGCTGATCTGCGCCATGCTGGTCTCCAGCTCCATGGGCTGGGCCGTGGAACGGGTCGCCTACCGGCCGGTTCGCGGGCGCCACCGGCTGATCCCGCTGATTTCCGCCATCGGCATGTCCATCTTCCTGCAGAACTACGTCCATCTGGCGCAGGGTTCCCGCAACATCGGCTTCCCGGCCCTGATCGAGGGTGGCTTCCAGTTCGGCTCATCCGAGGGTTTCCAGATGTCCCTCTCCTACATGCAGATCACGATCTTCATCACCACACTGATCTGTATGACGGCCCTGTCGCTGTTCATTGCCCGCTCCCGGACCGGTCGCGCCTGCCGCGCCGTTTCCCAGGATCTGGGCATGGCCAACCTGCTGGGCATTGACACCAACCGGATCATCTCGGCAACGTTCGTTATCGGTGCCGCCCTGGCAGCCGTGGCAGGCCTCCTGCTCGGCATGTACTACGGTTCGGTCGATCCTCTGTTCGGTTTCATTGCCGGCCTGAAAGCGTTCACAGCAGCCGTCCTCGGTGGTATCGGAAGCATCCCGGGCGCCATGCTCGGCGGTCTGATACTCGGCGTGGCAGAAAGCATGACCTCCGGCTACCTCAGCGGCGAGTACAAGGATGTCATCTCGTTCAGCCTGCTCATCCTGATTCTGCTGTTCAAACCCACCGGCCTGCTTGGCAAACCGGAGGTTGAGAAGATCTGATGGCTGCTCAAAATCTTAGACATGCACTGTTCTGTGCAATTATCACTGTAATCATCGCCTATCCGATCCTGGGGCTGAACCTGGTTGCCGAGGGCACGTCTGTTGGCCTGGAAGGCGCGACCACCGCGACCGTCGTCAACGTATTCCTGGCTGCCGTTGCGGTTTTCCTGTTCCAGCTGTTCCGCGATAACATCATGGGTGTGTTCGGCAAGGTTCCGAACCTCAACCCGCTGGCCAGGAGCGGCCCGGTACCCCTGGAAAAGCGCCTGCTGATGGAGCGGGTGTTCTTTGTAGCAATCATCATGTTCGCCCTGATCTGGCCGTTTATCGTGTCCCGCGGCGCGGTCGACCTGGCCACCCTGGTGCTGATCTACATCATGCTGGCCCTCGGACTGAACGTGGTGGTGGGCCTGGCCGGCCTGCTCGACCTCGGCTATGTGGCGTTCTATGCGGTGGGGGCTTACACCTTCGCGCTGCTGTCCCAGTACTTCGGGATCTCCTTCTGGCTGGCTTTGCCGATCGGCGCCCTGCTCGCCGCCCTGTTCGGGTTTGTGCTGGGCTTTCCGGTGCTCCGGTTACGTGGTGACTACCTCGCCATTGTCACCCTGGGCTTCGGGGAGATTATCCGTATCCTGCTGAACAACTGGACTTCGCTCACCGGCGGTCCCAACGGCATCGGTGGCATTCCGGATCCGACCCTGTTCGGCATGGAGTTTGGCCGCCGGGTCAAGGAGGAAGGTAACGTCTCCTTCCACGAAACCTTCGGCATCGCCTATTCCGGTGAGCACAAGGTGATCTTCCTGTACCTGATCGCCCTGGTGCTGGCCATCTTCACCCTGCTTGTCATCCGCCGCTTCATGCGCATGCCCGTGGGTCGTGCCTGGGAAGCCCTTCGGGAAGACGAGATCGCCGCCCGCTCCCTGGGCATGAGCCGCACCGCGGTAAAACTCTCGGCCTTCACCATCGGCGCTTTCTTTGCCGGCTTTGCCGGTACCGTGTTTGCCTCCAAGCAGGGCTTTATCAGCCCGGAATCCTTCGTATTCCTGGAGTCCGCCATCATCCTGGCCATCGTGGTTCTGGGCGGCATGGGCTCACAGGTCGGGGTGATCCTGGCTGCGATTGCCGTCACCATCCTGCCCGAGCTCGCCCGGGAGTTCTCTGAATACCGGATGCTCATCTTTGGTGCCGCCATGGTGCTGATGATGGTCTGGCGTCCGCAGGGCCTGCTGCCCATGCGCCGCATTCAAATCGAACTCAAAGAGCAGGGGTGACAGACAATGCTTGAAGTACAGAATCTGTCCATGCGCTTCGGCGGCCTGCTGGCGGTGGACCAGGTATCCGTGGATGTCCGGGAACACGAGATTGTCTCGATTATCGGCCCGAATGGCGCCGGCAAAACCACGGTGTTCAACTGCATCAGTGGCTTCTACAAACCAACCGGCGGCAAGATCCTGTTCCAGGGGCAGGAAATCCAGGGCAAGCCCGACTACAAAATTTCCCGCCTGGGCATGGTGCGCACGTTCCAGCATGTACGCCTGTTCAGCAAGATGACAGTGGTGGAGAACCTGCTGGTCGCTCAGCACCGGCACCTCAACACCAACCTGCTGGCCGGCCTGCTGAAAACCCCGGATTACCGGGAACGGGAGAAGAAATCCCTGGAGCGGGCACGATACTGGCTGGACCGGGTCGGCTTGCTCGACATGGCCAACTGGGAAGCCGGTAACCTGGCCTATGGCCAGCAACGGCGCCTGGAGATTGCCCGCTGCATGGTGACCGAGCCGCAGCTGCTGATGCTGGACGAGCCGGCTGCCGGCCTCAACCCGGCGGAAACCAAGGAACTGGATCAGCTGATCGTCAGCCTGAAAGAGGACTACAACGTTTCCGTGTTGCTGATTGAGCACGACATGAGCCTGGTGATGGGTATTTCCGACCGGATCAATGTCATTAACCAGGGTCGCCCCCTGGCCAGTGGCACGCCGGAGGAAATCCGCCAGAACGACGACGTGATCAAAGCCTATCTGGGCGAGGCCTGAGGACCAACCATGCTAGTAGTTGAGAATGTTCATACCCACTACGGGAAAATCGAGGCGCTGCACGGGGTATCGGTCGAGGTCAAAAAAGGCGAGATCGTCTCCCTGATCGGTGCCAACGGCGCCGGCAAAACCACTCTGCTGATGACGGTCTGCGGCAGCCCCCAGGCCAGTTCTGGACGGGTGATTCTGGAAGGGCGGGACATTACCAGTGTTCCTACCTCCCAGATCATGCGCTCCGGCATTGCCATCGTGCCCGAGGGCCGACGTGTGTTCTCCGGCCTGACTGTTGAAGAGAACCTCCACATGGGCGGCTTCTTCAACACCAAGGCGGAGATCCGCAAGAGCCAGGATCATGTCTACGACCTGTTCCCCCGGCTCAAGGAACGGGAGCACCAGCGCGCCGGTACCATGTCCGGCGGTGAGCAGCAGATGCTGGCCATCGGCCGGGCCTTGATGAGCAAGCCCCGGATGATCATCCTGGACGAGCCCTCTCTGGGGCTGGCGCCGATCGTGATCCAGCAGATCTTCGAGATCATTGGCCATTTGCGGGAAGAAGGGATTACAGTGTTCCTGGTGGAGCAGAATGCCCACCAGGCCCTGAACCTGGCGGACCGGGGTTATGTGCTGGAGACAGGGCGAATCCGGTTGCACGATACCGGCAAAAACCTGCTGGCCAACCCGGATGTACGTAACGCCTATCTCGGTGGCTGACAGCCTCACCGAAGGGTCGGCAGAAAAGTCGGGGCGTGGCGACACGCCCCGACTTTTTTGTGGATGTGACCTGAAAAGTGACACGTTAGCGCTCCTTTAACGTGAAAAATTCGACACAAATCAAATACTCACGAATCCCTTCACTTGCGAATCCGGAACTTGGACTATACTGAACCCAACGGTCTACCTGTCTCCACAGGACCTGTCAGGGCCGTTCTTTCCCGGCTGTCCCTCGGGGCCGGCCGGGAGATCAATGCGACGACTGCAAAAAAAACACAGAAAGGAGTAGATAATGAAAAAACTGATCGTAGGTGCAATTCTTCTGGGTGCTTCCTCCATGGCTTTTGCCCAGCCAGGCTGCGGCGTGGGTGCCATGATCTGGAAAGGACAATCCGGTATTGCCCCCCACGTTCTGGCTGCTACCACCAACGGTACCTTCGGTAACCAGACCTTCGGCATGACCACTGGCACCCTGGGTTGTCAGACCAACGAGTCGGTTCAATCCATGGCCATGTACATGGATAGCAACATCGACAAGGTTGCCCGTGACATGTCCCGTGGCTCCGGTGAAAACCTCGACACCCTCGCCGTTCTGCTGGGCGTAGAGGAAGCTGACCGCGATGCATTCCGCAAAGTACTTCAGGATAACTTCGCTGCCATCTTCCCGGATGCCGACACCACTTCCGGTGAGGCCGTAGATGCCATCGTTGCCCTGCTGGAGCAGGAGAAGAACCTGAGCAAATACGTAGCGGCATAACTGTCGTTTACAGCAAGGAAGCACATGGTGCCAGGGATGGCGCCTGACCGATTTCCCCAACGACCCGGATCATTCTTCTCCATGGGCCAGACTGTGCGTTTCGGGCAAGTGATTCTCTGCCTTGCCTTCAGCTTCAATCTCCACGCCAACGAACAACCGATTCCAGAAACCCTGCACCAGGACCCGGCCTGGCTGACACTGGGCCACTACCACACCAACACCTTCGGTGATGGCTACACCAGCCAGGCCGATGACCCGGCTTTCTTCCTGAGTGAGAACGGCAAGTACTCGCCCCGGGCTGAACTGGAAGCCACCCTGACGGCGATCCAGCAATCCGGTGGCGGCAATGATCATGCCCGTTGCCGTTTCCCGGCCCGGGATGCCTGGCTCCGGGAACGTCTGGACCTGCCGGATTCCGGAGTATCCTGCCCGGACTACCAGGACTGGAAAGACACCCTGAATACCGAGACCGTCACCCTGGTGTTTGCAGCCTCCTACCTGAACAGTCCTTCCTCCATGTTCGGGCACACCTTCCTGCGGCTGGACCCGCCCCAGGAAGACGAGGAAACCAACCTGTTGCTGGCCAATACCATTTCCTACGCGGCCGATGCCGCCGCCCATGACAGTGAAATCCTGTTCGCCTACAAGGGCATCTTCGGCGGCTATCCGGGCATCACGACGGTGCAGCCCTACTATGAAAAGATCCGCCTTTACTCGGACATCGAACACCGGGACCTGTGGGAATACACCCTCAATCTCGACAAGAGCGAGGTCAATCTGCTACTGGCCCACGCCTGGGAAATCCGGGACAAGAACTTCGACTACTACTTCTTCGACGAGAACTGTGCCTATCGGTTGCTTGCGTTGATTGATGTGGCGCGCCCGGGAACCGACCTGTTGGGGGAAGTGAGCACTCACGCCATCCCCTCCGACACGGTGCGGTGGGTGGTGGACAAGAACCTGGTCGAAGAGGTGTATTACCGGCCCTCGGCGGCCACCTCGGTGGCTTACCGGATTTCGAAATTGCCGGACGAGCACCAGACCCTGTCGGCGGCGATCGCCAACGGCTATGTCGATCCGGAAGATCCCGAGCTGGAACAGCTGAGTGACCGCGACCGGGCCAGGGTACTGGATGCCACCTACGATTATGTGCGCTACCAGAGTGAGGCCGAAGGCTGGCCCCGGGAGCGTGCGGCGCCCCTGTCTCACGAGCTGCTGGTTTCCCGGAGCCGGATTGACGGCGTGGAGACCGGCTCCCGACCACCGGAACCCGAGGTCCGCGACGATCAGGGCCATGACACGTTCCGGGTGAGTCTCGGTGCCGGTCAGCTGGTTCACCGGGAATTCACCCAACTCACCTTCCGGCCGGCCTATCACGACGTGCTGGACCCGCCGGAGGGTTACCGCCCCGGGGCACAGTTGCAGTTCCTGCGTCTGGATGCCCGATACTACACGGACAACGACGAGATTCAGGTGGAGCAACTGGTGGGTGTGGAAATCCGCTCCCTGAGCCCCAGGGACCAGTTTTTCTCGCCCCTGTCCTGGCAGGTCGGGTTTGGCGGAAGACGGACGAACACCGGGAATGACAGGGTACTGGCGCCCTACCTTGAAGGGGGTGCCGGAGGAAGCTGGGCTCTGGGAGATTCCACCCAGGCTTTCGCCATCGCCACAGCAGACCTGGAAATCGATGACGACCTGCGCCGGGGCTACGACGCCGCACCGGGCGCGGACCTCGGCGTACTACACCAGAACAACCGGTTCAGCCTGATGGCCGGTGCCCGGGCCAAAGCCTGGATTGTCAGCAGTCAACACCGCCAGGATCAGGCGTATATCAAGGGCAACTGGCATATCGGCCGGGAATTCAGCCTGTTTGCCGAGTTCACCCGTGAAGACCATTACGACAGGTACCAGAGCACATGGCACGCCGGACTGCACGCCTACTTCTGAGTCTCAGGAAGACGCTGTTCACCGCCTTGATTGCCGCCATGGCGGTCCTTCAGAGTGGCTGCAGCAGCGTTTTCTTCTACCCCGATGACATCACCTATGTCACCCCGGACCGTCTCAATCTCACCTATGAGGATATCTACCTGGATACCGCGGACGGCGAAACCCTCCACGGCTGGTGGCTCCCGGCCCAGACGACGGACGGGGGCGAGCCCCGGGGTACGGTGTATTTCCTCCACGGCAATGCCCAGAACATCAGCAGTCATATCCTGAACGTCGCGTGGCTGCCCGAGGAAGGCTATAACGTGTTTACCATCGACTACCGGGGCTTCGGCCGGTCCACCGGGGATGCGGACATAGAAGGCGCCCTGCACGACGTGGAGACCGGGTTTCGCTGGCTGGTGAATCGTGATGACGTGGCCGACAAGCCCATTTTTATGCTCGGCCAGAGCCTTGGCGGTGCGCTCGGGATTGCCCTGGCGAGCGAATGGGTGCAACGGGAGGAGCCCCCGGCGCTGGACGGCATCATCCTCGACGGCACCTTCTCCGGCTTCCGGCGCATTGCCCGGGAAAAGCTCGATGCCTTCTGGCTGACCTGGCCGTTCCAGGTTCCGCTGAGCTGGACCATCCCCTCCGAATACGAGGGTCTGGAAAGGATTGACGACATTTCACCGGTACCTGTGATGGTGATTCACAGCGTGCGGGACGGGATCATTCCGTTTGACCATGGGGTGGCGCTGTATGAGTCAGCCTGGGAGCCGAAGCGGTTTCTGCGGACGGATACGGGCCATGGGGGGACGTTTGTGATTCCGGCTTATCGGGAGGCGGTGGTGGAGTTTATGGGGGAAAGTGAAGGCGCCGGCCGGTGACGATGGGGTCGGTGAAGATGGGGTCAGATGAAAGCCTTCATCTGACCCCTGGTTAGAGACCTGACTCCGGACTTTCGGGCACAAAAAAGGGGTCAGAAGAAAGCGTTCTTCTGACCCCGACTTTATCGCTGGCGATCAGTCAGTGAAATCGGTCGGCTGCTCGCCTTCCTTCACTTCCTTCATGGACAGCTTCACGCGGCCGCGGTTATCGACGTCCAGCACCTTGACCAGGACTTCCTGACCTTCGCTGAGTTCGTCGGTGACGTTCTCGATGCGGCGGTCGGAGATCTGGGAGATATGCACCAGACCATCCTTGCCGGGCAGGATGTTGACGAAGGCACCGAAGTCCACGATGCGCTCAACGCGGCCCTTGTAGATGGCACCAACCTCGATCTCGGCAGTGATTTCCTTGACGCGATTGACCGCAGCCTGGGCGGCCGCCTGGTTGTCCGCGTAGATCTTCACGTTGCCGTCGTCGTCCAGGTCGATGGAGGCGCCGGTCTCGTCGCAGATACCACGGATCACGGAACCGCCCTTACCGATCACGTCACGGATCTTGTCCGGGTGGATCTTGATGGTGGTGATGCTCGGTGCCCGCTCAGACAGCTCGGAACGCGGCTCGGCGATGACCTTGTTCATCTCACCCAGAATGTGCAGACGCGCTTCGTGAGCCTGCTCCAGGGCAATTTCCATGATCTCGTCGGTGATGCCGTTGATCTTTATGTCCATCTGCAGGGCAGTGACACCGTCTTTGGTACCGGCAACCTTGAAGTCCATGTCGCCCAAGTGGTCTTCGTCACCCAGGATGTCAGTCAGAACCGCGAACTTGTCGCCTTCCTTGACCAGACCCATGGCGATACCAGCTACGGCCGCCTTGATGGGCACACCGGCGTCCATCAAGGCCAGACTGGAACCACAGACAGAAGCCATGGAACTGGAGCCGTTGGATTCGGTAATCTCGGAAACCGCACGGATCGCGTACGGGAATTCTTCCAGAGTGGGCATAACCGCAAGAACACCACGCTTTGCCAGACGACCGTGACCGACTTCGCGGCGGCCAGGAGTGCCCACACGACCAGCTTCACCGACAGAGTACGGAGGGAAGTTGTAGTGGAACAGGAACGGATCCTTGCGCTCGCCTTCCAGGGCGTCAATGATCTGTACATCCCGGGAAGTACCGAGGGTGGCAGTCACGACGGCCTGGGTCTCACCTCGGGTGAACAGGGCGGAACCGTGAACACTAGGCAGGACGCCCACTTCGATTTCGATCGGGCGAACGGTCTTGTTGTCACGACCATCGATACGCGGCTTGCCATCGATAACCTGCTGGCGAACCACGTTCTTCTCGATCTTGCCGAAGTACTTCTTGACCTCTTCCTCGGACGGCTGGCCTTCCTCTTCGCCAGCGAACTTCTCTACCGCGGTGGATTTGATCTCGCCCAGACGCTCGTAACGGGCCATCTTGTCACGAATACTGTACGCTTCTTCGATAGCGCCACTGAATTCGCCTTTGATGGCTTCGAGCAGCTCGGTGTTTTCCTGCTCCGGTTTCCACTCCCAGCGCGGCTTGCCAACTTCTGCAGCAAACTCCTTGATAGCGGAAATAGCAGTCTGCATCTGCTGGTGCGCGAACAGAACACCACCGAGCATCTGATCTTCGCTCAGGCCACCGGCTTCGGATTCAACCATCAGTACGGCGTCTTCGGTACCCGCCACGACCATGTTCAGCATGGAGCTTTCCAGCTGCTCGAAAGACGGGTTCAGGAAGTAGCCGTTATCGTCGGTGAAGCCTACACGGGCGGCGCCGATCGGACCGTCAAACGGAATACCGGAAACGGCCAGCGCGGCAGAGGCGGCCAGCATGGCGGCGATATCCGGATCGTGTGCCTTGCTGGCAGACATGACGGTACAGATCACCTGTACTTCGTTCATGAAGCCATTCGGGAACAACGGGCGGATCGGGCGGTCGATCAGGCGGGAAGTCAGGGTTTCCTTTTCGGAAGGACGACCTTCACGTTTGAAGAAGCCACCCGGAATTTTGCCCACGGCGTAGGTCTTCTCGAAATAGTTGACGGTCAGTGGGAAAAACGGCTGACCCGGCTTCGCTTCCTTGGCACCGACGACGGTACCCAGAACAGCGGTATCACCGGTAGAGACCAGGACCGAGCCGGTAGCCTGACGGGCAATACGGCCGGTTTCCAGGGTGAAGGTTTCACCACCCATTTCGAATGTTTTCTTGGTTGGTTGCAAATGCACAACAAACTCCTGCTTTTTCAGTCATGAACCCGGGGTGTAGCGTGAAGGTGGGGGCAGATGAAAGCGTTCATCTGACCCCGTTTTCAGGCCGAACCCGGAGTGTTGAACCTGGGGTCAGATGAAAGCTTTCATCTGACCCCAGTTGTGTCTGACTGCAGGTGCTTGCGTGATACCCGGAAGGGACAACCCGTCTGAAAGCTAACAGGCTGTTGCAAAACCCCGGTCAAGAGGATGGCTTATCGATGTCATCCGGCCCGGGCTTTTCAACAACCTGCTATCAATTTCGGCTTTCGGTTACGACAGGGAATCCTTCGGTATCACTGACAAATCAACTGCAGCTCCTTGCGCTTGAGAAAAGCTCAACCGGGGGCCCGAAGGCCCGCCGATTGACGGCCTGTTCCAGCACGGGAAACAGGCCCCCAGATCGCAAAACCCGGATTAGCGACGCAGACCCAGACGCTGGATCAGGTCCAGATAACGGTCAGCGTTCTTGCGTTTCAGGTAGTCCAGCAGCTTACGGCGCTGGTTTACCATCCGGATCAGGCCGCGGCGGGAATGGTGATCCTGCTTGTTGGCCTTGAAGTGATCCTGCAGCTTGTTGATGTTGGCGCTCAGCAGTGCCACCTGAACTTCAGGGGAACCGGTATCGCCTTCACCTTGCTGAAAATCCTTGACGATCTGTGCTTTCTCATTGGCAGAAAGTGCCATATTTCACCTCATTGGTTGCGATGCTGATAAATCCAGCCGAACCGCGCATCTCTACAGCCCGGCTATGCAGCGCCTCGACTAACGTCCGGCACTGCCTTTCACCAGCCGACGGGGGACCAGCAGGACCCGCTCGCCTTCCGGGAAAGCTTCTGCCAACCCGATAAAGCCCTGCTCGCCATAGAGGCGTACAAAGCCTTCAAGAGGTTGACTGCTTATTCTAACCTGTTGCCCGTTCAAGATCGATACCGCTGCACTTCCCTCCAGGCGCACCTCCGGGAACATGGACAGCGCGCTGTCAGGGGCCAGGAGCAGGCCGTCGAGGCTCTCGCCACGCTCACGCATGGCTTCCAACTCACTGACGTCATGAGCGTTTGCCAGGGTGAATCCGGACGCCATGGTTCGGCGCAGGGCACTCACGTGGGCGCCGCAGCCCAGGACCTCGCCGATATCCTCAACCAGTGAGCGAATGTACGTACCCTTGGTGCAGCTGACCGCCAGGTCCATCTCGTTGTCCCGTAGCTCCAGCAGGGTCAGCTCGTAGATGGTAACCGGACGGGCCGGTCGTTCCACCTCAATGCCTTCCCGGGCGTACTCGTAAAGGGGACGTCCCTTGTGTTTGAGTGCGGAATACATGGAAGGAATCTGCGCGATGGCACCCCGGAAGCGCTCAAGGACGGCTTCTAGCTGGTCCGTATCCAGAGGCGGAACCGGCTTGTCCTCGACGACCTGACCCTCAGTGTCACCGGTTTCGGTGCGCACACCGAGCCTGGCCGTAGTGATGTAGGCCTTGTCGCTGTCGAGCATCATCTGGGAGAACTTGGTGGCTTCCCCGAAGCACAGGGGCAGGACGCCCGTGGCCAGCGGATCAAGGGCGCCAGTATGGCCGGCCTTGGCCGCGCCATACAGTCGCTTTACTTGCTGGAGGATACCATTGGAGGTGACGCCCTGGGGCTTGTCGATTACCAGAATGCCGTTTACATCACGGCCTTTGCGTCTTCGGCTCAAGCGTCCCGCTCCGGATTGTCCGAGACCGGATCGTCGTTGTCATCCCTCGGCACAACTGGCTTCTCGCCAACCGCTTCACGGATGAGCTTGTCCATTTTCCGGCTGTGACCGAGGAGGGTGTCAAAATGGAAGCGCAGATGGGGAACCACCCGCAGCTTCATGGCCCGCCCCACCTGACCACGCAGGAAACCGGCCGCCTTGTTCAGGACGGCCAGGGACTCCTTGACCTCCGGAGACTCTTCGGTGAGTTCCTCGGTGGAGAGCAGTGAAACATAGATGTCGGCATAGCCCAGGTCACGGCTGACTTTGACGTCATTGACCGTGACCATCCCCACCCGCGGGTCCTTGATTTCCCGCTGGATAAGCTGGGCCAGCTCCCGCTGCATCTGATCGCCAATGCGATCCAGTCGGCTGAATTCCCGTGCCATCAGGCCCCCGTAGATTCGAGTTTACGCTCGACCCTGACGCGATCGAACACCTCGATCTGGTCACCGACCTTCACGTCGTAGCCTTTGACGCCGATACCGCATTCCATGCCATTACGGACTTCCGGAACATCGTCCTTGAAGCGACGCAGGGATTCCAGCTCGCCCTCAAAGATCACCACGTTGTCACGCAGTACCCGGATCGGCTTGTTCCGGTAAACGGTGCCTTCAACCACCATACAGCCGGCCACCTGACCAAACTTCGGCGAGCGGAAGGTGTCCCGCACTTCGGCGATACCGACGATATCTTCCCGGAATTCCGGCGCCAGCATGCCCGTCAGGGCCGCCTTAACGTCATCAATCAGGTTATAGATGATGCTGTAGTAGCGCAAATCCAGACCTTCCTGCTCCACCAGGCGCTTGGCAGCAGAGTCGGCACGAACGTTGAAGCCGAAGATAACCGCGCTGGTGGCGGCAGCCAGGCTCACATCCGTCTCGGCGATACCACCGACACCGGAGGACACGATCTTGACCTGGACTTCGTCGTTGCCAAGATCCAGCAGGGCCTTGGTAATCGCTTCCAGGGAACCGCGAACGTCGGTCTTCAGGATCACGTTCAGGGTCTTGACCTCGTCCTTGCCCATGTTCTCGAACATGTTTTCCAGCTTGGCCGCCTGCTGGCGCTGCAGACGCTGCTCACGCTCACGGGTCTGACGGAACTCGGCCAGCTCTTTGGCCTTCTTCTCGTCGGCCACGGCAAAGAACTCGTCACCAGCATTCGGGGTACCGTTCAGGCCGAGAATCTCGACCGGAATGGACGGACCGGCTTCCTTGACCTGCTTGCCCGCTTCGTCGGTCATGGCGCGGACCTTACCGAAGAAGGAGCCGGCGACAACCATGTCACCCTGACGCAGGGTACCGTTCTGAACCAGAACGGTCGCAACTGAACCACGACCACGTTCCAGGCTGGATTCAACCACAACACCCTTGGCCGGCGCGTCCGGAGAGGCTTCCAGCTCCAACATTTCCGACTGCAGCAGAACCGCCTCGAGCAGAGCGTCGATGCCCTGGCCGGTATGCGCTGACACCGGCACGAACTGGGTGTCACCACCCCAGTCTTCGGGGATCACGTCCATACCCGCCAGCTCGTTCTTGATGCGGTCCGGATCAGCCTCTTCTTTGTCCATCTTATTGATGGCGACCACGATCGGAACACCGGCCGCGCGGGCATGATCAACCGCTTCCTTGGTCTGCGGCATTACGCCGTCATCGGCCGCCACAACCAGGATAACGATATCGGTACACTGGGCACCGCGCGCCCGCATGGCCGTAAACGCCGCGTGGCCCGGGGTATCCAGGAAGGACACCATGCCATGGTCGGTTTCCACATGGTAGGCACCGATGTGCTGGGTAATACCACCGGATTCTCCGGCGGCCACCTTGGTGCGGCGGATGTAGTCCAGCAGCGAGGTCTTGCCGTGGTCAACGTGACCCATCACGCTAATAACCGGTGCCCGCTTGATCTTCTCTTTGCCTTCGGCGGTTTCGGTGATCTTGCTCAGAACCTCTTCTTCGAAGGCATCTTCGCTGACCGCCTTGGCCTTGTGACCAAGATCCTCAGTCACCAGGATTGCAGTCTCCTGGTCCAGGGCCTGGTTAATGGTGGCCATCACGCCCATCCCCATCAGGGTCTTGATGACGTCTGCGGCCTTGACGGCCATACGCTGGGCGAGGTCGCCCACTGTAATCGTTTCAGGAATCTCTACTTCTCTGACCATTGGTTTGGTCGGCCTCTCGAAGCCGTGACGCTTCTCTTTGGGTTTCTTTTTCATACGCAGCGACTTGCGCGGCGCAGACTCTTCCTCGTCCTCGGACAGGACGACCGGCTCTTCCACCGGACGACTGCGAGGACCGCGGTGACCAGCCTGCTTCTTCTTCGGCTTGCCTTCCTCGAGTTCTTCACCGCGCTCACGGCCCTTTTCTTTCTTCTTCTTGGGCTTGCGATCCTTGCCCTCTTTCTCGGGTGGCGGAATCGGCACCTCTTCCGGCTGCGGCTCGGGTTCAACGGCAGGCTCTGCCGCTTCCACCGCCTCTTCGGCCTTCGGAGCTTCCTCCTTCGCGGCAACCTCTGCCTCTGCAGGCTTCTCGGCCTCCGGCTTCGGCGCTTCGGCTTCCGCGGCCACCTTCGCTGCTTCCTCTGCAGGCGCCGGCGTTTCAGCCGGCTTCTGCTCTTCGACTTTCTCTTCCGGCTTGGGCGCTTCTGATTCTGGCTGCAATTCTGCGCGCTTGATGTACGTGCGACGCTTGCGAACCTCGACATTCACCGTCTTGGCCTTGCCCGCCTTCAGGGTTGTTGTGGTCTTGCGCTTCAGGGTGATCTTGCGGGGCTCTGCCTCCGCCTCACCGTGCGTCTTTCTCAGATAGGCCAGCAACTGCTGCTTCTCATCGCTGGTTACAGCATCATTCTCGGAACGGGCATCAAGGCCTGCCTCGACAATCTGCTTCAGCAAACGATCCACGGGAGCGCCTACATCTGCGGCCAGTTGTTTTACCGTTACTTCAGCCATACTGGTCCTCCTCCCGAATTAAGCCTGGTCTTCAAACCAGGGGGCACGCGCCGTCATAATCAGCTGACCGGCACGCTCTTCATCCATACCTTCAATATCGAGCAAGTCATCTACTGACTGCTCAGCCAGATCCTCCATGGTGCGAACACCCATTCCGGCCAGTTTGAATGCCAGCGATCGATCCATGCCCTCCATATTGAGCAGATCTTCAGCCGGCTCGGCTCCCTCCAGCGCCTCTTCACTTGCCAGCGCCTGGTTCAGCAGAACGTCCTTGGCGCGGCGGCGCAGCTCGGTCACCGTTTCGTCGTCGAAACCTTCAATCGCCAGCATTTCCTCCATCGGCACGTAGGCGACTTCCTCCAGGGAGGTAAAGCCTTCCTCGATGAGCACACTGGCGAATTCCTCGTCAACATCGAGGTTGGAGGTGAAATGATCCAGCAGGCGGTTGTATTCCTGCTCCTGACGCTCACCGGCCTCTTCCTCGGTCATCACGTTCAGGGTCCAGCCGGTCAGCTCGGTCGCCAGGCGCACGTTCTGGCCGTTACGGCCGATGGCCTGGGCCAGGTTGTCCTCGGCTACTGCGACATCCATGGTGTGCCGATCCTCATCGATCACAATGGATGCCACCTCGGCCGGCGCCATGGCATTGATCACCAGCTGCGCGGGGTTGTCGTCCCACAGCACGATGTCCACACGCTCACCGCCAAGCTCGTTGGAGACGGCCTGGACACGGGAGCCACGCATACCGACACAGGCACCGACCGGGTCGATGCGACGGTCATTGGTCTTGACCGCAATCTTGGCGCGGGAGCCGGGGTCCCGGGCAGCACCGCGGATTTCAATCAGGTCCTCGGCGATCTCCGGCACTTCGATGCGGAACAGCTCAATCAGCATCTGCGGTGCGGTCCGGCTCAGGATCAGCTGCGGCCCGCGGTGGTCGGTGCGGATTTCCAGCAGCAGAGAGCGAACCCGGTCACCCATGCGGAAGGTTTCCCGGGGGATCAGATTCTCCCGGGGCAACAGCGCCTCGGCGTTGCCGCCCAGATCAACGATAACATTGTCACGAGTCACTTTCTTTACGGTGCCGGACACCAGCTCACCCACGCGATCGCGGTAGCTGTCCACGATCTTGGATCGTTCGGCCTCGCGAACCTTCTGGAAGATGATCTGCTTGGCGGCCTGGGCGCCGATACGTCCGAAGGAAACGGACTCGACCTTCTCCTCGTACATATCGCCTGGCTTCAGGTTCGGATCGATTTCCTCTGCCTCCTGAAACGTCAGTTCAGTACCCAGGGCAGGCACCTGATCATTATCGACCACCAGCCAACGGCGGAAGGTTTCGTACTCACCGGTGCGGCGATCAATGGCAACCCGGATATCCGCTTCTTCATCCTCGTAGCGTTTCTTGGCAGCGGTGGCGAGCGCAAGCTCGATCGCTTCGAAAATCACATCCTTCTCGACACCCTTCTCGTTCGAGACGGATTCGACCACCAGCAAGATCTCTTTACTCATTGGATTGCCCTGCCCTCAAAATAAACTGTGCGTCCACTGACTTTTCAATTCGACTCATTCAAAAACCGGGACGATGTGCGCCTTTTCGATGCTGTCGAACGGCAACAGATATTCGTGGTCGTCCACCACGACCACCACATCGTCTCCTTCAACACCCTTGATCAGCCCCTGAAACTTGCGGCGCCCCTCGAAGGCCATGCGCAAACGGATCTGAACCTGATGACCGACAAAGGCTTCGTACTGTTCAAGGCGAAACAGCGGGCGATCCATCCCCGGAGAGGAAACCTCCAGGGTGTACTCGGTCTGGATGGGGTCTTCCACATCCATCACGCCGCTGATCTGACGACTGACTTTCTCGCAGTCGTCGATGGCGATGCCGTTCTCGGCATCGTCGATGAAGACACGCAACAGGGAGTGTTGGCCCCGGGAACGGAATTCAATCCCCCAGAACTCATACCCCAGCCCCTCGACGATCGGCCGAAGGAGGTCTTCCAGTTGTTTAAGCTTGGCTGACAAAGTTATGTCATCTCCATTTCAGGAATTTTTACCGGCCCTACAAACAAAAAAAGGGCTGTTAATCAGCCCTTTTTATGCACCAGGGCCCGATGCGCCAGGCCCCTTAATCAAAAAGCCCCTGAAATTGGGGCCTTTTGTCGCAAGAACTCACAGAAAGCCGCTCCCACTACGAGCACGACCTCCTGCTGACAGACACCTGGCCTGCCAGGAAACCGGGGAACAGCCCACCGGCTCCAATATCCGCCGGAGTATAGAGACGCCGGCCGGACTGGTCAAGGACTGACCAAAAAAAACGGCCTGGAAAATCCAAGCCGTTTTTTCTTATAAATGGTGCCCGGGGCCGGACTCGAACCGGCACGGCTTGCGCCACTACCCCCTCAAGATAGCGTGTCTACCAGTTTCACCACCCGGGCAACACCTCTTACTCGAGTTCGGGAAGATCGGAACCCTTCCCACTCTCGGCTTCGCTGGTTTCCGCGGAGTCTGCAGCCGGCTCCGCCGGAGCCTGCTCGGCGGACTCCTCAACAACCGGAATACCTGCCTCGCCTGCCACTTCAGCACGCTGCTTGGCAAACACCGCCAGCGAAAAACTTGTTACAAAGAACACGATCGCCAGGATCGTGGTCATACGGGTCAGGAAGCTACCGCTACCCTGACTACCAAATACCGTCTGGGAAGCACCGCCACCAAATGCTGCACCGGCGTCGGCACCCTTGCCCTGCTGGATCAGGACCAGGCCCACCAGTGCAACGGCAATGACGACGTGCACAACGACTACCAGTGTTTCCATCCAATCCATAACGAATCCCGCGAATCTTTAACCTGTGGTACCCGCCGGCATCGACCGGCAAATACTCATAAAATCTTCTGCGATCAGCGATGCACCGCCAATAAGTCCACCGTCAATATCCGGTTCGGCGAACAGAGCGGCGGCATTATCCGCTTTTACACTGCCGCCGTAAAGCAGAGAAATATCTTCTGCCGGCGCGCCCATATCCGCCAGGACCTTGCGAATTGCCGCGTGCATGCTCTGGGCATCTTCGGTAGTAGCCGTTTTGCCGGTGCCGATGGCCCAAACCGGTTCATAGGCAACTACAATATCCGACCATTGACCAGTTTCCACACGGGCAAGCCCCTGCCTGACCTGGGCAGTCACAACCGATTCGGCATGGCCCGCTTCCCGCTGCTCGAGCGTTTCACCCACACAAACCACGGCGGTGAGCCCACTGGCCAGTATACGCTCCACCTTGGCGGCAACCACGTCGTCCGACTCACCAAAGTACTCTCGGCGCTCGGAGTGACCAACCAGGGCGAAACCGCAGCCCAGATCCTTTGCCATGTCAGCGGCTGTCTCGCCGGTGTAGGCACCGGAACTCCACTGACTTACGTTCTGGACACCTACGCCGAGCACATCACCCGACCGCTCACGCACATCCCGGACATACAGGGCCGGAGGAATAATAACAACCTCTACGCCATTATCAAGGGTGTTCGCCTCAGCCCGCACATAACCGACAAGCTGCTCTGCCAGGTCCGCGGACCCGTTCATTTTCCAGTTTCCGGCTACGATCTTGCGACGCATAACTCTTCCCGAACGTAAGGGAGGGCGAACTATACAGCAGTCCCTGCCCTCACACAACCGCTTGAAAACGCAAAATTACCTGCTCGATTGCTCGACCACACCGGCGAGCTCCTCGACCACCCGGACGATGTCCGCCTCGACCTGGCCCTCCACCATGACCCGGATCAACGGCTCCGTGCCGGAAGCCCGCAGCAGCACCCGGCCGGCCTCACCCAGCTCCGCCTCGGCCTGACGCAACGCGCTAACAATGTCAGCACGGGACAGCGGATCGAAACGCTTAGCCACCCGCACGTTAATCATCTTCTGGGGCAACTTGGTCATGCCCTGGCGCAGCTCGGCCAGGGTCTTGCCGGACTTGCGGATAGCCAGCAGCACCTGCAGGGCCGAGACAATGCCATCACCGGTAGTGGTGCAGTCCCGGATCACCATGTGACCGGAACCCTCGCCGCCAAGCACCCAATTATTGGCCACCAGCCGCTCCATAACGTAGCGGTCGCCCACCTTGGCGCGTTCGAAGTCGATACCGGCGGCTCTCAGCGCCAGCTCAACGCCGAGATTGGTCATCAGGGTGCCGACCACCCCGCCGTTCAGCCGACCCTCGGCGTGGCGCCTGGAGGCGAGGATGTACAGCAACTCATCGCCATCCACTTCCGAGCCATCGCGATCCACCATCAGCACCCGGTCGCCGTCGCCGTCGAAGGCGATGCCCATATCGGCACCCTTGTCCACCACCGCGGCCTTGAGCGCGTCCAGGTGGGTGGAACCGACATCCAGATTGATGTTCAGGCCGTCGGGGTCGGCGCCAATCACTGACACTTTCGCCCCCAACTCCCGGAACACCTTGGGGGCCACATGGTAAGTGGCACCATGGGCGCAGTCCAGTACGATATGCAGCCCGTCCATGGCAAATTCGTTGGGCACCGTGCTCTTGCAGAACTCCACATACCTGCCGGGAGCATCATCCACCCGCGACGCCTTGCCGAGCTCGGACGGCTCGCAGACTTCCAGCGGGCGGTCCAGCCAGCGCTCGATCTCCGCTTCAAGGGCATCGTCGAGCTTGGTGCCCGCCGACGAGAAGAACTTGATGCCATTGTCGTGATGGGGATTGTGGGATGCACTGATTACGATACCGGCGGATGCCCGAAAAGTACGGGTGAGGTAGGCAATAGCCGGCGTCGGCATCGGGCCCAGCAGCTTCACATCAACCCCGGCAGCAGACAGACCGGCTTCCAGTGCAGATTCAAACATGTAACCGGACAACCGAGTGTCCTTGCCGATCAGCACACTGTTGCGTTGACCATCTTTCTTGAACGCCTGGCCGGCAGCCCAACCCAGGCGCAGCATGAATTCCGGGGTAATAGGGAACTCGCCGACCCGGCCACGAATGCCATCGGTACCAAAATATTTGCGATCGGACATCAACCCGCCTCCTTCATGGCCGCCACTACCCTGACGGCATCCACCGTTTCCCTGACATCGTGGACACGCACGATGCTGGCACCTTTCATGGCGGCTATTGTCGCGGCCGCGATGCTTGCGGGCAACCTTTCATCCACCTCACGGCCGGTAATCTTGCCCAACATGGATTTGCGGGAGATACCAATCAGCAGGGGGTGCCCCAGGATGTGGAGCTGCTCCAGGGAGGCGAGCAGCTGCAGATTGTGCTCCAGGCTCTTCCCGAAACCGAAGCCCGGGTCGAGGATAATATTTTCGGGGAGCACTCCGGCCTGCTCCGCCAGCCGCATCCGCTCGGTCAGGAACGAACTGACATCCCGGCGGACGTTGTGGTACTCCGGTCGGTCCTGCATGGTGTCCGGCTCGCCCTGGATATGCATGATGCACACCGGAATACCGGCCGCAGCAGCAGCCTCCGGGGCACCACTGCGCTGAAGTGCGCGTACGTCGTTGATCAGTCCCGCACCAAGCCTTACAGTCTCGGCCATGACTTCCGGTGAACTGGTATCCACGGAGATTACCGTATCCAACTCGCCCGCGATTGCTTCCACTACGGGGCAGACCCGATCCAGCTCTTCCTGCACAGACACCAGTGTGGCGCCGGGCCGGGTCGATTCGCCACCAACATCAATGAACGCCGCGCCATCGGCAACCATTTGCCGGGCCCGCACCAGGGCCGCATTCCGGGAGTTGAATTTTCCACCGTCGGAGAAGGAATCCGGAGTAACGTTAAGAATCCCCATGACATGACAGCGGGACATGTCCAACACCCGCCCGGCAAATTTCATTTCCATAACAAACCTTTTCTGAAAAACGTTCCGCGGCGCCAAAAACAAACGCCGCCCGGAGTCCGGGCGGCGCATTCAATCAACCTGCTTGTTGGTCAGGCAGTGGGTCAGTGCTCTCCGGCCGGCCGACCCACGCCAGGCTGGCGACCGTCATCGGAACCCTTGGGTTCCGGTGCCTTTTCCGGCTCGCCGGCCTGCACGCCACCGGCCGGACCACTGCCACCCCAACCCTTGGGCGGACGGGGCTCACGACCTTCCATGATGTCGTCGATCTGGTAGCGGTCGATGGTTTCGTATTTCATCAATGCTTCGGCCATGAGGTCCAGCTTATCCCGGTTGTCGATCAGGATCTGCTTGGCGGTCTCGTAGCAGGTATCGATGATGTTACGAACCTCTTCATCGATCCGCTGGGCGGTCTCCGGCGAGTACACGGTCTGTGACTGACCGGCTGAACGACCCAGGAACGGCTCTTCAGTGTCGGTATCGTACTGCAGCGGCCCCAGTTTCTCGGACAGGCCCCAACGGGTCACCATGTTCCGGGCAAGACTGGTGGCACGCTCGATGTCGTTGGAGGCACCGGTGGTGACACCATCGAACCCGAGGGTCAGCTCTTCCGCGATACGCCCACCAAACAGACTGCAGATGGAGCTGATCAGGAATCGCTTGCTGTGACTGTACTTGTCTTCTTCCGGCAGGAACATGGTCACACCCAGGGCGCGGCCACGAGGGATGATGCTCACCTTGTACACCGGATCATGCTCAGGCATCAGCCGGCCGACGATGGCGTGGCCAGACTCGTGGTAAGCGGTGTTCCGCTTCTCTTTCTCGCTCATGACCATGGACTTGCGCTCGGCGCCCATCATGATCTTGTCCTTGGCGAGTTCGAACTCTTCCATAGACACCAGACGCTGGTTACGGCGTGCGGCAAACAGCGCCGCCTCGTTCACCAGGTTGGCCAGATCCGCACCGGAGAATCCGGGAGTACCGCGGGCGATCAGGACCGGCTCTACGCCGTCTGCCAGAGGCACCTTCTTCATATGTACTTTCAGGATCTGCTCCCGGCCAATGATATCCGGCAGGCCGACCACGACCTGGCGGTCGAACCGACCGGGGCGCAGCAGGGCCGGGTCCAGAACATCCGGACGGTTGGTAGCGGCGATCACGATAACGCCTTCGTTACCTTCAAAGCCGTCCATCTCGACCAGCAGCTGGTTCAGGGTCTGCTCACGCTCGTCGTGACCACCCCCCATACCGGCGCCACGATGGCGACCGACCGCATCGATCTCGTCAATGAAGATGATGCACGGACTCTGCTTCTTGGCCTGCTCGAACATATCACGGACACGGGATGCACCCACACCCACGAACATTTCCACGAAGTCGGAACCGGAAATCGAGAAGAATGGCACCTTGGCTTCGCCGGCAATCGCCTTGGCCAGCAACGTCTTACCGGTACCCGGCTGACCGACCATCAACACACCCTTGGGAATGCTACCACCAAGACGCTGGAACTTACTCGGATCACGAAGGAAATCCACCAGTTCCTTTACGTCCTCCTTCGCTTCGTCGACACCGGCGACGTCCGCGAAGGTGGTCTTGATCTGGTCTTCACTCATCAGGCGCGCCTTGCTTTTGCCGAACGACATGGGACCCTTGCCGCCACCGCCGCCCTGCATCTGGCGCATGAAGAAAACGAATAGAGCAATAATGATCAGTATCGGGAACGCTGCCACCAGCAGCTGCGTCCACAGGCTCTGGCGCTCAGGCTCTTTACCGATCACCTCGACGTTGTTGGCCAGCAGGTCGTCCATCAACTTGTTATCCGACACCTGAGGCCGGATTGTCTGGAACTGGGAACCGTCACCGCGGGTACCCTGGATTTCCAGGCCGTCTATGGTCACCCTCTGCACCTGGCCCTGCTGGACCATCTGCACGAACTGGGAATAGTTGACTTGTTGGCCGGTGGTGGTGGGAGAGAAATTCTGAAACACCATCAGCAGCACGGCGGCTATTATTAGCCAGAGAACCAGATTTTTTGCCATATCGTTCAAGGATCATCACCTGTGAATTGAAGGAAGCCTTATCAAAGACAACCTTTTCCGACACCTTACACCAATTGTACGCTCGTCCACCAGAAACGGCCCATCCGTAGCGGCCGCAGAGATGGCTAACATCCGAGGTCGACCTGAAAACGGGGTCAGATGAACGCTTTCATCTGACCCCAACTTAATCTTGCCCCGACTTCAGCTCACCCCTTGAAACCCTTCCCGACGAGATAAATTTCTCTCGACCTCGCCCGGGAAGAATCCGGCTTCCGGCTTACAACGGTCTTGAAGCTGTCGCGCATGTCGGCCAGCAATGCATCAAAGCCTTCACCCTGAAACACCTTGGCAACAAACACACCTCCGGGCCGCAGTACCTGCCGGGCCATATCCAGGGCCAGCTCTACCAGCCCCATCGCCCGCGGAATATCTACCGCAGCCATACCACTCATATTGGGTGCCATATCCGAAATTACAACATCCGCCTGACGGTCACCCAGCAATTCCAGCAGCCTTTCGAAGACTTCATCCTCAGTAAAGTCGCCCTGGACAAAGTCCACACCGGCTATCGGATCCATGGGCAGGATGTCGCTGGCGATCACCACACCCTTGTCTCCCAAGCGCTCCACGGCCACCTGGGACCAGCCGCCAGGCGCGGCACCGAGATCCACCACCAGCTGGCCCGACCGAAAAAGCTTGTCCTTCTTGTCCAGCTCAACGAGTTTGTAGCTGGCGCGGGAGCGATATCCTTCCTCCTGCGACTTCCTGACCCAAACGTCGTCGAAATGTTCCTTCAGCCAGCGATCGCTGGACTTGGACCGAGCCAAGGCTACCTCCAAATCTTTCTGGTACAGACCGCCCGTGGCCACGGTCGATACGGGTTAACAGGCATTTTCGGGGCCGCACGATCTGTTACAATCCACGGATTATACGATTATGCCAGCGAATAAGCCGCTGACCTTTTGTTAATTGCACCTATAAAGAGATTACATCATGAGTCTTTCGCCGGAACAGCGCCGGGAATACCGGGCCATCGCCCACAACCTGAAACCCGTGATCATCGTGGGAGACAAAGGCCTGTCCGAGGGACTCCAGGAAGAATTGGAGCGCGCACTGAACGATCACGAGCTGATCAAGATCAAGGTGGCCAGCCAGGACCGCGAAGCCCGTCAGGAGGCCATCAGCGCCCTGTGCGAGGCGTCGGGGGCCGAGGTGGTTCAGACCATCGGCAAGATTGCTGTCCTGCTGCGCCGGGCCAGGAAGCCGAACCCGAAGCTGTCGAATCTGCTTCGGAACAAGCACTGAGCCAAGCTCAAAAGAAAAAGCCGGCTGCGGGGGACCGTAGCCGGCTTTTTTGTGCCTGGGGCCTGGGGTGAAGATGGGGTCAGATGAAATTGTTCATCTGACCCCGGAGTTAGACTGAACCCCAGGCTCGGGCCCTGAAGTTGGGGTCAGATGAAGACTTTCATCTGACCCCGTTTTCACTCACTCACACCCTCAGATGTACTCCACCTCGGCAATCTCGTACTCCACTGTACCGGACGGTACGCGGACCGCGACCACATCACCCTCATCCTTACCCACCAGGGCGCGGGCAATGGGGGACGAGATGGAGAGCTTGCCCTGTTTGATGTCGGCTTCGTCCTCGCCGACGATCTGGTAGGTCACTTCCTCATCGGTATCCACGTTCACCAGATGCACGGTGGTGCCGAAGATGACCTTGCCGGTGTTCTCCATAGTGGTGACTTCAATCACCTGGGCAGAGGCGAGCTTGCCTTCGATTTCCTGAATCCGGCCCTCGATGAAACCCTGCTGCTCACGGGCAGCATGGTACTCGGCGTTTTCCTTGAGATCGCCGTGCTCACGGGCTTCGGCAATCGCCGCGATCACCTGCGGACGATCCTCGGACTTCAGCTTCTTAAGCTCCTCGCGGAGGCGGGCTTCACCCGCCTTGGTCATGGGTACTCTGTCAGCCATAGTCTTATTTTCCTGCGTGTAGATCCTGGAGGCGACGAACAGTGCGCTCCGGGCCGAACTTGATGGCCCGGCAGAAGGCTTCGCCACCCGCCAGTGTCGTTGTATAGGTTACCTTGGTCTGCAGGGCCGACTGACGGATCTGCGCCGAGTCGGAAATGGCCTTGCGACCTTCGGTAGTATTGATGATCAGCTGAACCTGGCCATTCTTGATGGCGTCAACAATGTGCGGACGGCCCTCGCGAACCTTGTTTACCCGCTCAACCTCGATTCCGGCTTCCTTCAGCGCCTTGGCCGTGCCCGTGGTGGCGATCAGCTTGAACCCGGCTTCCACCAGATCCCGAGCCACCTTCGCCGCGCCCGGCTTGTCCACGTCACGGACCGACATGAAGGCAGTGCCCTTGTCCGGCAGACGCTCGCCAACGGCCAGGGCCGCCTTGGCAAAGGCCTCGTCAAAGCTATCGCCCAGACCCATGACTTCGCCGGTGGATTTCATCTCCGGCCCCAGGATCGGATCCACCGCCGGGAACTTGTTAAACGGGAACACCGACTCTTTTACCGCGTAGTAGCGCGGAATGATTTCCTGGGTGAACTCCAGCTCCTTCAGGGTCTTGCCAGCCATAACCCGGGCCGCCACCTTGGCCAGGGACACACCAATGGCCTTGGACACGAACGGCACGGTGCGCGACGCCCGCGGGTTCACCTCGATCACGTAGATCTCGCCATCCTGCCAGGCCAGCTGCACGTTCATCAGGCCCACCACATCCAGCTCGATAGCCATCTTCTTCACCGCATCGCGCATCTCGTCCTGCACTTGCTGGGACAGGGTGTACGGTGGCAGCGAACAGGCGGAATCACCGGAGTGAACACCAGCCTGCTCTATGTGCTGCATGATGCCACCAATCACCACGTCTTTACCGTCGGAGATGGCATCGATGTCCACCTCGATGGCGGCATTCAGGAAGTGGTCCAACAGCACCGGGCTGTCGTTGGAGACCAGCACAGCGTTCCGCATGTAGCGCACCAGCTCTTCCTCGTCGTAGACGATTTCCATGGCCCGGCCGCCCAGCACGTAGGACGGGCGCACCACCAGCGGGTAACCGATTTCCCGGGCCGCGAGGATGCCTTCCTCGTGGCTGCGCACGGTGGCGTTTTCCGGCTGTTTCAGGCCCAGGCGGGTGATCATCTGCTGGAACCGCTCCCGGTCCTCGGCACGGTCGATGGCGTCCGGGCTGGTGCCTATGATCGGTACACCAGCCGCTTCCAGGCCACGGGCCAGTTTCAGCGGGGTCTGACCGCCATACTGAACGATCACGCCTTTGGGCTTCTCGACGTAGACAATTTCCAGCACGTCTTCCAGGGTAATTGGCTCAAAGTACAACCGGTCGGAGGTGTCGTAATCGGTGGACACTGTCTCCGGGTTGCAGTTGATCATGATGGTTTCGTAGCCGTCTTCCCGCATGGCCAGGGCCGCGTGCACACAGCAGTAGTCGAACTCGATGCCCTGCCCGATCCGGTTCGGGCCGCCGCCGATGACCACGATCTTTTCCCGGTCGGACGCGTCGGCCTCGCACTCTTCCTCATAGGTTGAGTACATGTAAGCCGTGTCGGAGGCAAATTCCGCGGCACAGGTATCCACCCGCTTGTATACCGGGCGAATATCCAGGTCGTGGCGCAGTTTGCGCAGGCTCACTTCGGAAATACCCAGCAGTTTGGCCAAGCGGGCATCGGAGAAGCCCTTGCGCTTGAGGCGGAGCAGGGTGGCCTGGTCGATATCGGCCTTGCCGGCACTTCGGAGCGTTTCTTCCTCGCGGATGAGGTCTTCGATCTGCACCAGGTACCAGGGGTCCACATTGGTGTGGGCGAACACGTCTTCCACGCTCATGCCGGCGCGGAAGGCATCACCGATGTACCAGATCCGGTCGGCGCCCGGCACGTTCAGTTCGCGGGTCAGGGTTTCCCGGGAGTTCTCGGAATCCAGATCCCCGAGCTTCTCGTCAAAGCCTTCGGAGCCCACTTCCAGGCCGCGCAGGGCTTTCTGCAGGGATTCCTGGAAGGTCCGGCCGATGGCCATCACCTCACCCACGGATTTCATCTGGGTGGTCAGACGGGCGTCGGCCTGAGGGAACTTTTCGAAGGTGAACCGGGGAACCTTGGTGACCACGTAGTCGATGCTGGGCTCGAACGAAGCCGGAGTCACACCGCCGGTGATTTCGTTCTGTAGCTCGTCCAGGGTGTAGCCCACCGCGAGCTTCGCCGCCACCTTGGCGATCGGGAAGCCGGTAGCCTTGGAGGCCAGGGCGGAGGAACGGGACACCCGCGGGTTCATCTCGATCACCACCATGCGGCCGGTATCCGGATTGATGCCGAACTGGACGTTGGAGCCGCCGGTTTCCACACCGATCTCACGCAGGACGGCCAGGGAGGCGTTCCGCATGATCTGGTATTCCTTGTCGGTAAGGGTCTGGGCCGGAGCCACGGTGATGGAGTCACCGGTGTGCACGCCCATGGCATCGAAGTTCTCGATTGAGCAGACAATGATGCAGTTGTCATTCTTGTCCCGGACAACTTCCATCTCGTACTCTTTCCAGCCGATCAGGGACTCGTCGATCAGCAGCTCGTTAGTCGGGGACAGGTCCAGGCCGCGCTGGCAGATTTCCTCGAACTCGTCCTTGTTGTAGGCGATACCACCACCGGAACCGCCCATGGTAAAGGACGGACGGATAATGCAGGGAAAACCGATGTCCTCCGCCACTTTCCAGGCTTCTTCCATGGAGTGGGCGATGGTGGCGCGCGGACACTCGAGGCCGATCTTCTTCATGGCCTTGTCGAAGCGGTCCCGGTCCTCGGCCTTGTCGATGGTGTCGGCGTTGGCCCCGATCATCTCGACGCCATGCTTCTCCAAGATGCCGTGCTTTTCCAGGTCCAGGGCGCAGTTCAGTGCGGTCTGGCCACCCATGGTGGGCAGCAGCGCGTCCGGCTGTTCCTTCTCGATGATTTTCTCGACCGTCTTCCAGGTGATCGGCTCGATGTAGGTGGCATCGGCCATGACCGGATCAGTCATGATGGTGGCCGGGTTGGAATTCACGAGGATGACCCGGTAACCCTCTTCACGGAGGGCCTTGCAGGCCTGGGCTCCGGAGTAGTCGAATTCGCACGCCTGCCCGATCACAATGGGGCCGGCGCCCAGGATCAGGATGCTTTGGATGTCTGTACGTTTTGGCATGTCTTGGTAAACCTGTCAGCAACTTTTGAATTCTTGCAGCGCAAAACGCGGCGCCTGTGAGCTTTCCGGGGCACTCCGCACTCAGGCGGACCGCGTTTCCATCAGGCGGATAAACTCGTCAAACAAGGGCGCCACGTCGTGGGGACCGGGGCTGGCTTCCGGGTGACCCTGGAAGCTGTAGGCCGGCTTGTCGGTCCGTCGGATGCCCTGCAGCGTGCCGTCAAACAGGGACTTGTGAGTCGCCTCAACGTTTGCGGGCAGTGTTGCCTCGTCCACGGCAAAGCCGTGGTTCTGGCTGGTGATCATCACGGTGCCTTTGGCAATATCCTGAACCGGATGGTTAGCGCCATGGTGGCCATGGCCCATCTTCATGGTTTTGGCGCCACTGGCCAGGGCCAGCAACTGGTGGCCGAGGCAGATGCCGAATACCGGGATCTCGGTTTCGAGCACTTCCTGGATGGCCGTGATGGCGTAATCACAGGGCTCGGGGTCGCCCGGGCCGTTGGACAGGAAGATGCCGTCCGGATTCATGGCCAGTACTTGCGAAGCGGAAGTCTGGGCCGGAACAACGGTGATGTCGCAGCCGCGGGCCGCGAGCATGCGCAGGATGTTAAGCTTTACGCCGTAATCCCAGGCCACCACCCTGAATTTCGCCTCGGTGCGTTCACCATAGCCGGAATCCAGGCTCCACTCAGTCTGGCTCCATTGCCAGGTCTTGTCACAGGTGACTTCCTTGGCCAGGTCCATGCCCTTGAGTCCCGGGAACGCCTTGGCCAGCTCCAGGGCGCGTTCGGCGGTGGCATTGTCGCCGGCGACGATGGCGCCGTTCTGGGAACCCTTGTCCCGCAGGATCCGGGTCAGACGGCGGGTGTCGATGTCGGCGATTCCAACAATGTTGTTGCTTCGCAGGTAGTCCTGGAGGCTACCCTGGCTGCGCCAGTTGCTGGCCAGCAGCGGCAGGTCCCGGATGATCAGGCCGGCGGCCTGGATGCGGTCGGATTCGATATCCTCTTCGTTGACACCGGTGTTGCCGATGTGCGGATACGTCAGTGTGACGATCTGGCGGGAGTAGGACGGATCGGTCAGGATTTCCTGGTAGCCGGTCATGGCGGTGTTGAATACCACCTCGCCGCTGGTTTCTCCGTCAGCGCCCATGGCGGTGCCGTAGAAGAGGCTTCCGTCTGCGAGTGCAAGGATTGCTGGTGTGCTCAAGGCTTGTATCCTCATCGAGTGGCGGATAAGTTCGTCACGAACAGGAACGCAAGCGCAAATTCAGGTCGCAAAAAAGCGAGAGGGAGTAGAGACTCCGTCCCGCTTTTCATAAAACTCTTTTAGCTTCTCAAAGCTACGCTTGGTGCAGTTAAATCGCCTTATT
>NZ_JAWOIS010000014.1:0-28253 GCF_046484525.1 Marinobacter sp.
CGACCAATGAAATCCTGAAGGGAGAAGAGGGCGAGATGGGTATAGCTCTGACCGATGAGGGCATCGGCTGGCCCCGTGAAGTAAGGATTCGCTTCCTGGGGCTTTTCGACACAGTTGCGGGCATCTTCAATCCCTCAAGTTTGGATTTATCGGCTGGTAATGACCGGAATAGCCCGGTTGAGCTTTATTTAGACGCAAACAAAATTAGCCACGTTGTGCACCTGGTGGCGGCAGACGAAAAGAGAGCAAACTTCTCACTAAACAGCATCAAAGGAGAAGATGGCAGACTGCCTGAAAACTTTGCAGAGATTACCTTACCTGGGGCGCACTCGGACGTAGGAGGTGGGTATCCGGACATACAAACCGAGGACTTACTGCTTTATCCAACGCTGCATGTTAGGGGCAGTGAAACCCGTTGGCCTCGGAAAACCATGGAGTGGGATAACCTTAAGAGTTTGCAAAGCAGAGTGGAGTTGGAAGGTTGGGTTGGGCAACACAGCCTGCCATTGTCCGATGGAAGAGAGGCGTCTATCCGTATAGAACAAAAAAGATATGAGCATCCCCTACCAGATGGCCAGGTGGAAATGTCACTGAGGATGACCAGGAAAATCAAAGGTGAGTATTCGAGGGTAGGGTTGTATTTGATGCATGAGTTGGCAAGAGGGAAAGGAGTTCCATTTGATCAGATGGATTCAACTGATCCAGCAATGAATATGCCCGAAGAACTCGGGGCACTATTCGAGAACTTCTCACAACAGATTGGTACTGGAGAAACAGAGATATCGCTTCATCCGGAGAAAACCGATTGGCTCAGGCAGAGATACATTCATCATTCTGATCATTACAACCCACTTGAGTGGTTGATGGCTGGTGAGATAGCTGTTTTGGAAATACCGGCTCAGGAGTTCATACATCCTCTGAGACCCGCTTTATCTCGTAAGCGTAAGGTTCACCCCAATACAATTTCTGGATAAATCATGAGGATTAAAAACGTACTAACCATTGCCGTATTTTTCACGCTGTCGGCCTGCGCGAGTGCGGCGAAAGAAAACGATTCCATGGCTTGGCGTTTCCAGCTCGCTACGCCGAAACACTATGATATTTGGGTGGAGCACTTGGAGTTTGAGTTATCAGGTGTCAGACACTGGTGGCATCCAGCGGGATCGATGGGCTGTTGCTGGAAGGGACCAAACGGTCCCCGTGGGGTTGCTGGAAGAATGGAGCCTTTTCCCAATTTTGTAGCCATACAATGGTTTTCCTTTGCGGAGCAGAAGTTCTATCAGAGGTTGATAGAAATTCCCCCGAAATGGAAAGAAGAGATGCGGGAGCTAGCCCCAATGGTGACGCAGGTCGATGTACGGATGAGGCCAAGGGATACATTGACCTTCGGTCTGGCCCCGGGAGGCGAGATTGTCATCTGGATGATGAATCAACCCGGAAATGAGATTGAACTAGCCCGGCTACAAGCCAATGAGATCGAAGGTAACCCCTCCCATTATCAGAATCGAACCAGGGATTACCTCGACGAAAATGATGAGTATCTTGAGAAGCACGGAATACCATTGACGGGCTGGTAACGCAGAAACTGATACTGATTAAGTGTTGCCCGCTAGAGCTTCGACGACACCCTCATATTCGGCAAGGTTTCGTTTGCGGTGTGCGTGGTCCAGAACTCGCCACTTTGCAGACGGCATATCAAGCGTGTGCTGGAGGCACTGGAATACAAGGTAGCGACTGTCTGAGCGATAGCCTGCCTGGCGCAGCGCTGCCAGAGACAGAGCATGCGCGGCGTTATAGGCAAGATCAAAGCGGCTTTCGAGGCTCAGAGATTCCAATCCGGCATCCCTGAGCCTGGTGCTTCCGGAGCGAATCAGACCCTGAATTTCTGCCGGGTCTGGCGCTTCAGGATGCAGTTTCCGAACCTTCTCCACGTTCTCCAGTTGTTCTTTGTTCATTGATGAGTCCTTTCAGTACGATGTGAGGTCCATTCAGCACTTTGCGGAGAAACGGGTTGTCCTGTTCCCGCCGTTTGTCGAATTCCTGTCGAGTGTAGAGTGTCGGATTCACGGGGCGGGAAAGCTCTTCCTCTGCGGGTTCCAGTGCGGTGAACACATTTTCCAGAGTAAGAGAATCCGATACCAGCATCAGATCGATATCGCTGTCGGCATTGTCGGCGTGTTTTGCGACCGAACCATAGATCAGTGCCAGTTCCAGCTGACTGTCGATAGATTGTAATGCCTTCTTAACGATATCGGAGGGGCCAAGGGTTTTCATGACCAGCGAGCGTAACTCGCGGAATACCGGTGCATTCTTGTTGGCATGGTACCGCTTTTGTCTGCCCTTTAGTTCCACGCTCACAAGGCCGCTTTCGGCAAGGCGGGTGATCTCCCGCTGCACTGCACCTGAACCCGCATTAGCTTTCTCGATCAATTCGCCGATAGAGAAATCCTGGTCGGGTTGTGTGAACAGCAGGCTCAGGACCTTTTGCCGTGTTGCTGAAAAGAGGGCATCGGCAACATTGCGGTTTTCGGGGTGCCTTGTTGTTTCCGGATTCATCGAGGTGTAGCCAATAAAATACCCATAATGGGTAAATTTATGCCCATTATGGGTGAAAGTAAAGGCGCGGGTGCCCCACTTGTCACATCTGCCCGGTTTCCTCAAACCGCTGATGCCAGCTCAGAGCCTCGCCCAGAAGATGCGGCGTATGCATGCCCCGGCCACTCGCGCAGGCCCGCTCGAAGTAGTCCAGCAGTTGCGGCCTGAAGTCCGGGTGGGCGCAGTTCTCGATAATCTTCAGAGCCCGCTGGCGGGGTGCCAGGCCGCACAGGCCGGGCCTGGCCCTGTTCGGTCACGCCCGCCGTCCAGTTCCGGTGCGGTGGAGGCGTCAGCGCGGGTGTACGTTCTGTTGCGTACGGAAGTCCTTGAAAACAGGCGCTATGCTAGCGGTTTTTTCTGGCCGGACCTTCCTGATGTTTGAGACGTTCTTCAGCACCTATCTGAGCAGCACCATCCGCTTCCTGTTCCTGTTGGCGCCGTTCTTTGTGGTCACCATGTTCCTGGCGCTTACCCGCGGGCTGCCGGTTGCCGAAAAGTCTTCGATTATCCGTCGGTCCATCTTGTCCGCATTTATCCTGGGGCTCGTATTGTTTTTTGCCGGCCCGCTGCTGTTCGATGCCATCGGCATTACCCTGAACTCCTTCCGCATCGGCGCCGGTTGCCTCCTGTTCCTGACCGCGGTCAGCCTGGTCAGCAGCGGCACCCGTAACCACGCAACCGGATTACCCGAGGAAGAAAGGGATGACGTGGCTGTGGTGCCCTTGGCCATTCCGGTGATGATTGGGCCGGCCACCATTGGTGCGATCATGGTGTATGGTGCCGAACTGAAAGCGGTGCCCCAGGTCGCGGGTGGCCTGCTGGGCCTGGTTTCCGGCCTGTTGATTCTCGGGGTTTTGTTGCGTCTGTCCGGCTACCTGGAGAAGGTCCTGGGTAAGACCGGCCTCAACATCATGTCGAAAATCAGCGGCCTGATTCTGTCCGCCATGGCGGCGGAAATTGTCCTTACGGGTATTGCCGGCTTTATCGCCAGCACCCAGACGGCCTAGAATGGCGAGCTTCAGCAATACTCTGGCGGCGTTCCCATGTCTGTTAACACCATTGAGCACAACCGCAAGCGCTTCAATTTCGAGGGCATTGAGGCCATCTGGCTGTTCGGCTATGGCTCGCTGATCTACAAGGTGGATTTTCCGTTCCTGGAGAAGCGCCCGGCCTCCATTCGCGGGTGGGCCCGTCGGTTCTGGCAGGCCTCCCACGATCATCGCGGCACGCCGGAGGCTCCCGGTCGTGTGGTGACCCTGATCGAGCAGCCGGGCGCCGTGTGTAAGGGTATGGCCTACCGGGTATCGCCCCACGTGTTCGAGTATCTGGACGTGCGGGAGAAGAATGGCTACCTGCGCTTCAGTACCACCTTGACCTTCGACGATGGCAGTCACGCCGAAGGGCTTGTTTACATCGCCACCGAGGACAACGAGGCGTTTCTCGGCGAGGCGCCGGAAGCGGACATTGCCCGCCAGATTGCTTCGGCCACGGGGCCGAGTGGCCCCAATTCCGAGTACCTGCTGCGACTGGCGGACGCGCTGCGGGCACTCGGGGCTGATTGCGTCCATACCTTCACCATCGAGTCCCACCTGCGTTCTGTCGACAAGGCGGACAGTTAGACGTCAAGTTTGCCCTGCTCCATGTAGAGTTCTTGCAAAGCCCCGCGTCGGTGAGCGGCGCCGGTGCCGTAATCCGATCAGGATCAGCGGTACCACGATCATCAGGCTGCCGGCCAGGAACCAGAGGTCCGGGACTTCCCCGAACCAGATCCAGCCAATGGCCACGGCCCAGATCAGCCCGGTGTATTCGGCGCTGGTGACCTGGTTGGCATCCACCTGCCGGTAGGCCAGCAGCACGGTGATGTTGTAACCGAGTATGAACATGGCGGAGCCCAGGGCGCTGATCAGGATCCCGGCGTCCCAGGCGGCCCCTTCCCACCAGGCCAGGGCGCCCGCCGCTGGCAGGATCAGCAGGTAGTTCAGGAACAGTTTGTGGACGGTGGATTGCTGTTTGGGCAGCTGGCGCACCATCACCGCGTTGATCGCGAGGGCAAACGCCGAACCCAGGGCGGCAATGGCGGCCCAGTTGAATTCCACCGGGCGGAGGATGACGACGATACCGGCGAAGCCGCTGAATACGGCGAACACGCTCAGCGGGGTCAGCTGTTCGCGAAAGACAATGACGGACAGCACCATGACCAGGATCGGCGCGGCGTAGAACACGGCGTTGGCGGTGGCCAGGGGCAGGTTGCCCAGGGCGATGACCATGCACAGGATGCCGGCGAGGTGGATGTGGGCGCGTATAGTGTGGATGCCGAGGCCTGCGAACAGGTGCTGGCGGTTCAGTTGGCCGAGCAGGGGCAGCAGGAACACCAGGGTCAGGATGCAGCGCAGGAACGCAAACTGGAAGATGGGGGTGCCCGGTTCCAGCAGTTTGATGAATACGTCCGAGGCGATGGCCATGGCGTTGCCGATGACCAGCAGAAGAATGGCGCTGTTTACGGTCTTGCCTGACATACCCGTGACCTCCCTTGAATTCTGGCTCCGTGAAAGAGCACGAAGAGGGACCCGCTTCCGAAAACCGCTGCGAGTACGTCCATGTACGCTTGCTCTCGCCATCCTTGGCTCCGAGCATTTTCGGAAGCGGGTCCCTCTCCGCGCTCCCGTAATTCGCAGTGGGAGTCTATTTGGGTTTAAATATCCGATAAAATGATCTTTATTGTTAACCGATTAGAAATTTAGATAATGAAACTGCCACCTCTAAAAGCACTCCCTGTCTTCGAGGCCGTCGCCCGCCTTAACAGCTTTTCCCATGCTGCCGAGGAACTGGCGGTCAGTCAGAGTGCCGTAAGTCATCAGATCAAACAGTTGGAGACCTACCTCGGCGAGCAGCTGTTCTGGCGTAGTGGCCGGACGCTGACGCTGACGGACGAGGGCCGGCAGTATCTGGATGCGGTCAGTTCCGCGTTGTTGCAGATCGA
This sequence comes from Marinobacter sp., assembly GCF_046484525.1. Classification (GTDB taxonomy): domain Bacteria; phylum Pseudomonadota; class Gammaproteobacteria; order Pseudomonadales; family Oleiphilaceae; genus Marinobacter. The sequence goes on from NZ_JAWOIS010000014.1 coordinate 5,576, forward strand.
ACGGGCCAGTGAGCAACTGCTGGGGCATGAGGAAGCCCGGATCCGGTTGTCGGTATTCAGTTCGTTTGCGGTGCGTTGGTTGGTGCCGCGGTTGCCGGAGTTGCAGCGGTTACATCCGCAGATTGATCTGGCGCTGGAGATGAGCAGTGAGAACCCGCAGTTGTCGGATCGGGTGGCGGATTGTTTCATCACCGTGCACAAGAACTCCGCAGCCTACAGTTATGAGTTGTTGTATGTGGAGCAGCTGTTCCCGGTGTGCAGTCAGGATTACTGGCAGAAAATTCGGCGGGAGCTCGGGCGGGAGGGTGCCGATGCGGACAATGAGGCACTGACACCGGATGAGGTGGCGCGGTTTCCGTTGCTGTCGACCCACAGCATTTTTGAGAAGCCGGCCGGGGACTGGGAGGTGTGGTACAAGGCGGTGGATCGCGAGATTCCGGCGGGGGCGCGTGTCCAGCATTTCAGTCACATGCTGCTGGCGCTGGAGGCAGCCAGGTTCCATCAGGGCATCGCGCTGACCAACGATTACATGTTGAGCACCCGCAAGGATTCGGAGGATTTTGTCCGGTTGCCCTGTCATCCGGTGATGACGGGGGATGAGTTCTATTTTGCCTGGAAGACCAGCCGGCGGCGGGAGCGGGGTATCCAGATCCTGCGGCGTTGGTTGGTGAGCCAGGCCATTGAGGGCGGGCTTCGGAGTGAGACGGACTAGTGTCCCGTCTGGCTAATTCGTTAACCTACTGCGTGACGCTGAGGCTTCTGGCCAAGGCGACTGTCCGCAGGTTTGGTGGTTCCACATCAAGGAGCAGGCAACACCGGCCAGAAGCCTCAGCCTCGCGCCCTTCGGGAGCCACTGAGAGCTTTGATAGCCGCCTTGCGCTGTCTCGATTTGGAACCACCAAACCTTCGCCACCGCGCCTAGCTCTCAAAGCTCTCAGTGGCTCAGTAGGTTAACGAATTAGCCAGACGGGACACTAGTGTCCCAGAGCTTCCCAGACTTCAATGGCAGCGGCAAGGTCTTCTAGCGAGGCACCCACGGATTTGAATGCTGTGATGGCCTCGTCGTTGGTGCGCCCAGGTTTGTCGCCCCGCAGTAATTCCGCCAGTTCGGCCCGCAGGTCGGCCTTACTGAACGCGCCTTCGTCGATGGCCTGGAGAATGTCGCCCGCCTCGCCCAGGGCACCGGCGTAGGTGTCCACGAAGACTTCGCTGCGGGCCAGGCACTGACTGTCGGTTTCCCGCATGGATGGCCGGAATGCCCCTACCAGATCCAGATGGCTGCCTGGTTGCAGCCAATCACCCCGAATCAGAGGTTCGGTCGCCAGGGTCGCGCAGCTGATGATGTCTGCCTCGGATACTGCGGTTTCCAGGTTCGTGACCGCCTCGCAGTCGAACCGGTCACGGAACCGGTCGGCCAAGGCGGCAGCTTTGTCCGGATTTCGGCCCCAGATCCGGACGGTGCGGATGGGCCGAACGGCGGCGTGTGCTTCAACGAGCATTGGTGCCAGTTTGCCGGTGCCGACTACCAGCAAAGATTCAGAATCTTGCCGCGCCAACTCCCGCGCTGCCAGCGCCGAAGCCGCTGCGGTCCGGCGACTGGTCAGGGCACTGCCGTCGATACAGGCGAGGGGAGTGCCATGCTGGCCCTCACACAGGATATAAAGCCCCGAGATGGCGGGTAGCCCGGCGTTGGCATTCTGCGGAAAAACGTTGACCATTTTCATACCGATGTAACCGGCCTTTTCCCAAGCCGGCATAAGAAGCATGGTGGCCTCACCGTCCGGGCGGTACATGGCGTGATGGTGTCTTGGCGGCGATTCCACGCCCTCGCGAAAGGTGGTGGCGAGGCGTTCAATCAGTGCCGGCCATACCAGCGCGCCGGCCACCTCCTGGGCAGAAATAATTCGCATAATCCTTAACCCTGCTTACGACTGACCAGTCGCTGGAGTTCACCAATAATGCCGCGACGGAATACCATGACGCAGACAACAAAAATAGTGCCCAGTATCACCTGTACCCAGGAGCCGAAGGCCGATAGTTCGTGGCTGAGGGCACCCACGGTGATGGCGCCAAGCACCGGACCAAACACGGTGCCCAAGCCGCCTACCAGGGTCATCAGGATGACCTCCCCGGAGGTCTGCCAGTGGGCATTGGTGAGTGCCGCAAACTGGAAAATGATGGCCTTGGTGGCGCCGGCCAGTCCGGCCAGGGTGGCAGAGATCACGAAGGCCAACAGTTTGAAGTGATCAACGTCGTACCCCAGGGACAGGGCCCGGGATTCGTTTTCCCGGATCGCCTGCAACACCTCCCCGAAGGGCGAATTGATGGTGCGATAGATGATGCCGAAGCCGATCAGGAAGATGGCGAACACGAAATAGTACATGGAAAGGGAATTGTTCAGGTCAATCAGGCCAAACAGCTGTCCCCGGGGAATACCCTGCAGGCCGTTTTCGCCGCCGGTGAAGGGCATCTGCAAGGCCAGGAAATAGATGATCTGGGCCAGTGCCAGAGTCACCATGGCGAAGTAAATGCCCTGACGGCGTATGGCCAGGAACCCGAAGACTGTGCCGATCACCATGGCAAACGCTGCGCCGGCGAGTATGCCCAGCAGCGGGGTAAACCCCCATTCCTTGGTGACGTAACCGGTAATGTAGGCGGCGCCGCCAAAGAACGCGGCATGGCCGAACGAGAGCAGGCCGGCATAGCCCAGCAAGAGGTTGAAGGCGCAGGCGAACAGTGCGAAGCACAGCAGGTCCATGACGAAAACAGGGTAGGCGAAAAGGGGGGCAGTCAGGCCCGCCAAGAGCATGATGATAAAGAGGATGCGGTTGGTCATGGCGCTTATTTCTCCTTACCAAACAGGCCGGCGGGACGGAACAGCAACACCAGCACCATAAGGAAGAAAATTACGGTACTGGCCGCGGGCGGGTAGAACACCTTGGTCAGCCCTTCAACCAGTCCGAGGGCGAGGCCGGACAGGATGGCGCCCATGATCGAGCCCATACCGCCGATGACCACCACGGCAAACACTACGATGATCAGATCGGCGCCCATCAGCGGGCTGACGGAGTAGATTGGTGCTGCCAGCACCCCGGCCAGGCCTGCCAGGCCAGCGCCGAAGGCGAAGGTCAGTGTGACCATGCGAGGGACATTCAGTCCGAAGGCCTGGGTCAGGTCGGGGTTTTCCACGCCGGCCCGCAACCGGGAACCGAGCTTGGTGTGTTCGATGACCCACCAGGTGGCGAAACAGACCACCAGGGAAAACACGATGGCAAACAGGCGGTAGGTGGGGAAGTACATGAATCCGAGATTAACCACCCCGCTCAGAGACTCCGGCTGGCCCGGATAGGGCGTGCCGGAAACATTGAAATAGTTGGCGAACAGGCCCTGAAGGATGAGCGTGATGCCAAAGGTGAGCAACAAGCCGTAAATGTGGTCCAGGTCGTAGAGTCGCTTGAGAAACAGACGTTCAATCAGCACCCCGAGAATGCCGACAATGAGGGGCGCCACCAGCAGTGACGCCCAGAATCCGATCTGAAGGCTGATTCCGAACCATTGTTCCAGGAGAGAGTAACCGATGAGGGCAATGAACGCCCCCAGCATGTACATGGCGCCATGGGCGAAGTTGATGATATTCAGCAAGCCGAATATCACCGCCAGCCCCAGGCTCAACATGGCGTAAAACACACCCACATTCAGCCCAAGCAGTGCCTGGGCCAGTATGACCTGTATCGACACGTCGGCAATCTCCCCGGAAGCAGTGGTCGGTTCTACCGTTAGTTAACCAACGGACATTTGGATTCGGACAGCGGAATAAACGCCTGATCCGCCGGAATCTTCGATACCACTCTCAGCAGGTCCCATTCGCTTTCGGACTCCGAGGGCTTCTTCACTTCCACCAGGTACATATCGTGCAGCATGGTACCGTTGGGCAGGATGGAGCCGTTTTTCACGAACATGTCGTTCAGGGTCATCTCGCCCAGCTTGGCGCGAACGGTATCGCTGTCGTCGGTGCCGGTCTCCTTGACCGCTTTCAGATAGTTGGTGACGGCGGAGTAAACGCCGGCGTGCACCATGGTTGGCATGGCACCGTGGCGCTCATGGAAGCGTTCGGACCAGGCCCGGGTTTCATCATTCTGGTTCCATACGAAAGCCGTGGTGAACTGCAGGCCCTGGGCAATGTCCAGGCCCATGCTGTGCACGTCGGTGATGAACACCAGCATACCCGCCAGCTTCTGCCCGCTTTGTACGATCCGGAACTGGTTGGCCTGTTTGATCGCGTTCACCGTGTCCTGCCCGGCGTTGGCCAGGCCGATCACGTCGGCGCCTGAGGACTGGGCCTGAAGCAGGTAGGAAGAGAAGTCGTTGGTGGACAATGGTGCGTTGACGTTGCCAACCACTTCACCACCCAGACTCTCCACTACTGCGCCGGTGTTGTCTCGCAGGGAATGGCCGAAGGCATAGTCGGCGGTAATGAAGAACCAGCTCTTGCCGCCGTTTTTGACCATGGCCGTGGCCGTGCCCACTGGCAGTGCGTGGGTGTCATAGACATAGTGGATGCCGTAGGGCGTGCACTGATCTTCGGTGAGAGCGGTCGTACCAGCCCCGGTATTCATGGTGATGATCTTCTTGTCGTTAGCCAGTCCCTGAACCGACAGGGCCACCGACGAGTTGTCCAGGGCGGTGATCATATCCACCTCCTTGGCGTCGATCCATTCCCGGGCGGTGCTGGCGCCGATGTCGGGCTTGTTCTGGTGATCCGCGGAGATGACTTCCACGGGTTGGCCGAGGACCGATCCTCCGAAGTCTTCAATGGCCATCTTGGCCGCGACCACGGCGCCGGGGCCTTCCAGAGCTTTGTAAACTCCGGACATGTCACTGAGTACGCCAATTTTGAGTTTACCGTCTGAAAGTTCAGCGGTCGCGGTGAGCGGCATTGCCAACGTCGCCATTGCGACCGCACTTGCCAGACCTTGTTTCCAGTGCTTGAACATAGTGGGATTCCTTTTCTTATTAGATTCAGGGTCGGTGCGCTTGTCGCGCCCCAGGCCCACGGGCTCAGACACTCAGGTGCCTGTTCAACTGCTCTTTTTTGGCCTCAAGGTCAGCGGCGTCAATCTGTTCCACCACCCGACCGTGTTCAATGACATAGTGGCGGTCCGCCAAAGGGGCAGCAAAGCGAAAATTCTGCTCCACAAGGATGATGGTGAAGCCCTTTTCCCGCAGTTTGCGAATCACCTGATCCAGGGATTTCAGGATGACAGGGGCTAACCCTTCGGTAATCTCGTCCAGCAACAGCAGATTGGCACCTGTTCGCAGGATACGGGCAATGGCCAGCATCTGCTGCTCACCGCCGGAGAGTTTGGAGCCCTGGCTTTTCCGTCGCTCCTTGAGGTTCGGAAACATGGTGTAGATGTCGTTAACCGACATGCCGCCTTCGGCGACTACAGGGGGTAGTTCCAGGTTTTCGTCGACATTAAGGGAAGCAAAAATGCCACGTTCTTCCGGGCAATAGCCGAGCTTGCCCACATGGGCGATCCGATGCGTGGGCATGTCGATGATTTCAGTGCCATGGATCTTGATTGAGCCGGTGCGCCGGCCCACGAGCCCGAGAATCGCTTTCAGGGTGGTGGTGCGCCCGGACCCGTTACGGCCGAGCAGCGTAATCACCTCGCCTTCGTGCAGGGTCAGGTTCATGCCGTGGAGAATGTGGGACTCGCCGTACCAGGCGTGCAGGTTCTCGATTCGGAGCAACTCCGGGCGTTGATCAGGCGGCATCGGTGGTCCCCATGTAGGCTTCCATCACGGCAGGGTTGGTGGATACGGTGTCGTAATCGCCCTCCGCCAATACCTCGCCCCGGTTCAGCACAGTGATGGTGTCGGCCAGGGTGGACACCACATTCAGGTTGTGTTCCACCATCACGATGGTGCGGCCTTCGACCACCCGTCGGATCAGATCGGTCACTGTGCCCACATCCTCGGAGCTCATGCCCTGAGTGGGTTCGTCCAGCAGCATCAGCCGGGGCTTGAGGGCGATAGTGGTGGCAATTTCCAGGGCCCGCTTCTGGCCATAAGGCAGCTCGACGGCCTTGGTGTCGGCAAAGGAACCCAGCTCCACCAGTTCCAGGGTTGCCTGGGCCTCCTCATTCAACTGGTCCAGTACCCGCATGGAGCGCCAGAACTGGTAAGAAACCCCCAGTGTGCGCTGCAGGGCAATTCTTACATTCTCACGGGCAGACAGGTGCGGAAACACCGCAGAGATCTGGAATGAACGGATCAGGCCTTGCTGTGCAATAGCGGCGGGTCTGGAGTGGGTGATGTCTTTACCGTCGTAGATGATCTGCCCGGCACTGGGCTTGAGAAAATGGGTCAGCAGGTTGAAAAAGGTGGTTTTGCCGGCACCGTTGGGACCAATCAGCGCATGGATGCTCCCCTTCTCCACTTTCACGCTGACGTTGTTGATGGCGGTGAAGCCTTTGAAATCCTTCTTCAGATTCCGGGTTTCAAGGATGATCGGGGAAGGCGTTGTGTGCTCGCCCACAGACTGGTCGTTCACGGAAATACACCCCTTTCGGTTAAAGTCGGCGACTGGTGCGCCGTAGCTCTGTTATTTCTTATTATTCAGTTTTTTTCTGAAAAGGTTGCAGATACTGCCAATTGAACTGATCTTCAGTAATAGTTGGAGAGTGTGGAGTCTGTCAAGAAAAGACCGGCGCCCGGGAACCCTGGCTAGTGAACTTGCGTCAGTTCTGCGAAGACATAACCTGGATGTGATTCTGTTGGAAAGAGAGGTATTTATGAAATGGCTTCTGATCGCGGCCTTGTTGGGCGTTTTCACGGTCTCGACTCCGGCTACGGCCCAGCCGCCCCACAGCAATGGGCTGCCGCCGGGCCTCGAGAAGAAGGTCGAACGTGGTCAGCCGTTGCCGCCGGGTTGGCAGAAAAAACTGGATTATCGGCGGGGAGATTACTTTGATCGGGAGCTGCTGCGCTACGGTCGGGTGACCGACGTCGACGGTCGCCGTCAGCGGGTCGAGATCGAGGACAAGGTGTACACCATCATCAAGGATACCCGCGAGATCGTGGATATCCTGAACGGCCGGTATTAACGGTCGCGGCGTATGGCCCGCGCCATACGCCGATTTCCCTTCCTGATTATTCCTGGGCGGACCTTTCCACTACTTTGCGCTTGCCCTTGGCACAGCGGGACAGGGCCTTGAGCCCGTCGCCGTCGAACGCATCCACCCGGATGACGTCGTACAGGGCGGTCAGCGCTTCCAGCAGCTTGTCGCATTCATCCGCTTTAACTACGCCCTGGGCGCAGGCCCAGTCCACCAGTTCCTTGCGCTCGTGGCCCATCAGCAGGGCAATGCCATCCAACTCGTCCTCATCCCGGTTGCGGATGGCCTCATGCAACCGACCACGCATGCCGGCGGTTTCGTTGGCCAGCTTGTAGGCATTGAGTACCCGGCCCAGTGGATCTTCCGGATCCATGTTGGTGTAGGCGCCGCGGCTGATCCGTTGGCGGACCGGGGTATCCTCGACGATGGTGCGGGCGACTTTGGTGCCCAGACGGTCGTCCGGTCCGTTGAGGCCGGTGGCGCCGAGCGGAAATACCAGCAGGCGCAGCGGCCAGCGCAGGGCCGGGACCGGGAAGTTGATGATGGCCTCACGCATGGAGCCCTGCAGATCCCTCATACAGGTTTTCAGGCTCCATTCCACCAACGGCCGCTGGTCATCGGGATAGCCTTCCTCGTGCCATTGCTTGATCACGGCGGTGGCATAGTAGAGGTGCACCAGGCAGTCCGCCATCCGGCCGGACAGGCGCTGGCGGGCTTTCAGGCCGCCGCCGACGGTGAGCAGGGTAACGTCAGTCATCAGCGCAAAGGCCGCGGAGAACCGGGCCAGCTGGCGATAATGGCGTTTGATCGCGCCATGGCGCGGTACCGATTCGATCACACCCCCGCTCAGCGCCAGCAGGAAGGCCCGTAGCGCATTGCGGGTGGTGTGGGCCAGATGGCGGTAGAAGATGCCGTCGAATTTCTTCGCGGCCTTGTCCTCGTCTTCCATGCCCGCCGCTTCGATCTCCTCGACGATGAACGGATGGCAGCGGATGGCGCCCTGGCCGAAGATCATCAGGCTGCGGGTGAGGATGTTGGCGCCTTCCACGGTGATGCCGATGGGCACCGCCTGGTAGGCCCGGGCCAGGAAGTTGCGGGGGCCGGTGATGACACCCCGGCCGGCGACCACATCCATGGCGTGGTTGATCACTTCCCGCATCAAGTCGGTGTTGCGGTATTTCAGCACCGCCGAGGGCACCGACGGGCGTACGCCCCGGTCCAGCATGCCGGAGGTGAGAAGGCGGGCGGCATCCATCATGTAGGTGTAGCCGGCGATGGGCTCCAGGGCTTCCTGCACGCCTTCAAACTGGCTGATGGAGCGGCCGAACTGCTCCCGGGTGTAGGCATAGGAGCCGGTCGCCAGGCTGGCCACCTTGCCGGCACCGGTGCCCAGGGCGGGAAGGGAGATGGAACGGCCGATGGACAGGCACTCCAGCAGCATGGTCCAGCCCTTGCCGAGCATGTCCTGGCCGCCGATGACCTGTTCCATGGGGATAAACACCTCGGTACCCCAGGTGGGACCGTTCATGAATACGGTGTTCATGGGCAGGTGGCGGGCACCGGCGTTCACGCCGTCAGTGTCCTTTGGAACCAGCACACAGGTCACGCCCACTTCGTCGTTCTCGCCCACCAGGTGCTCGGGGTCGTAGACCTTGATGGCCAGGCCGATCAGGGTGGCCACCGGGGCCAGGGTGATGTAACGCTTGTTCCAGGTCACCTTAAGGCCTAGTACCTCCTCGCCGTTCCACTCACCCTTGCAGACGATGCCCTTGTCCGGAATGGCGCCGGCGTCGGAGCCGGCCACCGGGGAGGTCAGGGCGAAGCAGGGAATTTCCTCGCCCTGAGCCAGGCGGGGGAGGTAATGCTGTTTCTGGTCGTCGGTGCCGTAGTGCATCAGCAGCTCACCCGGGCCCAGGGAGTTGGGCACCATGACGGTGACCGCCGCCGAGACGCTGCGGGTAGAGATCTTCATGACAATTTCGGAGTGGGCGGTGTTGGAGAAACCGAGGCCGCCATCCTCCTTGGGAATCACCAGGCCGAAGAAACCGTTCTCCCGGATGAATTTCCAGACCTTGTCCGGCAGGTCGTAATGCTCGTGAGTGATCTTCCAGTCATCGAGCATGGCGCAGAGCTTTTCCACCGGGCCATCGAGGAAGGCCTGCTCCTCGCTGGTCAGGTGCGCGGGCTTGGCGTCCAGCAGTTTGTTCCAGTTTGGTTTGCCCGAGAAGAGTTCGCCATCCCAGTCCACGGAACCGGAGCTGAGCGCTTCCTGTTCGGTATCGGAAAGTTTGGGCAGGCGGCTGCGAACCCAGCCCAGCAGCGGGCGGCTGATTTTATCGAGGCGCAGGTCGCCGGGAATGACCAGGATCAGCGCCAGAGCAAGGAAAATGCCGCCAAAGATGATGCTGAGAATATGCCATTCATCCTGGAACAGGCCGACAACCGTGGCAATGGCCATCACCGCGGCCGCCACGGTGCCTCCGATGCCAAGGTAGATCAGTACCAGGGCACTGATCAGTAATAGCAGAATGCTCATGGGCAGACCTCCATATCATGAATGAAATCAACAAAATCTGACCTTAACCATCGGCCAAAGTCCCTGTACTTGCAAGGATCGGGATCAAGTCCGGATGGGAAACCCTGTTGGCTTTCAGAGGCTGAGTCCGGTAATCAGTAACGCCAATGTGGACAGCAGGACGGCCACGTTCGTTCCCAGCACCGCGTTGAGCTGTTCCGGATTGTGGAGCACGAGAGGTAGTTGCCGGGAAATCCACAGGCCGACCGGCATTGTGACCAGGGCAAGGGCACTCCATCCCGGTAACCAGTCCAGCAGAACACCCGCCAGAACAGGAACATAACTGCCGAGCAAGAGAGCTGTGACCAGTCGTGCGGCCGCCTCTTGGCCAAGAGTAATAACCAGATGACGCCGGCCGACTTTCTGATCAGCCTCGGCATCCGGGATCTGGTTGATCAGCAGTAGCTCGCTTACCAGACATTGGGCGACCAGGGTCACGAGGAGCGCGGGGGCATCGATCCGGCCACCAAGGGCAACAATGGCGCCGAGGACCATGACCGGCCCGAACCCCAGGCCCGGGGCGAGCAGGCACAGGATGGGCCGGCGGGTAATCCAACGGGTGTAGGTCAGCACCAGGACAATACCGGCAACGCCCAGTACCAGCATGGGCAACCCCCGTTGCCAGAAAAAATACAGGCCGATGGCGGCAACCAGGCCCAGAGTTCCGATGGCAGCCGCCAGGACGCCCTTTGCCGCCGAGGGCACTTCGGGCAGTGCGCCGCTACCGCCGGAGAAGGGGGTACGCCGGGTGATCATATCCAGGCCGGAAACAAAGTCCTCGTACTCGTTGAACAGGTTGACCGCCGCATGGGCGAGCAGGGCGCCGATGAAGACCAGCAGAGTGTCGACCAAGGCCGGTGAGCCGCCCTGTTGCCAGGCGACAGCCACGCCAAGCCCGGCGCAAAGAGGGGCGAGAACCAGGAAGTTGGGGCGAAAGGCGCGAACTACCGCAGTCACTTCGGACATGCTGTATTTTCCTTATACGTAACCTGCGGCAAACACCAGTCCCAGCACGATCGGCATCACGACCAGACTGCCGAGGTTGCTGAGCAGGACCAGTGACGCCACTTTGTGGGGCTCCTGCTGGTATTGCTCAGCAACCATATAATTGAGCACCGCCGGAGGCAAGGCGGCGAACACCCACAGTGAGGCGGCCTGCAGACCGGGCAGGTCCAGCACGGCAATCAGCGGCCAGGCCAGCAACAGGCCGCTGGCGGGGCAGGCAATGGCACCCAGCAGGCCCAGTTTCCAGTCGTTGAAATCGATGTCGAGCATGCGCACCCCCAGAGCAAACAGCATCAGCGGGATACACACCTCGCCCAGCATGTTCATGCTCTCCAGCAAGGTGTGGGGCAGGGCAATGCCGCTGAGGTTGACCGCCAGGCCGGCAACACAGGCGAACACGATGGGGAGTTTCAGCCGCTGGATGATCGAGCTGTGGGGATCGAGCATGTAGAGCCCGACGCTGAAATGCAGAAGCATTTCAACGATGAACAGCACGATGGCCGCCGGTAGGGCCGCATCACCGAAGGCCAGCAACAGCACCGGAATGCCCATGTTGCCGGAATTATTGAACATCATCGGCGGCAAGAAGGTCTTCAGGTTCAGCTTGAGCACCTTGGCCAACGGGTAAAGCACGATACCGGAGCCGAGCACCACCACCGTCGCGCCCAGGGCCAGCTTGCCGTATTCCTGCAGGGGCGCCTGTTGGTCCGCCAGTACTGCGAACACCAGCAGGGGCACAAACAGCTCCATGTTCAGCACGTTCAGGCCCTTGATATCTGGGCTGCGGTAACGGCCGTAAAGGGCGCCACAGCCGGTGATCAGGAACACCGGCAACATCGTGGAAAGAATCTGGCCAAGCATCGGAGGGCTCCGGCAATCGGGAAAAGTCGGATGAATAAACGGTTAGGTTCGCAAGTAAAGCGGAACTTGGCAAATGCTATTGTCGGGAATTAGACCAAAGCCCAAGGGTTTGCCTGATGGCCTTGCTGTGGACACAATAGCTCGCATTGTCAGTCCGCATAGCGACCCTGGAGAGCACCCGTGCCCCATTTCGACCAACCTGTGTCCCGTGAGAACACCTGTTCCGTAAAGTTCGATGCCCGCAAGGCCGTCTTTGGCCGTGACGATGTCGTCCCGGTCTGGGTCGCGGATATGGACTTTGCGGCCCCGGAGCCGGTCACCAAGGCGCTGAAGAAACGTGCGGAGCATCCCGTCTATGGCTACACCCTGTTTCCGGAGGCCCTGTACCAGTCGATGATCGACTGGTTCCGCCAGCGCCACGGCTGGGAGATCCGCCGGGAGTGGATCCTGATGGCACCGGGGGTGGTGCCGTCACTGCACGGGGCCTGTCTGGCCTACGCCGGACCCGGTGAGGGCGTGATCATCCAACCGCCGGTATACCCACCTTTTTTCAGTTCCATAAAGCTGACCGGGCGGACCGTTGTCGAGAACCCGCTGGTTGCTGACAGGACCGAGGATGACAACATCCGCTACACCATGGATCTGGAGCATCTGGAGGCCTGTGCGGCGCGGCCGGAGAACCGGATCCTGATGTTATGTTCACCGCATAACCCGGTAGGTCGCGTGTGGTCGGAAGCGGAGCTGCGGGCGGTGCTGGATATCGCGCGCCGGCATGATCTGGTTGTTCTCAGCGACGAAATCCACTGTGACCTGGTCTTCCCCGATGCACCCTCCCATCACGTGCTGGCCACCCTGGCCGACCCGGACGATGCCCTGGTTACGGCGGTGGCCCCGAGCAAGAGCTTCAACATGCCGGGACTCGGGCTCTCGGCCCTGGTTATTCCCGACCAGTCCCGGCGTCAGGCCATCAAGGCCGTGTTTGATCAGATGCACCTGCCGCAGTGCAACCCGTTCAGCGTAGCCGGGTTTGAAGCAGGCTATCGGGCCGGTGGCCCCTGGCTCGACCAGTTGATGGCGTACCTGCAGGGGAACCGGGATTTTGTGGTCGATGCCATCGACCGCCTGCCTGGTATCACCACCTTCGCGCCTGAAGGTACTTACCTGATGTGGCTGGACTGCCGCGAACTGGGGCTGGACGATGCCGGCCTGAAACGGTTCTTTGTCCAGGGCGCCGGTGTGGGCATGAACCCGGGCATCAGCTTCGGAGAGCCGGGAACCGGGTTCATGCGCCTTAACATCGGCTGTCCGCGCCAGACCCTGGTCGAGGTGCTGGATCGGATCGAGCAGGCACTGTCAGCAACCTGACCCGGGGGCCTGATCTTGGGCCTTGTGAAACGCGGGTCGCTTGACCCGTGTTGCCAGCAGCAGCCCAGCCAGGATCAGACCGCCCCCGACGATATGGAACAGCCCCAGGAACTCGCCCAGGAACAGGCCGGCAAGGACGGACGCATAAACCGGGGTCAGGTACATGAAAATGGCGGCGCCACCCGGGCCGATGGTGTGCACACCGTGGTTCCAGAACGCGTAGGCCAGAATGCCGGGGAAGATGGCGAAGTAGAGCAATGGCAGGGCGGTATCGCGGGACAGTTCGAAGCCGCCGGCAAAGAAAAACAGATCCATCAAATAGAACGGCAGAATGATCAGGGTGCCAAGCAGGATCTGGGTGGTAAGGAAAGTCAGGGCCGGCAGCGGTACCGCCTGGCGGCGCAGCAGCACCGAAAACAACCCCCAGCTGAATACCGCCGCGACCATGATCAGATCACCGGGCTGGGCCTGCAGGCCCGTGAGCACGGACAGTTGGCCCCGGGCAATTACCACCAGGATGCCGAGCACCGCCAGGCCGATACCCAGGACCTGGATGGGGCGGGTGCGGTCGCCCAGCATCAGCCAGGCCAGTAGGGCCACGAAAATGGGGATGGTGGCGTTGATCAGGGCGATGTTGGTGGCGGTGGTGGTGGTGGCGGCGTAGTACAACAGCGAGTTGAATGCAGCCACACTGAAGGTGGCCAGGGCGATCATGGAGCCAAGATGCCGGCGGATTGTCTCCCGGTTTCGCAGGATGCCCGGCAGCCCAAACGGCAACAGGATGGCCAGGGCAATGATCCAGCGCCAGAACGACATGGACAGGGGGGGTATGTCCTGCACGGTGCCCCGGGCAACCACTGCATTGCCGGCCCAGAACAGGGGCGTCAGCACCAGCCCGGTGTAGGCCAGTGCCGTGGATTTCGAGAAGGACTGTGACGAAGCCAAGAGCGGTTCTCCCGTCGTTTTTCATCCGCTGGGTGAAAAAACGACTAGCATACTACTCTCCCGGCACTTCTGCCTCCGTACCAATGTGGTAGGCGGCAAAGCCGGCCATCACCACCTGGTCCACCGCCATGCCGATGATTCGGCCTTTCGTGGTGGAGTGGATCGGATGCTGGGCATTGGTGATCGGATCGGCGACATAGCCGAGGATCTCCCCCTCGCTGACATTGGCGCCCAGCTCCACCTCACTGAACAGGATGCCGCCGTGATCGGCCCGGATCCAGTCGGAGTCGTAATAGACCGGCTCCGGATCACCCCAGACAAACATCCGCGAGATCATGCCCTGCCTTTCCATCAGGCTGGTCAGGCTATTGACCCCGGCCTCGATCTGATGCTCCTGGATGCGGTGGGATTCGCCGGCCTCCAGGGTGACCGTGGTAATCCCGGCTTCCACCGCCGCCGTCCGGAGCATGCCGGCTGACCCGGAGCTGTGGACTACGGCCATGCGATCAAAGCCTCGGGTGAACCGGGCTACATCCGGGTTGTTCATGTCCGCCCGAAGTTGCGGCAGGTTGGTGCGTTTGAGGGAACCGGTGTGGATGTCCACCAGCATGTCACAGCGGCGGATGATGTTCTCGAACAGGGAATGGGCGATCCGGTCTGCCAGGCTGCCGGTTTCGCTGCCGGGAAAGTGCCGGTTCAGGTCACGCCGGTCCGGCAGGTAGCGGCTGGCCTGCTGGAATCCGGGCAGGTTGACGATGGGGATGCCCACCACGCGCCCGCTGAGTTTTTCCGGGTTCAGGTCGTACACCGTGCGGCGGATGATCTCGATACCGTTGAGTTCGTCACCGTGGACGGCACCGGTGAGGCACAGGGTGGGACCAGCGTTGACGCCATTGACCACCAGCACCGGAGTGGGTTGGGATAGCCCGGCGATCTGGATTCCAGGCGACCAGGCTAGCCGGGTCGAGGTTCCTGGCAGCACTTCGCTACCCAGCAGGGTGAAGCTGCTGGCTTTCTCCGGCTCGGGTTCAGGATCGGCAGCGGCCTGAACGTTTTCCGGAGTCCCATCTGTTTGCCCGTCCGCGCCGGTTTCCGGTTCTGCTTTGGTCACCGTGGCTGAGGGCGCAGGCTCTGGCACGACCTCCTTCAGGTCAATGTTCGGGGCAACCCTCTGGGCGGGCTCTTCCCGGACAGCCTGCTCGCCGGTATCGGGATCAGCGTGCGGTTCCTGTTCCGCTTCCGTTGGAGTCGATTCGAGAGGTTCGGACTGCTCTATGTCCTCTACATCTTCATCCTCGGCCAGTTCCGCCACCAGGATCGCTTTCGGGGCTGTCTCGCCGGGAGCGTTGGCGGAGGAGTCTTCGGCCAGCGCGGGCAGGGAGGCAAGGCCAAGCATGGCGGCCAGTGCCAGCAGGAAGCTCGTTGTTCGGGTGGCGTCAAACAGCATGGTTCCTCAACGTTCGTGATTTGGCGCTAGAGGATAGAGTCACGCTGGCCGTGATGGATACAGCTGTGACAAAGGTTTAATGCCCTTTTCATTAAATCCGGCCACGATGAGTGGCAGTGCCGGTCAAAGCTGTTTGCAGGTGCTATGTTGTAAGCATGTGACAGTTATAACGTTGCCAAGGAGTGAACCCTATGGATCTTTTGCGAATTTTGATAGCAATTTTGTTACCGCCCCTGGGCGTGTTCCTGCAGGTCGGTATCGGCAAGCACTTCTGGATCAACATCCTGCTGACGCTCCTGGGTTACATTCCAGGCATCGTGCATGCGGTGTGGGTAATTGCCAAGAAGTAGAAAATTCTGAATGTTAAAATCAAAAGCCCGGAAATTCCGGGCTTTTTGCGTTAGATGGCTGTGAAAATATTCGGTTGGAGCCGACTGCTCTGGTCAGGTGTGATCATTACGGAACCACTGCCCGTCCTCTTCCCTGGCACGGCCATCGGCTTCCAGCTTCAGCAGGTGCGCAAGCGCCGAGCGGGCGGCCAGACCGTGAATCGCCACCGGGACATCGTCGTAGGCTTTCGCTGTCAGGTCCTTCAGACCGACCGGCGATAACTCCTTGAGAGCCTTGGCCACCTTGTGCTCCCGGGACAGGCGATGGGTGATCAGGTAGTCGATCACCGCCTCAGGGCGCGCCATGAGGAAGCCGTGGGCCGGCGCGATGTAGTTCAGCGGTTCGGTCAGCAACTCGTACAGCGACTCGATGTAGGTCTTCATGTCGCCGTCCGGCGGATTAATGACCACGGTCGAACCCTGCATGATGTGATCCCCGGAGAACAACAGTTCCTGGTCCACCAGCAGGTAACACAGATGGTTCGAGGCATGGCCGGGGGTGTGAAGCACCTTGAGCAGTCCGGCCTCGGTGACAATCAGATCCCCGTGCTGCGGTTGGTCGTCAGGCTCAAAGGACTGGTCCTGGGAGGCACCGGCGGGCGCGGGCCCGCCGAAGGCCCGGCAACCGGTTCTCTGTTTCAGCGTGGCGGTGCCCGGGGAGTGGTCAATATGGGTGTGGGTCACCACCACCTGATCGATCATGCCCCCGGTCAGCTCCAGAATCCGATCTATATGGACCGGATCATCCGGGCCCGGGTCGAGAACCGTAAACCTCTCATGCCCCAGCAGGTAGGTATTGGTACCCGGGCCGGTCATCATGCCCGGGTTGGGCGCGGTAAGCCGCACCACACCGGCGGCAATCTCCACCGCTTCCCCGGGCACGATCTCCGCATGGGTCGATCCCTCGCCTTCCGGATCCAGCTTGGCCGCTTCATCATAGGCCGGTGAGCCGGGCTCCAGGGTCACCGGTTTGCCCTTGCGAATCGCCGGCCATGGTTGACTGGGATACGGCTCCGGTGGATTGGCGTGGGCATAGCGCATGACCGCTGCGGTGGTGTCAAAATCGCTGAGCACCCGCAACGTCCGGATCGTCGGCAGACCCAGCAACCGCTTGCCGCTGCGATGCTCCTCCAGCGCCTGCGCCGGGTCGATCCAGACATGATCAATGGTCTCCACCCCGTCATGGGAGGCGCCCTGTCCCTCCGGCGCTGCCGCCACAAAAAACCGGGTATCAAACCGCCGTGGCGGACCGGGGGGTGTAATCCAGTGGCTCAGATAAGCCACCCGGTCGAGGGGAATTGTCAGAGAATGTTTCTGACACAATTCCGCGAGCGAAACCTCTCCCTTGAACAGCGATATCCGCTCCTTCCGGACCGGGTGATCGGCGCCGACCGGCGCCCCCTGCTCATCCAGCACCAGCAGAATCCCGGCCTCCTCGAAACACTCCCGGACCGCGGCCAGCATGTAATCCGCACCACCTTCATCCAGACTCATGATCTGGCTGATCTCGGCATCGGCCGGACCGATGGCGTGTTCACGGCCATGGGGTTCCTGAACGTCCACGGCCCCGCCGGGGAAAACAAAGTACCCGGGCATGAAAGCGGCTTTCCATGTCCGTTGCAGGAGCAGGACCTGAAGCCCCTCGGTGGTATCTCGTAGCAGGATCAGTGTGGCGGCAGGGCGTATATCCATATAGTTTCCAGTCAGTCGTTCTTGCCAGGTGCGCGAACGGGGCAGGAACAAGGGGGTTGGGATGGCCTTTCCAAAACTGTGCGGAGCCATGGATGGCGGAGCTCAAGCGCCACATGGACGTGCTCGAGCGGGTTTTGGAAAGGCCATCCCAACCCCCGCTCCCCCGGGATTCAATGCGCAGGGATCAGAAGCAAGATAACTGAATTTGCCACAGGGTGAACAGTAAAACCCAAGAGCGTATGATTTGCGGCAACAGCAACCCGCATCCAGACAGGTGACCAACCGTGGCCCGAATCAAACTCTCCTTCCCGGACGACGCCTTCGTCTTCGAAACCAGAATGCCCGTCCGCATCACCGACATCAATGGCGCCAACCACCTCGGCAACGACGCCCTCATCTCCATGCTGTCCGAGGCCCGGGCCCAGTTCCTCGTGGAATACGGCGTGGAAGAAAGCGACCGGCAGGACATCGGCATCATCATCACTGACCTGGCCACCATGTATCAGTCCGAATCCTTCTACCCGGACATGCTGCGGTTCGAAGTCGGCCTGATGGACTTCAACAAGTACGGCGGTGACTTCGTGTTCCGGGTTACCAAGGCCGACGGCGGCCAACCCGTGGCTCTGGCCAAGTATGGTTTTGTCTTCTTCGACTACCAGCGCCGGCAAGTGGCACCCATGCCGGACAGCTTCCGGTCACGCTTTGCCGGGAGTGAATCAGGGGATTCCTGAATCCGTCGGTTCAGCAGGTGCCCGCAATCAGGCGGGCGCTTCCTGCTGGCGGAGATGGGTCATGCCCTGACGGTACAGGAAATAGGCGGTGGTGCCGGCCAGCAGGTTGCCCACCAGCGCCCCTGACATCAGCCCGGTAAGCCCGGAGATCCGCGAGCCCAGCCACAGCATCGGCAGGTACCAGACGAACAGCCGCAGGGTGGAAATCAGCAGTGCGCGTATCGGCAGTCCGAGGGCATTGTTCACCGAGACCATCAGCATACACACCCCCAACCCGCTGTAACTCAGCGGCACCCGCAGCAGATAGTTCACCAGTATGTCCTGCACATCCGCGTCCCGGGTAAACAGCGTCGAAACCAGACCGGAAGCCGCCAGCCAGATCAGTGCCAGGGCCAGCTGCCAGACCACGATAAACCGGACCGCAATGCGCACCAGACGTCGGATGGTTTCAAGTTCGCCGGCCCCTAGCAGGCGCCCGATCATCGGCGGCATGGACATGGTCAGCGCCAGCACCACCACGATCGAGAAGAATTCCAGCCGGGTGCCCAGTCCCCAGGCCGCCACTGCCGCCGAACCGAAACCGGCCACCAGCGCCGTGGCCAGCATGGCCGAGACCGGTGGCATCAACTGACTGACCATGGCCGGTGCCATGATGCTGGCAAGCTGACGCAGGGCTGCGGCCAACTTCAGCTGGAGCAGGTCAAACCGGAGCCAGTGGCGCCGTACCATGGCGGGGTAGACCACCAGCGCGCCCAGCCCGAAAGCGGTAATTGTGGCCCAAGCCGCGCCCGGCAGACCCCAGCCGAACACAAAGATGTACAGCGGATCCAGGGCGATGTTGATCAGGCTGGTGGCAATCATCATATAGCCGGGCAGTTTGGTATCGCCGTTGGAGCGGCAGACCGCGTAACCGAAATACAGCATGGCCCCGGTCCAGGCCGACACCAGCCAGGGCGCCCAGTACTCCCGGATCACCGGCCGCAGTGCCATTTCTGCTCCCAATAGATCGAGGATCACCGTCTGCAGCAGCCATACCGACAGGCACAGGATCATCGCCAGGCTGGCACCGATAGTGACAACCAGCCCACCCAGGCGTTGGGCCCGGATCTCGTCGTCCTGGCCCAGGGTGCGGGAGATGATGGCGGTGGTAGCGATGCCCAGGCCCACATACATGCCGCTGACCAGTTGCTGTATGGGCACGGTGAAACCCAGTGCGGCCAGCGGATCACGCCCGAGCTGACCCACGAAGGCACTGTCAGCCAGGTGGAAGGTCATCAGGGACAGAGCGCCGAACAGCATGGGCCAGGTCATGCCATAAAGCTGGCGGACGAGGCTTGTGTTTTCGGATGTCTGGTTCAAAACAGCCTGCGTGGTACCAGGAGTGGGTGAAAAGGCAGGAGAGTATAACGCAGATAAGGTGTCGGGTCCGGGGATCAACCCGGAACCCGATCAGGAGGGTATCAGAGTGCGTTCAGGGCGGCGTCGTAATCCGGCTCGGTCTTGATCTCGTTCACCAGCTCGCTGTGCAGCACCTTGTTGTTTTCGTCCAGTACCACAACGGCACGGGCACACAGGCCGGCCAGCGGGCCATCCTGGATGGCGACGCCGTAGTCCTGCTGGAACGCGTAGTTACGGAAAGTGGACAGGGTTTCCACATCCTTCAGGCCTTCGGCACCACAGAAGCGTGAGGCGGCGAAGGGCAGGTCGGCGGAGACCACCAGCACCACGGTGTTGTCAAGATCCCCGGCCTTCTCGTTGAACTTGCGGGTGGAGGCGGCGCAGACACCGGTGTCGATGCTGGGAATGATGTTCAGGATCTTTCGCTTGCCGTTCCAGTTGTCGAGTTTGACTTCTTCCAGGCCGCTGTTGGTCAGGGTGAAGGGGAGAGCGTTGTCGCCTGGTTGGGGGAATTTGCCGCTCAGTTCGATGGGGTTGCCGTCCAGGGTGACTTTGGTCATTTTAGCTCCTTGTTGAGTCCGGTTTGGGGTTTTACTGATCTACTCTTCCCAGACTAGTTTGGATGACTTCGATTGTCATTATCGCCGATTTAGTTGGGTGCCGGTCCGGGCAGGGGCCTGCTTTCCAAAACCCGCTCCTTCGGCACCCCTCCGGGGTCCAGCCAGCAATCACAGATTGCTGTCGTTCGGCTGTCGCATGAAGCTCCGCTTCATAAACGCTCGGCCTCACCCCTGTGACGCTTGAGCTCCGCCATTCTTGGCTCCGCACAGTTTTGGAAAGCAGGCCCCTACCCGGACTCGAACCACCGAGGTGGATTCGACCCGACCAGACCGCTATCGGCTGGATGCACCTTGCGGCTCGAAGCCGGGAGCCGGGTGGCGTTGGACCAGAATCAGGTAGCAGGCCATTGCGATAGCGGCGCATACGGCGATGGTGCTGGCCATGACCAGGGAGGTGCCGTCGTGGAAGTAGCCGACGAGGGCTCCGGCTATGGCGGCGAGGGCCATCTGGATGAAGCCAAACAGGGCGGAGGCGGAGCCGGCCATGGTGGGGAAGTTGGCCATGGCCCCGGCCATGGTCTGGGGGAGGACCATGCCGGTGCCGATCATGAACAGGGTCTGGGGCAGGATGACGGCCCAGACGTTGTAGATTTCCTGGTAGGCCAGGATGGCCATAGTGGTTCCTCCGGCTACGGCGACCACCAGTCCCCGAACGAGAATTTGATCGGTAAGGAGGTTGCGGCCGAGGCGCACGGCGGTGAGGTTGCCGATGATGAAGCCGGCGACCATGCAGGCGAAGTACATACCGAAGTGCCTCGGATCGACGCCGAGGAAGTCGATCAGCACGAAGGACGAGCCGGACAGGAAGGCAAACAGTCCGGCGAAGATGGCGGCGTTGGTGAGCGCATAGCCCACGAAGGTGACATCCGTGATGATGCGACGATAGTTACGGAGCAGGGCGCAGGGATTGAGTGGCTGGCGATACTCCGGGCGCATGGGTTCGGGGATGCCGTAAGCAACCACCACGGCCATGATCAGGGCGTAGGCGCCTAGCGCGATGAAAATGGATGACCAGCCCAGGCCGGTGACCATTACACCGCCGATGGTCGGAGCGACCGCCGGTGCGACGGCCATGATGCTGGCCAGGATGGCGAGGATTTTCGCAGCTTCGCGCGGGGTATAGATGTCCCGGATCGCGGCACGACCGAGGACCGGCCCCGCGGAACCGCCCAGGGCCTGCAGGAAGCGGCAGACCTGGAGGGTTTCAATGTTGGTGGCCAGGGCACAACCGAGGCTGGCCAGTGCGAACAGGACAAAGCCGCCAATCATGATCGGTTTGCGGCCAAACCGGTCGGCAAGAGGTCCGCAGATCAGCTGGGCGATGGCAAAGCCCGCCATGTACAGGCTTAGTGTCAGCTGGACCTGGTCGGTGCCGGTACCGAAGTCGCTGCCGATTTGCGGCAGCGCAGGCAGGTACATGTCCGTCGCCAGGGGGCCCAGGGCGACGGCGGCTGCCAGTAGTATTGTTGTCCAAACGCTTGTCAGTGCGAGCATCCGATATCCCTGACTTGGGGGGAGGCGGGATTGGGACAGGCTTTCCAAAACCCGCTCAAGCACGTCCATGTGGCGCTTGAGCTCCGCCATCCATGGCTCCGCACAGTTTTGGAAAGCCTGTCCCAATCCCGCCATTAAGCTTTGGAGAAGAGTCTAGGGATCTTCTGAGAAAAGATAATGGCATTACTGCTCATATGACCTATGAGCAAAAGTAATTGATTAGCTGTTGAGTTTGTTCATCGAGGCGGCAACCGCATTTACCTGATTCCGGAGCCACTTATGGGCGGGGTCGTTCTGGTTACGCCGGTGCCAGAGCATCAGCAGGGTAAACGGTTTAATGTCAAAGGGAAGAGGGACCCAGGCGAAATCCCGGAGCAGGTGTTGGCTCATCAGTTGTGGGGCGGTCGCCAACATGTCCGTGCCCCGGAGGAATTCAGGAAGGCCGGAGAAGTTGGATACGGTCACCACATTGCGACGGCTGAGTCCCCTTGCGTGCAAAGAGATCTCGAAAGAAGGCCTTTCGCCGGTAGCAAACACCAGACTGATGTGGTGAGACTTGAGAAAATCGGCAAGATTTTCCGGTGGTTCCCGATAGTCCGGATCGTAGAAGACCACATTTCGATCCGCCATCAGCCCCCGCTGCATGACGTCCGTGGCTTCCGGCGGGTGGGGTGAAATGATCAGGTCGCACACGTCCTTGCGCAACATGTCGGCACTCGGAATGCCGGATGGAATTACCTGCAAACGGATCCCCGGTGCTTCCCGCCGCAGGATTTTGACCAGGCCCGGAAGTAACAGGTCTCTCTGGTAATCGTTGGCGGCAATGGTGAACGTAAACTCGGCAGTGGCCGGGCTGAACGGCGGGCCGGCGGAGAGTGACCGCAGATCGTCCAGAATCTGCCGAATATGCGGCCCCGCCTGCAGGGCATAGCGGGTTGGCACGATGCCCCGACCGGATTTCACGAACAGCGGATCCCCCAGCGCCTGCCGGAGTCGTTCCAGCGTATGACTGACCGCCGACTGGGTCACGCCCAG
>NZ_JAWOIS010000008.1:0-35374 GCF_046484525.1 Marinobacter sp.
AATACATTGCACTGTGTATCAATAATGGTAGTTCAATAATTTAACTAAAGTAATCATAGCAAACGTTTAAGCGTTGGTAAATAATTTAACCAACCGAAAACAGGACTTTTTTAGACTTTTATGGAATCTATAGAGGATCGAGCAAAACTTTTAATTTCTAAGGCGGGATTCGATACGCTCATAAGAAGTAGCGACATCGGTCATGCACGATGGAAAAGCGTGAGATACAGAAATATCAGAATGAGCACCAAAGAACTGGAGGTATTAAAGGACCTCTACCCGCACTATGCACTCTGGCTAATCAGCGGTGAGATCCGACCAGAATACGGGCAGACCAGCCCTGAATACGACGAGGCAAACTCAAAGTTAGACAATCGCGCCTAGGGATAAACATTACAAAAACGGCCATGGAACGTTGGTATCGCCGAGACGCGAAAACTCAATAACCCAAAAATTAAATGCTTTGACCAGTTGACCAGTCCATTGATATTTTATGCTAACCACTGAAGGGTGAACCCACGGCAAACACTTGCAATGAAAGGCTTTGAGGTTTTATGAAACACCCTTTTTAGAACTCATAATGCTGGGGTCGGCGGTTCGACTCCGCCCCTTGCTACCACTATTCCGAAAAGGGTTGCGACCACAATCGCAATCCTTTTTTTGTGGCTGGCCCTCATGCTCCGGGAACCCATCCTTACCGTACGGCCATTTTTTGCAATATTGCACATCCCTTAAACAACCTTTGACAATCCCTTCCCGCTAATTGCCCTATCATCGGCAGAGCAAGTCCAACATGCCGATGGGAGCACCAAGCCCGCATGAAGACATCTCCTGCAGAGGTGGCCTTTCTCACAATTCTGATCCTCGTTTCCGCCCTGGTGTTTTCCGGTTTTGATCTCAAAATGCTGGCAGTCTCGGTCGGTCTCTTCGTTTCGTATGTGGCCATCTTCTTCTGCGGCTCCATACAGGATTACTTTCGGGAACAGACCAGGCCGCATGACAACGAGGAAGAGGACTGACACCTTCTCATTCCAAAGTCTCAATGGCCTGCGGCCGACCTCGGGTTACAATCGCCTGCCTTTCCACCAGTGTATCCCTGTAGCGACATGAAAAAGATCTTCCTGGAACTTGCCGCGGTTCTGGCCATTACTTTTCCGGCGGTCCTGATTATTGCCGAACGCCCGTCCCAGGTGCTGTTTATCTCCGCCTCGATCCTGGTGGCCTACACCATCATTTTCGTGTCCATGAACCTCGGTGGACGGCGTCAGGACCGCCGCTGGCGTACCTGACCCATAGCCTGCCCTTCTCCCATCCCCGGGAATAAATTAAGCTCTCCCTTTTAGTCACAGGATCTGTCCATGCGGGAATCCGATATCGTCGCAGGGCTATCGCTCGATCGCCTGGAACGAATCAGCCAACACCTTGAGGACAAATACATCCGTCCCGGCAAACTGCCATGTGCCGTGACACTGGTGGCACGACATGGCCAGATTGTCTGGGTAAAGGCCCAGGGGCTGATGGATGTGGAGCGCAACAGGCCGGCTCGTCGGGACACCCTGTTCCGGATCTATTCCATGACCAAGCCGGTCACGTCCATTGCGATGATGCAGCTGTACGAGCAGGGGAGGTTCCTGCTGGATGACCCGGTGCACAAGTACATCCCCTCCTGGCGCGACCTGCGTGTCTATAAAGGTGGGACCTATCCGGAGTTCGAAACCGAATCCGCGGTAACCACCATGACCATCCGGGATCTGCTGACCCACATGTCCGGCCTGACCTATGGCTTCCTGGAGCGGACCAATGTCGACGCCGCCTACCGGCAGCTCAAGCTGGACGGCAGTTCCATTCTGACCCTCGACAAACTGGTGGACCGGCTGGCTGGACTACCACTGGAGTTTCCGCCCGGTACGGCATGGAATTACTCGGTTTCAACCGATGTGGTGGGCTACCTGGTCCAGCTACTGGCCGACAAACCGCTGGACGACTACTTCCGCGAGCATATTTTTTCGCCCCTGGGCATGGTGGATACCGGCTTTCAGGTCCGGCCGAATCAGCTGGACCGCTTTGCCGCCTGCTACCTGCACCAGCCGAATGACACAATGAAACTCCAGGACGACCCGGAGCGCTCCAGGTTCAGCAGACCAGCCAGGTTCCTGTCCGGCGGAGGCGGACTGGTCTCCACCATCGATGATTACCACAGTTTTGCCCAGGCCCTGTGTCAGGGAGGAGAATACCGTGGGCAGCGGATTATTGGCCGGAAGACCCTGGAGTTCATGCGCCGGAACCACCTTCCGGGCAACCAGGACCTGCCGGCACTGTCCATCGGAGCATTCAGTGAGACGCCCTACGAGGGCAGCGGGTTCGGGCTCGGGTTCTCCGTGAAAACGGATGTGGCCAAGTCCCTGACCAACGGCTCCGAAGGCGAGTTTGGCTGGGGCGGTCTGGCCAGTACCAACTTCTTCGTGGACCCGAGCGAGGACATGGTGATGATCTTCATGACCCAGCTGATGCCGTCGTCGTCCTACCCGGTACGGCAGGAACTAAGGGCCATGGTGCACGGAGCACTGATATAGAAAAGCCCATACATTTGGATTTGTTTCAGGAGGCATGCGCCTTATAACGATATGACGTTTGAGACTGTGCTCCGGTTCCACTGCCTATGGCATACTCGGTATCCTGATCCAGTCAAGAATAATCCAACAGCAAGGAATGTTGAGATGAAACCGGAAACTATCGCCCTTCACGCAGGCTTCAAGAGCGACCCGACCACCAAGGCAGCCACCACGCCAATTTACCAGACCACCTCCTACACCTTCGACGACACCCAGCACGGTGCCGACCTGTTTGACCTGAAGGTCCAGGGCAACATCTACACCCGCATCATGAATCCCACCAATGCGGTGCTCGAAGAGCGGATGGCAGCCCTGGAAGGCGGTATTGGCGCCCTCGCCGTGGCCTCCGGCATGGCGGCGATCACCTACGCCCTGCAAACCATCTGCAAGGTCGGCAACAACATCGTCAGCACCAGCCAGCTCTATGGTGGCACCTACAACCTGTTCGCCCACTCCCTGCCCAACCAGGGCATCGAGTGCAAGATGGTGCCCCACGACGATTTCGAGGCCGTCGAGAATGCCATCGACGACCAGACCCGAGCCCTGTTCTGCGAATCCATCGGCAACCCGGCGGGCAACGTGGTGGACATCCAGAAGTGGGCAGAGATTGCCCACAAGCACGGAATTCCGCTGATCGTGGATAACACGGTAGCTACCCCGTTCCTGTGCCGCCCGTTCGAGCATGGCGCGGACATCGTGATTCACTCCCTGACCAAGTACATCGGCGGCCACGGCACCACGGTTGCAGGCGTGGTAGTGGATTCCGGCAAGTTTGACTGGAAAGCCAGTGCCGACAAGTTCCCGATGATGAACGAGCCCGATCCCTCCTACCACGGCGTGGTCTACACCGAAGCGCTGGGCGAAGCGGCGTTTATCGGCCGCTGCCGGGTGGTGCCGCTGCGCAATACCGGATCGGCGCTGTCACCCTTCAACGCCTTCCTGATCATGCAGGGTCTTGAGACCCTGGCGCTGCGCATGGAACGCCATTGCGAGAATGCGGAGAAGGTTGCCCGGTTCCTGCAGGACCATCCCTCCGTGGAATGGGTCAACTACGCTGCCCTGGCCAACAGCCCCTACAAGGCTACCTGCGACAAGATCTGCGGCGGCAAGGCTTCCGGCATCCTGAGCTTTGGTATCAAGGGTGGCCGTGAGGCGGGCGCGAAGTTCATCGACGCCCTGGACATGATCCTGCGCCTGGTGAACATTGGCGATGCCAAGTCCCTGGCCTGTCACCCGGCCACGACCACGCACCGCCAGTTGAACCCCGAGGAACTGCAGAGCGCGGGTGTCAGCGAGGACCTGGTCCGCCTGTCCATCGGCATCGAACATGCCGATGACATCATCGCCGACATCACTCAGGCCCTGGACAAATCCCAGGCTTGATCTATCTCATCCGGGTACGACCAATGTCGTGCCCGGACACCCCGTGATTGCCCGTACCTGCCTTGTAACTACGCCCTCCGCGCATTAACCTTTAGAGTTCTCCATACCTTTCATATGAGAGTCTCCGGTCAATGAGCGAAAGCGCAAAGCCCCGCGTCACCAGTGGTACCAAATTCCGCAGCGAGCATGGATTCTCCGCCATCAAGGACGGCGTAAAACGCACCGCCTCCGCAAGCACGGAAGACAAACCGGTGGAGCGCAAGCCCAAGTGGCTGCGTGCCCGCATGCCCGGCGGAGAACGTTATGATGCGGTTCGCCGCAATGTCAGCGAAAACCGCCTGAGCACCGTGTGCCAGGAATCCCACTGTCCGAATATCGGCGAATGCTGGACCAACGGCACCGCAACCATCATGGTGATGGGCTCGGTGTGCACCCGGGCCTGCAAGTTCTGCGCAGTGGATACCGGCAACCCCAAGGGCTGGCTGGATCAGGACGAACCGGATAATACCGCCAAGTCGGTGGAACTGATGGGACTCCGCTATATCGTGCTCACCTCCGTCGACCGGGACGACCTGGACGATGGTGGAGCTGCCCACTACGCAGCCTGTGTTGCGGCCATCAAGCGGCGCACCCCGGAAGTAGCAGTGGAAGCCCTGACTCCGGATTTCGATGCCGTGATGAGCGATGTGGAAAAGGTCGTCGATTCCGGGCTGGACGTGTTCGCCCAGAACGTGGAAACCGTCAAGCGCCTGACCAGCCGGGTGCGCGACCCGCGCGCTGGCTATGAGAAAACCCTGAGCGTGCTGGCCCACGCCAAGAAATACCGGCCCGACGTGCTCACCAAGACCAGCCTGATGCTGGGTCTGGGCGAGACCGAAGCGGAAATCCTCGAGACCATGGATGACCTGCGCGCGATTGGTGTCGATATCCTCACCCTGGGCCAGTACCTGCGCCCTACCCCGAACCATCTGCCGGTGGAGCGTTACGTCACCCCCGAGGAGTTCAACCGCTACCGTGAGATTGGCCTCGGGAAAGGCTTCATGGAAGTGCCTTCCGGGCCGATGGTGCGCTCCAGCTACCGTGCCGACAAGGTGTTCGACAAGAACAACCTGGGCCTGGCCGTGCCGGAAGTTCCCAAGCCGGACAACGCCATGCAGATCCCGGTGAAGGCAGTCGACTGACGGGCCTTCCATAAAAAAATCCCCCGTACGGACAGCTCCGACGGGGGATTTTTTGTGCCAACCCCGGCCCGGATGCTCCGTGGCCGGGGTTGTGGGCCGGGATTACTGGCCTTGCTGTTGCTGCTGCATCATCTGACGCTGCTGCTGCATCTGCTGCTGCATCTCCTGCATGCGCTTGTCGAGCTCATCGCGCTGCTCCTGGGTAAACACACTGTCCACCTTGGCCTGCATGAGAGTGGAAAGCGCAGCGATTTCACCAGTCAGGTCACCCAGCTCTTCGGCGTTTGCACGGATCGCTGTTTCGTCATAATCCGCCTTGATCTCCGCCTGCATCTGCTGCTGGATCTGTTGCGCTTCCTGGCGCAACTGGCCGATCTTGCCCTGCATGTCTTCGAGAATACCGCGGATCTCTGTCTGCTGATCATCGGACAGGCCCACCATTTGCGCCAACTGATCCACCTGGTCCGGCTGGTCGCCGGCTGCCTGCTGGGCAAAGGAAGGCGCAGAAAGAGTCAGCGCCACAAGGGCGGTTCCCAGGAACTTTGCAAGCTTCATAAATATCTCCATTATCAGGGTGGCCACTACCAGAAAGCCACCAACAGTCATTAATTTCATGATTCAGGTGGTACACCCTAAAACATCCGGACCGGGGATTTCATCCCGATATCCCCTCTTTTTGTACATACGTCTCACCTGACACTCCCTCAGCCCGCCACACACGCGGATTCAATGAAATGTGAAACTTTATCCATTCCCCTTCATAATGGCGCCGATTGAATACGGCCGGAGTACAGAAGATGGCAATTAACTGGTTTCCCGGGCACATGCACAAGGCCCGCAAGGAGATCAAGAAGGTAATGCCCCAGATGGACCTCATTATCGAGGTCCTTGATGCGCGCATTCCTTTCAGCAGCGAAAACCCGCTGGTTCCGTCCCTGCGCGGCGATACTCCGCTGATCAAGGTCCTGAACAAACGGGATCTGGCGGATCCGGTGATTACCGGGCACTGGCAGGCGTGGCTGGAGAAGGAGCGCGGCGTCCGCGCCATCACCCTGACCCACAACCAGCGTGGCGAGGCCCTGGATCTCCTGAAGCTGGCGGAGGAAATGACCCCGGACCACGACCGCCAGAAAAGTGCCCTGAGGGTGATGATCCTGGGCATCCCCAATGTCGGCAAATCCACCATCATCAACACACTGGCGGGCCGGCCGGTGGCGAAAACCGGCAACGAGCCGGCGGTGACCCGGGCCCAGCAGGCTATCAAGTTGCCGGGCAACATCCTGCTGTATGACACCCCGGGCTTTCTGTGGCCCAAGCTGTCACCAGAGGCCTGTGGCTATCGCCTCGCCATCACCGGCGCCATTCGGAGTGCTGTGCTGGATTTCGAGGACGTTGCCCTGTTCGAGGCGGATTACCTGCTTGAGTCCTATCCGGAACTCATCCGGGCCCGCTATGGTCTCGACGAGTTACCGGCGGACGGTATCGGGCTGATGGACGCCATTGCCGGAAAACGACGGTTCTATGCCCGCGGCGGCATACCGGACCTGCACAAGGTGGCCGAGGTGCTACTGAATGAATTCCGCTCCGGAAAGCTGGGGCGGATTTCCCTGGAAACGCCAGAAATGGTTGAACAGGAAGCCCGGATTGCTGCCGAAGAGGAAGCTCGCAAGGCAGAGAAACAATGAAAATTTGAGCGCCCCCGTACCAAGGTCAAATATAACCCGGGCGGCAAAGGGCCTACACTGTCAAATATTGTCAATGTTTTGCTGGCTCGCTGATCGGCGGCCGCTGAAGGAGGAAGAGCATGAGACGCGTCGTCGTCACTGGTATGGGTATCGTTTCCTGCCTGGGAAATTCCCTGGAAGAGGTTCTGGACAGCCTGAAAAACGGCAAATCCGGCATTCGTTTCAATGAAACCTACAAAGACAAGGGTTTCCGCAGTCAGGTTTCCGGCTCTCTTGACGTCGACACCTCCGTGATCGATCGCAAGGTGCGGCGATTCATGGGGCCTGCCGCCATGTACAGCTACCTGGCGATGGAGCAGGCCATTGCCCAGGCCGGTCTGAGCGAAGA
Organism: Marinobacter sp.; assembly: GCF_046484525.1. Lineage (GTDB taxonomy): Bacteria > Pseudomonadota > Gammaproteobacteria > Pseudomonadales > Oleiphilaceae > Marinobacter. The sequence continues at coordinate 7,250 of NZ_JAWOIS010000008.1, forward strand.
CCAGATCTCAAATGACCGCACCGGCCTGATCGCAGGATCCGGCGGAGCCTCCTGCTCCAGTCAGGTGGAAGCCACGGATACCATGCGTGAACGCGGCGTAAAGCGCATCGGGCCGTACATGGTGCCCCGGATCATGACCAGCACCGTCTCCGCCTGCCTGGCCACTGCCTACAAGATCCGCGGTGTAAACTACTCCATGTCCTCGGCCTGTGCTACCAGCGCCCACTGTATCGGTCACGGCATGGAGCAGATCCAGTCCGGCAAGCAGGACATCGTGTTCGCCGGCGGTGGTGAAGAGGAAGACTGGAGCCTCACCATGATGTTCGACGCCATGGGCGCCCTTTCCACCAAGTACAACGATGCACCGGAGACCGCTTCGCGCCCGTTCGACAGTGGTCGTGACGGCTTTGTCATCGCCGGTGGCGGCGGCATGGTCGTGCTCGAGGAACTCGAGCATGCGAAAAAACGAGGTGCCAATATCATTGCGGAGCTGACCGGATACGGTGCCACCTCCGACGGTTACGACATGGTTGCCCCCTCCGGTGAGGGCGCCCAACGCTGCATGGAACAGGCCATGGCCACCATCCGTGGCAAGGTCCAGTACATCAATGCCCACGGCACCAGCACCCCGGTGGGCGATGTTGCGGAAATGGGCGCGGTGAAGAACACCTTTGGCAGCGAGATTCCGGCCATCTCCTCCACCAAATCCCTGTCCGGGCACTCACTTGGTGCCGCCGGCGTTCAGGAAGCCATCTATTCGCTGCTGATGCTGCAACACGGTTTCGCAGCCGGAACCAAGAACCTGCTCGATGCCGATGAAAAGATCCGGGATCTGCCTATTGTGGGCCCCGAGGCCAGGGATATGTCGCTGGATTGCGTGATGTCGAACAGTTTCGGCTTCGGCGGTACCAACGCCTCCTTGATCTTCGAAAAGGTCTGACGACCAGTGGCGGCGGCGTCAGGCCGCCACCACACATAAATTTCTGGCTCGCCATGCAATTGATCATTGGCAAAAGGCTCTGTACGTATTAAGGTACGAGGTTGATATGGATCAATTTGGACGGTTCATCCGCTATGGCGCAAGCAATACCCATTCGTAAGAACTCGCCCCTCAAAGCCTCGTGTCACCAGTGCAGTCTGAGCAACCTCTGCCTGCCCCTGGCCATTGAAGACAACGAACTCGAGCGCCTGGAAGATATCGTCCAGCAGGGACGTATCTTCAATCGCGGTGAGCACATCTTTGATCAGAGTACTCCCTTCCGCTCCTGTTTTGCGGTAAAGAGCGGCTCCATCAAGACCTCCATCATTACCGAAGGTGGTGAAGAACAGGTCACGGGCTTTTTCATGCCCGGTGAACTGGTGGGGCTGGACAGCATGAGCGGCGAGACCTACGCCTGCACCGCCAAGGCACTGGAACGCACCAGTGTTTGCGAGTTCCCGATCGAGAAGCTGGAAGAGCTGACCGGCAAGATGCCGGAGCTGCAGCACCACATGTACCACCTGATGAGCCAGGAGATCCAGAACAGCCATCAGCTGGCCATGCTGCTGAGCAAGAACACGGCAGAGGAGCGCATTGCCGCCCTGCTGCTATCCCTGTCAAGCCGCTTCCAGCGCCGCCGGCTGTCGCCGACCAATTTCAGCCTCCCGATGGCCAGGAATGACATCGCCAACTTCCTGGGCCTGGCGGTAGAGACCGTCAGCCGCGTGTTTACCCGTTTCCAGAACCAGGGCCTGATCCGCGCCCGCGGCCGGGAAGTGGAATTGCTGGACGTGGAAGCCCTGCAGACGGTGACCCGGGAGTTTTCCCGCCAGGGTTGCCAGTAAGACGGTTAACGCAGGGTAAGAAGATCTAAGACGGGGTCAGAAGAAAGCCTTCTTCTGACCCCATTTTCATCGACGCTACCTTCAATCTACCCGGCTGTCTCCGTCGTCTCCTTCCCTTCCCGCTTTTTCAGCATCGCCAGCTCCTCCACCAGCCCGGACCGCCACGGCTGCTGCTTGATACCAAAGGTGTTGCGGATCTTCGTACAGATCATCGTGGTATTCACCGGCTCCAGATGGCCCCAGTCCGGGACCTCATCGACCACCCGTATTCCCTCGGGAATACCCGGCAAACCCGCGATGGCCAGCCCCAGTTCATAGAGATTGATCTCCTCGGCACCGGCATACTGGTAGGTGCCCCACACCTCGGCACCACAGTCCAGCTGCAGGATGACCGCAGTCATGACCCGCGCCAGGTCCTTGACGGCCACCGGCTGCCCCCGACACCGCCCCGGAAGCGATAGTGTTTCGCCGGCGGCCGTGCTGGCCTGAACCTTGCGAATGAACCGGACCAGGCTCCAGCCGGTGCGCAGAATGATGTGCCGGGGGAGCAACGAACGTAACGCCTGCTCACATTCCCATTGCCAGCTCCCCAGCTCATTCATCGGCTGGCCCGGATTGGACGTGATGTAGCCGCTCTGTTTTCGGCCATCGAACACGTAGCAGGAGGACAGCTGGAACAGGACGATACTGTGCTCCCGGGCGTACTCGGCCATGGCCACGGGCAACGAGAATGCTGCCTTGTGAGTGTTCTCAGGGTCCTTTTGCGCGACTTCCGGGTCCGCCAGCCACAGGGCGTTGACGATCAGGTCCGTGTCTTCGGGAATCCAGTTATCCAGGGCATTGAGGTCGGCACTGGCGGCGTCACTGACCAACAGCGGACTGATTTGCAGGTGGGTTTCCCGCAGGCGCTCCAGCAGGATTCTCCCCAGGGGGCCGTAGTCATGGACAACAAGTACGTGCACGAGGGATCAATGCCTCCAGGTTTTCACTTGGGTGACGGACGGCCCGAAACGATAAGGCCAATGGTTTGTTGGCCGGGCCTCTTAGAATAACACTCGGCCTGGCACGCCAGCCTCTAATATCTTTGCTATCTCTTTCAAGAGCATACAACAACGGGAAGCCACATGCTGAAACAACAAAGCCATATTGTTGCGCCGATACCGGACGAACTCCGAACCCGGGCATTGTACACCGTGGGTGAACTCCGCGAACGCGACAAGGCCGATAAAGAAGCGATCGACAAGCTCTACGAGCTGATCGTCGAAATGACCGAGGAAGGCCTGGACTTCTTTTTCCTGGAACCCCTTCGCCGGCTAAAGGCCAGCAGCATGATGCTGGGCATGGCCAAAATGGGCATCAGCAGTATGCTCAAGGGCAGCAAGATGGTCATCCACAAGGTGCTGAAAAAGCTCGACGACCGCAGCCTCGCTGCCATCCTCGACTTCATCGAGGAGATCATTCACGAACCGGAAGCAGGCTGAATCCCGGCCGGGCGTTACCGGTATTCCCGCGGCACCCGGGCGGTGACGCCGGTCATCAGTTCATAGGAGATGGTGCCGGCACAGGCCGCCACCTCATCCACGCCCACCGTTTCGCCCCACAACTCCACCCTGTCACCGGGCCGGGCGTCCGGTGCGTTGGTGAGATCCACCGCCAGCATGTCCATCGACACGCGGCCAATCAGGCGGATTCGCTGGCCATCGACTGCTGCGGGTGTGTCAGTACCAGCGTGTCTCGGATAACCGTCCCCGTAGCCGATGGCCACCATGCCCATCAGGGTGTCCTGTTCCGCCACCCAACTGGAACCATAGCCCACGGCCTCACCGGCCTTCACAGTCCGCGTACTGATCAGGGGGGCCTCCAGAGTCATCACCGGCTTCAGCCCCAGCTCCGGCCCGGTCTTGTCGAGAGACGGAGAGCCGCCATAAAGCATGATGCCAGGACGGCTCCAGTCAAACAGGGGCTGACCGGGAAGAAAGTGCGCTGCGGAGTTGCCAACGCTGCGCATCAGCTCCGGCCAGGCTGCGGTGCCCTGGACGAAACACTCGGTCTGCTCGGCCGTCCGGGTACTGGAGGGGTCGTCCGCACAGGCTAGATGGGTGACAAAGCCCCGCAGTCGGGCGCGGGCTCCCATGGCATCTACTGTCGCCATCACTCCGGGTAGTTCCGACGGCCTGAAACCGAGCCGATTCATGCCACTGTTCACCTTGAGCCAGAATGCCGGTCGGTCTCCGCACCGCTCCAGCCACTTCAGCTGAGTGTGGCTATGTAATACGGGCTCGAATCCGTACACGTTGCAGCCTGCGAGATCCCCTTCTTCGTGGACACCCTGCAGCAATACCACCGGCTGCCGGAGGCCGGCATCACGGATAGCGAGAGCCTCCTCCAGACAGGCCACGGCGTACTTGGGCGCCATTTCCGCCAGCGCCAGCGCCACCGGCCGGATACCGTGGCCGTAGCCATCGGCTTTGACCACGGCCATGGCCCGGGCGCTCCCGGCCAGCTTCCGCGCCAGGAAATAATTGTCGCGGAGGGCCTGCAAATTGATTCTGGCGATGGTGCTGCGGGGCATCAGTAGTCGTCACCGTAATCGCTGTAATCGCCGTGGGCGAGGTCCTCGAACTTGGTGTACTTGCCAATGAAGGCCAGGCGCACGGCACCGATGGGGCCGTTCCGCTGCTTACCAATGATGATTTCGGCGATGCCCTTGTCTGGCGTATCTTCGTTGTAGACCTCGTCCCGGTAAACGAACATGATGACGTCGGCATCCTGCTCGATCGCACCGGATTCCCGAAGATCCGAGTTCACCGGCCGCTTGTTGGGCCGTTGTTCCAGGCTCCGGTTCAGCTGTGACAGGGCCACCACCGGGCAACTCAGTTCCTTGGCGATACCCTTCAGGGATCGGGAGATCTCCGAGATCTCCGCGGTCCGCCCCTCGGTGTTGCCGGGCACCCGCATCAACTGGAGGTAATCCACCATGATCAGGCCCAGCTTTCCGTCATTCTCGCGCGCGATACGGCGAGCCCGGGAACGCATTTCCGTGGGGCTCAGACCCGGGGTATCGTCAATGTACAACGGCTTGTCCTTGAGCAGGCTCACGGCGGAGGTCAGTCGGGGCCAGTCATCTTCCTCGAGCTTGCCGCCCCGGACCTTGGTCTGGTCGATCCGCCCGAGGGAGGAGATCATACGCATGGCCAGGGCATCCGCCGGCATCTCCATACTGAACACCAGCACCGGCGTGCCGGTGCTGATCAGGGCGTTCTCGACGATGTTCATGGCGAAGGTGGTCTTACCCATGGAGGGTCGGCCCGCCACGATGATCAGGTCTGCCGGCTGCATGCCGGAGGTCTTCTCGTCCAGGTCCCGGAAACCGGTGGTCAGGCCGGTGGTCTGCTCACCGGACTCGAACAGCTCCTCAATCCGGCTCAGGGTCTGGGTCAGGATCGGGTTGATGGCCTTGGGGCCCGAGCCTTCCTTGTTACGGGATTCGGCAATCCGGAAGACATTCCGCTCAGCCTCGTCCAGGATCTCGTTACTGGTGCGCCCCAGGGGGTTGAAGGCGGAATCGGAAATCTGACCGGACACCTCCACGAGCTGTCGCAGGATCGAGCGCTCACGAACGATATCGGCGTAGGCGCGAATGTTGGCGGCACCGGGGGTCTTTTCCGCCAGCTCGGCCAGGTAGGATAAACCGCCGGCGTCCTCGATGTCGCCGGCCCGCTCCAGAAACTCGGCCAGGGTCACCACATCCAGCGGTTCGCTTTCACTGGCCAGGCGCTCAACGGCGCCAAATATCAGGCGATGATCCTGACGATAGAAATCCGCGGCGGAAATGACCTCGGCGATTTCGTCGAAGCGGCGGTTATCGAGCATCAGGCCACCGAGCACCGCCTGTTCGGCTTCCACCGAATGCGGAGGCACCTTGATGCGACTGGTTTCCAGGTCAGTACTGGCAGGTTTCAGATTGGGCTTGGCCATAAGAACGCTTCAGGATTGGGGTAAGCTCAGGAACTGATAAGAATACCAGAAACAAACGGGCCCGAAACCGTCTCCGGTTCGGGCCCGTTCAATCAAGCTCGACCGGGTCACCCCGACCTTGCATCGACCTGTTGCGGATCAGTCCGCAACAACCGCCAACTTGACGGTTACTTCAACGTCAGAGTGAAGCTGAAGCTCGATGTCGTACTCGCCGGTCACCCGAATCGGGCCTTCCGGCAGACGAACTTCGCTCTTCTCCACTTCGGTACCACCGGCAGTGATCGCGTCAGCGATGTCGCGCACACCGATGGAACCGAACAGCTTACCTTCTTCACCGGCCTTGGAGCTGATGGTGAAGGACGCACCTTCCAGGGCCTCGGCGCGAGCCTGGGCTGCAGCCAGCTTCCCGGCTGCCGCTTTTTCAAGCTCGGCACGACGCTCTTCGAACGCCTTCAGGTTTGCTTCGGTGGCGGGTACAGCCTTGCCATAGGGAAGCAGGAAATTACGACCGTAACCGGCCTTTACCTTTACCTTGTCACCCAGGGAGCCAAGGTTTGCAACTTTCTCGAGCAGAATAACTTCCATCTCGTTAACCTCTTCGTGCTTTATTCAGCCGGCCCGGCAGGTTTGATACGCCCCCGGATATCCAGCCAGCTATCCACAAAAGCCATAACCACTAACAGAATCATCAGGCTTGGACCCAGCAGTAACAGCGCGATGTAGAACATCGCCAGCCAGTTCCCGCTCAGCTGTTTACGACCAACAACGCCATGAACCAGGGCAATACTCGCCAGGAACAGGGGTGTGCCCGCAGCCCAGGCCAGCAACATCGAATTCAGGCCCAGGAGGGGACCAATCAACATGGTCACCGCACACAACACTGCCACCACCGGCGACAGCCGCAGGGCATGGAATTCCTTCCGGAAGCCACCCGGGTTATAAAGCCCGGCCTGCCATGCCCTGGCCAGCATCGTCATACCCACGGCGGTTGCCAGGTAGGTACCCGCCATGCTGGCGTTCATCGTGCCCCGGATCACCTTCTCGAGATCATCCCCGAGGGTATGGGCCACTTCGGCGTTATACTGTTCGTAAAATTCCACCCCGGCCTGAACGAGATCGTCCAGCAAACCGGGATAGAGCACGGGCAACATCAGGCCCGTGACAATCGCCAGAAAGCTCCCCCCAAGGAGGGCTCTTTCCCAGGACAGCGTGGTTCTGAGGATGTACGCCATCAGCATTGTCTGGAGCAACACTGCCAGAGCCGTGGGATCCTGCCCGAACCAGCTCCAGCCCACTGCCGGAAGCAATGCCCAGAGACCGATATTCAGCCCCTGCCCGATACCCAGCCTGAGAATTACCAGGCCGACTACCGCTGCGCCTATCCAGAACAACAGAGGTATCGCAGTCGTGACTGCTGCAACCCCGCCGGCCTGCAGGGGACCGCGCATTACAAACTGTGCGAGTGCACGCATGGCCCCAAATCCTGTTTATCTGTTCTTAGTGATCGTGGCTGTCCGTATACGGCAGCAGTGCCAGGTAGCGGGCACGCTTGATAGCGGTAGCCAGCTGACGCTGATAACGTGCTTTGGTGCCGGTGATGCGGCTGGGCACGATCTTGCCGGTTTCAGTGATGTAGCCTTTCAGGGTGTCCAGATCCTTGTAATCGATCTCTTTAACACCTTCTGCCGTGAAGCGACAGAACTTACGACGTCTGAAAAAACGAGCCATAACTTAACTCCTCAACTCCGGTAAATTACTCTTCTTCGTCCTGGGACTCGGACTTCTGACGGCTGTCAGACTCGGCAGAACGACGCGGACGGTCTTCGCCACCTGAACGACGGTCCTCACGGGACTCGGCGGCTTTCATCGGAGACATGTCGGTCACGGCTTCATCGCGACGCAGGATCAGGTCACGGATGATGGCATCGTTGAACCGGAAGTTGTGAGTCAGCTCGTCCATAGCGGCCTGGGAACACTCGGCGTTCATCAGGACGTAGTGAGCCTTGTGGATCTTGTTGATCGGGTAAGCCAGGTGACGACGGCCCCAATCTTCCAGGCGATGTACCTTGCCGCCATCTTCGGTGATGACGCCGGTATAACGCTCGATCATTGCGGGCACCTGCTCGCTCTGATCAGGATGTACCATGAATACGATTTCGTAGTGACGCATGAGTTCTCCCTACGGTTTAAACAGCTTCCTTTTTCAACCGCGCGGCTTTTGGCCGCCCCGCTGAGCATGAAAGCAAGGAGGTGACAGCCTCGGGCTGCCGGTTTCTTTTTGCTTTATCAATAAGGCTTTACAACGAAAGGCTTGATCAAAAGCGTGGCCTTATTACCCATTTGCTCAGGCAATAACAAACCACCCCTTAAAAAAGGGGTGACGTATTCTAGGCACCCAGCGCCTTCTGCGCAAGGGTTAACCAAGACGTTGGCGCAAGGCCTCGTACAGGCACACGCCGGTGGCGACGGAAACGTTCAGGCTGTCCACGTGCCCCAGCATGGGAATGTTGATCAACTGGTCACAGTGTTCCTTGGTCAGCCGGCGCATGCCCTTACCTTCGGCCCCCATCACCAAGGCCACCGGCCCCTTGAAATCGGCCTGATAGAGCGTGGCCCCGGCCTCGCCGGCCGTGCCGATCAACCAGACACCCTGTTCCTGCAGGGATCTCAGGAAGCGTGCCAGATTCGTCACGCGCACGAACGGCACGGTTTCAGCCGCGCCACAGGCAACCTTGCGGGCAACCGGGGTCAGGGACGCGGACTTGTCCTTGGGGACAATGACCGCCTGGATACCGACGGCATCGGCTGTACGCATGCAGGCGCCCAGGTTATGGGGATCGGTCACCCCATCGAGCACCAGCAGAAACGGTGGCTTGTCACTCTTCTCCAGCTGGGCAAGCAAGTCCCCCTCGGTCCATTCACGGCTTTCCGAAACGGCTGCGACCACTCCCTGATGAACACCGGAGACCCGCTCATCGAGTTCACGGCGATGCACAACCCGCCAACGCACTCCGAGGCCGTCCAGCGCATCGGTAATGGCCCTGACACGCTTATCCTGCCGCCCGGTCTGGATCCAGACCTGCTGCAATCTTTCCGGCTCACGCTTAAGGACAGCCTCAACCGCATGCCACCCGAAAACAAATTCCTGGGACACTGACTCTGATCCTGGTTACGGGTTACTGTTCAGAACTCACTTCCGGGTTCTGCGCCTGGGTTTCTTGCCGGATCCGGACTTGCCGGACTTCTTCTCGGCTTCGCGGGCGGCTTCAGCAGCCAGTTTCTCCTTGGCACTGCCCGGCTTGCCCCTGGCAGGCTCAGCCGACTCGGGCTTAGTCTTGCTCCGGCCCCGTGTGGCCTTCCTGCCTCCCGCACCGCGGCCCCTGCCCTTGTCCTTGCCTCTGCCTTTTCCACGCTCCTCGCGACGGGAGACATCCAGCGCTTCCCGGTCCGCCTTGCGGCGCCTTGGCTGACTGACCAGCTCCAGATCGATTTTGCGATCCTCCAGATCCACCCTGGCAACACGCACCCGGACATCATCCCCGAGCCGGAAGCTCACGGCCGTGCGCTCACCAATCATCCGGTGTTTGGCGGAATCGTGATGGAAGTAGTCGCCACTGAGGGTGGAGACATGAACCAACCCTTCGATATAGATGTCCTCCAGGGCCACAAAGAAGCCGAAGGGCACCACCGCGGAAATCACGCCGCTGTATTCCTCGCCCACATGATCCTTGAGGAACTCGCACTTGAGCCAGGCCATAACATCCCGGGTAGCATCATCAGCCCTCCGCTCGGTCATGGAGGTATGCTCACCCAACTGCTCCAGGCGGGCATAATCATAGGGATACTCTGCCAATTCCGGATCCGTGACCGGAGGTGTCACGACATCTTTTTTCACTTCCGGATTATGGATACGGGATTTGATGGCCCGATGCACAATCAGGTCCGGGTAACGCCGGATCGGCGATGTGAAGTGGGCATAGCTGGAAAAGCCCAGACCGAAGTGGCCACTCTCCTCGGGACTGTAGACGGCCTGACTGAGAGAGCGCAGCATCACGGTCTGGATCACGTCGGCATCCGGGCGATCGGCGATCTGGGACAACAGCTCCTGATAGTCCGCAGACGTTGGCTTGTCGCCACCTCGCAGCTGCAATCCGAGCTCACCCAGGAACAGCCGCAGGGCCGCCATCCGCTCTTCGGAGGGGCCTTCATGCACCCGGTAGAGAGCTGGTGTATTGTGCTTCTTCAGGAAGCGCGCCGTCGCCACGTTGGCGCACAGCATGCATTCTTCGACAATCTTGTGGGCATCGTTGCGGTGGACCGGAACGATTTCCTCGATCTTGCGATTCGCATCAAAGATGATACGGGTTTCGGTGGTCTCGAAGTCGATCGCACCCCGTTCGGTGCGAGCCCGGCGCAGCAGCTTGTAGAGCTCGTAGAGGTTATAGAGCTGTGGCAACACCTCGGAGTATTGCTGGCTCAACCGGTAGCCCGGCTCGGAATCGGGTCGCTCCAGGATGTCACTGACCTTGTTGTAGGTCAGCCGGGCGTGACTGTGCATCACCGCCTGATAAAAACTGTAACCACTGATGCGACCGTTGGCGCTGAGCGTCATATCCGCGACCATGCACAGACGGTCCACGCCCGGGTTCAGGGAACACAGGCCATTGGACAGCTTCTCCGGAAGCATTGGAACCACGTGGTCCGGGAAATAGACGGAATTACCGCGGTTCAGTGCTTCTTCGTCCAGCGGCATGCCCGGACGGACATAGTGGGACACATCGGCAATTGCCACCAGCAGGCGGAAGCCCCCGCGCGGGCGTGGCTCGCAATAGATGGCATCATCAAAGTCCCGGGCATCCTCACCATCAATAGTGACCAACGGCAGATGACGGATATCCACCCGGTTCTGCTTGTCCTTCTCTTCCACTTCAGCAGCGATGGCGGCTGCCTGCTCACCAACGGCGGGCGGCCAACTGTGGGGGATCTCATAGGAGCGGATGGCGACATCAATTTCCATGCCCGGCGCCATGTGCTCACCCAGGATTTCAATCACCTTGCCCATCGGCTGGGTACGGACGGTCGGATGACGCAGGATCTCTACCACGACATACTGGCCCTGGTAAGCCTCCCCCACGTGCTCCTCCGGCACCAGGATCTCGTGATTGATGCGGGCATTCTCCGGCACCACGAAACTGATGCCGCTCTCCCGGAAAAACCGGCCAACAATCTGGCTGGTGTTGCGCTCAAGCACTTCGACGATCTTGCCCTCACGGCGGCCGCGGTCATCGACGCGGTCCACGCGAGCCGCAACCCGGTCGCCATGGAGCACCTGGCGCATTTGCCGGGCCGTGAGGAACAGGTCCGAGCCGCCATCATCGGGAATCAGGAAACCGAAGCCATCCTTGTGGCCAGTAACCTTGCCAGTAACGAGATCCGCCTCTTCGATGGGCAGGTAGGCACCACGACGGTTACAGATCATCTGTCCGTCCCGGCACATGGCAATCAGCCGACGGCGCAAGGCCTCAATACCTTCCGGAGAGGTTTGCCCCAACTCCTCACAAAGGGTCTCGTGGGTGGCTGGCGCCCCCCGGTCCTTCAGGTGCTTGAGTATGAATTCCCGACTCTGGATGGGGTTGTCGTATTTTTGGGCCTCACGGTCGGCGTGAGGATCACCTTTGTCTTTCTTCCTGGAAACCATTCGGATCCTTGTTCTTGAGCCGCATCGGCGCGGCGGAATTAGAATTTTGATGCAGTATAACGTTGGTATGGTAATGCTGCCTAACAAGGGGGCATTTGATAGGCACAAATACCACCGAAACTTTTTTGGAAAAAATGTTTGACAGCCTCGGGGGGAATCATTAAAGTACGCGCCATCGGTTGAGGGACACACCTCAGCCAGCAACGACAAGCTTGAATTCAGAAGCGAATTCAGTAACATAGCAACCGTTGCAAGTCATCTGCCGAGGTGGCGAAATTGGTAGACGCGCTAGCTTCAGGTGCTAGTGGGGGCAACCCCGTGGAGGTTCAAGTCCTCTCCTCGGCACCACTTCCTCCCCCAGAAAGTGGCCTGAAAATCCCCGAGACTCAGTGATTACATTGAACCAGCACAATTTTTTTGTGCCTGGATTTTTGTATTTTACGCACTGACCGGTCAGCGCCCGCCTCACAATTCCGACGACCACCCTTCTCAGTCAAGCTGCCCGAGCAAGTATTCCGACAGCGCCTGATAGCTGTACTCCACTTTGGCATAGGCGGAAGAAGGCGTCTCCTCGAATTCCCTTTTACACTCCCGAGCCCCGCTATAGTTGGTAAGGTAGGCCTCCCAAATCAGGTTGGGGTTGGTTGGATCAAATATTGTCAGGTAATACATCGCCCACTGAAAACCGCTCCCGGCATCCACGCTATCCAGACTCGACAAAGCCGGATCCAAGAAGGCGTACCTTAACAAGCGGCTGACCGGATTTTCGGGATCAGCACCCTGGAATTGCCGGGCATCATACTCCAGTGCCAGGCCGACAAAATTAGCAGGCTGAGGCTCGTAGCCGGTAAAGTCATAGCCATATTGATCGGTAACCACGTGATCCATGGCGGCGACCTCTGCTTCAGTGCCCCGCAGCTCGTCGCACGCAGCCCCCGTTCCGCCAAGCTCCAGTGAAGCAACCAGTGAACCATTCTCGACCAAAGTGAAGCCATCGAAATCATCTGGGGCCACCACAGGCTCAGGTTGCGGCTCCAGCCTCCGCACCAGGATGGAATCGCCCCCCTGCGGAATCTCCGCGATCAGCTCAGAGACTGCGTTTCCAGTCTTCTTCCAGCGATAGCTCACTTCCGGGTTCCCCGAAAGTTCCGTGGAGCCCGCCGAAATACCTTCATGTTCATGGCAGGTTGTAGAAGTCTCGAAATAGATCCGCTGGCCATCCCAGTCGAAGATAAGGCGCTCGTCGACCCCTTCCGCTTCATAGGCAATCCGGCTCTGGGGGGAAAGTGATACCGAGGGGCGCCACTGGCTGCCAAGCTGGTACATCAGACCATTCACATTAATCAGCCGGACAAGTTCCGGCATCGAAGGCGCGAGGCATCCTTCAGCCGATACCGACAGCAACTGCCCCGCTTCGGAATAATCAAAGAAGAGCTTGGAGGATACCATCAGGCTGGAGATACTGACCGGCAGGATCTGGTCGCTTTCGGGCGGGGCCAAAATACGCTGATGGGTGAGCAGAACCGGATCGGACAGCTCCAGCGGCACCTCCGGCAAGGTCAGATCGCCCGGGTCGACATTGGCGTAATCACCGCCGGCGGCCTCATCCACCACGGCAATCACCAAAGGGGTGTTCTGCACCAGGGATATACCGAGCAGATACGCTGCCTGCTGGGCATTTCGCAGAAAACGCTCAGTACCATCACTATCGGGCCGACTCAGCACCTCGTTGTAATCATCTGGAATCTGGCTGGCCATGAATCTGGCCAGGGCCCGGGCATAGGCATGGGCACGCTCATCGCCTGATAACACGTAATCCGCCACCAGGTTGAGACCGGCCAGACTGCCGGCGAGGTCTTCGGGGGGCTCCAGATAAGAGCCCAGGCCAAACAGGCTGCGGTAACGGGCCAGCGTGGTAAGCGGCGTGATATTCCGGACCCCGGGTGCCGCCGACATCAGAAATGCCCGAGCCACCGGCACGTCGCCGCGCCAGGTCTGCTCCAGGGTTTTACCGGGTAATGCCACTGCATAAAGAGGGTAATCCCTCGGATCCAGGTCGGGGCCGACCTCCGGCTCCAGGTCCAGCTCTGCCACATCAAGGGCGAACCCACCGCCCTGCCCGCTCATGGTGGTGGGCTCACCGGACTCGAGCACCGCCATGTTGCCGTTCTCCAGCTCGATCTCCAGCGGACCGGGAGTGTACTGGCTGTCGCCATCCATATCCAGCCACACCCGGGCATGGGTCAGGTAGCCGTCGATCACCTTCCCGGAATAGGGTGCCGGCTCGACATACTCAACCCCATCGAAGTCCCGCCCATCCACGGCCAGATCCGAAGAATCCTCATTGCATCCAGCCAGGACAAACACCGGAGCTATCAGGAAAACAGCGAGTCGTCGCATCATGTCACTAACCGTCCTCATCAAGTCTGATCAGGTACTTTAGGGGATGCGCATCAGTCGAACCTTGAAGGGGTTGGCAAATTGTAAAGTTAGGTAACACCGCCTGCACTGGTTCAGGGCGACGCTGTATCTGCGACGGCAGACCGCGCGGATCTGATCTACTATCGGGGATAACCGGAAAAACAATTCAGACGAACCTTGGCCCAAACACTATGCCGGAGAATCAGCACCAGACTGTTCACTCTCCGATCGGCTTCATCACGGAGGTCCACGGTCCGGTCGTCATCATAACCGTGGACCGCCTACCTCCATTGAGGCAGGCACTGATGGCAAAGATTGACCACGAACACTACCTTTTCGAAGTACACCAGCACCTCGACGAGCGGCATCTACGGGCTATTACCATGCATCGAACCAGCGGCCTCTACCGGGGCATGCCCGTGTTTGATACCGGCGCTCCGCTGCATGTGCCGGTTGCCCCCGACTGTCTGGGCAGGCTTCTCAATATTTTTGGTTCTCCCCTGGACGACGGCCCGCCCCTCCAAAGCCCCGATTTCCGCAATATCCACAGCCGCATCGCCCCCCTTCACCAATCCGTTGGCACCGGTGAGGTGATGCCGACCGGCATCAAGGTAATCGATCTGCTTTGCCCCTTCTTCCGGGGTGGCAAAACGGGACTCTTCGGTGGTGCGGGTGTCGGAAAAACGGTGCTGATCATGGAATTCATGCATGCAGTAGCCACGCTCCACCAGGGCGTATCGGTATTTGCGGGGGTTGGCGAACGCATCCGGGAAGGACACGAACTCTGGCATGAAATCCGTAATGCCGGTGTACTGCCCCAGACTCTGATGGTGTTCGGGCAAATGGACGAGTCACCGGGCGTCCGTTTCCGGGTAGGCCTTTCTGCCCTCACCTATGCCGAATACCTACGGGACAGCCTGCAAAAAGAGGTGCTGTTCGTCATGGACAACATTTTCCGCTTCGTCCAGGCCGGCAGTGAAGTCTCAAGTCTTCTGGGGAGGATGCCGGCGACCGTCGGTTACCAGCCCACCCTGATCACGGAAGTGGCGGAAATGGAAGACCGGATCCTGTCCACCCCCGAGGGCGCCATCACATCGGTTCAGGCCGTATACGTGCCCGCCGATGACATGACCGATCCGGCAGTCAGCGCGATTCTCAGTCACCTCGACACCACGGTCATACTATCCCGTACGCAGGCGGGCAAAGGTATCTATCCCGCTGTCGACCCACTGCTCTCGAGCAGCCACCTGATGGACCGCCAAACACTCGGTCGGCGTCATTACGACATCGCCCAGGGAGTCCGGGAGCACCTTGCCAGGTACCAGGAACTTGAGGACATCATCACCATGCTCGGTATCGAGGAACTGTCGGCCGCCGATCAGAAGGTCGTAATGCGGGCGCGCAAACTCCAGCGTTATCTGACCCAGCCCTTCTGGGCGACCGCTTCCCACACCGGAATTACAGGCACCTCAGTGCCGCTGGAGCAGACCCTGGAAGACTGTGATGGTTTTCTGTCCGGCCGTTTTGACGAGGTTCCCGAGGACCACTGTTACATGCGCGGCACCATGACCGGGGACGCGCCATGAATACCTTCAACATGAGGCTGCAGGATGCCACCCACTCGGAAGAGATTCAGGGCATCTGTTCCTTCGTCGGGGAGGATGCCTCGGGCAGCTTTGGCATCATGGCCGGCCATTCCAGGGCCCTGTTCGTTCTGACTATGGGCCTTGCCCGATTTCGGGTTGAAGACCAGAGTTGGCAGTACCTCGCCATGCCGGGAGCGGTGCTCTACTTCCGCGACAACCTGCTCACCGTGAGTACCCGCCGCTTTCTTGTGGACAGCGACTACGATCGGATCAGCGAAGCGCTAAGGCGCCAACTCCTGGCGGAGGAGGAGCAACTACACTCATTGAAGGAAAGCCTCCACAACATGGAAAACGCGGTGTTACGACGCTTATGGCAACTGGGTCGGAATGACACAGGATGAATGAACCATGCCCCAACCGGATGACCTGAGGAAGCGGGTGGAACGCCAGGCCCGTCGGATGAAGCAAGCCGAAGAGGACAGACCGACCCTGATGGCCCAGACCATCTACATCGGTACGCTCGGGCTGCTGTTTGTGCTTCCCACCGTCGGCGGCGCCTATCTGGGACACTGGCTGGACGGCCGCATGGATGGCTACTCTACCCATTGGACCATAGGCCTCATCCTGACCGGTGTGATTGTCGGGGCCATCAACGTTTATCTGTTCCTGCGGGAGTAACTGCCAGTCATGTCAACCGAATCATTGACAATTGCCCCTCTGTTCTCCGTCGGCCCGGTGGATGTTTCGGGAACGGTGGTCACTTCAGGGGTGATTACGCTGTTACTGGCTGTGTTCGGCTGGCAGATGTCCCGTCGACTGCACCTGGACCCTGGCCCGCTCCAGACGGCAATAGAGGGCATTGTGCTGACAATCGAGAAGGCGGTGGCAGAAGTTGCACCACAACATGCCCGCCAGCTGCTGCCCTTTGTTGGCAGTCTCTGGGTCTTTCTGGTAATCGCGAACCTGGTTGGACTGATCCCGGGATTTCACTCACCAACGAGTGACCTCTCTGCGACCGCTGCCCTGGCTGTGATGGTATTTCTGTCAACCCACTGGTTCGGCATCCGCATCCGGGGCTTGAGGGGCTACCTCCGGCATTACCTGAGCCCGAGCCCTATTCTTCTTCCATTCAACCTGATCAGTGAAATCACCCGCACCATCGCGCTGTCCGTCCGCCTGTTCGGCAACATGATGAGTCTGGAAATGGCAGCCTTGCTGATTCTCGTTGTTGCAGGGTTTCTGGCCCCTGTTCCAATTTTGATGCTCCATATCGTCGAAGCGCTCGTCCAGGCCTACATCTTCGGAATGCTGGCCCTGATTTACGTGGCTGGAGGGATCCAGTCACAACACTGAAAGTTTGCCTGACAAGGAGTAACGCTATGCCGGATTTATCGACCTTTACCATCGTTTCCACGGTGGCCGCTGTGTTGGGTATTTCTCTCGGGGTGATGTTGCCTGCCGTTGCCATGGGTTGGGCTATCAGTCGGGCAATGGAGGCGCTGTCCCGTCAACCCGAGGCTGAACGCTCAATCATGCGGACGCTCTTTATTGGTCTGGCAATGATCGAATCCCTGGCAATCTACGTGCTGGTCATTGTCCTGATCGTGCTGTTCCGGAATCCGTTGCTCGAATACCTGTTGCCCTGACTGCCGGACCGCCCCTGGAATCACACCAAGAGGATTCTCTAGTGGAACTGAGCTGGAGCACATTCATTCTCGAGATCATTAATTTTCTGGTTCTGGTCTGGGTCCTGAAGCACTTTTTCTACCAACCAGTGCTGGACGTAATTGCCCGGCGCCGTGCCAGCGTCGAGAAAACCATGGCCGACGCCAAAGCCCTTGAAGCAAAGGCTGAGCAGTTGCG
Organism: Marinobacter sp.; assembly: GCF_046484525.1. Classification (GTDB taxonomy): domain Bacteria; phylum Pseudomonadota; class Gammaproteobacteria; order Pseudomonadales; family Oleiphilaceae; genus Marinobacter. The sequence goes on from NZ_JAWOIS010000008.1 coordinate 24,620, forward strand.
CCAGCAATACGAGGGCCGAGTCCAAGAATGGAATGCGGAGCGGCAACAGGCACGAGACGCCTTATCAAGGGACCTCGAGAAAGAACGCGATCGCCGGATGGCGACGCTTAAAGGCGAACTGGAACAAGCCCGCGACAAGGTTCGGGCGGCGGAAGAGAACCGTCGGGCGGTGGCCAACCGTGCCGCGGAAGCATCCGCCCTCGAACATGGAGCGCGCTTCGCGACACGGATCCTGGAGCAGGCCGCAGGGCCGGAACTGGAGGCCCGTCTGATTGAGCTGTTCCTGGATGAACTGTCGCAACTGCCGGAAGAGAAGCTTCAGAGCATGCACCGACAGCAGGTCAACGCCCCCGCTACGATTTCAGTCACCACAGCCTACCCGATACCAGAGCAAAAACGCGCGCGCCTGTTGGAGGCTATCAAAGCGGTGTCAGGCTCAAATCAGTCACCCCAGTTCAGGACCGACCGCGAACTGATTGCAGGCATTCAGGTTCTCCTGGGCGCCTGGATATTGGCCGCCAACGTGCGGGATGAGCTAAAAGGTTTCAGGGAATTTGAACACGATGGATGATTCCAAGGTCAGCAGCGACAGCATCCTGGAGGCCCAGTCCCGATGGCTGGACCGCTATCATCCGGATCTTCGCATCCGGGAGTCAGGGACCGTTGTCTCGGTCGGAGATGGGATTGCCTGGATTGCCGGCCTGCCATCAGCGGCCATGGACGATGTACTTGAATTTGAGGATGGCACTCGCGCCATGGTCTTCGACATCAACGAGGACCTGCTGGGCGCCATATTACTGCATGACACAGATCGCCTGACCGCCGGCACTTCGGTATACCGTGCAGGTCACGGCCTGTCGGTTCCGGTGGGGGACAACCTGTTGGGCCGGGTCATCGACCCCCTTGGAACTCCGCTGGACGACGCACCGGCCGCCATTCCGGCCGCTTATCAGCCCATCGAAGCCACTTCTCCGCCCATGACCGCCCGGGACTTTGTCCACCAGCCCCTCTATACCGGCATAAGAACCATCGATACGATGATCCCTATCGGCAAGGGGCAGCGCCAGCTCCTGATCGGCGATGAAGGTCTGGGGCGCAGCTCCATTGCCATCGATACTGTGATCAGCCAGCGGGGGCGGAATGTCCTTTGCGTTTATGTGCTCATCGGGCAGAAACGGTCGACAGTCGTCAACACGCTGGCCACCCTCAAACGCTACGGTGCCATGGATTACACCACCGCCGTGGTGGCCGAGGCGACCGCATTGCCGGGATTACAGCATCTTGCGCCTTTCGCCGGCTGTGCAGTCGCCGAGTTCTGGATGCGCCAGGGGCACGATGTGCTGGTGGTTTACGATGACCTGTCCACGCATGCAAAAACCTATCGGGAACTCTCTCTCCTGCTACGCCGTCCTCCTGGGCGGGAGGCCTATCCCGGTGATATTTTCTCGATGCATGCACGCCTGCTTGAACGAGCTACCTGCCTGCAGGCTGCCCTCGGCGGGGGGAGTATGACGGCCCTGCCCATCGTGGAGACCCAGCAGGGAGAAATTGCCGCCTACATCCCTACCAACCTCATTTCCATTACCGATGGTCAGATCTATCTTGACCGTGATCTGTTCTCCAGCGGCTTTCGACCCGCAATCGATATTGGCCGTTCAGTGTCACGAATCGGTGGCCAGGCTCAACACAGCTGCATCAAGGATGAAGCAAAACGCATGAAACTCGATTATCTCCAGTTTCTGGAGCTGGAAGTCTTCACCCGCTTTGGCGCTCGCCTGGAGGCTACTATGGAAGCCGCCATACATCGCGGGCAGGTACTGCGGGAGATCCTCAAGCAGGACCGCCTGAGCCCCATGGAGGAGAAAGCCCAGCTGGCCTGGCTGATTGCCTTCAATGACCGGCGATTCGAGGGCATGGAGGCAACGCAGGTCACGGCAACTCTGGATACCCTGGCACGGGCTTCGTCGGAAACCACACTCGACCTTAAGAGCCCCCGGGAGTCGTGGAGCTCGGCAATAGCCGCCTGGTTGTCAGTCAGCAGCGGAGAAAAGGAACATGACGAACCGACATGAGCTGAACCTCCACCGGGAGAGCCTGGCTGACATTCGGAACATCATGAACTCCATGAAAACTCTGGCCTACATGGAGAATCGCAAGCTCGCCCGGTTCCTGGCCTCACAGAAGGCCGTCACGGAAAGCATGGAAGCGGCTGCATCAGACCTGCTGGCACACTTTCCGGATTTGCTCCCGCAGCAGCGCAGCGAACAGGATGTTCTCGTCGTCGTCGGCACTGAAAGGGGGTTCTGTGGCAGCTTCAACCAGAAGCTCACAAGGAAAATCGAGGACCTGGAGGCGAACGGCCAATACCGCCCTTCTGTCGTGGCCGTTGGCCACAAGCTACAAACTGCGTTGACGGATCACCCCCGAGTCATAGCAACCCTGGCCGGCGCAGCGGTGAGCGAGGAGATTCCGTCGTTGCTTACCCAGCTTGTTGATCGATTAACGCAACTGCAGGTTGGCGATGGTGCAATCAGCCTGTCCTGTCTCTACCACACCGATCCGGACACGATTGTGCTACGCACGCTCATCCCCCCCTTCAGGGACATTCAGCCCCGCAAACCCGATAACACCGGGCCACCCCTGATTCACCAAGCGCCAGACTTGCTGCTGGGAGAACTATCGGAAAACTACCTTCTGGCCGAACTGCACGAGATTTTCTATACCTCCCTGGGCGCCGAGAACCTGAACCGCGTCACTCACCTCGATGCGGCCGTCAAGAAGCTCGATGAGAAAGCCGAGGAGCTGGCACGAAAGTCCAACGCCCTTCGCCAGGAAGAGATTATTGAGGAAATTGAAGTGATCCTGCTGAATGCCAGCTCCCTCCCTAACGACGCAGGCACCAGCCGGAAACCCTGGGACAGGCCATGAACCCGTCCCGGGCGAAAGAGGTTTAGAAGGAACGAGCCACGATCTCTTTCATGATCTCGTTGGTTCCCGCGTAGATCCGCTGCACGCGGGAATCGGCCCAGGCACGGGCAATGGGGTATTCCCACATGTAGCCATAGCCACCGTGGAGCTGGACACACTCATCCATGACCTTGCACTGGAGATCCGTGGTGTGCTGCTTGAGCATTGCCGCCGTTGGGATATCCAGCTTCTTCTCCAGGTGCAGTTCGAGACAGCGGTCGCAAAAAACCCGCGCGGCGGTGATTTCGGCTTTCAGTTCCGCCAACTTGAAACGGGTGTTCTGGAAAGCAATCACCGGCTTGCCGAAGGCCTTACGCTCCTTGACGTAATCCAGGGTCCACTGCCAGGCAGCTTCGGCTGCCGCCACCGCAGCCAGCGCCACCTGCAGGCGCTCCGCGGGCAGCTCCTGCATCAGCTGGAAGAAGCCCTGCCCTTCCATGGAACCGAGCAGGTTTTCAGCGGGCACTTTCACGTCCTGGAAGAACAGCTCCGAGGTATCCTGGGCCTTCATCCCCACCTTGTTCAGGTTTTGCCCCTTCTCGAAACCTTCCCACGCGGCTTCCACCAATAGCAGGCTTGTGCCCTTGGCCCCCTCCTTCGGATCGGTCTTGGCCACAACAATCACCAGGTCCGCCAGCTGGCCGTTGGTGATGAAGGTCTTGGAGCCGTTCAGAGTATAGTGATCCCCGTTTTTGATGGCGGTGGTTTTGACGCCCTGCAGGTCGGAACCGGCGCCAGGCTCAGTCATGGCAATGGCACCGATCATCTCACCGGAGACCAGTTTGGGTAGATATTTCTGCTTCTGCTCCTCCGAGCCGTAATTCAGGATGTAGGGAGCCACAATGTCCGAATGCAGACCCCATCCGATACCGGACAGGCCGGCACGGGAGATTTCCTCGATGACAACGGCGCTATAGCGGAAATCCGCCCCCACGCCGCCATACTCTTCCGGCATGGTCGGGCACAGGAAACCCAGCTCACCGGCCTTCTGCCAAAGTTCACGGCTGACCTGGCCATCTTTCTCCCACTGATCATGGTAGGGCGCAGCTTCCTGTTCCAGGAACTTGCGAACGGAATCGCGGAAGCCTTCCAGGTCGGCGTCGAAAATGGTACGTGGAATCATGGTGAACCTCGGTGAATGACGTGTATTGTGATAGTCGTTCACCAAGTCTCGGTCGGTGGCCCGTTTCGCTCAATGATGAAAACCATCAATCGCGCTGGCCAAAACCATCGGCCGGAAGTCGCTTCAGCGGGGCTGTTTCGCCTCAACCCGGGCCTCACCCCAGCGGGGCATCAGGTCCTGAGGCAGATTCAGGTGGTCCAACAGGCGGGCGACAACAAAATCCACCAGGTCTTCCACGGATTGCGGCTTGTGATAGAAACCGGGGCTCGCCGGCATGACCACCGCCCCCATACGGGTAAGGCGCAACATGTTCTCCAGGTGCACTTCCGAGTAGGGCGCCTCCCGGGGCACCAGAATCAGCTGCCGCCGTTCCTTCAGGGCGACATCCCCTGCCCGCTCGATCAGATTATTGCTCGCACCCGTGGCCAGGGCCGACAGGGTTCCGGTACTGCAGGGGCAGATCACCAGGGGGGCCTTTTCGCCGGAACCGGAGGCCGGCGGCGCAAACCAGTCCTCCCGACCAAAGACCAGGACCTGACCCGGCTCAGCACTGGAAAATTCTGTCAGGCATTCCTGCATGGCCCGTGGCGACCCCGGCAGTTTCAGGTCCGTCTCGGTGGCAATAACCACCTGGGCGGCCCGGCTTACCATGACATGCACACGGGTTCCGGCCGCCACCAGGCATTGCAGCAGACGCAACGCGTACTGGGCGCCGGAAGCGCCGGTAATCGCCAGGTTTACGGTTCGCGGTGCCGGAGCGGGCGTGGTCATTCTTGCTTTTCCCCAAGGGTTGTAAGGGCAGGAAGGTCAGCCACGAATACGTTCGAGTTCCGCCACCAGTTTGCCGTGAATCCCGCCAAAACCGCCATTGCTCATGATAACAATGTGGCAGGGGCTCGGCAGGCCGTCCAGTACTCGCCCGATGAGGTCTTCGACCGAGGACTCAACCCGATGCAGGTCATTATCCTCGTTATCGGCCTGCCAGGCGCCGACCAGCTCCTGCAGCCAGTCCATGTCATTCAGGTTGGCCCAAAGGACCCGGTCCGCCAGCTCCGCACTGGCCAGCAGGTTGTCCCGGTGCACACCCTGTTTCATGGTGTTGGAACGGGGCTCGATCAACGCCAGGATCGGCTCCTCCCCTACCCGGTTGCGCAGCCCCTCCAGGGTGGTGGCAATGGCGGTGGGGTGATGGGCAAAATCATCGTAGACCCTCACGCCACCGACATCCGCCAGCAGTTCCATCCGGCGCTTGACCCCCGAGAACCGGCACAATGCGGCAACGGCATGATCCGGGGTGACGCCAACATGCCGGGCGGCGGCTATAGCCGCCAGGGCATTACGGACATTGTGCATGCCGGTCTGGTCCCATTTCAGGGTAGCCACCGGCTGCTCGTGGTGAATCACCATGAACCGGCTGCCGTCTTCTGACAACAGCTCGGCACGCCAGTCCGCCGTGCGGGTAACCTCGCTGCCGATGGCCGTGTCCTGCACCGGGCTCCAGCAGCCCATCGCCAAAGCGTTGTCCAGATGTGGATCCACCGCCGGGCGAACGATCAGGCCGCGGGAGGGCACAGTGCGCACCAGGTGATGGAACTGGCGCTCGATTGCTTCGACGTTGTCGAAGATATCGGCGTGGTCGAATTCCAGGTTGTTCAGGATCAGTGTGTGTGGCCGGTAATGGATAAACTTCGAACGCTTGTCGAAGAAGGCGCTGTCGTATTCGTCAGCCTCGATCACGAAGAAATCACTGTTTCCCAGCCGGGCAGAGACCGGAAAATCCAGGGGCACACCGCCCACCAGGTAACCGGGTTCGAAACCGGCCTGCTCAAGGATCCACAGCAGCATCGACGTGGTGGTGGTCTTGCCGTGGGTACCGGCCACCGCCATGACCCAGCGGTGACGCAGCACTTCCCGGGCCAGCCACTCGGGGCCGGACATGTAGTCGATGTTAAGGTTGAGCACCTCCTCCACCTCGGCGTTGCCCCGGGACATGGCATTGCCGATGAGCACCAGGTCAGGCTTCGGATTCAGATGCTCGGCACTGTACCCCTCCATCAGGCTGATTCCCTGGCTTTCCAGCTGGGTGCTCATGGGCGGGTAGACGCCCTGGTCCGAGCCGGTGACCGTGTGGCCGAGCTCACGCGCCAGCACAGCCAGGCTGCCCATAAAGGTGCCACAGATTCCGAGAATGTGAATATGCATTCGGCGTTCGACCTCTCCGTTGAAACCTGCAAAGCCTCCCTTATACGCCGCAAGGCGTCAAGGCCCGCGCTATCCGCAATCCTGCTCATGAAAATCCCGGGCGTTTGGCGTATCATCTGCGCCATTGTCGAACCAGCAGGAGGCTTCAGCCCGAGATGGCTATCAAGAACGCTTTTTACGCCCAATCCGGCGGTGTCACCGCCGTCATTAATGCCAGCGCCTGTGGCGTCATCCAGACCGCCCGCAAGCATCCGGACAAGATCGGCAAGGTGTTTGCCGGCCGCAATGGCATTATCGGGGCGCTCAGGGAAGAACTGATTGATACCAGCCTCGAGAGCGACGAGGCAATCCAGGCGTTGATCCATACCCCGGGCGGGGCGTTCGGCTCCTGCCGCCACAAGCTCAAGAACATCTCCGAAAACCGGGCCGAGTACGAACGCCTGATTGAAGTGTTCCGCGCCCACGACATAGGCTACTTCTTCTACAACGGTGGCGGTGATTCCCAGGATACCGCCTACAAGGTCTCCCAGATCGCCGACAAGATGGGCTACCCCATCACCTGCATCGGTGTGCCCAAGACCGTGGATAACGACCTGCCCTTCACCGACTGCTGCCCCGGCTTTGGCTCGGTCGCCAAGTACATTGCCACCTCCACCCTGGAAGCCAGCCTGGACATCAAGTCCATGTGCGAAAGCTCCACCAAGGTGTTCATCCTGGAAGTGATGGGGCGCCATGCGGGCTGGATTGCCGCTTCCGGCGGCCTGGCTGGCCAGGGCGAGGGTGAGCCGCCCCACATCATCCTGTTCCCGGAAATCCCGTTCGATCGGGAAGCCTTCCTGGCCCGTGTCGATCAGTGCGTGAAGGATTATGGCTATTGCGTAGTTGTTGCCTCCGAGGGAGCCCAGTACGAGGACGGCCGCTTCCTGGCCGACGCCGGTGCCAAGGATGCCTTCGGCCACACCCAGCTCGGCGGAGTGGCCCCGGCTCTCGCCAACATGGTCAAGCAGGCCCTGGGCCACAAATATCACTGGGCCGTTGCCGACTATCTCCAGCGCAGCGCCCGCCACATCGCTTCTGCCACCGACGTGGAACAGGCCTATGCGGTTGGCAAGGCCGCGGTGGAAATGGCGATTGCCGGCAAGCAGGCGCTGATGCCGACCATTGTCCGCGAGCAGGCCAAACCCTATCGGTGGAAGATCGGGGAAGCCAACCTCAGCGAGGTGGCGAATCAGGAGAAGAAAATGCCGATCCACTACATCACCGATGACGGATTCGGCATTACTCAGGATTGTCGTGACTACCTGGAACCACTGATCTACGGTGAGAGCTTCCCTCCGTTTGAAAATGGCCTGCCGAAAGTGGCGAAGCTGAAGAACCAGCTGGTAGAGAAGAAACTCAAGACCGAGTTCAAGATCTGACCATCAGCCAACAACAAAAAACCGCCCGGGGTTGAAGCCGGGCGGTTTTTTTATGCCTGGAACTCAGCCCTAGCGGGTTGACGCCGCCTCGTGTTCACGCACATAGGCGTAAAACTCGTCGAAACCACCGATATGCTGCTGGCCGACAAAAATCTGTGGCACAGTGTGTACCGGCTTGCCAATCTTGTCCGCGATGTCAGCCTTGGAGATACCCTTTTCGATCATGTCGATCCAGGTATACGGCAACTGCATGGATTCACACAGGCCTTTTGCCCGAACACAAAAACCACAACCCGAACGGCCATAAATCGTGACCTGCTCCATAAAACCTCCTGCAACGGTATAAAACCGGGATGAGAACAAACCTGCCGAAAGATTACTGGAAAGGCAAGAGAGAATAAAAATTGATGGTTTGCATGGCAACCACAGTACGTAACCATACCGACAGGACCGGCATCCGGCATTGAATTCGGTCAAGACGGGGAAATGATTTGGTCTATCTGACGCTTTTTCTGACTGCCTTCGCCGCAGCGACACTGCTACCGGCGTACTCCGAGGTGCTGCTGGGCACCCTGGTGACCCAGGGGTATTCCTGGTGGTGGCTGTGGTTCTGGGCCACCGTGGGCAACACCCTGGGTTCTGTGGTGAACGGCATCATCGGGCGCCAGGTGGACCGTTTCAAACACAAACGCTGGTTTCCTGTGAGTGAACTGCAGCTGCACAAGGCCCGGAACCGGTTCAACCGTTATGGCCAGTGGTCCCTGTTGCTGGGATGGCTGCCACTGGGAGGCGACGCGCTCACTCTGGTGGGCGGCATCATGCGGGTACCCTGGCTGAACTTCGTGATACTTGTGGCCATAGGCAAGGGCGCACGCTACGCCTTTGTGCTCTGGCTGGTGGCAGAGGCATCCGGCGTATCTTCACCTTCACCGTAAAGGTACTTGCGTAACAGGAGTTCGCCATTGAATTCCGAGTGCAGCACGGCAATGAATGTGTAGACACCAATCAGTTTCCGGTTCAGGAACACAAACTCCTTGGGGGGCACCCGGAAGTACCGGCTGATGGCAGAACGCGCCGCCTGCCGGGCCACCCGGGACGGCAGGTCACTCTGTTTCCACCGATACTGGCCTTGACTGTTGACGGCGTACTCCGGCCATTCGAACTGGTCTTTCGCCAAGGGCTCGAGTACCGACATACAGACCTTACCGAATTTCTCCAGCACTTCCCGCGGCCAGTCCAGACTCATGAAACGAAGCTTTATTCCACCATCGATCACCGCTTCGAGGTCCTGCTCGTAGGAAGCCCGGATCATCTGGATGACCGGGGCGAGAAACTCGTCGGAGTAGGATTGCACCGCGCCAAAGTCCAGCAGGACAATCCGGTCATAGCCCGGATCCTCACCTTCTTCGCCGGCAATGCGGATACGATAGTTGCCGAAGTTGGGATCCGTCTGGATCTCGCCCCAGACGAACAGCTCGCGAAAAAACAGCTCCAGGGCTGCCTCGCCAAGGACACTACGCCGCTCGAGCGACAGCTCGCGAACCGCCCGGGAACCCACCGAGTGGCCATGCTCATAGGTCGAGGCGATCACATGGGCCGTAGAGTATTCCTGCAACACCCTGGGCACAATGAAACGGGGGTCGGACACCAGCATGGTCCGGAACTTCTCCGTGGTGCGGGCTTCCAGACGATAATCCACCTCCCGGTGCATCATCTCCCTAACTTCCTCGAGCCAGTCATTGAATTCCGGCCCGAAGCTGACCAGGCGCGCCACTTTCAGCAGCTGCGCCACCGCATTCAGATCGCTGTCGACAGCATCCGCAACGCCCGGGTACTGGACTTTCAGCACCAGCTCCAGACCGTCACTGCGCCGGACAGCGCGGTGTACCTGACCCAGCGAGGCGGCGCCGATAGGCTCGGGATCCACTTCCAGTTCCGCCAGCCGGTTGCTGCCCAGCTCCTCTTTGAGCACTCGCTCGATCGCCGGCCACTCCAGGGAGGTGGTCTGGTCTTCAAGAGTGTGCAGGGCCTCGGTGACCTCTTCCGGCAGGAAATGTTCGCCATACAGCGCCATCACCTGCCCGATTTTCACCACACTGCCTTTCAGACGCCCGAGCTCGTCCACCAGGAACCGGGCCTGATTGGACAGCATGGCCCGGTGCCGCTCCTTCCGCTTATCCTTGCTGCTGAACCAGTTGGTTGCCATATGGGAGGCCATACGGGTACCAGCCGTGAGTCCGGCCCGGGTCAGGCTCAGCCTGCGCTCAAAGCTGCCGGTCTTGATGCGGGAAACTTTTGCTCCTGGACGCTTGGATGACATGGACAACCTGTGGGTGTCGGGAAATTTGAGCCGTCTGCCAGCTGTTCATTCCATTATACGGATACAGTGAAAACCTATCCTCACCGATTCGACTCCGTTTTTTCGGCCTGCCGGCCAATGCCGGCGACGCAGCAAGCTGCGCCTGTTCAGACTGGCCTCGGAGTGTGAATTCGCCGCCAAGCATGATGCCCTGACCGGCCTGGCGAACCGGCGGGAGGCCCTCTTGAGCAAGCGGATACCGAGTACCAGAGTTACCTGCAAAGCCAGCAGCCGTTATCGGTCACACTGATGGATATCGATCTGTTCAAGGGCATCAACGACCAGTACGGTCACCATACCGGAGACGAGTTGATCAGAATGGTCGCTCGAATCCTGCGGGAGCAATGCAGGAAAGTCGATACCGTAGCCCGCTGGGGTGGCGAGGAATGCCTGGCCCCGTTGCCAGAGACCGGGCCAGACGAAGCCCTGGAGGCCGCCCGATGTATCCATGCCACCGTCAACCGACGGCGGTCACCAGCCCTTACGCGCTAGTGTCCCGTCTGGTTAATTCGCTGACCTACTGCGTGGCGCTGGGGACCCTGGCCAAGGCGCCAGTGCGCAGGTGTGGTGGTTCCACATCAAGTGCTGGCAACACCGGTCAGGGGCCCCAGCGCCGCGCCCTTCGGGAGCCACTGAGAGCCTTGATAGCTGCGTTGCTCTGACTCGATTTGGAACCACCAAACCTT
>NZ_JAWOIS010000055.1:0-4177 GCF_046484525.1 Marinobacter sp.
GTTTTGGCATCCGCACGCTCAATGATTTTCAGGAGGGTGGATTGAATGGTTTCGTCTTCCCGGGCATCACCCCCACTCACAAACGTTTGCTTCTGGGGTTCCGCGCCCTCTTCCTCGGTAAATGAAATAACAACCTCGCTGGCTGAATCCGGCGTTTTACCAAAGTACTCCAGCGAAACTAACGGATAGCCGTGAAAGCCCTTCTTAACCTGCTTTGCAATACGCTTCTTTGCTTTATCCACGTGCATAATCGGAGCCTTTCGCTGCTTTGTTATCTGGTTGCACATGGGCACCCAGTTGATACCACTCGCCATAGCTGATGGTGGTATGGGACAGGCGTACCCTCATATTCGACAACGACGGGAGTAATCTCAAGGTTTCTCCGTTGTCTACTGCCAGATAACCGGCTGCAAAGACTTCGAAAAATCAAAGCCCAACTGCTGCCGCAAACTCATCGCCTCCGGGGCCACTAGCAGCCACCCCAGAGCGCCAAGGTTGAAAAAGACCGCTAGCCAGAAAACAAATTGATAGCTGCCCTTCCGCGTCTTGTGCCGAAAAGCCTGCTGGGCCACCAGTGCACCGGGCCAACCACAACACAGCTCGAAAAGGTGCAGCGTATTCTCTGCGATGCGTTGGCCAGCCCGCTGCGCTGCATGCTTATCGATCCAGTACATCACGAATGACACCAGACTCACCCCGCCGTAGGCAGCCAGAATAGAGACCGGCATATACCTCTGATAGAGCAGTCCGGCCAGAGTGATGAAAAACAACAGCACCACAGCAGCCGCCACCCAGAACCCTGGGGCCATGCTGGCGCCAACCTTTGCCGCTCCAGCGTATTGAAAGCGCCCTGCCCTTGGCCGGCCCTGAGCATCCTTTGTAATACTGTATGTAACCTTGCGATTGGAAACCGGCCGGCCCCGGCCGGCATAACTGCTGATATGAGCAAAGACTCTTTCACCACCGCCCTCCGGCGTAATAAAGCCAAACCCCTTGGCATCATTCCATGCGGTGAGTAACCCTTTCTGATTCAATGCACTTCCCCTTGCAGAACCTTATACCGAGTACACGCCTTATCCCTCTCTCTGAGAAGGCGCGGATCCTGATTAGCAATAGCGGCAGCAATCAGGGCGTTACATTCCTGCCTTGCCAAAAACAACTCAGAGGGCGGCTGGTTCACACGCTGAACACCGGTAGCTGAGGAAGGCGATCGAGCAACGGCTCCCGAATCAGTTCCGGGTTCGCTGACGGATTGACGAGGAACAGCCTGCGGTGCGACTTCAATCCTGTTTTCATCGTTCCTTTTGGTGCCTATCACCATCGCCCCCGAGACAAAGTTCGAATAAGCATTTACGCCGATCGCACCAACCCCCAACATCAAGACCGGGAAGATCAGGAACTTTAGAAGCCCCCTACTCGGCCGCCGGGGCTCAGCACCATAGCGTTCGGCCACCAGAGCTCTCACATGGCGAGCATGCGCCTTGTCGGTGGCGAAGGATGCCTTGAGGCGCCCGGATGCCACCTTTTCCCGAACCTCCGCAACCTGCTCAGGGCTGAGCACCAACTCCTGTTGGGACTTAATGTAGCGGACATAACCGAGCCCCTGAGTCACGTTTTCCGGCATAGGCGTTTTGAAAGTGCTGTCCCCCACAAACACCACCACCGAATGCATCTGATGGTCACCCAGCCCGAGCATCGTCTGAAGGTTTTTTACATGCTTGTAGTTCTGGTGCAGCGGGTTCTGGAACTTGTGGTTGGACCGATAAATCTTCTGAGTCCAGGTACGCTGATGAGCGCCACCGAAGATCCAGCCCCTCATGTTTTTGGTCTCGACAACGAAGACCCCAAACTCCGAAACCAGAACATGATCGATCTGCGTGGTGCCATCTTCCGTGGGGAGGGTGACGTTCTTGATGAGATGGTAACGGGATTTATCCAGGAACCACCGTGCAGAGAGGTTCACCAGAAATTCACCGAACTTGCCTTTGAACCAGGGCGACTTGATAAGGCCAGCCACGACGGCCAGAGGTAACAGATACCAGAGTGCAGCAATAAGAGGCTGGTAAACCGGGCTCAAATCCATTTCTCAGACATCCTTGTTCTACTTCCCTTCAATCCATCAGACGTGAAACATAAATCACTCTTTGTTCCGGTGCCTTAGGATTTTTGTAACGCCTTTCGGAGGAACGCCAAGCCATTATGGCCTTGAAACTAGATCTGCCCCGGCTCTCCCGGTCCCAGCTTTCTCTATTCAGGAAATTGTATCTGCCTATATCCCCGTTCCCACAGCCATGCTAAAAGACTCCACCCGGCACTAGCTCGGGCATTCTTCCCACCAGGATCTCAGCATGTCAGACAAATTTTTCTTCAAGGGCCGGCAGGACGCACGCCAGCACCACACCGCTTACGGCGGCTTTCAGACCAACGCCAGCCAGAAGAGTGGCAGCAGGAAATATCCGCTAACACTGGTGGTGACCAGTGAAGCGCGCAAGCAGGAAGTTGAGGCACAGGTGGCCCGGGCGAAGCTGCATGCGACTATTTCGGTTGATACCCGCGAGGGCGCCGTTGAATCCATCAACGAGCTCACCGCTATCCTGAATAAAGGAGGAACGGTCACCACGGTAAAACCGCCCTCCCGCAACGACGTCTGCAACTGCGGTAGCGGCATCAAATTCAAGAAGTGCTGCGGCTAACGACAGCCGGGGACTAGAGGGCAATGGCTATGATTGTTTGCGGGGTTGAGCTGACTGGCAGCGATGGGGTGGTGTGTTTGCTGAATATGGACAGGGGGCAGTTCAACCTGCCGGAGTGCAAGGTGCGCAAACTCCCACTGCCAAAAAACCATAGCCGTGAAGATTTGAAGCGGTTCCAGGCGGCCTTTTCGGCGTTAATGGCCGAGTACGGGGTCTCCAGTGTCGCGATCAAAGAGCGGATGCCAAAAGGCAAATTTGCCGGAGGTGCCATCAGCTTCAAAATGGAAGCGGCCATTCAACTGATCAGCGATATTGAGTTGACGGTGACCCTGCTGCCCCGGCACTGATCAAGTCCACCCTGGCAGCCAACCCGCTGCCCATTGCGTTTGCCGAGACGGGCTTGAAGGCTTTTCAGGAAACGGCTTTTATCGCTGCTTATGTGGGACAGCTGCAGGGCGAGCGAACGTGAAAGTGTGTATTCAGAGAATAGATTCGCACCGGTTTCCCAAAGGGATCAAACCGGCAGTTCAATAATCTCACCAACCACACCGTCTTCACTCACCTGAAGCCGCCCCACCGTGATCGGCAGAGTAAAACGTCGGGGCCCGGCGCCACCTGGATTGAAGTAAAGCACGTCCCCAATCCACTCATTACGGGATTTGTGGGAATGGCCGGCGATCACCACGCGGTAACGGCCCTGCGGATCGATGTCGAGGGTTTTGACATCGTGGAGCATGTAAAAAGCGTGGCCGAGGAATTCGAGATCCCGAACATCAGGAAGCGTCGCTGCACGGCCAGTTTTGTCGATATTGCCACGGATCGCAATTAAGGGGGCGATCCCCTCCAGCGCTTCCAGAACCTCGTCCCGCCCCACGTCACCGGCATGAAGGATCAGATCCGAGCCTTTCAAAACCTCCAGGGCTTCGGGACGCATTTTGCTGTGGGTGTCAGCGATCACTCCGATTTGCATGCTTCCCAGCCTCGCTCAAGCCGTGCGATCAGATCCGTTATCCTCACCAACCTGCAAAGTCCAGGCCATACCCAAAGCTCGCCCCGCTTTGACAAGAACCGTGAAAATAAATCTGAAGATCATGTAGCCAGCCTCCCGTAGCCGATCATCCGGAGTAGGCTGGTAGTTGGCGAACACACCTGCCACTACAGGAGGCTGACATGACTTTATTCTCCGCTATTGACCTGCATTCCAACAACAGCGTTGTGGTGGTGATTGATGAGCAAGACCGCATCCTGCTTCAGAAGCGCTACCCGAATGATATGGGACTGATCCTCTCGGCACTGGAACCGTTCAAGAGCCAACTTCATGGTGTGGCGGTCGAGTCGACGTTCAACTGGTATTGGTTGGTGGACGGTCTCCAGGCTGCGGGTATAGAAGCCCACTTGGTGAACACCGTCTCAGTACAACAATACAGCGGCTTAAAGCATACGGATGACCATTCAGACGCGTTTTGGCTGGCTCACCTGATGCG
>NZ_JAWOIS010000071.1:0-97371 GCF_046484525.1 Marinobacter sp.
GAAATTCCCCTCCAACTGGGAGTTGTCCACCGCCCGGGCGGTGGCGGTGGTTCGCTACCTGGCCGCCCAAGGGGTACCCGAGCGGCGGATGGTGGCCGCCGGTTTCGGTGAATTCTTCCCGGTGGCGGAAGGCACCAGTCCGGAGGCGTTACAGAAGAACCGGAGGATTGAGCTGAAGCTGACGGATCGGTGATTCATTGAGTCATCGATCCGTCTAACCATCAAAAATGAATCACAGACCGAATGCTCTTACCCTCATGCATCAGGTCAAAGGCCTTGTTGATGTCTTCCAACTTCATCTCGTGGGTGATGAACACATCCAGCGGAATCTCACCCTTCTCGGCCTTCTCCACATAGCCCGGCAGCTCGGTGCGACCCTTCACACCACCGAAGGCGGAACCGCGCCAGACCCGGCCGGTAACCAACTGGAACGGGCGGGTGCTGATTTCCTCGCCGGCACCGGCAACGCCGATGATGGTGGATTCGCCCCAGCCCTTGTGGCAGGCCTCGAGCGCCGCGCGCATCAGCTTGACGTTGCCCACACACTCGAAGGTGTAGTCGGCACCGCCGTCGGTCATCTCGATGATCACTTCCTGGATCGGCTTGCCGTAGTCGTTGGGGTTGACCACGTCGGTGGCGCCCAGCTGTTTGGCGATGTCAAACTTGCCCGGGTTGATGTCGACACCGATGATGCGGCCAGCCTTCGCCATCTTGCCGCCGATGATGGCGGCCAGACCAATGCCGCCGAGACCGAAGATTGCGACAGTCGCACCTTCCTCCACTTTCGCGGTGTTCAGCACGGCACCGATGCCGGTGGTGACGCCACAACCGAGCAGGCAGACCTTGTCCAAGGGGGCTTCCTTGGGAATCTTGGCCAGGGAGATTTCCGGCAGCACGGTGTACTCGGAGAAGGTGGAGCAGCCCATGTAGTGGTACAGCGGCTGGCCCTTGTAGGAGAAGCGGGAGGTGCCGTCCGGCATCACGCCCTTGCCCTGGGTCTCGCGCACGGCGCCGCACAGGTTGGTCTTGCCCGAGGTGCAGAATTTGCACTTGCCACACTCGGCGGTATAGAGCGGAATCACATGGTCACCGACCTGAAGGTCTTTGACACCGGGACCGACCGCCTCAACAATACCGCCGCCTTCGTGACCCAGGATAGTCGGGAACAGGCCCTCGGGATCGGCTCCGGACAGGGTGTAGGCATCGGTGTGACAGACACCGGTCGCCACGATTCGTATCAGAACCTCGCCCTCTTTCGGCGGTTCCACGTCCACTTCGACGATTTCAAGCGGCTTGTTGGCTTCAAAAGCCACCGCAGCGCGGGATTTGATCATATCTGGGCTCCTTGTTCCGGTTGAGGTCAGCTTACTCTAGCACCATTACTGCCACGGCCAATCCTGTTTGACGTGATCACCGTAATTACGGGACATTCCAACGTAGAGTGCACCGTAGGAGGGAGAGCAAAACGTTGCAGACACTTTACTGGTTTACACGGGACCTGCGCCTGCATGACAACGCTGCCCTGCTGGCCGCCGCCCGCTCGGGCATGCTGCTGTGTGTCTACGTGGTGGATCCGCGCTGGTTTGCCACTGGCGGCCTCCAGAGGAAGGCCATGGGCAGTCATCGCTGGCGTTTCCTGTGGCAGAGCCTGATGGCCCTGGAACGAAGCCTTAGGCCCATGGGACAGCGCCTGCACATTGCCTTCGGCCAGCCGGAACAGGTCATTCCGGGGCTGGTCCACGCCCATGGCATTGGCCGGGTGGTGCGTTCGCGCCTGCCCGGCACCGAGGAAGCAGCGCAGTGGCAGGTCCTCAAGGAGGCGCTGCCGGGCACGGTGTTCCAGCAATTCGAGACCCTGTCCCTGTTCACCGAAGGGGCGTTGCCGATGCCCCTGGCGGAACTGCCCGACACCTTCTCCCAGTTCCGCAAACAAGTGGAGAAAACCGGGCACCGGTACAGCGAGCAGATGCGCATCCGCACCCTGACGGCGTTACCGCCGGCCCCCGGTTTTCCCGAGGACAACCGGGGTGAGTGCCCGCCCATTCCGGAACCGGTGCATGCGCTGCAGTTCACCGGTGGCGAGGATGCGGCCCTGAATCGCCTCCGGGAGTTCCTGTTCATCAACCACGGCATTGCCCGCTACAAGGAGACCCGCAATGCCCTGGACAGCTGGGACGCCTCCTCCAAGCTTTCACCGTGGCTGGCCAATGGCTGCCTGTCGGTGCGGGAAGTGGCCGAGAGCATTGCCGGATACGAGCGTCGTGAAACCAGCAACGAGTCCACCTACTGGCTCTGGTTCGAGCTGCTGTGGCGGGAATATTTCTTCTGGTACGCCCTGAAACACGGTGCCAACCTGTTTCGCCGGGATGGCGTACAACGCAAACGCCGGCCTGCGACCTTCTATGGCCACCGTTTCAGGGCCTGGTGCGAGGGCAACACCGAGTACCCGATCGTCAATGCCGCCATGAACCAGTTGCGGGAGACCGGCTATATCAGCAACCGGGCCCGGCAACTGGTGGCCAGCTGCTTCGTGAACGAACTGGGACTGGACTGGCGTTACGGCGCGGCATGGTTCCAGGAGCAACTTATCGACTATGATGTAGGCAGTAACTACGGCAACTGGCAGTATCTGGCTGGTGTCGGCTCCGATCCCCGGGGCTTGCGCCAGTTCAACCTGGAAAAACAGGCGAACCAGTACGACCCCTGCGGCACCTTCATCGATCGCTGGGGTGGCCATGCCGAACAACCCGTGGGACTCCATACCGTTGACGCAGCTGACTGGCCCCTGTCATGACGAACCCTGAACCGAATGCCGCCGCGATCCTGGCCCGTATCCTGGATACCGCACAGCCCGACAGCCTGCTCTGCTGTGGCACGACCGCCCTGCAGGTGGCCAGGCTCTGGTGCGACCAGAAGCCGGATACCCATTTGCAACTCCTGGACATGACAGATCCCAACGCGGAACTGCCGCCGGATTCGGTCAAGGACCTCGCCCTGGTGACCGACACCCTGGAGCACCTGCCCTTCGACGAAGGGGCCCTTCTGCTCGGCCAGTTGCGCAACTACGGCACCCACCAGATTGCGGTGCTGGTGGGCGAGACACCCGGCTGGGCCTTTACCGACTTCATCGGCTTGGGTTTCCGTCGCCACGCCGAGATCGAGACCGATAACGGCACACTCACGCTCTACACCTACAACCTGGACACCTACAACCACAAACGGGCGTGGAACAATCCCGACAACTGGGCCAATCCGGAAATGTGGGGGAAGGCGTGGTGGTAACCAGTCCGTCATCTGACAAACTCAAACCCAGCACCATCCGCATCGGCCGGCGCTACCGGGCCAACCGGCTCGAAGGTCCCTACGACGCCATCGTTATTGGCTCCGGCATCGGCGGTCTTACCACCGCTGCCTGCCTGTCCAAGGCCGGTCAGAAAGTCCTGGTACTGGAACAGCACTACACCGCCGGCGGTTACACCCACAGTTACGCCCGCAACGGCTATGAATGGGACGTGGGAGTGCACTACATCGGCGACATGGGCTCGCCCCACACCCTCGGCCGCCGCCTGTTCGATTACATCACCGACGGCAAGCTGCAGTGGGCGCCCATGGACGAGGTCTACGACCGTTTCTACCTGGGTGAGAAGGTAGTCAACCTGCGCGCCGGCAAGGAAGGGCTGCGCCAGTCCCTGCTGGAAGCCTTCCCGTACGAACAGGAGGCGATTGACGGCTATATCCGGTTGCTGGGCAAAGTCTCCGACGGCATGCAGTGGTATACCCTGTCCAAATTGACGCCCGGCATCCTGGACCCATTGATCCATAAGGGGCTCAACGTCGCCCTGCCGGACTGTTTCAACCGCACCACCCGCGAAGTCCTCGCCGAACTCACCGACAACGAGGAACTGATCGGCGCTATCACCGGCCAGTGGGGCGACTGCGGCGTCACGCCAAGCCATTCCAGCTTCATGGTCCACGCCCTGATCGCCAAGCACTATCTGTATGGCGGTTTCTACCCGGTCGGCGGTGCTTCCGAGATTGCCAAAACGATCATTCCGGTGATCCAGGCCTCCGGCGGTGAGGTCTTCACCTACGCCGATGTCACCGAGATCCTGCTGGAGAAGGGCCGCGCCGTCGGCGTGCGCATGGCAGACGGTGAGGAAATCCGGGCTTCCCGGGTCATCAGCAACGCGGGTATCATCAATACCTTCGAAAAGCTGCTGCCGGAGGAGGGTCGGGAGATCACCGGCTACCGACGCAAGCGTGAGCACATCACGCCGTCCATGCCCCACATTGGCCTTTACATCGGTCTGACAGGCACACCGGAGGAGCTGGGCCTGCCCCGGACCAACTACTGGATCTACCCGAGCGCCTGTCACGACGACAACGTGGAACGGTTCCTGAAGGACCCGGACCACAGCGAGTACCCTGTGGTCTATATCTCCTTCCCTGCCGCCAAGGATCCGGATTACCAGAACCGCTGGCCGGGTACGTCCACCATCGAGATTGTGGCGCCGACCACCTGGGACATGTTCGAGCCCTGGCAAGACACCATCTGGGGCAAGCGGGGCGAGGATTACGAGGCCCTGAAAGCCAGGATCACCGACCAGCTGCTGGAGATCATGTACCAGAAGCTGCCCCAGCTGCGAGGCAAGGTGGACTATGTGGAGACCTCCACACCGCTGTCCACGGCCTGGTTCTGCCGCTACGGCCGCGGCGAACTCTATGGTCTGGACCACAACCCCGAGCGCTTCGAACAGGACTGGCTGAGGCCAAAAACCCCCATCCCGGGGCTCTACCTGACGGGCCAGGACATCCTCACCTGCGGTGTCGTGGGCGCAATGATTGGTGGACTCATCACGACCCTGGCCATCCGGGGCTGGCGCGGAGCATCCTTGGCCAAGCGGATATTTGTGGGATAATTTCCAAACGCTCAACCGGTCAAGGAACAGGAATGGCATTGTTCAGCGAAAAGAAGGCCCGCCAACAGTTGGATGCCGAGGCATCGAAAGTCCACCGGGAAGATCTGGAAACCCTGCTGGACCGGCAACGGGCGATTGAAGAGAAGGTCAAAGGCAGCGGTAAACTCGAACGCTTCGGTGCGGACATCAAACTGATGTTCTCGATGATCCGGGACTACTGGTACGGCAACTATCGCTCGGTACCCTGGAAAACCATTGCCGCGGTCGCCGGTGCCCTGCTCTACGTCCTCAACCCGCTGGACTTCATTCCGGACATGATTCTCGCGGTTGGCTTCCTGGACGACGCCGGCGTGGTCGCCCTGTGCCTGAAGCTGGTTGAGTCCGACCTGCACCGCTACGCCGCCTGGAAGGAACACCAGGAAGCACAGTCGGCACCAGGGGCGGATGTCACCAGATAGGTGCACTTTCCCGGGGGATGCACCCGTATAGTGCGATTTTCTGCAATCTCCCGGGAGGTCCAACTCTCACGCCTCCTCAAACCCCGCCCTGCTCCTGATTTGCATTATTTTGGAACACCTCTTGCTTGAGATGCACCCTGCCAATGCAAAAGCGGTCCGCAGAGACCGGAAATACAACATCAGGAGCATCAACCCGTGGACATCACGAGTGCAGTACATACCCTGACGGAGAGCGCCAACACGCTGTTCATCCTTATTGGTGCCATCATGGTGCTGGCCATGCACGCCGGCTTCGCCTTCCTGGAAGTCGGCACCGTGCGCCACAAGAACCAGGTCAATGCGCTGGTCAAGATCATGACCGACTTCGGTGTTTCAGCCGTGCTCTACTTCTTTGTCGGTTATTACATTGCCTACGGCAGCCACTTCATGACCGGGGCCAGTGAGCTGACCGCCGGTAATGGCTATGAACTGGTCAAATTCTTCTTTTTAATGACCTTCGCTGCTGCCATTCCCGCCATCATCTCCGGAGGTATCGCCGAGCGCGCCAAGTTCTATCCGATGCTGATCGGCTCCGGCCTGATCGTGGCCCTGGTCTACCCCTTCTTCGAGGGACTGATCTGGAACGGCAACTATGGCTTCCAGGCCTGGCTGGAGAGCCAGTTTGGAGCATCCTTCCACGACTTCGCCGGCTCTGTGGTAGTGCATGCGGTCGGCGGTTGGGTGGCCCTGGCGGCCATCCTGCTGCTGGGTGCCCGAAAAGGGCGCTATCGCAACGGTCGGGTCGTCGCCATTGCACCCTCGAACATCCCGTTCCTGGCGCTGGGCGCCTGGATTCTCACCGTGGGCTGGTTCGGCTTCAACGTCATGTCCGCCCAGACGCTTGACGGCATCAGCGGCCTGGTCGCGGTCAACAGCCTGATGGCCATGGTCGGCGGCATTCTGGTGGCCATGGTGCTGGGCAAGAAGGACCCGGGTTTTATCCACAACGGTCCGCTGGCCGGATTGGTGGCCGTCTGTGCTGGCTCCGACCTGATGCACCCGGTTGGCGCCCTGATTACCGGCGGTGTTGCCGGAGCCATCTTTGTGTTTCTGTTCGAGTGGGCACAGGACAGGATTGAGCGCCTGGATGACGTTCTGGGTGTCTGGCCGCTGCACGGTGTCTGCGGTGTCTGGGGTGCCATTGCCTGTGGCATCTTCGGCCAGCAAGCCCTTGGCGGTCTCGGCGGCGTCAGCCTGATGTCCCAGTTGGTCGGCACCCTGGGAGGCGTGATTATCGCATTCGGCGGCGGCCTGATCGTCTACGGCATCGTGAAGACGGTTTCCGGCCTGCGCCTGAGCGAAGAGGAAGAGTTCAACGGCGCGGACGTGAGCATCCACAAGATTGGCGCCACCTCGCTGGACTGAGCACTCACCGGTACCCGGTGAGTTCCATGTAACCCTCTCCGGTATGACTGCCGGAGACATCGACAGGGCTCTCCCAATACGGGTAGAGCCCCTCATTCATATAGTCCCCCGGAGGAGCGGAAAGCTCGACGCTCACACCCTGCTCCGGCACTTCAATTCGCCAGCGCACCGGCACGCCGTCACGTTGCTCGATCACTGACAAGGCCAGTTGCCCGGAATCCAGAGGCTGTACCTGGCCGGATGCCGGAATCCAGCTACCCGAGACAAACGGATTACCTTCCTCCCGCAACCGGAAGGCCATGAGCTTGTCCCCCGAATCCAGGTGCAGGGCGAACCAGTCCCAGCCCTGCTGGCCGGTCTTCAGAAACTGGCTGCTCCACTCGCGGTCGAACCACCCGTGCCCCGACACTTCCACGGCCTGATCCTGAAACCTGACGGTGCCGCTGATGGCGATATCCACGTAGCTGAAATACATCGAGCCCTGACCACTGTCGGATTTGGCGCTGAAACCGTTGATGCCGTGGGCCACCGGCTGATCGTTAATGGCCAGGGCAAGGTCGTAACCGAAGTTTTCGGCCTGCACCTGAAGCAGCCAGCGATTATCCGCGACGGCCTCCAGCTGCCAGTGATCCAGCCACACCGAAAAGGGCCGGGCCTCGCCCCCCGCATTACCGACATCCCCTCGGGCCAGGCGCTCGGCAAAGACGTGCTTCCCCTGCCAGCTCACGGCTGCATGGGCCATCCAGGCCGCCTCCAGTGGCCAGGCTCCAGGCTCGGGTGCCGCCCCCGGTGCTCTCGGCACCAGTGCCTGTCGGAACTGGGTCCATTGCAGTCCCAGCGGCTCACCGGATTCGGTTCTCAGATTTGCAGTCAGATACCACCACTCGATCCGGTGGCGTGGATGGGGGCCCAGATCCTCCGGGAAAGCCAGACCGGTGTCCGGTCCGGGCTGCAGGTATGGCAGCTGTCCGCGCTCACCCGCACGTTCGGCCAGGCCGGCAAAACCGGCCTGTTCCGGTTCCTGCGAGCAACCCGCCAGCACCATCGGCAGCAAGACCAGAATCGTCCGTCTCATCGCTCTCCTCCTGCGACGCTGTTGGCCGATACCGGCAAGGCCGCTCCTGCTCGTAACTGACGCCCCATGAGCAGCGCGATGCCCAGGCCGATCAGCAGGCTGAGCCCGATCAGCTCCACCCAGAATCCCGGGTAGACCGCCATCGGCAGCGACCAGCCAAAGGCCAGGGGGTTGATCCGATGCACCAGTACCCAGGTAAGCCAGATGCCCAGCGGCAGTGCAAGCAATGCCACGCTTCCGGTCAGCCCGACGGACAGGCGGGTCAGCTGGGCCGCCACCTCTCGACGGGACAGGCCCCAGGTGGCCAGCAGCCGGAAGTACCAGTTGCGGCCGGTGAAGAATACCCAGCCCATGATCAGCAACGCCAGGGCGGCCAGGGCCAGGGTGAGGACGGTCATGGCTCGGGTCAGCAGGAAGGTCTGGTCGAACACCCCAGTCGCCAGGGAACGGATTTCCTCGTTGTCGCGAACGGTAAGGTCGGAAACCTGCCACACCGCTTCAAGACCGCTGATCAGCTCCGCCCGGGACAAGGCTCCGGGGGTAATGGAGAAACTTTCGAAGTCCGGCTGGAAATGCTCCACAAGCAACGTACCGCTGATCAGTATCTCGCCGGCGGGCCGGCCATAGTCGGCATAGATCCCGATAATCGGCAAATTCAGTCGCTGGCCGGCCACTTCAAGTGTGATGCGGTCCCCGACGCCAAGTTCCAGCCGGCGCGCCAGCTGCTCGTTCACCAGCACAGCTTCCCCGCGGGTCAGGGTAGCCCAGGGATCATCGCCAGAAACGAGTAAATCCCAACCGGCTACCAGGGAGGAAACCGGTGACACGGCGAACAGGTCCACCGGCGCCGGGACGCTGCCGGAGACAGACACGCTGCCACGGCCACGGATCACCCGGTGCCAGGCACCACTCGTTGCCAGCTCAGGCTGCGACGCCAGCCACCGGGCCGCGGCCTCGGCCGACCGCCCTTCGGGCACCGGAACATACAGCTCGGCCTCCAGGCGCTGCCCCAGCCAGCGATCAAAGGTGTCCTCGAAGGTGGTAACCAGGGTCTGGATCGCAAGCACCATGGCCAGGGTGAATTGTAAAGCGACAACCGGCAACGCCAGCTGCCTTGCCATGACTGCCAGCTCGCGGTAACGCCACCGACTGAGTGGGTCAACGCTGGCGCACGCGGCGCGTTCGGCGAGCCGGTTGATCAGGGCCGGGGTGAGCAGGCCGGCACCGGCAAAGACGATGGCGACGGCTGCGAACACCCAGATCAGGGACGGGCTCAGCAGCGCCAGAACCAGACCAGTGACCAGAAACCCGACGGCCAGTTTGCCATTGCTCCGGCTGGCCGCAACGCGCCAGGCTCCAGGCAGCAGGAAATCTACCAGGCAGGCCACCAGGACCACCGCCATCATGGTGAGCGCCGGCGCCAGCCACTGACCGGGCATCGCATACAAAGGCGCGTCGAACAGCCCCTGAAGGGAACGCCCGAAGCCCTGACCGAGCAGTCCCGCCAACCAACTGCCGAGCCAGAGGCCCGGCAGGATACAGAGCGCGGACAGCACCAGAATTTCCAGCACCAGCCGGCGAACAATCTGAGCCGGAGGTACACCGAAACGATGCAGTAGGGCGAAGCTGTCCCGGCGCTGGACAATGCCCAGGCGATAGACCGAGCGCAGCAGCAGGGCTGTGATCAGCAAAACCAGGATGCCCAGGGCATCCAGATTGAGTAGGAAACTCTCACCCAGCTCGCCGGTATCCGGGCCTTTGCTGAATGCGGTGAGTCGGTAGCCGGTAGGCAAAGCATCGGCCGTTACACTGTCGGAGGCAATCAGCACCAGAGAAACGGCTCGTCCGGTTTCCGGTAACACCCGGGCCAGCCGACCAGCTTCACTGATATCGACAAAGGGTTCGCCTTCCAGCCGGACGTCCCCGCTGCCAAAGGGGTTGCCACCACCGCTGAAACAGGCCGCCGCAAGTGGGTCGACTCCAATGACGAGGCCCACATCACCCTTCACGGGCACTTCCAGCCAGGGCATCACACAGAGACCGACCCGTCGCAGGGTCACAAAGTCGCCGACAGCCAGCCTGGCGCCGTCCACCCGCACCACTTGCTGCCGTCCGGCAATCACCTGTTCACTCTGGATCAGGCTGGACCGCGCCTGCTCGGTCAATTGTCGCACGCCCGACCATAGGGTAGTCGCCACCAGGATCATAAGCGCCAGGGCCATCAGCTGCAGGGGATGACGACGGTAATGGCTGAATAGTGCCGTACCCAGATTCATGGTGTTTGCCCGGCGGGCTCTCCGTGTGCCAGGTCGAGGGTTTCCTCGCACTGCTCGGCCAACTCCGGATCGTGGGTGGCCAGGACAAGCGCGACACCGGTCTGTGCCTGCAACCGGAACAGCTCTGTAGTGACTTCCTCGGCCGTCCGGCGATCCAGACTGCCGGTGGGCTCGTCTGCCAGGATCAGGTCGGGGTTCATGGCGAAAACCATGGCAAGTGCGGCACGCTGGCGCTGGCCTTCGGATACCTGGTCCGGATACCGCTCCGCGAGCTCACTGATGCCCAGGCGCTCCAACCAGGTTTGGCACTGCTCCAGGGGCTGCTCCGCCAGGCGAGCCCGGAGCCGGACGTTGTCCAGCAGCGACAATGCCGGCATCAGGTTCGCTTCCTGGAACATGACCCCGATCTGGCGACGCCGGAGCCGGGCCCAGCGCCTTTCCTGCTGCCCTGCGGCTCCTGCCTCCCGGTAATCAAAGCGCTCGCCCAGCAGGGAAATCACACCGTTGTCGGGGCGTTCCAGACCACAGAACAGATTAAGTAAGGTACTCTTTCCGGAGCCCGAGCGGCCCATCAGCGCCAGGGACTGCCCCACGTCCAGAGAGATGGACAGGCCGGAAAAAACCGCGATCCGTTCGGTACCGCTGGTAAAAGTCTTGCTCAGATCCCTGGCTTCCAGCACCGGCTGGTTCATGCTCCCTCCTGTGTATTCATGACTGGGACCCGAGGGGTTCGGCGTGCTCACCATGACGCCGGGCCCGCCACTCACGGAATTGCTCCAGCCAGGACAGCAGCGCCGGGATCACCAGCAGGACCAACAGTGTCGACAACCCCAGGCCAAAGGCAATGGACGTCGCCATGGGAATCAGGAACTGGGCCTGGAGCGAGGTTTCAAACAGCAGCGGCAGCAGCCCCCCGATGGTGGTCAGGGAGGTCAGCAACACCGCCCGCACCCGCTGTACCGCCGCCTCGTTCAGGGCCTCCTGGATCTCCAGGCCCTTCTGCCGCTGCTGGTTGTAGAAGGCCACCAGTATGATGGCGTTGTTGACTACGATTCCGGACAGGCCAAACAGTCCGAACAGGGACAGGATGGTCAGTTGCAGGCCCATGATCCAGTGGCCCAGCAGCGCACCGACCAGGGCAAAGGGGATGATCGCCATCACGATCAACGGCAGGCTCCAGGAGGCAAACACCCAGGCCAGCACCACGTACATCAGGGCCAGGCCGATCATCAAGCCGGTCTTCATGTCCGCCATGGTCTCCCGCTGATCGGCGGCGCGGCCCTCGAAGCTATATCGCACCCCATAGCGGCTGGCAATATCCGGAAGCGCTTCGGCCTGCAGGCTGTCCAGAATCTGGTCAGTGGTGGCCACTCGGGTGTTCAGGGCGGAAGTGACTTCCACTGCCAGCTTGCCCTCGGCGTGGCGCAGGGCCTGGAAGCCCTGGCGATGATCCAGGTTCATCACCTGGGACAACGGCACGAAGCGGCCATCGGGAATCCGGATGGTCATGCGGGCAAGGGTCGACAACCGTTCCCGCTGATCCCGCGGCAACTGTACCCGCACTTCCACTTCATCCCGCCCGTCCTGATAGATCTGGGCAATACGACCGTCAAAGGCCGCCCGCAGCTGCCGGCCCAGGTCGGCGGTGGTCAGGCCAAGGGCCTCCCCGTAGGAGCTGACCTGATAGATCAGCTGCTCCCGACCCCAGGGCATGTCGTCTTCCACATCGAGCACCCCCGGCAGGGTGGCCAGTGCCTGGGCCAGTTCGTCGGCGGCGCGTTTGAGGCGTTCGGCATCATCGCCGGTCAGACGGACATTCACATCCCGGCCGGGGGGCCCCGCCTGGCGCTCAGAAATGGTCAGGTTATCGATCCCCGCGGGCAGAGACAGCCGGCTGCGCCAGGCCTCGATGAATCCCGGATTACGCATCGAACGCTGATCCGACGGCACCAGTTCCACCAGCATGGAGCCCAGCTCGTCACCATTGCGGGAGGTGCCCTCGGCGCCTTGGGTCGCCCCCAGGGTAGTCACCGCATGCAGGATCAATTCACTGCCAAAGGACTCTTCGGTCTCGTTCAGGGCCCGCTGCATCTGTTCCAAAAACCGGTCGACCGTGTGCTCGTCGGTACCGGCCACGAAACTGGCATTGGCATAAAACACCGAGGGCTCCGGGGTCGGGAAGAAGTTGAACCCGAGCCGGCCACCGACCAGCAGGCCCACGGTGACCGTCGCCAGGGCCAGGGCACTGGCGACGGTCACCCCCCGGTACTTGAGGCTGAGACGGGAAAAGCGGCGGAAGCGGCCCTCACGGAACGCATCGAAACGTTGTTCGAAACCCTTGCGCAAGCGCGCCACCGAATTCGGCTTGCGAGTACCCGTTTCTTCGGAGCCGGTTGTCGTTTGGCGCGGGATAAAGGCATGGCGCAGGTGCGCCGGCAAGACGATAAAACATTCCACCAGCGAGGCCACCAGCACGCAGATCATCACTATCGGAATATCCCCGAGGATATTGCCGATCACACCGCCCACCACCAGCAGCGGCATGAAGGCCGCCACCGTGGTGAGGGACGAGGCCAGGACCGGCCACACCATGCGTTTGGCGGCGCCTTCGGAGGCATAGATCGACGGCTCGCCCATGCGGGCATGGGCGTCGGCATCCTCCCCCACCACGATGGCATCGTCGACAATAACCCCCAGCGCCATGATCAGGGCAAACAGGGAGATCATGTTGATGGAGCCACCGGCCAGCCAGAGCACCGCCAATGCCGCCAGGAACGCCGTTGGAATGCCCACCGCCACCCAAAAGGCCACCCGCCCCGGCAGAAACAGGTACAGCAGGCAGATCACCAGCACCAGGCCACCGAGACCGTTGTTCACCAGCAGCGAGATGCGGTCGTCCAGCAGCTGCCAGGTTTCATCGTATACCTCGATCTTCACCGAGGGCGGCAGGACCGGCCGGGTATCGGCCAGCCAGCCTTCCAACACCTGTGCCGCCGCCAGGGAGTTGCCATTTTCCGCACGCTGGAGCTGGAGCTCCACCGCCGGCATGCCCTCGTTTTGCAGCGTTGTCTGGTTATCCTGTGATTCCTGACGGATGATGGCGATGTCACCCAGTCTCAGCTGAATGCGGTCACCACTGAGTACCGGAATGGTCTCGAAGGCCTGCGGACTGCGCCGCTGCTCGACGGAACGCAGTTCGCGGGTGGCGTCCTGCTGTGCCAGCAGGCCGGCGGGAAGATCCCGGGAGATGGCGGCGACCCGGTCGGCGATCTGGTCCAGGGACAGGTTGAGAGATTCCAGGCGCTCCACCGGCACATCGATGCTGATCTGCTGTTCCGGGAGGCCGCGGATGTTGATCCGATCGATGCCCCGCTCCAGCAGCTCGTCCTCGTAACGGTAAACCAGCTGGCGCAATTCACTGCGATCCACATCGCCGTACACCAGAAGGCGCGCCACAGGTTCGTACCGTTCCACCCGGGCAACCTGAGGCTCCTCGGCATCGGCGGGGAAGTTATTGAATTCATCCACTTGCTGACGCACATCGTCCAGTGCCTGGATCGGATTGGTGCCCTCGTGGAATTCCAGAGTGATCGACGACACACTCTGGACCGAGGTGGAGGTCATTTTTTTCAGGCCATCGACGCTGCGCAGGCGTTGCTCCAGGGGATCGGTAATACCCCGTTCCACATCCTCCGCCGATGCGCCGCTCCAGACTACCCGCACACTGACCACGTCCAGGGCGAAGGTCGGGAAAAACTGGATATTCATGCGGGTTAGCGCCAGGGCGCCACCGAGCAGCATCACCAGCATGACCAGATTGCCCGCCACCCGGTGGTGGACAAAAAAGCCGATCAGCCCCTTCCTGCGCTTCATTGACCCGACTCCCCGGCCAGCTCCGCCACAGTCACTTTCAGGCCGGTAATGGCATTGGGCAGATGGGTGGTGATCAGCCGGCTTCCGGGCACCAGGCCGTCACCGGCAATCAGCAGCTGGCGCTCGCCATTGCTGCTGCGGGCTTCGCCAATCCGTTGTACCTCCACCCGTTGCATCCGGCCATCATCGCCCATCAGGTAGACACTGCCCGCGCCATAGAGGGCACTGAATGGCACCGCTACCGAATCGGGTCTCGGCGGCCGTTGCAGGGTCACCGGCAACAGGCCGCCCGGCCTAAGCCCGCCGGGCTCACCGATCAGCTCCAGAATGGCCTCGGTCCCGGCCGGGTCCGCCAGGCCGGCAAACCGGACCAACCGGAACCGGTGGCCGGTCCCGGCGGTCGCCACCAGCCGGTCGCCCCTCGCAAGGGCGTCGAGCAGCTCCGCCCGGAAAACTTCCGGGACCCGCGCCCGCAGCTCCAGCCCCTTCACCGGATAGATCGATAACAGCCGCTCGTTACGGGCGACCTGGTCGCCGGCGGCTACCTGGATACCGGTGACCACGCCATCGAAGCGCGCAACCACCCGCGCCCGCTCGGCATCCCGTTGCACCGAGGTCAGATTGGCCTGTGTCTGCTCGAGCTTCGACTCGAGGCTCTGAAGCCTCGCCGGATGCTCGTCAATCGCCCGCTGCCGGATGCTGACGGTGAGTTCCGCCCGGGCCAGACCATCGGTGGCCGCTTCCAGATTCTCACGGGAAGCCAGGTTCCTCGCCACCAGCGACTGTATGCGTTCAAACTGCCGACGGGCATTCTCGAGAATCGCCTGTTCGCTTTCCAGGGCCCTGAGATCATTACGGAAACGCACCTGCTCGGAACGAATCTGGGCTTCGAGGTCCGCCACCTGGGCCCGCGCTTGGGCCAGCACCGGAGCAATATCTTCCTCGGACAGGGTCAACAGCAGGTCCCCCTCCCGGACATCCTGCCCCTCGGCCACCGGCCGCTCCGCGACTCGACCGGACAGGGTTGCCGTGATGTCCACCTGCTCCGGAGCCACGATCTCGCCATATAAAGGCAAAACCGGCGTGTGAGCACCTGGTTGCACGGTCTGCACATCCACCTGCCAGCTGCGCTCGGAGACACTGACTTCGGTCGGCTCCGGCCGGGTTGCTTTCAGGAAGACAAAACCGGC
This sequence comes from Marinobacter sp., assembly GCF_046484525.1. GTDB lineage: Bacteria > Pseudomonadota > Gammaproteobacteria > Pseudomonadales > Oleiphilaceae > Marinobacter. Next base: position 15,196 of record NZ_JAWOIS010000071.1, read on the forward strand.
AATGCCGATGGCGAGAATGATCAGCGGCAAAAGACGTTTTAGCATCGGTAACTAGCCTGTCAGGTTGATCGCGGGGCGACGCGCGAAGGTATTGAATCTACTATACAATCTGAAGGTGTTTTCAGATCCCCCAGAATAGTGGGTGCGTCAATTTTTTTGCGTGGTGGAGCGGCTGATCATGGAATCCCACGTCAACCTGGTCCTGGTGACATTAATAAACGTGGTAATCGTATGCCTGGTTGTCGTGCTGCACAACGCCATGCTGGTCCGTCTGAGCGGACTGCTCTCCAAAATGCGCCAGAGCCAACATTTCCGTCTCATTGTTGCGGTACTGGGGTGCCTGGCCGCCCATTCCCTGGAAGTCTGGCTCTTCGCTGTGCCCTACTATCTCATGCATCAAGCCGATGGCTGGGGTGAGCTGCTGGGCAACTTCAACGGCAGTTTTCTGGACTGCGTCTACTTCTCCTTCACCACCTTCACCACCCTGGGCTACGGTGACATCGAAGCCCTCGGCCCGTTACGTTATCTGACCGGGATCGAGGGCCTGACCGGGCTGGTACTGATCACCTGGAGCGCCTCGTTCCTGTTCGTGGAAATGCAGCGCTACTGGCCCGCCCGCTAATCACATTAGAGCCATTTGCAGCGGGCCAGGTTGTAGTACAGCAGCGGCACCACGATGACGGTAAACAGGGTCGACATGGCCAGGCCGAACACCAGCGAGATGGCCAAACCATTGAAGATCGGGTCGTTCAGGATGAAGTAAGCGCCCACCATTGCAGAAATCGCGGTCAGGGCAATGGGCTTGATACGCACGGCACCCGCGAGGATCACCGCCTCACCCAGATCTACGCCCTCATCCAGCAACTGGCGGATGAATACGACCAGCAGGATGGAGTTGCGCACGATGATCCCGGCCAGCGCAATCATGCCGATCATGCTGGTGGCGGTGAACTCCCGCCCCAGCAACGCATGCCCTGGCATAATGCCGATCAGGGTAAGCGGAATCGGCGCCATCACCACCAGGGGCAGCATGTAGGACCGGAACTGGGCCACCAGCAGCACGAAGATCATGAAAATGCCCACGCTGTAGGCCGCACCCATATCCCGGAAGGTCTCGTAGGTGATCTGCCATTCGCCGTCCCATTTCAGCGTGCCCTTCTCCGGCAGCGGAGGCTGACTGATCAAAAACTGCTCCGGCGCATCCGGGTCCTGTTTGAGCCGGTCCATCATGGCAAACATACCGTACAGGGGCGAATCGATCTCCCCGGCCATATCCGCAGTCACATACGTCACCGGCAGCAGGTCCTTGTGGTAGATCGCCCCCATCCAGTCCGCTTCCCGGATTTCGGCGAAACTTGTCAGCGGCACCAGCTGACCACTGCGGCCGCGCACCTTCACCGACAACAGCGCCGAGGGCTGGGCTTTGTCGCCCTCTCCGAGGATGATCCGGATCGGCACCGGGTATTTGGCATGGTCATCGTGCAGGAAGCTGACACCCCGGCCACCCAGCGCGGTCTGCAAGGCACTCACTACCTGAGCCTGCGCAACGCCAAGCCGCGCTGCACGGGCGCGGTCAACCACCACCTCCCACTGCCGGGTGGGCGCTTCGAGCGTGGTATCGATATCCACGAGGCCCTCGATTTTGGTCATACCCTCGGCCACCCGGGTCGCTAGCGCAGCCCGGCGCTCGTTATCCACAGCATAGATCTCAGCCACCACCGGCGACAGCACCGGCGGCCCCGGGGGCACCTCGACAATCTTGACCTCGGCACCATGCCGGTCGCCGATGTCCGTCAGCGGACCACGCAGGGACTGGGCAATCGCGTGGGATTGCCGCTCCCGGTTCTCTTCGCCCATCAGGTTGACCTGGATGTCCCCGTGGTACGGGTCACCACGCAGGTAATATTGCCTCACCAACCCGTTGAAATTGATGGGTGAGGAGGTGCCGGCGTAGGTCTGCCAATTGGCCACCTCGTCCACGGTTTCCAGGTAATGGCCCATCTCCAGCAACACCCGCTGGGTTTTCTCCATGGGCGTGCGCTCGGGCATGTCCACCACGATCTGCAATTCCGACTTGTTGTCGAACGGCAGCATTTTCAGGATCACCGCCTGGAACACCGGCAAGGAAGCGGCCCCGGCCGTCAGGAGTACCACCCCGAGGGCCAGGAACCGGCGCCGCCAGGAATGATCGCCGAGGAACGGTGACAACAGGGTGCGGAAAATCTTCAGGCTCAGTGGGCTGACGCCTTCCGCAGAATTCGAAGCCTCTGTCGCCTCGGAGGCCGCCTGGCCCTTCTTGTGCCGCAGCAGCCGGAACGCCAGCCAGGGTGCGACCACAAAGGCCACGACCTGGGAGATCACCATCCCGGCGGAGGCATTGATCGGAATCGGGCTCATGTAGGGCCCCATCAGGCCACTGACAAAGGCCATGGGGATCAACGCAGCCATGATGGTCAGGCTCGCCATGATGGTGGGGGTGCCAACCTCGTCAACGGCCACCGGAATGATGTCCTTTACCGCCCTTCGGGAATTCTGGATGCGCCGGTTTATATTCTCGGTAATGACGATGCCATCATCCACCAGAATCCCGATGGAGAAGATCAGTGCAAACAGGGACACCCGGTTGAGGGTGAAGCCCCAGGCCCAGGAGAACACCAGGGTCAGCAACAGGGTGATCAGAACCGCGATCCCGACGATCAGCGCCTGGCGCCAGCCCATGGCGGCCAGCACCAGGATCATCACCGCCAGGGTGGCGGAGATCAGGTCGGTAATCAGCTTGCGCGCTTTCTGGGAGGCGGTCTCGCCATAATCCCGGGTGACCAGCACCTCCACTCCCATGGGCAGGGCGCGATTGCGGAGCAATTCCAGCCGTTCCTGGATCGCCGTGGTGATATCAATAGCATTTTCACCCGGTTTTTTCGCCACTGCCAGGGTCACCGCCGGGTAGACCTCTCCGGGTTCTCCGACAGGCCCGGTCTGCCGGCCGGGTCCGAAGCCGGTCATGACGCTCTGGTCCACCACCGTGCCACCCCGGCGAATCTCGGCGACATCCTGGAGGTGAACGGCGGCCCCGTTGTGCATGCCCACCACCAGGCTACGGACATCCTCCACCGTCTCCAGCAAGGTGCCAACCTGCACCGGAATCGATAGATTGTTACGGGTAATCCGGGATTCCTGACTGCTGGTGTTGGCTGACTGCAGGGCATTCTGGATATCCGCGACAGTGAGCTGGAAACCCGCCAGCAGAGCCGGGTCAAACAGTACATCCACCCGATCGGGCACGCCACCGACAGTGTAGACATCCCGGGTACCGGGCACCCGTTTCAGGGCCACTTCCAGCATGTGTGCCAGCCGGGTCAGCTCCTCGCCCGCGTGGCGCCCGGCGGGATCGAACAGAGTGAGGGTCATCACCGGCACATCGTCAATGCCCTTGGGTTTGACTACCGGCTGGGTGGCACCCAGATTTGCGGGCAGCCAGTCCTGGTTGGAGTAGACCTGGTTGTACAGGCGCACCAGCGCTTCCTGCCGGGGCACCCCGACCTCGAACTCAACGGTGATCACCGCCTGGCCCTGACGGGAGACGGAATAGACATGCTCTATTCCCTGGATCTCGCTCATCACCTGTTCGGCCGGTGTGGCAATGGCGCTCTCCACTTCCCGGGTACTCGCGCCCGGGAAGCCCACCATGATATCCGCCATGGTAACGTCGATCTGGGGCTCCTCCTCCTTGGGCGTGATGATCACCGCCAACACACCCAGGACAACCGCCAGTATCGCCAGCAACGGCGTCAGTTTGTTGTCCTGAAAAACCCGGGCAATGGCGCCGGAAGGTCCGACGCCCGGCAGTTCCTCGCTCACTGGCCTGCCTCCCCGCCAGCATCCGCGGCACGGGACAGGCTCAGCCGGTCACTGCCTACCAGGACCTCCGGGTTGCGTACAATCCGCTCGCCCTCGCTCAGTCCCGCGAGAACCTCCAGTCGCTCCCCGTCCAGGGTGCCCACCCTCACCTGACGCAGGCGGGGCCGGTCCTGCTCATCCAGCACGAACACCGCCCTCAGCTCACTGTGGCGGACCAGGCTGCTGGCCGGGATCCAGAGCGACTCACGCTCGCCAACGGGCACACCGACCTTGACCAGCATTCCCGGAAACAGCGAACCGTTCGGCTCGGTCAGACGCATCCGTAACCGGAAAGTATGGGTCGCCGGATCGGCGTAGGGATAGAACGTCATCTCGCCGGTTTCCAGTAACCGGCCGTCCGAGAGTGCCACAGTGGCCCGTCGCTCGGAGCGGGCCAGGTCCGCGTATTTCTGGGGCAGATCGACCACCACCCGCAACTGCTCCAGGGAAAGTCCACTGAGCAGCGGCTGGCCGGGATTGACCGCCTCCCCGATTTCCACGTGCCGCTCTGTCAGGATGCCGCCGTATGGGGCCACGATGCGGGTATAGCTCAGTTGTTCCTCGGCCTCGGCAATCGAAGCCTGTGCACGTTCCACCCGGGCTCGGGCCGCGGTCAGGTTGTTCCGGGCCTGATCAAATTCCTGCCGCGACACCAGGCCCCGCTCATGGACCACCTCGATACGTTCAAACCGCTGCCGGGCATCGGCCAGCGCCGCGGTGGCTTCCTCGAGTCCGGCCCGGGCCTGACTCAGCCGCGCCCGCTGTTCACTGTCTTCCAGCTGAACAATCAGGTCTCCCGCCGCCACCGAATCGTCCACATCGAATGGAAGCTTCAGGACGGTGCCACTGGTCTGGGCAGAGACAGTGCTTTGCTGGACCGCCTCGATGACGCCGTCCAGGTGAACCGTCTCCTCGATGGGCGCACGCTCGACCTCGACAATGTCCAGCTCCCCCTGCTGGGCGAGTACCAGCGCGGGCATCAGCAATAAAACGGCGGCCAGCCAGGGTTGAAAACGTAAACGGGTAACCATGGGCACCTGATTCCTTTGGGTTATTTGCTCATAACTACATGGTAACAATCGTTGCACCACACAGGAATGTAATCGTACACAAGCATAGTCCATGGCCGCCGGAGTGCTTTGATATGACACAAAAAAAGCCCTGCATGGAGGAGTTGGATCCATGCAGGGCCGAATGTCACCCGCCGGCTATGAGAAGCGGGTAACCGCCATAATCAGTCGTTACCACCGGGCCGTGAGCGCTGTGCGCACGGTGCGGCCGGGCTCGTTGACCTTGAAAAACTCCTCACCCAAGGCATCTGCTTTGCTCACGTGCGCCGCCCAGGTCTTGTCGAACACGTTATCCACCGCCCAGGTCAGGCTCAGGTTCGCCATCAAAGGATGGGTACCGGACAGATTAAACACGCCATAACCCGGCGATGTGCTCGGATCCAGACCAGATTCCAGATCTACCCGATCTTGCCGGCGCGCCAATTGCCATTCCACTTCGAGGGCGTGGCCTTGATAATGCCAGCCCACCATCTGGATAAACTGGATGGGCGGAATCCTAGGCAGGGCCTTGTCGGCATCCCGGTTTTCACCCCTTACAGACGCCAGCTTGCTGTTGGTGCTCCAGGTACCGTTGCTCCATCCCAGGTGGCCTTCAACGCCCAACAGACGGGCATCAATGTTGTAATAACGATCCTGGGAGCGCAGAACGTAGTCATCTACCTGATCCACCCAGATTGCCGGGCGCCAGCTCCAGTTGCCTTCGCGACCAGACAAGCTGATTTCCAACTTGTTGTGCTTCTCGGTGTCCAGATCCGGGTTTCCCACCCAGCCGAGCGTCTTGTTCACATAACGCTCGGTAACCCCCGGGCTGCGAACACTATGGCTGGCCACCACGTCCAGACTGCGATTCGGAGCATAACGCCACTCGCTGCTGACAAAACCACTTATATTGTCATCGGCAACGTCGGTATTTGTGGTGCCATAAACCTGCTCATAAGCCTTGGTGGCACTCATCGGTACCACGGTTCCGTCCGGCTGCTTCAGCGTGTATGTTTCGTCGGCTTTTGTCGCCTCCATCTCTACACGGTCATAACGAATACCGGCGCCGAGCTGCAGGTTGGGTTGAATACGGGTGAACTGCTCGTAGAACACACCCACGCGATCCCGCTCCACGCCCGGCCAGATGTAAGATGCCACAACGTCTTTATCTACACTGTTTAACGCCGCATCCCATTCATTCGTTTCGTAATCTACGCCGAGAGCCCAGTCTGTGTACTCCGTTGCACGCTGGTCCAGCGTCAACCGCACACCCTGGGTACGGGTTTCGGACGCAGTCAGCATTTTCATGGATGCCGTTTGCTCACGCAGACTGAAGTTATCCATCACATGGTCCACATCCGCCTGCCAGGTCATCAGGTTCCAATTACCATCAGCCACGGGTGCACCCAATTCCAGCCGATACAGATCGGTGTCGGTTTTCGGTGCATCCATACCCTGGCCAGGGAATTTCACATCCCGCTCTTCCTGACGGCTGACCATGCCCTTGATGTAAAAGCCGTTGTCGGCTGTCCAGGCACCGTCTACCCGGCCTTCGGCATTTTCGTAGGAACTGCGCACTTCATTGCCGTCGCCGTCTTCGTAATCGCCGGACTCGTCATAGCCTCCGGCAAATCGGATAAAAGCATCCTTGCTGCCGGCCGCCACGCTGCCGTTAACCAGCTTACCTTCGCCATTATCGGAACCGCCCAGGGTCAGGTGGCCGGTTGTGCGGTTATCGCCTGCGAACTCGGGAGCCGCCGTGGTGGCTACCACCTGACCACCGGTAATTGGGCCCCAGCGCAGGGTTCGGTTACTGGTGCGAATTTCCAGCACTGGCGCCAAGGCCGTGCTCAAGCGGCTGGTGGGCGGGTCCATACGGCTCGGACAGGCGCCCTCAACTCGCATACCGTCCAGCAATACGTCAACCCGATTTTCGTTCTGGCCACGGATAACCGGATCCAGGCCCCGACCACCCATGCGCGACAGCGATACCGAGGCATCAGAAGATAACCGTTGCACTGGTTCGGTCTGGATAGCGGCCTCTGAAAGTCGGGCCGCCTCGGCAGACTGGCCTTCGGTAACCCGGATCAACAACTGGTCACCATCCTGTTCTTGGGAAAATGCGGAAGTAGTGGCACATCCGGCCAGAATCAGGCCGACAATGCGTGCCAAGGGCTTCTCGGTCATGCCTGAGAGTTCCTCACCAATACGGGACTGGGAAAATCGGGTTGATTACCGGCAATGATAAAGACAAACCTGGTCGCGGGCTTGGGACACAATGCCGCACCCCCTAATGGGTATTTATGGTGAGATTTTATGCACGAATCCCGGGCGCAACCTGCCAGAAACTGAACGACTGTGGTGCAATCAATGCCATTTTCTGACCGGACGGCCAATTTCCCGTGCCGTTTTCAACGAGCAGTTCCGAAACAGGTAACACAATGACGGCAAAACTCGACGAAAAACTGGAACCAATCTTCCAGGACGTACTCCACCGTAATCCGGGCGAAAGCGAATTCCATCAGGCCGTTCACGAGGTACTGGAACCATTGGGCCCCGTCCTGGTGAAGACCCGGAATTCGCGGACAAGAAAATCATCCAGCGAATCTGTGAACCCGAGCGCCAGATCATTTTTCGGGTACCCTGGCAGGACGATAAGGGCGAGATTCATATCAATTGCGCCTTCCGCGTCGAGTTCAACAGCGCCCCGGGCCCCTACAAGGGAGGCATGCGTTTCCACCCTTCTGTTTACCTGGGCATCATCAAAGTCCTGGGCTTTGAGCAGATCTTCAAAAATGCCCTGACCGGCCTGCCCATCGGGGGCGGCAAGGGCGGGAGTGACTTTGATCCGAAAGGCAAATCAGACGACGAGATCATGCGTTTCTGCCAGAGTCTGATGACCGAACTCTACCGCCATCTGGGCGAGTACACTGACGTTCCCGCCGGTGACATCGGCGTGGGCGGCCGAGAGATTGGCTACCTGTTCGGCCAGTACAAGCGCATCACCAACCGATATGAATCCGGTGTCTTCACCGGCAAGGGTCTGGACTGGGGTGGCAGCCGTGCCCGTACCGAAGCAACCGGTTATGGCACCGTGTTCTTCACCCAGGAGATGCTCAAGGCCCGCGGTGATTCTCTGGAGGGCAAGACCGTAGTGGTTTCGGGCTCCGGCAACGTGGCAATCTATGCCATCGAGAAATGCCACGAGCTGGGCGCCAAGGTGATTGCCTGCTCCGACTCCCAGGGCATCATCGTGGATGAAAACGGTATCGACCTGAATACCGTCAAGCGCATCAAGGAAGTGGAGCGCCGTCGTATCAGCGCCTACACTGAATTCCACCAGGATGCCAGGTACGTGGAAGGCGGCAATATCTGGAGCGTTCCGTGCGATGTGGCCCTGCCCTGCGCCACCCAGAACGAGCTGAACGGTAAAGACGCCAAGTTCGGCGCGGAAGGCAACTACGTGCTGGGGGCCAATATCACTGGTTTCCTCCGTGTTGCCAGGGCGATGAACGCCATGGGTGTGATCTGATTCGGCCATGACCAGCAACGAGCCTCTCCAGCCGACCGACCGGGTTTCTACCGGCCTGGCCGGGCTGGACGAGGTTCTGGATGGCCTCGGAATCGGCGGTAACGTGGTCTGGCGTCTGATTGAAGAACACGGCCGCGGCGCCTTCTATGTGTGTGACTGCCTGAGCGAACTGCTCAATGCCTGGGCCACCGATGCCATGGTGGGCAATTTTTCCCGCGTAGTGTGTCCGTTCCTGTTCGAACTGGATACGGTCGCCTGGTTCACCCTGCACCCGGAACGCCACTCCCGCATGACCCTGGACCGGATCCGGGAAACCACTCAGGTGATGATCGACGTGCATCGGGATGGCCCGGAGATACAAATTCATCCCATCAAGGCCTGGCGCCGGCAGTCGCCGACCATGTTCCTGACGCACCGGGAACAGGATGGCCGGTTCGAGCCCATCACCGACAGCAGCGACGCAACCCGCGTCCAGGCTAGTCTGGAGCGGGATTACCTGCACCGCCAGCCACTGCTGGATTACTGGGACAAACTGTTTCAGGAAGCGGGCCGGGCCCTGGCCAACAACGAGCAGCACTGCACGTGCCGGCGCTGCCCATACAGCAGCTGGCCGAGGTGGACCGTCCCACCACCGAACGGGCAGAACAGCTCGGGCTCGCCGTACCGGTCTGGCGGCTGACGTTCACGCCGCTGGTGAAACGGACCCGGTTCATCGAACGCCTGTCCCGGCTGCTGAGAACCCTCGAGTCCAGCTACCGGCATCCGGTGGACGTGGAGTTCACACTGCAACTGAATCGCCAGGGAGAGCCCTCGTTCAATCTGGTGCAGTGTCGCCCCCTGGCCACCATCGGTGAAACCGGCCCGGTGACCCTGGCGGAAGAGCCGGACCCCGGGCGGGTGCTGTTCCGGACCGAAGGCCATTTCATGGGCGGCAATATCAACCTGACCCTGGACCGGGTAATTCGCATCGACGCCTCGGTCTACTCACGGCTGACCACCGGCCAGCGCTATGAGGTCGCCCGACTGGTGGGAGAGACCGTGCGCCGGGGCGAGGGTCACACCCTGCTGATCGGCCCGGGCCGCTGGGGTACCAGCAGCCCCGAGCTGGGTGTGCCGGTGCGTTTTGCCGATATCGCGGGGGTATCGGTGCTGGTGGAAGTATCGGAGAAAGCCGGGGATATGGTGCCGGATCTCTCCTATGGTTCCCACTTCTTCCGGGATTTGGTGGAAACCGGTACGGCTTACGTGACCCTGTTCCCGGACGACGGGCAATGCCGTTACCAGCCTGGTCTTTTGGAGTCTGCATCCCGGGAGACCGAGCCGGAAGCGCGGCCGGAAAATGCCATTCTCGTCACTACCATGGACGATCCGTCCCTGCACCTTCGCGCGGATGTCATCAGCCATCGCCTGATCTGCTACTTCGGGGATTGATCCGCGGCAAGCCCACTGAAAACAAATCTGCCGGACGCCGCCACTGTTGGTAGAATTCCGATCATGGAATGGCTCACACACTCTCAGACCGGTATCCGCCAGGCAGCCCGCTACCTGCTCGCCATGCGGTTGGCCATCGTTGCGATCCAGCTGGTTGCACTCGCCGTTGCGGAAACCATGATTACCCTGGCGCACGAGGCCGAGGCCCTGTTGCTGTGCCTCGGTTACGGGGTACTCGCCACCTTGGGATGGCTCTGGTTTATCCGCAGACCACCGGCTTCCACCCTGGCGGTCAGTGCCGGGTTACTGGCGGATATTGCCCTGATTGGCGGTTGGCTGTTCCTGACCGGCGGCTACACCAACCCCCTGGTTTCCCTGCTGCTGCTTCCCATTGCGGTGGCCATCATCCTGGTCCCCCTACGCCAGAGCATCGCCATTACCGCCAGTGGCATTGCCACCTACACGGCACTGGTGCTCTGGCACACCCCGATTTCCCACAGCCAACACAATGACAACTTGGCCCAATTACACCTGGTTGGCATGTGGGCAACCTTTGCCCTCACAGCGGCCATCCTGTTACTGGTGGTTGGCACCCTGGCCCGGCGGCTTCGCAGCCAGCAACTGCAGCTGGCAGAGTTCCGGGAAAACCGGCTTCGGGATGAACAGATCATCGCGCTTGGCCTGTCCGCCGCCGCTGTGGGACACCGGCTGGGCACGCCATTGAACACCATGACACTGCTGCTTGACGAGATCCGTTCGGAAACCGGTCACAACGGTCCCGCCCCGGATTCCGGGGCGCTGCAGGAAGACCTGGACACCATGGAACAGCAGATTCAGCTGTGCAGCCGGCATCTCCAGCAACTCACCCGGGCAGCGGTGGAGGCCAGGTCCGCGCAACAAGAGACACTGACGGTGGAGAACTGGCTGTTGCGCCTGAGGGAATCCGCCACTCTGCTATGGCCCTCCGGACCGATCCACTGGCGGCAACCATTTCCGAAAGTACCGGTGGCCGTGGACGCCACCCTGGACCAGGCGGTGCTGAATCTTCTTGCCAACGCCCTGACCGCCAGTCCGGCCTGGGTTGGCGTGGCAGCCCGTCCCGGTGCTCCCGGCCGGATCGAGATTGTTGTAGAGGATCACGGCGAAGGTCTGGAGGCTGCCTTTGAGGGCGCACCGGGGGAGGAAATCGTGGATTCCAGAAACGGGCTCGGTGTCGGCCTGTTCCTGTCCAATGCCACCATCCAGCGCCTGGGCGGCACGCTCAGGGCCAGGGCCGATGACAATGGTACTACCATGGTCATTGATCTGCCGGAAGCGAACTTGAACGGAGACAGCGCATGTGCCAACAGAACCTCTGGTTGATTGTGGACGATGACGCAGCCTTTCTTCAGATACTGCAACGTTCCTTGGCACGCCAGGACATAGAGGCCGTACCTGCCACCGCCGGGGCCGAAGCCCTGGCGCTGATCGAGGCAAGGGATTTCGGACGTTGCGTGCTGGATCTCAACCTGGCCGGCGAGAGCGGTCTGCAGTTACTGCCAGAGCTATTGGCCCGCAGGCCGGACCTGGAGATACTGGTTCTGACTGGCTATGGCAGCATAGCCACTGCGGTTGAAGCCGTGCGCCGGGGGGCCATCAACTACCTGTGCAAGCCGGTTACCGTAAACCAGCTCGTCACCGGCTTCGAGCCACTGGACGCGCCACCAGAGTTACGCCCGGAACCTCCGTCGGTGGAAGAAATGGAGTGGGAGCATATTCAGCGGGTACTCAATGAGCACGACGGCAATATTTCGGCCACCGCCCGCGCCCTGAACATGCACCGGCGCACCCTTCAGCGCAAACTGCAGAAACATTCCCGCTGGCGCAGTTGACCATCAGATGTAAATCGACATCAAACTTGACTTTCGTCAATTGGGCTTCGGCGGGCGGCAGTGCCAATGGCCTCAGTTTCAGGTAGCATCCCTAGTGTCCCGTCTGGCTAATTCGTTAACCTACTGAGCCACTGAGAGCTTTGAGAGCTAGGCGCGGTGGCGAAGGTTTGGTGGTTCCAAATCGAGACAGCGCAACGCGGCTATCAAAGCTCTCAGTGGCTCCCGAAGGGCGCAACGCTGAGGCTTCTGGCCGGTGTTGCCTGCCCTTGATGTGGAACCACCACACCTGCGGACAGTCGCCTTGGCCAGAAGCCTCAGCGTCACGCAGTAGGTTAACGAATTAGCCAGACGGGACACTAGTCTTTGCACCGTAATTTGCAATTTCCGGTCAACCTGCCGGGTATGCTCCCGGATTGATCCAGTCGGGTGTCCGAAGCTTTCATATTCGGTATTGCTACACTTGCGAAGGAAGGTCACAGGGAGGCGTATTCATAATCAATCAGCCAGACAAGCAAATACTGCCAAATGCCAAACATGACGGATGCTCTGGAACCCCCGACGGGTATTGATGCCGAACGCCTGGCCCTGGTGGCCGCCACCACCCCCAACCTGGTCCTGTTTCTGGACGAAGCCGGCACCATCGAGTGGGTGAACCCCAGCTTCGAGCAACACACCGGCCACCTGCTGGCCGACATCCGGGGCAAGCACCCCAGAGACGTGCTGTATGGGCGGGACACCGATCCCGAGACCATTGCCCGGATCAACCGCCACCTGCACCGGGGCGATACCTTTGCACAAGACATCCTGCACTACACTCGGTCCGGAACCCCTTACTGGGTCCACAGCTATTGCGTACCGATCGGCAGGGATCAGGGAGTCGCCCCGGGTTATATCGTGATCCAGAATAACATTTCCGACCGCAAGCACAGCGAGCGCGGGCTCCGGATCGCCGCCAGTGTCTTTGACCGCAGCCACGAAGCGATCATCATCACTGACCACAACAACCGCATCCTCGACGTCAATCCTGCGTTCTCCCGGATCACCGGCTACAGTCGGGATGAAGTCCTGGGCCTGAACCCGACCGTTCTCAGCTCCGGCCGGCATTCGAAGGAGTACTACCGATCCATGTGGCGGTCCATCGAAAAGACCGACCACTGGCGGGGTGAGATCTGGAACCGACGCAAGAGCGGCGAGGAGTTCATCGAACTGCTGTCCATCAGCCGGGTCCACCTTGAAGAACCCGGGAAGTACTATCACGTGGCAGCCTTTTCGGACATTACGGCCCTGAAGAATCACGCGCGAGAACTGGACCGGGCCGCCAACTACGATGATCTGACCGGGCTACCCAACCGTCAGCTACTCGAGGAGCGTCTGCGTTCGGCCTGCAGCCATGCCGAGCGCCACGGCCGGCGGCTGTCGGTGTGCTGCCTGGACCTGGACGGGTTCAAAGTAATCAACGACCGCCTTGGCCACGGCGCCGGCGATCAGGTATTACGCACCCTCGCCGAGCGGCTGACCCACACCCTGCGCAGCGGCGATACCGTTGCCCGGGTGGGCGGCGATGAATTCGTCCTGCTGTTGCAGAGCGACGATACCAACGCGGTTTACCACCGAATTCTGTCCGTCATCGGCGAGCCGGTAGCCGTCGGGGGCGAGCAGGTTAAACTGACCGCAAGCCTGGGAATCAACCGTTATCCAGAAGACCAGGCCGATGCCGAAGGCCTGATCCGGCACGCCGACCAGGCCATGTATTCGGCCAAGGAAAAAGGCCGCAACCAGTTCCATTTCTTCGATCCGGACCTTGATCAGCACCGGCAAAAGCGCCGGCAACACCTGATGGAGCTCACCCGGGCCCTGGAAAACCAGGAATTCGAGCTGTTCTTCCAGCCTCAGGTCCGGATGTCGGATTATTCCCTGGCCGGGTTCGAGGCCCTGATCCGCTGGAATCGGCCCGAATCGGGACTGGTCAGCCCGGGGGAGTTCCTGCCTTATGTCGAGAACAGCCACCTGGAAGTGCCCCTGGGCCAGTGGGTCCTGAAGGAAGCCATCCACCAGCTGAATACCTGGCAGCAGGCGGGCGAGAACCTGACCGTCAGCATCAATATCACCGCCCGGCACCTACTGGACCGTGGTTTTGCCGACTACCTGGAGAGCTACCTGCACAGCCACCCGGAGCTGGACCCGGCCCGGGTCACCCTGGAAGTGCTGGAGTCAACCGCACTGGAGGATACCAAGCAAGCCAATCACGTACTGACACGGTGCCGGGCGCTCGGCCTGCAGGTGGCACTGGATGACTTTGGCACCGGGTTTTCCTCCCTGAGCTATCTGCGAACCTTACCCATCGACATGATCAAGATCGACCGGAGTTTCGTTCGCAACATGATGGACAGTCCCAGTGACAAGGCAATCGTCGAAAGCGTGATCTTCCTGGCCCAGCGCTTCGAGCATCTGGTACTCGCCGAAGGGGTGGAAACCGGAGACCAGGCCCGAACCCTTTCCCGTATGGGCTGCAACCAGATTCAGGGTTATGGCGTTGCCCCACCCATACCGGCCGGAGAGGTCCTGAAATGGGCCCGCGGCTGGCACGCCCGGAAACGACCGGAGCTGGACCGGCTCGTCCAGAATGAGGGCATCTAGGGCCGATAGCGGCGCTGATCCAGGGTCGTGAGCCGGTCCGGGTGGAACACCATCAGGCCAGTCACGAAGGTGCCGTTGACGAAGCCTTCCGGCAGCATGATCAGGGGCAGGTAGCGGAGGTACTCGTGGATCAGCTCGTCAAAGGTATAAACCCCGCTGGACCAAAGCATCAGGCACATTACGACTCCGGCCGCAGCCACCGCCAGCCCGGCCCCGAAAAACCCGCAGAAAAAGATATAGGCGAAGAAATTGCTGAAGTTGCGGCGGCGTTCCCACACCATGATGGCATGGCTAACCAGTGCCGGCACCATGACAGTCACCAGCCCATTGGCCGCGAACATCATCGCGGGCTCTCGCCCGGTGATGACCGTGATTACTAACGCCAGCAGCCCACTGAACACCGCCAGCGCCCAACCCAGCATCAGGGTGATGACGGTGATGCCGAAGATATGGATCGCGAGACCGGGCGAGATTCCGGCCCTCAGTTGCCACAGGAACCCCAACGCCACGGCCGCCCCGAAGAAGGAATGCTGGAGGGCGTTATCCTTCCGGAAAGCCCTCCAATCGACAGTGCGGGCAGCCGCCAGCAGGATCAGCAGAAACAGCACTGCGGTCACCAGCCACTGGCCGGTCGATAACAGGTTTTCCGTCATCCCCATGGCAACCACATCCCCGGACAGTCAGTTCAGGACAGACACTGGGACAATGATAACGGGTAAGTCCGCCCTGTTACCAAGGCGGGCTTGATTCAGGCAGTCTGTGCCACCGGTTGCCGGTGATTGGTAAGCGTGGTCCAGGCATCGAAGGTGCTCAGGAATACCTCACCACCGAGGTGGGTGAGGAATTCCGTGTCCCTGAGCCGGTCCATGACCGGGCCCTTGACCTCGGACAGGTGCAGCCGCACACCCGCATCTTTCAACCGCTCGTTAATGGCCTCAAGGCTTTCCAGAGCCGAGGCATCAATGAGGTTCACCGCCGGGCACACCAGTACCAGCTCCCTGAGTTCGGGTTCCCGGGTCACCAAATCCATGACCGTTTCCTCCAGGAACCTGGCATTGGCGAAATACAGGCTTTCATCCACCCGCAGAAAGGTGACTTTCGGGCACAATTGGACATCGTGGCGCAGCACGTTGCGGAAATGTTCGGTGCCCGGAACCCGTCCCACAACGGCACTGTGCGGCCGGCTGGTACGGTACAGGAACAGACCGATGGACAACGCCACGCCGGCGATGATACCTGCCTCGACACTGTGCACAAGGGTCAGCAGGATGGTAGCCAGCATGGCACCGAAATCCGTGCGCGAGTATCGCCAGGTCCGGGACAGGGCCGGCAGGTCGATCAGGGTGGTCACCGCCACGATGATGGTTGCCGCCAGGGTTGCCTGGGGTAGCCAGGCGATGGCCGGGGTCAGAAACAGGGTCGCCAGGGCAATACCGACAGCGGTGTAGGCGCCGGCGGCCGGGGTTTCCGCGCCGGCGTCAAAGTTGACCACGGAGCGGGAAAAGCCGCCGGTTACCGGCATGCCACCCGATAATCCGGCACCAAGATTCGCCGTGCCGAGTCCGATCAACTCCTGATCCGGGTCAATCCGTTGTCGGCGCTTCGCTGCCAGGGTCTGGCCCACCGATACGGACTCGACAAAGCCCACGATGCTGATCAGCAGGGCACTGACCGCCAGTTGCGACCACAATCCGGTGTCCAGGGAAGGCATGGTAAATTCCGGCAGCCCGGCAGGCACCTCACCCACCAGGCGCACACCCTTCTGGTCCAGCTGGAGGTACCAGGCCACCAGCATAGTCACCAGTACCGCTAGAATCGGGGCCGTTTTGGTCAGGATATCCGCCAGCCTGGGCTGCATCCCCAGCTTCATCAGCAGCGGTTTCAGATGTTTGCGCGCCGCCACCAGAAACATCAGGGCACCGACACCGATGGCCAGGGTATGGAAGTTGGTGGTGCCAATCGAGGCCAGCAGGGACTCCACGATCTCCACCAGGTTATGCCCGGAGGCCTGGATGCCGAAAATATGTTTGAGCTGGCTGGCCGCAATGACAATACCGGAGGCGGTGATAAAACCGGAAATCACGGGATGGCTCAGAAAGTTGGCCAGGAAACCCAGTCGGAGTAAACCCATCAGGGTCAGCATCAGGCCCGACATCACCGCCAGCAGCACCGCACCCGCGACATAGGCAGCTGTTCCTACCTCGGCAATGGGCGCCAGGGCCGCGGCGGTCATCAGCGAGGCTACCGCCACCGGGCCGACCGACAGGGTCCGGCTGGTGCCGAACACTGCGTAGATCACCAGCGGCAGGATACTGGCGTAAAGCCCCACCTGGGCCGGAAGGCCCGCCAGCAGCGCATAGGCCAGGGACTGGGGAATAAGCATGACGGTGACGATGACCGCGGCCACCAGATCACTGGTGGCCTGATCACGACCATACTTGGGTGCCCACTGCAGAATGGGCAGGTACCGCTTGATCTGATTCATGCAGTACTCAGAACAGGTTAACCGGAACTTTCAGGTAAACCTGCCCGTTATCCTCGGCCGGCGGCATGTGACCGGCGCGCATGTTGACCTGCACCGATGGCAGGATCAGCCGTGGCATGTCCAGGGTGGCGTCCCGCTCGGTGCGCATCCTCACGAAATCGTCTTCACTGACCCCTTCGTGGACGTGAATGTTGGCTTCACGCTCCTCGGCCACGGTGGTCTGGAACAGGAATTCTTCGCGGCCCGGTGCACCGTAATCATGGCACATGAACAACCGGGTCTCCGGAGGCAGCGACAGCACTTTCTGGATGGACCGGTACAGCGTGCGGGCATCACCGCCGGGGAAATCACAGCGGGCTGTGCCGAAATCCGGCATGAACAGGGTGTCGCCGACGAAAGCAGCATCGCCGATCACGTAGGTCAGGCAGGCCGGGGTGTGGCCGGGAGTGTGCAGGACCCGGCCTTCCAGGTTGCCGATGCGGAAGGTATCGCCCTCACGGAACAGTCGATCGAACTGGCTGCCGTCCCGGGCAAATTCAGTACCGGCATTGAAGGCCTTGCCGAAGATCTCCTGGACATCGACGATCTTTTCGCCGATACCGGTCTTGCCACCGAACTTCTCGTGCAGGTAGGGCGCGGCAGACAGGTGATCGGCATGCACGTGGGTCTCCAGGATCCACTCCACCGTCAGGTCGTTATCCCGGACATAGCGGATGATCTCGTCCGCGGAGCGGACATCCGTGCGGCCGGCGGCATAATCGAAATCCAGGACGGAGTCCATGATTGCGCACGCCTGACTATCGGGATCACGCACCACGTAGCTGAACGTATTGGTCGGTTCGTCGAAGAAATGCTGGACGACGGGATTGCTCATGACACTCACCTCGAACATCGATCCTTTAAATTTAATTCTAAGGATATATTAAAAGGTAATATTGAGTGAAATGCCAATTTCTTCTATCAGTATCCTCCGTGATACCCGGCCGGGAGAAGGCCCGGCCTGTTCATTTCCGGTTCACAGCGACTCCAGCTTGCTCCGGATTTCCTGACGGCGCCCTGAGTCCGCGAGGGGACGGCTCGGTCGTTCGGGCGCGTTCAGAGCTTTGTTCAGGTACTCCCTCGCCCGCTCCGGCTGATCCTGCTCAATCAGGAAGTCAGCGTAAAAATAATTGGGGTCAATACCGTCCGGGTTCAGCTTCAGGGCCCTGAGCAGGTACTGCCTGGCCTTGTCATCATCTCCGAACCCCAGGGGCCAGCCCGGCACCTGGTAATACAGACTGCCCAGGGAAGTATAGGCCGATCCCTCCAGGGCTGCCGGATCAATTTCCAGAGCCTTTTCCAAAGATTTCCGGGCGTCCTTGACCAGACCCAGAGCGCCCAGGCCGCCCTTGGCGCCGGCGTAGGTGCTGAGCACGATGCCCTGCCAGATCAAGGGTTCGGCGCGGTTGGGATAGGCGTCGACAAAGCCCTGCGCCTGCCCGGCCAGGTCCTCGAAGGCCTTTTCCTTTTTGTCGTCCGGCAACTGGTACTGGATTTCCGCCCAGCGCGCCTGGATACCGGCCAGGTCGGAGTCGATGTCTCCCGCCCAGAGTGGCGCTGCGATCACCGACGCAAGCAAAAACATCATCCACTTCATGACAGTACTCCTGAATTCAGAAAACGCCGAATCACCGGCAGTTGCTTCAACATGGCCTTGTCGACGATCCGTGGCAGGATGCCGTTGATCACCACAAACAGTTTTTCCGGCCAGCCCAGGAACCGCCGGCGATCGTCGTTTTCCATCGCCTTGAGAATCTCGGCAGCGACTGCCTCGGGGGCATCCATGGTATTGCCAAGCGCCCGGTTCAGTTCGTTGACCTGTTCCGGGTTCATGTCGGTTGCCGTGGCCCGTGGGGCGACATACAACACCTGCACTGGCGTATCCGCCAGCTCCCGGCGCAATGCCTCGGTGAAGCCTCGCAGCCCGAACTTGCTGGCACAGTAGGCGGTATAGCCCGGGAAACCGATGCTGCCGAAGGTCGAGCCGACAAACACCAGGGCTCCGTAGCCGTCCTTCTCGAACCGGGGGGAAAAATGCCGCGCCACCAGCATCGCAGAGCGCAGGTTCACGGTCAGCTGGGCATCCAGTTCACTGACGGCCATGGCTCCGAGAGCGGCAAAGCAGTTCTGGCCCGCGCAGTGAATAACCCCATCGATATCCGGATAGGCGTCGCTCAGGCGCTCCAGCTGCTGATCCAGGTCCGGGGCGGCAAGATCCAGGTGCACCGCGGATACCCCTTCCCGGTGGCCCAGCCTGTCCGGCTGTCGGGACGCGACGATGACCCTGGCGCCGGCCCGGACCAGCGGGTCCACCAGCGCCTTGCCGATACCTCCGGTTCCTCCCAGCAGGAGGAACACCCGATCATGCAGCCTCATGGCGCGACTCCTTGCGACCGACAGGGAGCGGAATGCTGTGCAGCATGTCACCATAGAGTCGGTACACCATGCGGGCAGCCTCGATGATGGCCTGCTGGTCATCCGGATCGGTGATCTCGTTCATCAGGTTACGGAAGAACTCGAAGTGTTCCTGATCCAGCGCACCGTGGGAATACAGGTAGCTGAATGCCGCATCGGGCAGACCCAGCTGTTTCTGGATGGCTTCGCCCAGCGGCGTGGCCAGCTCAATGGAGGTACCTTCCAGCACTTGGACCATGCCGAAGAAAGCCGCCGGGTTGCCGCGCTGGATCCGGTCATACAGGTAGGCGACCATCAGTTCGATGGAGGTGTCGGGGGTACCATTGCGGATCGCCTCCTTGTCCTCGCCACAGGCTTCGAGGTCATTGAGGATCCACTCGTGGTGGCCGTATTCCTCCTCGATGTATTCCACCAGGGCCTTGCGGACAAATTCCAGGCGCTCCGGCAGACGGCTGCCGCAGGCCATCATCAACGGCACCGTGTGCTTGACGTGGTGGTAGGCCTGGGTCAGGAACCAGGTGTAGCCGGTCAGATCGAAGCGGCCCTCGCGGATGGCTTCAATAACCGGCGCGCCCGTCACATGGGCCCGTGCTTCAGCGGTTTCGGATTGCAGACGATCGAAAAATGTCATGACAGTGTCTCCTGGCGTGTTTGGATGAGCTGAAGAGGTTGCAGATAAATTCATGAAGATCGGAAAGGCACCTGCCATCAGCGTTGGCAGGTCGGCCTGAATCTTCTGGCGCACGGGTCGACCGTTGCCGGTCATGTGGCCCGTAGCCTGGGTCAGGGGCTGGCGGCGGATGTACACCGCCCCCAGCCGGGCATAGTCGGGCAGGCTGGCATTGATTGCCGCCAGCGCAGAGCGAAGCTCGTCCGGGGAGCGGCCATCCTGAACGACCAGCAAAGCGGACGGATGCGGGTCCCCGTCTCCGAACACCACGGCCTGGCGGGCGCCAACCGCCTGGATAAGTTCGCTCTCCAGCCACTCCGGACTGATATTACGGCCGAAACCGGTGATCAACAGGTTCTTGGCGCGGCCATTGACCGACAGGAAACCGGCCGGATCCAACGCACCCAGATCCCCTGTATCAAGCCACTCATCACCCTCGGGCTCATCGCCCAGGTAGCCGAGGTGAGTGTTGCCCCGTACCAGAATGTGGCCATCGTCATCGACGCGCACGTCGACATGGGACAGCGGTTTTCCCACCGTCCCGGCGCTCTCCTGGCCGGGGACATTCAGCGCAACGACCGAGCTGCACTCGGACAGGCCATAGCCCTCAAAAAGCGGCAGACCGGCCGCGCAGCCCCGGGTCAGCAACTCGGAGGAGACCCGACCGCCACCAACAGCCAGAAAACGGAATCGCGCCCTGTTCAGCTGACCGCCCTCTGCAGCGCTAACCAGCGCCATGGCGAGTTCCGGTACGAGGATCAGCGACTGCGGCCGGTATTGATTGATCCCCTCGACCAGACGACCCAGATCAAGCCCGCTGCTGCCGGTCATGCCCAGGCTTTGCAAAGGTGCAACGGTCACTGTACCGCCCATGAGTAACGGCAGGTACACGCCTGCGATGTTTTCGAGCAGAGTCGCCAGCGGCAGGATGCACAGATGCTCTGTGAGCTCGACGTCTGCCAGTCGCTCTTTCAGCGCCAGCGTGGTGGCCGTCATCTGTTCCGCTGACAAACAGACACCTTTGGGTGTGCCGGTGCTACCCGAGGTAAAAGTAATCTTGGCCGTGCGCTCAGGCATCCATGCATTGGCGGCCGACACCGGCAGATGGCGGAACCAGACCCCATGGCCCAGGTGCTCGCTGTCAGGGCACTTCTCAGAGGACAGCAGACAATCCAGCCCGGCCCTCTCGATCAGGTGTGCGGTCTGGGACGGAGAGAAAAAAACCGGGACCGGCACGCAGACAATGTCCGCCAGAAGGCAAGCCAGATCCGCCAGGATCCAGGCCGGGGAGTTATCGCCGCACAGCCCGACACGCCTGACGCCCAACTGGTTCAACTGGTCAGCCAGCGCCTGCGCCGACTGCATCATCCGGGCATAACTGAAGGCTGCCTCCGGTCCCTGGAGGGCAACGCGCGATGGATCGACAGCCGCCTGTCGCCGGAGCAATTCAGGCAGTACAGCCATAGCAGCCTCCCAACGTTGAGTCACCATCTGCAACATGCCGGTCTACCGTTTGAACAAGCCGCAGCAACCCGGCATCCCGAAGCGCTGATATGCCATCCGAAACTTTGATCGCCATCACCACCGGATGGTGGTCGTAGTAACGGCCCCAACCGGCTCCCCGATCGGGCAGCCGGGACGGATCCGCATCCGCCAGCACTTCGGTGGCAATTCCCAACCGGTGAAAACTGTTGCGCAACTGATCAGTGCCGGTGCACACCACCCAGTCGTATCCGGCGCTATCAAGCCAGACCGACAGGGAAGCAAAAAGGAAACGGCTGACTCCTGCCTCAACACCGGCCAGATGGGCGATCTCGGCGATCTTGTGACGGGCGACACCCGGAACCGGCATTACCGACTCAACCGGGACCAACAGGTAATCCTCGAGAAACAGGCGTTCCAAAGCCGCATTGCGCACTCCAACTGCGGCCAGCAAGGTACCCTGCGCCGTGGATAGGGCCAGCAGGGCCGGAATGCGCAGAGCGGGTTCGGCGCCGTAGGCGTGCAGAAACCGCCGGCGGATAAATCCGGCCACGGTATCAGCCATAGCCGTTTCCGGAAGGATTTCACTCAACCAGCGACCGGCACAACGGATGACCGGAACCACCTCCCCCGAATCCGGGGAACAACAGGTGGACATCATCAGCGGGTCTGTCATAGGCGCTCTCCAGCAATACGGCCCTGAGGCCCTTCAATCACGACTACCAGAGTAGAAAGGGAGCCTTAAGTCAGCCTTAAGGCGCGGGGACAGAAACCTTAAGACTGCCTTAAGGTTTCACCGGGATAATGCTTGAATGGCAGAGTGGTAAGGTCAGATCCGGTGGCATACGGTTGTCCGGACGCTTTCGGAGGACTCTGCTGATCAAGCAAATGAGCCGGCATCGATTACACTCCAGGCTAAGGCCATCCACGGACCTGAAAACCAACCGGATTTCTGCTAAATGCGAATACTGCTGATTGAAGACGACCACCTGCTGGCCAATACCATGCTGGACATGCTTCGCGATGGCCAGAACACCGTTGACTGGCTGGATGATGGCCAGCAGGCCCTCAATGCGCTACTGAACGAGGACTTTGACCTCGCAATCCTCGACCTGACCCTGCCGCGAGTCGATGGCCTGGATATCGTGCGCAACATCCGTAACCGGGGCATCGAGACACCCGTGATCATTCTCACGGCGCGCACAGATCTGGATGAGAAATTGCAGGGACTGAACTCCGGCGCGGACGATTACCTCACCAAACCGTTCGCCATGGCAGAGCTCAAAGCCCGGATCCGCGCGGTCACCCGGCGCGGCAGCGGCGTCAGAACTGCCGGTCTCAAGGTTGGCCGGCTGACGCTGTATACCGATTCCGGCCAACTCGAGGTCGGTAATGACACCGTTACCCTGCCCCGGAGCGAATTCCAGATTCTGCATTACCTGATGCGCCATCCCGATCAGGTCGCAACACGGCGGCGACTGGAGGAGCAACTTTACGGCTGGGAGCATGGTGCCGAGAGCAATGCGCTGGAGGTGCACGTTCACCACCTCCGTCGCCGGGTCGGGAAGAAAACCATCCGTACCGTCCGGGGCGTAGGGTACCTTCTGGACAGTGAAGCGGCTGCGCATGAGGCTACCGAATGAGCCTGACGCGCAAACTCACGATCCTCGTCACCAGCACCGTCTTTTTCATCACCCTGATCGCGGCCGGCTGGGGATTCTACGTCAGTGATCATCAACTGGAGGAGCTGTTTGACGCCGAACTGGCCCAGAGCACCCGCATCGTGCAGGGTCTGGTAGAGCACCTGTCAACAACACAGTCAGTTGATCAGCTATCCCACACGCTCTCCAAAACCCTGGAGCTTCCCGAAAGCGTCTACCGGGGCGATGAGGAAGAGGACGAAATACTTCCTGGTGGTGCGGGGCACAAGTATGAACGGAAGATCGCTTTCGAAGTCTGGTCACCCGAAAAGGAGCCCATCCTCGATACCCTGCGCGCCAACGATTCCCAAGGTCTTGAGCCAGGGTTCGCATGGCAGGAGGTGACGGGTTATCAGTGGCGCACGTTCACCCTGCGGGATCCGGCCACCGGTTTCTGGATTCGCACCGCCCAAAGGGAGGATGTCAGGGATGAGCTGAGTCAGGAGATCGCACTGGGTAATGTACTGCCATTTCTGGTGGTACTGCCGTTACTGGCCATGGCGGTAATTGTCTCCATCCAGGTCGGCTTCCAGCCCCTGAGAAAGCTGGAGAAGCCGGTTCGTAATATGGCGCCGGAGAACATTCACCCTCTGGATGATCGGCAGGCACCAAAGGAAGTAGCCGGGCTGGTACAGGCGGTAAACGGCTTGCTGCGACGGCTCAACCAGGCCCTGGAACGGGAACGCCGGTTTTCGGCCGATGCCGCCCATGAGCTGCGCACGCCACTCACGGCGCTCAGACTGAACCTGGAGAAAGCCTGTGAGGACAACCCGGAGCAGTATCGGGACCTGATCCGGTCGGTGGATCGCATGGTTCACCTGGTGGAGCAGATGCTGCTGCTGAACCGCGTTGATTCCGGGGCTGATTTTTCACCCGAGTACCATAACCTGTCTGCTATCCTGGAGCAGAGCATTGCTGATGTGGCGCCACTGGCCCTGAAAAAGGATATCGAGCCGGTGCTGCAGGACGACGCCAGTCAGGCACTGGTCTGTTGCCACAGCGCCCTCATCAATACCCTGATGCGATCCCTGTTAGCCAACGCCATCCAGTACAGTCCCGAGCACACTGTCGTGGAAACCCGACTTGCCCCCTCCGGCGACGGCTACCACATCACCGTGTGCGATCAGGGTCCGGGTATTCCACCGGAGGAACGGGAACGGGCCCTGAGTCGCTTTGTCCGCCTGGACCAACGACTCGGGGGAGGCGCCGGACTGGGGTTGGCCATCGCCCGGCGAATTGCCGAACTCCACGGTGGCCAACTCACCCTGAACGGGCGGCCGGACGGACACCCGGGACTGTGCGTCAGCATCTGGCTCCCTGCCCGCCCCACCCTTCGAAACAGGACGTCTTAAGGTTGGTTTAAGCTTCCTGGCAGATAATCCGGCTCTGAAATAACAGGGTTGGATAGACGGCCCTGTTGCTGCTCTGTCTGCCGAGGGGAAACTCTGTATGGGTCAGGAAAGAACACTGTCACTGGTCATTCCCGCCAAGGATGAACAAGACAATATAGCCGCACTGATCGCCGAAATTTTCCGGGTCATGCGCGACTACCCGGATTTTGAAGTAGTGCTGGTGGATGATGGCAGCAGCGATCAGACTCTGAATATCGCGCTGCGGAGCGCACGGTCGGTTGGCGGTCGACTCGTTACGGTTCGTCACGATCAAAGCGTTGGTCAGAGCGGCGCACTGGCCACCGGCATCCGCCGGGCCAGGGGCACACTCATCGCCACCATGGACGGCGATGGCCAGAACGATCCCGCCGATATTCCAGCGTTGCTCCAGAGGGTGAATACCATAAAGAACCCCGACTTCTGCATCGCAGGCTACCGGATAAACCGCAAGGATACCGCCTGGAAACGCTTCCAGTCGCGACTGGCCAACCGCGTTCGCGATGCCCTGCTGCATGATGGCGTGCCGGACACCGGGTGCGGTCTCAAACTGTTCCCGCGGGAGACCTTCCTCCGGCTGCCCTGGTTTGACCATGGCCATCGATTCATACCAGCACTGGTGAGAGGAATCGGTGGCGAGATCGCGGTCGTAGAGGTCCATCATCGCCCCCGCACAGCCGGCACCTCGAAATACAATGCCTGGAATCGGGCCTGGGCCGGCATTCTCGATCTGCTGGGAGTGATGTGGCTGCTGCACCGAACCAGGGTGCCCGGCATTTCGCAGGTTGCTGATGCTGATACGGTCGCTTCCACCGCGGAGAGCCTCTGATATGCCCAACCAGGCGCGATGGCTGTTTTTTGCCGCGCTTGCACTGGTCAGTTATCTGGCGATCCATTACGGCTGGCTGGACTTCCTGGCCAACGAGAACCAGGTCGCCAGTTATCTCCACAGCCAAGGAATAACCGGCCTCCTGGTCGTCACCCTGGCTGGTGCAGCATTTACCGGAATCGGGGCACCCCGCCAGCTGCTGGCGTTTGTGCTCGGCTTTGCCATGGGCGGCATCAACGGCACCATTCTATCGTCCCTGGCAACCGCGATCGGTGCGGCTGGCTGTTTCTTCACTGCCCGATGGCTGCTGCGCGAATCCCTGACACGCCGTTTTGGACATCGCATGCGTCAGTTTGACCAGCTATTCCGCGACCAGACCCTCATGAAAGTACTGATGGTCCGGTTGTTGCCGGTGGGGAGCAACCTGGTAACCAACCTCGTTGCCGGTTGTTCCGGTATCCGCTTTGCGCCCTTTCTGGTTGGCAGCACCCTTGGCTACATCCCGCAAATGCTCGTGTTCGCCCTGGCCGGTGCCGGCATTGGCAGTGCCGACCAATACCAGCTGTTACTGAGTGTCGTGCTGCTCATCCTTGCCTCGTTGATTGGCGCTCTCCTCTACCATAACCACAGGGCACGCACCCTCGCCAATTCCGTTTCCGATCAGTCCTGAGAACGCACCATGCCCGCATCACCATTTGTCCGTCACCTTCCGGCATACCTGTTCGATCAGTCCCGAAACCGGCTTTTGCTTTTGCTTTTGGGCTTCGCGGCAGTCATGATTTTCACCGGCATCGGTCTCCGCTCGCCCTGGCCCGCCGACGAACCCCGCTTCGCCGAGGTTGCCCGGGAGATGGTGGCTTCGGGCCAGTGGCTCATCCCCATGCGCGGTGGCGAGTTCTACCCGGACAAGCCACCGGTTTTCATGTGGAGCATTGCCCTGTTCTACTGGCTCACCGGCAACCTGAAAGTCGCCTTTCTCTTGCCGAACGCCCTATGCAGTCTGCTCACCCTGGGGCTGGTCTTTGATATCGGCACCCGCCTCTGGAACCAACGTACCGGCGCCGTCGCTGTCATGCTGGTGTTACTTGCACCCCAGTTCCTGCTCCAGGCCCAGAAGGCGCAGATCGATGCCATGGTCGCCTGCTGGATCATGGTGGCCTGCTATGGCCTGCTAAGACACTTTTTCACCGGTCCGTCCTGGGGCTGGTATTTCACTGCCTGGACCTTCATGGGCCTGGGGATTATCACCAAGGGCGTCGGATTCCTGCCAGCGCTGATGCTTATCCCTGTCGCGGCCATGAAATTCCGTGACCGGAACCTGTTTGCCGACACGTTGACCTGGCGCAGCGCGCTCGGGCCAGCCGCCATGCTCGCGGTTGTTACCGCCTGGCTGGTTCCGATGGTGTTGTACGTCAATGCGCTGGGCACCGACGAAGCGCTGGCTTACCGGAACAACATCCTGTTCAAGCAGACCGGAGAGCGCTACGCCGATTCCTGGGGGCATCTTCAGCCCTGGTATTACTACCTCACCAGCGTGATTCCGTCGCTGTGGTTTCCACTGCCCCTACTGTTGCTGGCGCTATGGCGGCCCCTGACCGACAGCTTCCGCCACCGTCCTGTAATTCCGGTGCTACTGGTCTGGATTGCGCTGGTGATTGTGTTCTTCAGCCTGAGCCCGGGCAAACGGGGCGTGTACCTGCTACCGGCCCTGCCCATGCTCGCACTGAGTCTTGCGCCCCTGCTGAGCACGCAACGGCCCGCCGGCTGGTTCCCACCGTTACTGACCGGCGTACACTTGATTCTGGCTCTGGCCCTGATCACGGTTGGTGTGCTGGCCTGGAACGACCACCCAAGGCTGGCGGAAAAGGTCAGCGACTACAGCCGCGACCCGGCGCGTCTGCACGAAGCCGGCACGCTGGTATTTTCCATCGGGCTGGTCTGGCTGGTCAGCCTGTTCGGATTCTGGCGCTCACGGGCGTTGGGGCGCCTGTTCGTGGCGATGATGGCTACCTGGATGCTGCTGAGCACCTGGGGCTACCGGATCCTTGAGCCCCTGCGCACTCCACGCAATATCCTGGCTGCTGCCGAACAGCAACTTCCCGCTGACGCCCAACTCGGCATGATCGACTTCCGGGAACAGTTCATCCTGTTCTCCAAACTGGATTTCGTGCATTTCAGCTTCTTCAGCGGGCTGCGTGAAGAAGAGCGCAATGCCTGGAAATGGATGAGCGAGGGCGACAACCGTTACATACTGACCGCCGACAACCTGGACCTGGAGTGCTTTACACTGGAAGGCAGCAGAGAGTTGGGCGTTGCCCACCGTGAACGCTGGCTGCTGCTCGGACCGGATCAAATGGCACCGGATTGCAGCCCGCCAGCGAAGGTCCGCCAGTTCACAACGAAAAGGCCCGGCCTCTGGATGGACTGACAGAAAACGGCAAGGTACCTTTCAGGCAAGCTCAGTTGTCTACTGTAAAGGACACGATTCGGGACAGGTGACTCACCGGCAGACCGGTCTGCCGATGCCACTGGTTGAACGCCTGCTGTACCTGCGTCAAGCCTTTCCTGCTGGTTGCCGAGGCGTTCAGGATGCCAGCCCGAGTCAGTGCGGTGACCACGTCCCGGGACAGAATGAAACCGTCCCAGCCAACCCGTCGGAGAAAGTACTGGGCGGTATTACCACCCAGACGGGCACCGTTGCGTTTGAGCCACATGAGCAGGCCGACCTGATCGTCATGGGGCCATTGGGCCAGGAAGTTGCCGAAGCTGCCGTGATCCCGCGCGGCGTCCATGATCATCCTTGCATTCTCGGGCACCGTCCGGATTTTCTGCATGTTGCGCACGATGCGCTCATCAGCCGCCAGTTCCTCCAGCACTTCCGGCGGCACCTGCTGCCAGTAGGCCGGCACAAAGCCGTGGAACGCAGCTTCGAAGTCCGGCCATTTGTTCTCGATAACACGCCAGACAAAGCCGGCCTTGAACACGCACCGGGTCACTTCGGACAGGTAACGATCGTCTCCGGTTGCATCCAGCACTCCAGGCTCCGGCAGTTTTGGCAACAATGCCTGCAGGGTCTGTTCACCACCCTTGCGCATCAGCGCCTGGTCATGGAACTCCGAGAATGACGGAATCTTTATAGTACTCATGGTTAGGACGACAATCGTTACATCCTGGCCACAGACAATCCGGACCTGGAAAGCAGTTCATAACCGCCCCCCGGGGCCTGGCTTGACGGAACAAACCACTACCTGGGGGCGAATGATTCATCGCTGGATGCGGGAAATCTTCGTACCCTCAATGCTTACTCCAGCCATTAACCCCTGCTGACTGAAGATAAAAGCATAGGCATCGTCCTTGAGGGACGACGTAGACAGGTTTTTTGCCACGCCTTCATCAACGAGAACAACGGTGGGTCCGACACCAACTTCCCAGCCCTTGGATGTTTCAAGGTAGCTGACAGCCTCATCGGTCATCAGAAACATGACATAGGCGTAGGATTGGGCACCTGCCTGAAATCCGAAAGTCCCGGCAACCGAGTTGTAGTAGTCAACCACCTCCGAGTCTTTCATCAGAACTCCCTCACCATAGCTGCCGCCGAAGACCAGGCCAGCTTTAACAATATTGGGGAAAACAAGGATTGCCTTGGCTTCTCCGGAAAGCGTCTCGGCAAGCGTGTTTGTACTGGTAAGCTTCTCCAAAGCCTGCCGGGCATCCCGGTTCAGATCTTCAGCCGTTGCTGCTACCGCATGATTTCCAGCAGCCATGAAGGCAATGACGGTCACCGCCATCATAAATCCAGAAAGATTGCGTAAATTACAATTCATGATATATCCCCTTCCCGGTCCCTGGCATCGGTATCCCGGGTGTGAAATCGGCTGCGGGGGGGGTCAAAACAACGTGGGCGCCAACGATTGGCCCCTCATTTATGAATGCTGTTTGAACGGTGACAATTGTTCAGATACACCACCGATGGCCACAGCATCCCTACCGTGCACCTTACTCTATAAATATAGGCCCAACGGACAGAAACACAAAGTTCCGGGTGCCTTTTGTGAAGACTGGACTAGTGTCCCGTCTGGGTAATCCGCGACACTCAGGAGGCCTCTGCGAAGGCCGAAAAATTATCTGGCAGGCACAAAAACCGGCGCGCCATCAACCTCGACGGTCACCAGCTTCTGGCCATAGAGTTGTTCCAGTGCCGCTGGAACCAGCATGTTTTCCGAAGGTCCCCAACACGCTTCACCATCAGGATACAGCAGCAACAAGTGATCGCACCAGCGGGCGGCCAGGTTGACATCGTGCAGGCACATGAACACCGACCGGCCTGCTTCCGCCTGCCCGGCAACCAGGCGCATCACCGCCACCTGATGATGCAGATCCAGGTGGTTACTCGGTTCGTCCAGCAGCCAGATATCGGGCGCCTGAGTCATCAGAGTGGCAATGGCCACCCGCTGGCGCTCACCGCCGGACAGGGTACTGACCAGCCGGTCCCGAAGGTGTCCGACATCCAGTGCCTGCAACGCCCTTTCGGCCATCCCTATGTCCTCTCCGGTCTCCATCTGCCAGGAAGACAACCAGGGATGGCGGCCGATCAGGGCCGTTTCCAGCACCGTCGCCGGAAACCCATCCTGCCGGTCCTGGAACACCAGGCCCAACTGTCGGGATATGGCCTTGCGTTTCAACGTAGACAGGGCTGTATGATTCAGCAAAACCTGGCCGCTGTGGGCAGACCTTAATCCGGCCAGGGTGTGTAGCAGTGTGGTCTTGCCCACGCCGTTCGGACCGAGCACACCCCAGATCTGCCCGGGCTGCACTTCCAGGTTCAGGGGAGAACCCGGCGCCCGTCCGGGGATATCAATAATGAGATTGTCGGTGGTCAGCCTGATCATCATCGGCTCCGGTACAACAGGTACAGGAAGGTGGGAACGCCAATCAACGCGGTGATCACCCCCACCGGCAACTGTTCCGGAGCGATCACCACCCGAGCCAGAGTGTCCGCCAATACCAGCAGTGTTCCGCCCGCCAGGGCAGAGGCCGGCAAAATCAGGCGCTGGTCATTACCCAGCGCCAGCCGGAGCATGTGTGGCACCACCAACCCGACGAAGCCGACCGCGCCGGCCATGGTCACGGCGGTGGCCGTTAGCAGGCTGGCGAGCAGGTAAATGAGCCACTCCAGCGATCGGACCGACACCCCCAGGGCAGCTGCCTGTAGTGACCCACGGGCGAGAACATTGAGACTGCGGCCCAGCGGAAATACCAGCAAGCAGACAGCAACCAGCACGGTTAATCCGGGCCAGGGCTGGCCGGCGTGGGACAGGTCTCCCATCAGCCAGTACAGCATGCCCGGTAACCGGCTGGTCGGTGACATGGCCAGGATAAGGGTAATCACCGCGCCCCAGCCGGCGGCCACCACCACACCGGTCAGAAGCAAGCGTGAGGGTGTCCAGCTGCCACTACCATGGGCCAGACCGAATACCAACAGGGTGGCCAACATGGCGCCGGCGAAGGCCGAACCGGAAATGAGGAAACCGGCAGCACCGGCGAGCATGGCGAGCAAAGCGCCAACGGCGGCACCCCCCGAAAGTCCAAGTACGTAAGGATCTGCCAGGGGGTTTCGAAGCAGCACCTGCATCAGAGCGCCAGCCACCGCCAGCAACCCTCCGGTGGCAAAGGCACTGAGTGTTCGCGGAAGTCTGAGGTCGAGGATCAGGGTCCTGTGCAACTCGCTGCCGCCGCCGGCCAATACCGACAGAGTATCACCGGGCCCAAGATCGGCACTGCCGACACTCACCGACAGCAGCATGGTCACCAGTCCCAGCATGGCCAGCAAGGACAGGGGGCGGAAAATTTCAGGGACGGCCACGGGCCTGCTCCAGGATGCCACACAACTCCCGTGCGCCTTCCAACATGCGGAAGGTGGGACGTTGCAAAAGCGAGGGTGAAACCAGATAGAGGTTGCCACTGGCAACGGCGGACAGGGACGGGTACGCCTGCCAGCGTTCAAGCCAGTCGTGATCGGCGTCGTCGCGCCCGGCGGTGACAATGACCTCCGGATCCGCAGCCAGCACGGTTTCCACGGAAATCCTGGGCACCAGCCTGGACAGGTCGGCAAACACGTTGGTGCCGCCACACAGGGCGATGGCCTTGCTGATCAGCTCCTCGCCGTTCACAGTCATCAGCGGCTGATTCCATACCTGGTAGAACACCCGCACTGCCTGCCTGTCCCGGTAGGTCGCCCGTAACGCCGACACACCGTCCCGGAACTGCCGGGCCTGTCGCTCCGCAACCGGCGTGTGGCCGGTCAGCCGGCCCAGAACTTCCGCGGCCCGGGCGATGTCCTCGAAGGTGCGGGGGGCGAGCCAGAACACCGGCACGCCCAGATCGGCAATCCGCTCCAGCTGGGCCCGGGAATTGCCATCAGTCCAGGCTACCACCAGATCCGGTTCCAGGCCGACGATGGCTTCGAGATCGAGTCGGTTACTGTCACCCACGCGGGGCAGATCAGCCGCCGGCGGCGGGTAATCGCTCCAGGCGCTAACCGCCACCACCGAATCGCCGGCACCGGCCGAGAACAGCAGCTCGGTGGCACCCGGCGAGAGGGACGCCACGCGACCGGCGGGCTCCGGCAGGCAGACTTCACGATCGAGCGCATCGGTCGCACACAGTCCGGCCGCGGACACTGACGTGACCAGCGCCAGCCCGAGACCAACCACCAGGGTTACCCAAAACCGGAATGCCCTCATTGTTACGTCACGCGGCTCCTGTCAGGCTGTTACTGGCGGAAATCATAGCGTACCGATGCCATGTAGGTCCGGCCAGCGGCAAGATATTCAAACGGTTCGAAGGTGGTGCTGTCGTACCCGAGACTGGTGGAGTAACGCCGGTCAAACACGTTCGCCACTTTCAGGCCGGCGGACCAGCCGGGCAGGAATTCCCAGGCCCCCCGGACATCCATGGTGCCGTAGCCCGACAGCAGGCTGGTATTGCCGGCATCGTTGTAGCGATCACTTTCGGCGATCAGGCTGGCACCCAGCGACCAGTTGCGGAACAGCCGGTCGACATCCAGCCGGACGTTCTTCTCGGCCCGCCGGGGCAACCGCTTGCCGGTATCCCGGTTTTCAGTGTCGGCGTAAGTTATCGCCGCATTTATGTCCCAGTCAGCGGTCTGGAATCCCGAAGCCAGTTCGATACCACGGATTCTCGCGGTTTCGACGTTCTCCATGGTGCCATCGTAAGTGACCGGATCATAAACATAGGTGATAAGGTCCTCTACGTCATTCTGGTACACTGCCACGTCCCAGAACCAGATGTCATAGCGACCGGAAAAACCGACCTCGACCATCTCGCCATGCTCAGGATCAAGGTCCGGGTTGCCGAAGTAGCTGCCGAAGTCGGAGGGCACTTCCAGATAAAGGTCATTGAAAGTAGGTGCCCGGAACGACGTCGCGTAGCTCAGGCGCAGCCGGTGGGATCGGTCTAACTGGTGACCGAGGGCGATACCACCCGTCTCTTCCTTGCCATAGGCTTCGTTGTCATCCAGCCGCATGCTGAACATCAGATCGGTGGCGTCGAAGTTGAGGCGGGCCTGGCCGAAAACAGCGGCATTGGTGCGGCTGTCCTCGGCGAACTGGCTGCTGCCGTCCACCTCGTCGACCATGAATTCAGAGCCGAGCACCAACTCGTGCACACCGGCCGTGAGGGTATTTTCCCAGCGGGCTGAACGGTGCACGGTGTCGAAGACACTGGGGTAAGTGCCAAAGGTTTCCTGTTCGTCACGGGATTCCGAAAACTGGATACGGGTTCGCCAGTAGTCGCTGGCCACCGCCTCCAGATACAGGCCAGCGGCCCGGACCATGAAGTCAGTGTTACCATCTTCGAACTCGGTATTGCCTTGGGACTGGAACATGGTTACGCCTGCGCCACCGCCCTGCTCGAAGTCATGGCTGACTTTGGCCAGGCCGGCGGCATTGCGGAATCCCCGGTCCTCACCACCTTCTCGCAATTCAGTGCCGTCGGTATCCGAGTACAGACCGCCCGCCAGAATTGAGGAACTGCCCTCCCGGCCTGCCACACCAACCGACGTTCCCAAGGTATCGTGGGATCCACCGGACACCTCAGCCCAGCCCTGTCGGGCAGCCTCGGGCTCCAGGGTGAAGGCCTGGACCACACCACCAACCGCATCGGCGCCATAAAGCGAGCTCTTGGCACCGCGCACCACCTCAATCTTGCCCATCAGCTCCGGCGGCAGGAACTGCCAGGGCGGAATGCCGGCCGTAGCGGAACGCAAACGGATGCCATCCAGCAACAGGACGGTTCCGGAACTTCCCGCACCACGGAGGAACACACTGGTGGTCTTGCCATAGCTGCCATCTGAGACCACGTTGACGCCCGGCTGCGCCTGAAGCAGGTCGCGGAACTCGGCGGGTTGTTGCCGCTGGATATCTTTCTGCTCAATGACCGTCACGGAAGACAGGCTCTCTCCCACTGTATCCGGACCGAGCGTTGCCGTTACCACAATCGGATCCAGGGCATCTTCATCTGAAGACTGAGCGGCAACCGCCAATGGCACTGCAGCGAGGGATACACCTGCCAGGACAACAGGAAAAGGGAATTTCAACATATCACTTTACTCCGCGAACCGCGCGCACCCGCACGGGAATCAGGTTTCGGTTGCGGAAAAGGCAAGGGGCAGGCGGAGACGGACGGCGTATGGAGATACCGGAATTCGCCCACCCAAGCCGCCCACCGCAACTCCGGGTGTTTTTCCAGGCCGGTCTCCGGGCTTGCAGGCGGAACCCTGGCGGTTCCCAGACAATCACCTTCCCATGCCAGAGGCACAGTGGCGCGTTTGATTGCCGTTTTCCTGCTTACCGTTGCGGGGGCAGCATCGGAATTGCCCTGGCGAACCAGGCTCACCGATTTCCCGTTTCACCCGTCGCGCTTTGCGACGGACACCTGAAAAAAGTGTGGCAAGGCTAGCAACCCGGCACAAAGTGGTCAACGAAATCCGTCAAATACCTGGCCGATCAAAAAATGGCCTGACGTGATGCCCGTCACATTATCAGCAATATGCTACAACCTCTCACGTTTGGTTCGCAGCAATCACTGCCGACGAAACATGCCAAGCAATAACAACAATTTGCCGACCAGAGCCGGCAAAAGGATTCACAGAGGGGTCCACATGTATAACAACCAATGGCCCACCCGAACGGCATGGGCTCTCGCCGGTGCCCTGCTTATCAGTGGCTGTGGCGACTCCGACGACGGCCCGACCACAAATCCCGGCCAGGAGCCCACGGCAACGCCCGGCAACTCAGCTGTTGGCCCTGACAATGACACCTTCAGGAAGTCCGCCACACTCGACCGCTACGACTTTGCCAACGGATGCTACACCCTGGAAGCCGAGGGTCGGTATCTTCAGGCCGACGTCCAATCCGGCCAGTATTCCATCACCGGCGACGCCAGTCAGGCGACGGCTTTCAGGCTGCGCCCCACCCGGCTTGGTGCCTACCTGTTGATGTCGGATTACCAGCGCACTACCGGGGAAGTGGGCCGTTTTGAACTGCTTGGCATCAGCGATCCGGCGGGCGAATTCCTCGACGAGACCGGCAACTTCATTGGTGAAATAAGCTACCTGGTGGCCGGACTCGGGGATACCACCAACCTCGTCCTGGATCCGGTTGTGCCCTTGGGAGATGCCCTGCGTTCCATTGGCGAGAGCCTGGAGTTCTCCGGCGACCAGATCGGTGATGTGACGGTCAATCCGGCCCTGGCCATGGTCGATGCCCCCAGTGATCTGGCGGTCTGGCAACTGCAGCGGCCGGGACCGGAATCGGCGTTTACCCTGGCATCCGATGTCACCGGGTTGATGCTGACAACCACCGAGGACGGTCTGGCGCTTGCGTCACCTTCCATGATTGATGAGTCCGGCCTCTTCACCCTCCGGGAGGCACAGGGGTGCAAGGACTACCCCGAAGCGAAACTGAACGCCGACATCCTTGATGAGAAGGGACCGGCCACCTACCTGAAAGAGGTAGATCGCTTCCGCAATGTCCAGGGCCTCGACAAAAGCGACGTATTCGGATTCGTCGACACCCATTCCCATATCTCGGCCTATGAGTTTATCGGTGGCCGGGTCAACTACGGTGCGCCTTTCCACCGCTTCGGCGTCACCCACGCCCTGCACGACTGCGAGGCCGTCCACGGCCCCTGGGGTGCGACCGGGTTTGTCGAACTGGCCACCAGCGGCATCGGTCTCCACGACACCCAGGGCTGGCCAACCTTCAACGACTGGCCGAGGTACAACTCCCTGCAGCATCACCAAAGCTACTACCGGTGGCTGGAGCGGGCCCATCTGGCGGGCATGAAAATCCTGGTGAACCACCTCGTCCATAACGAGATTCTTTGCCGCATCAATCCCCAGAAAAAGAACGATTGCGACCCCATGGAATCGATCCTGTTGCAGATCCAGCGCATGTATGAAATGCAGGACTACATTGATGCCCAGCACGGTGGCCCGGGTGAAGGCTGGTTCCGGATTGTTTCCAGCCCGGGCGAGGCCCGTGAGGTCATCGGGGATGGCAAGCTGGCCGTGGTGCTAGGGATCGAGATGTCCAAGGTATTCAAGTGCGGGGAATTCCTCGGGGTAGCCGAATGCACTCGTGAGGACATCGTCGAGCGGCTGGATCAGCTGTACCAGCTGGGTGTGCGCAACATCTTCCCGGTCCACAAGTTTGATAATGCCTTCGGGGGGCACCTACCGGACCTTTCAACCGGCATTGGTATCGGCCCGATCCTTTATGCAGGCAACCTGCTGGAGACCGGCCACCCCGTCGAATTCGAGCAATGTCCGGAGAGCGTTGAATACACCGGCGGTGAGCCGGATCAGAACGCCACACTCCAACCCTTCGGGCTGGTCGATCAGCTGTTGTACCAGATGGACTACCTGGGCGAGCGCTTCCCGGACACCCCCGAGGAACTGGCCGCACTCGACCCTCGCCGGGGCACTGACGAACGCTGTAATCGCCGCGGCCTCAGTGATCTGGGGGACTTCCTGATCGAGGAGCTGGTACGTCGCAAGATGATGATCGAGACCGACCACATCAGCCGCAAGGCGGCAGCCCGGATCCTGGAAATCACACAACCGCTGGACTACCCGGTGATCAACAGTCATGGCGGCTGGGGCGGCACCGAAGCCCTCCGTGACCGCATTGCAGTCCAGGGTGGCATTACCGCCTCGTTCGGCGGAACCCGCGAGGACTGGGTGCGCAAGCTGACCCGCGATGGCAACCGGACCCGGAGCAACGACCAGAAGGTCGGCCCCTTCGGTGGTGCCGGCTTCGCCTCGGACGTGAACGGCA
Source organism: Marinobacter sp. (assembly GCF_046484525.1). Lineage (GTDB taxonomy): Bacteria > Pseudomonadota > Gammaproteobacteria > Pseudomonadales > Oleiphilaceae > Marinobacter. The sequence goes on from NZ_JAWOIS010000071.1 coordinate 51,981, forward strand.
TTGCGCAACTGGCAGCCAATCCCGGTACCGCCGAGGATGAAGCCGCGCTCTACCCGTTCACCTCTGTCGATGGCCGTGTCCGATTCGATATCCAGCGCACCGGTGATCGGGAGTTCAGCCTCTATGCCGGTCGCGGGGTGGCCCATTATGGCCTGTACCCGGATCAGATCGAGGACATGATCCGCAACAGCGCCGCCGATCCGGAGCAGATTGACGATGCCATCAACCAGCTTTTCACCTCCGCCGAAGCCTACCTGCGGATGTGGGAGCGGATCGAAAACGCGCCACTGTGAAGACAGGAGCAAGACCATGACATACAGAACAATTGGTACCCGCCGGATACGCCGACGTTTCCGCTTCCTGCCCGCCGTGACGATCGTTTTCCTGTTGGCCGGATGCTTCGGCGACGGTGGCTCATCGGATTCAGCACCGACCAGCGGAAGCGCTGGCGATAGCAACAGCGTTGCCGGCAATCAGGTTGAACGCTTCAGCGATGGGCGCACCTTCCTGGTAAACCCGGGGGCAGAGGCCACCCACGAGATGGTCAGTGCCATGATCCAGCTGCGCCCGGGGGATACCCTGGAGTTCGGCTGCGGTTTCTTCGAACTGAAACACGGCCTGCTGATGAAAACGGCAAGCCAATCCACACCAACGAGTACCCGAACCCGTCCTGCCATTACAACGCCTACAAGTTCAACAACCAGGGCGAGCGCAAACTGCCCCAGTGGGGCTCCTGCTTCCATGACAACGACCTGTCTGCCGACAGCCAGGCTTACATGAACTTCCATGGTACCGAGGGTCTGGAACTGGTTCTGGCGGCGGCCGAGCAGGACACCAGCATCCTGACCCTGGAAGGCCTGCAATCAGTGCTGGACGGGCTGGACGGTGTGGTGGCCGACACCGACAAGTCAGTCCACGACTGCCAGGCGCGTTTCGGGAAAGTCCTGCCAGCGCTGCCCCGCATCGAGATCCCGCCGTTCGAACCCAGCGGTACCATTGACCCGGCACCGAGTGAGGACTACATCAATAAGCTCTGCACCAGGAAAGGCAAACCCGGCAGCGTCAACCGGGAAGCCCTGGCAGTAAATTGTCCCAGGCTCGACCAGTACAATCCGTTCGCCGATCCCCATGATCCGCGCAGCATGCCCAACGACGGTGGCGTTCCGTTCGTACTCAACAGCAAACTGTTCTCCGACTACGCCACCAAGTACCGGGTCGTGTTCGTACCGCCAGGCACCAAGGCAGTCTACATGGACGGCCAGGACGGGGGTAACGTGAACGGCACTATCCACTTCCCCACCGGCACGGTGATTGCCAAGACCTTCGCCTTTACCGATGAAAGCCTGGGTAACGAGGAACTGGTGGAAACCCGCCTGCTGATCAAACGGGTGAGCGAGAGCGGCAAGGCGTTCTGGGATGGGCCCACCTATATCTGGGAAAAGGACAGCGAAGGCAATCCCGTGGCAAAACTGGCCCTCGGTGGCGGTACCCGGGCCGTGAGCTGGCATTACCAGGACCCGGTCACAGGCCAGCTGCTGGCCGGAAGCACGGATGCCTATGCCATTCCCAATGCCAACCAGTGCATTACCTGCCACAGCAACGATGACGTGGAATCCGGCAGTGCCCCCATCGGCCCGAAACCCCGCAACCTGAACCGCGCCTACGCGCCGGAATCGGCGTTCATGGGCACCCGGGGACAGGGTGGTTTCCCCCGGGTCAACCAGCTCAAATACTGGCAGGATCAGGGTATTCTCACCAATGTACCGGATCTTCAGATTGACGGACGGGGGGTTGCCACCAACATCGGGCGTCTGCCCCACTGGAACCTGCCCGGTGACAGCGGTGAAACCGCCGGCTCCGACGCCGATGTTGAAACCCGTCTGCGGGCATACCTGGAAGTGAACTGCCAACATTGCCATAACGATCGGGGCGCCGCATCCAATACCGGCTATTACCTCGATCACTACCGGGCGGTGGATGCGGGTTACGGAATCTGCAAGAAACCGACGGCTACCGGCGGAGGCTCCTGCGGTCGCCAGCATATCGTGGTACCCGGGGATGCCGACAGTTCGATTGTTGCCTGCCGACTGGCGGCCGACAGCGATCCACAGCGGCGCATGCCACCCATTGCTCGCAGCGTGACCCATACCGAAGGGGTGGAACTCCTGAACTACTGGATCAACACCGTTGTGGACACCGACTATGAAAACGGCGATGCCTGTGGCAACCAGAGCATCTTCCAGTCCCTGAACCAATAACTTCGACCTACCCACCAACGATGGCGGCCTTCGGGCCGCCATCGCTTCCCCCGCCGTGGCCAGTTCCCCCTCCGGTTGCTATAGTCCTTGATTAACAACAACTTTCAGACTTCACTCAATGCGCAGCGGGGAGCGGTATGCAGGCGGAACTCATTGATATCCGGAACCACATGGCCCAGTTCCCCCCGTTCGATGAGATGCCGGAGGAACTGCTCGATCATGTGGTCGGTGGCGTTGAGGTCCAGTATTTCCGGGCCGGCACGCAGATCCTGGAATTCGGGCAGGACAACTCCTGGCTCTACTATATTCGCAGTGGCGCCGTGGAAATCTACCGGCGTTCCGGTGAACTTTACAATCGGATCGGCGAGGGTGACATCTTTGGCCAGTTCGGCCTGTTGATGAACAAGAGTGTGCGGTTCCCCGCCAAAGCGCTGGAGGATACTCTCGTCTATCGCATCCCGGAGGCCACCTTCCAGTACCTGTTTGAAAACGATGACGGTTTTGCCGACTTTGTCGAGACAGAGGACCGGAGCCGCCTGCGTTCTGCCCTGTCCCGACGGGAGAAATCCAATGAACTGATGACCTCAAAGGTCACCCGGTTGATTTCCCGCGCTCCGGTTTCGGCACCCTGCACGGTGCGGCTGCAGGAGGCAGCCCGGATCATGACCGATCAGGGCGTTTCAGCTCTGCTACTGATGGATGAAACCGACGACCATACCAGACTCAAGGGCATCATTACCGACCGGGACCTGCGCACCCGCGCCGTTACCGAGGCCCTGCCTTCGGAAACCCCGATCAGCGACATCATGTCCGAGGGTCTGATCACCATTCGCGCCAGCGCCTACATATTCGAGGCGATGCTCATGATGCTGCACAACAACGTTCACCACCTGCCGGTCATGGATAAAGACGAGGTGCGGGGCGTGATTGCCCTGTCGGACATCGTGAAATACGAAAGCCAGAGCAGCCTCTACCTGGTGAGTAATATCTACCACCAGAACAACGTCAAAGGTCTCAAGAATATCAGCCGGGATGTGCCGGACACGTTTGTACGCATGGTCAATGAGGACGCCAACTCCCACATGATCGGCAGTGCCATGGCAGGGATCGGTCGGAGTTTCACCCAGCGGTTGCTGGAGCTGGGCGAGGAAAAGCTTGGGCCGCCCCCGATTCCCTACTGCTTTATGGCGCTGGGTTCCATGGCCCGGGATGAGCAGTTGGTGGTGACCGACCAGGACAATGCGATGATCCTGGACGACAGTTTCGTACCCGAAGAGCACGACGAGTATTTCCTGGCGCTGGCCAAGTTGGTCAGTGACGGCCTGGCGGAGTGCGGCTACAAGTATTGCACCGGCGAGATCATGGCTACCAACCCGAAATGGCGCCAGCCGTTGCGGGTGTGGAAGGGCTATTTCACCGACTGGATCGAGAACCCCAAGGCCGAGGCGCTGCTGAACAGCAACATCTTCTTTGACCTGGACGGCATCCACGGCAACATCGGGTTTGCCGAGGAGCTGAAGGCGTTAGTGGCGGAGAAGGCCAGCCACAGTCAGCGCTTCCTCACCCTGATGGCGCGCAACGCCCTGAACCGGACACCGCCTCTGGGCTTTTTCCGCACCTTCGTACTGGAAGAGGATGGTCGGCACCGCAAGACCTTCAACCTGAAACGGCGTGGCACTGCACCGCTTTCCGACCTGATCCGGATCCATGCCCTGGCCTGCGGCTCCCGGGCCCAGAACTCGTTCGAGCGCCTCAAGGCCATCGGCCAGACCAAGCTGCTATTGGAAGATGACCTCGGCAACCTCCGGGATGCTCTGGAGTTCATCTCCATCGTTCGCATCAGGCACCAGGCCCTGGCCATTGAGGATGGCAGGAATCCCGACAATAACGTGCAACCTGAAGATCTGTCGCCGTTCGAGCGCAGTCACCTGAAGGACGCCTTCCAGGTGGTCAGCAACGCCCAGAAGTTCCTGCGTTTCCGCTACAACGCCCAGGTAGGCCGCAATGCCCAATAATCCCGAACGTGAGGACGCAACAAGCGCCAAAGCGACCTGGCCGGAGCAATATCGAGAGCTCGCCCACCAGGCGACGTCGCCGCTGCTCAAGGCTTTCTACGAAGCCGGCTGCGTCGACCCTGACATGCCGATGTCAGACGTTCCCCTGCTGGCGATGGATTTCGAGACCACGGGACTTGATCCGAACGAGCACTCCATCGTCAGCGTCGGACTGGTGCCCTTCACCCTGGGCGGCATTCAGCTGGGTCGCTGCTGGCATCAGGTGGTGCGCCCGCAATTGCCGCTGCACCAGACGTCCATCGAAGTACATGGCATCACCCACTCCGACATCGACAATGCCCCGGACCTTGCCGAAGTAATGGATAAGCTGTTCAGTTACCTGAAAGGCCGCATTCCCGTGGTCCATTACCGGGACATTGAACGACCGTTCCTCAACGTGGCGCTGCAGTGGCGATTGGGCGAAGGCATCCGGTTTCCGGTCATTGATACCATGGCCATCGAAGCCCACCTGCACCCTGACCGGCGGCCCGGCCGCTGGCGGCGCTTGCTGGGCAAGAGAACGGTGTCGATTCGTCTGGCAGACAGCCGACAGCGCTACGGCCTGCCCCACTATGCCTCCCACAATGCGCTGATTGACGCCATTGCCACCGCGGAGCTTCTCCAGGCCCAGATTCACCACCATTTCGGGCCGAATACCCCGATCAAGGACCTGTGGCTCTGACCGCACCGTCAGGAGTTACCGCCGGTGACTTCGTCAATGTAGTCCCCGTAGCCCTCGGCCTTCATCTGTTCCAGGGGAATGAACCGAAGCGCCGCAGAGTTCATACAATAGCGCAGCCCCGCAGGGGCCGGCCCGTCATTGAAGACATGCCCCAGGTGCGAGTCGGCATACCGGCTACGGATCTCGGTGCGGGTCATCCACAGTATCCTGTCCTCCCTTTCCACCACCGCATCCTCGTGAATCGGCCTGGTGAAACTGGGCCAGCCAGTACCCGATTTGTACTTGTCCCGGGATGAGAACAACGGCTCCCCTGACACAATATCGACGTAAAGACCGGCCTGTTTATTATCCCAGTAGGGATTGTTAAAGGCCCTTTCGGTCCCGTCTTCCTGGGTGACCTCGTACTGGATATCAGTGAGACGCTTTTCCAGGGTTTCCTGATCGGGTTTCACAAAGGCTTGCGGGTCAAAACCTTTGTCCTCGGCATCCGACTCCATGGCTGCGGGCCGGAACTTCGAGAAATCCAGCTCATAATCCTCGCCATAGACCTTCTCGATGAACTGATAGCGGCCGGAGTTGAAGGTGTAGAATTTGTAGCGCAGCGGGTTCTTCTTGTAATAGTCCTGGTGGTACTTCTCCGCCGGATAGAAGGTTTCCAACGGTACGATTTCAATCACCACCGGCTTGTCATAGATACCCGAAGCCTCCAGTTCCTGCGTGGCGGCCTCGGCCAGACGCTTCTGCTCGTCATTGTGGTAGAAGATCGCCGGCCGGTACTGCTTGCCCCGATCGACAAACTGGCCATTGGCGTCGGTGGGATCCATCATCCGCCACAGGCCCTGCAAAAGCCCCTCGTAGGTCATCTCATCCGGATCATAGTAGACCTGGACCGCCTCCGTGTGACCGGTGCTGCCAGAAGAGACCTGCTTATAGGTGGGATTTTCCACACTGCCACCGGCATAACCGGAGACGGCCTCGACAACCCCCGGCACCTTCTCGTAGCCCGCTTCCACGCACCAGAAGCAGCCGCCGGCGAACGTGGCCACGGCCAGATTCGGATCGTTGGGGGCAAACTCGGTATCGTGCTTGTCTGCCGTGGCAAGAGACGTATAAGCTGCTCCTGCCAAAACCAGCGACAGCACGAGGGCAAAACCTGGAATACTGCGTTTCATGGTATTTCTCCTGTACTGGACCATGCTGTCAGTCTGAACCCGTGGCTTCACGAAACCGTTCACAGAGTATTACGAATCTATAACAGCGTGGATTTTCGGGGCATTACCTGATATCGGCAGCCGGCAACCAGACCTGGAACTCGGCACCGGTTGGCTCAAGGTTACGGACGTCGATACGGCCTTTCTGAAGTTCCACCATACGACGGGCGATGGCCAGGCCCAGGCCCGCATGACCGGCATTTACTGCCCCGGCACCCTGGTAGAAAGGCTCGAACAGGTGGGTTCGATCTTGCGGGTGGATGCCGGGACCGGCATCCGCGACAGTCAGTAGTACAGCGTCTTCGTCCTGCCGGACTGCGAGATTGACGTCACCATTGGCGGGAGAATGGGCAATCGCATTGCCGATAAGGTTGTCGAGGACACGCTCCGTCATGGCAATGTCCGCCTGCGCCATGACCCCGTCAGCATGGGTAATTCGCAGCCGTACCGATGTACGCTCCGACTCGGGCTGGTGTTTCTGAACCACATCATGTACCAGTTCAGCCATCATAAAGGGTTCCGGCGACGGCTGTTTCTCCCGGGCTTCAAGCGCCGCCAGCTCGAACAATTCCTCCACCAGCCGGCCCAGTCGCCAGGTTTCCGCCAGTGCCACGTCGAGGAACCGGGCTCGCTCTGAAGGCTCCAGATCCGCCTGTTTCATCTTCAGGGTCTCGAGGTAGCCCTGAATCGACGCCAGCGGCGTGCGCAGGTCGTGGGAGACCTGGGCCACCATCTGGCGACGCTGGTGATCCTTTTCTTTCAGCAGGTCGACCTGGGCGGCGATACGGCTGGCCATATGTTCAAACCGTGCCGCCAGGTAGTCGATGTCGTCCCCGGGGGAGACAAGGGTTTCCCTGTTCTCCGGAACCAGCACCTCGCCGCTGATTTCGAAATTTTCCACCCGCTCGGTCAGCCGGGACAACCTTCGGGTCAAAAGGTGAAAGAACACCAGCCCTGCCATCAGGCCAACGACCAGACTGATCAGCAGAGCACCGGCTCCCATCTGCAACAGCTGGTTGCTATGCACCATGCTCTCGGCCAGGTCATATTCCTCACCCCGGAGTACCACGTACAGATAGCCCGAACGGTCATTTTCAAAAGGTACAGTAGTTACCGAGAACACCTTTCGGCGATCATGACTGCGGGGATCATCCCCCGGGAGTGGAAATGCGTCGGGTTGTGCAAGCAGCGTCCGGATCGGCCCCAGCGAAACCCGATTACGCTTGATCTTGTCCGGGTCGGCGGAGTAGGAAAGAATCCGGCCTTCCGGGCCCAGCAGGTAGATCTCGATGCCGGGATTAATGGTCATGTACAGGTCGAACAGTCTTTTCAGGGCCTCCTGGTCGAGTTGGCCACCCGTCACCAGGTTGCGGTCGGCAACCAGATTCCGGGCCAGGTCGCGATTGAGTTCCTGATTGACTGCAGCGGTGTACTCGCGCACGGAATAGAGACTCAGGACTGTAAACAGACCACCGACAATAACCAGCAGCAGAAACAGACCCAGCGCCAGCCGGGCGTAGAGTGTGCGGAACAGTGACAGGGCCATGCGTCAGTCCATAAACCGGTAACCGACACCCCACACCGTCTGGATATACCGGGGCGCCGAGGGGTCAGCCTCGACCTTGTTACGAAGGCGGTTGATGTGAGTGTTTACGGTATGCTCGTAGCCTTCATGATTGTACCCCCAGACTGCATCCAGCAGCTGGGCGCGGCTGAATACACGGCCCCTGTGGCGGGCAAAATGCCAGAGCAGATCAAATTCCCTGGCGGTCAGGTCAACCTCCAGGTCCCGGACAAAGACGCGGTGTCGCACCGGATCAATGCGAAGCTCCTCGATAACCAGCTCCTCCGCCTCGGTTTGCTCTGACGTTCCCGAGGACATGGCATCGACGCGCCGGAACAGAGCCTTGATGCGGGCCGCCAGTTCCGCCACGCTGAATGGCTTGGTCAGATAATCATCCGCCCCCATCTCAAGGCCCAGCACCCGGTCCAGCTCGGAACTCTTGGCCGTGAGCATCAGCACCGGAACATACCCGGTGCCAGAACGGATCTCCCGGCATACCGCGAGCCCGTCCATCCCGGGGAGCATCAGATCCAGGATCACAAGATCTATCCCGCCCTGGCGGAAACGCTCCAGCCCCTCGTCGCCCCGGCCGACGAGAATGGCACGCATGCCCAGGTCTGACACCTGCATACGCACCAGCTCGCCGATACCGGGGTTATCCTCAATGATCAGTACGGTTCGCGTCATGGTTTCCTGGCCCGGGTGGGCGGCTCCGGCAACGGTTACTCCATGGTGTCCTTGTTCATGGTGTCGTCCTCCATGGGCATCGTTTCCATGTCGTTTGCCTCCTCCATGTCGTCCATGTCGTCCATGTCACCCATGGTGTCCTCTTTCATACCTTGGTCCATGTCAGCGGTCATGTCATCCTTTTCCATGCCCTTTTCCATAGACTCTTCCGCCATCATGCCGTCGTCTTTCATCGTCTCGGCCGACGACTCCATCCCGTCGGCAAAGGCCAGGGATGCGCCAAGGCAAAGCATGACGGCTACGAACATTCGTGTCAGTGATTGCATGGGAATCTCTCCGTGCTGTTGTCGGGAACGCGGGCACGAGTGGCCCGCCTCACGGAGCAGATTCTCAACGCTGCTTTACGGCAGCGTCACGCGCAGGTAAAGAGTCTATCGCGGAAATATCACAAAATAATCACGCCAGCCAATGACTAAAGGAAGTTCGCCAGTCGCTCTCGAACAATGACATGGGCTTCAGTCATGATTCGGTCGATCAGTTCGTCACAGCTGGGAACATCGTGGATCAGTCCGGCCACCATACCGCAACTCCAGGCCGCCTCGTCCATTCGCCCTTCATGCAGTACCAGCTTGCCCTTGGCACCCGTCACCAGATGGCGGATGTCGTCGATGGTTGTTTCACCGCCCTTCTCGGCCTCAATGCGGATGATTTCATCCACGGCACGGTTACGAAGGACCCGCTCGGTATTCCGGAGCGGCCGCATGATGAGTCGGGTCTGCAATTCGTCCGAGTCGACAACAGTCTGTTTGACCCGCTCGTGTATCGGGGCTTCGCGGGTGGCCAGGAAGCGGGTAGCCATGTTCATACCCTCCGCACCCAGAGCCATGGCCGCGGCCATCGGCCATGCCCCCTGAGGCCACCAAGGGAATGGCCAGTTCCTCAGCCGCCCGGGGCAACAGGATGAAATTGGGAATGTCATCCTCGCCGGGGTGACCGGCGCATTCGAAGCCGTCGACGCTGACCGCGTCACAGCCAATACGCTCCGCCTTCAACGCGTGGCGAACCGAGGTGCACTTGTGAATGACCTTGATATCCGCGCTTTTCAGCTGCTCCATATACTTTTCCGGGCTGCGGCCAGCGGTTTCCAGAATCTTCACCCCACCATCGATGATCGTCTGAATGTACTCGGGATAGGGTGGTTCCTTGAACGAGGGCAGAAAGGTCAGATTGACGCCAAAGGGTTTGTCCGTCATCTCCCGGCAACGGGCAATCTCGCGCGCAAGATCCTCGGGCGTCGGTTGGGTCAGGGCCGTCAGGATGCCCAGGCCGCCAGCATTGGATACTGCCGCTGCCAACTCGGCGTAACCAACCCAGTGCATGCCGCCCTGAATAATAGGATGTTCAATGCCAAACAGTTTGGTAATTCGTGTCTTCATAGCGGCATTCTCTTTTTGTCGTTAGAATGAAATCGAATTTGGATAAGAGGTTCCAGTGACAGCCAGAACAACAACGAGAGCGACGCCGGCCGATGCCTTCAAACGGGCGCGGCGAATGTGGCTGAAGGGCGAGCGTGTCCACCTTGCGTCCCTGTCGGACGAACTCAATATCGGCCGGGCTACCCTGTTCCGCTGGGTGGGCAACAAGGATCTGTTGATCGGTGAAGTGCTGTGGTCCCTGTACGAACCGCTGCGCCTGGAAGCTCTCGCCACAACCCCGGGCGAGGGAGTCGATTACATTGTCGGTGTCTACCGGAAAATCAATTCCACGATCCTGCACTTCGAGCCGTTGAGGCGGTTCATCAACCAGGATCCGGAATATGCCCTGAGGATCCTGACCTCTTCCCAGTCCACCCTGCACGCCCGGACCGTGGAAGCAAACACCCGCACCCTCAAGGACCAGGTCGCCCAGGGCAAGATCAATCCGCCCATGAGCGTGGATAGCCTGTCCTACTTCATGGTCCGCCTCGCGGAATCCTGCCTCTACAGCGACATCATCGGCGGGCGCGAACCCCGGGATGAGGAGCTGGAGGATGCCTGTACGGCGGTAAGGATTCTGCTTGGGGGCAAGGCCTGAGAAAGGATCCTCCAGGCTTTGGCGATGAAGGTGGGGTCAGAAGAAAGCGTTCTTCTGACCCCGGGGGTATTCCCCAGGCTTTGGCGTGAAGTCCGGGGTCAGATGAATGCTTTCATCTGCCCCCTTGTTCAATCCCCAGGTTCAGCGCCCACTTCGCCTCACAGCTGCAGCGACCGCACCTCCAGGAATTCCTCCAGCCCCCATTTGCCAAACTCCCGGCCGAGACCGGAATGACCGAAGCCGCCGAACGGGGCCAGGGCATTGAAGGCACCGCCGTTGACGGTCACCTGCCCGGTACGCAGCTCGCCCGCTACCCGCTTGGCATGAGCATCGTCGGCAGACCAGACGGCTCCGGACAGGCCGTAAGGGGTGCCATTGGCAATACGGATCGCCTCGGCTTCGTCGTTATAGGGAATGATGCTCAGCACCGGCCCGAAGATTTCTTCCTGGGCGATGCGGCTGTCCGGACGGACATTGCCGAATACCGTGGCCTTGACGAAGTAACCCTTATCGCACCCCTCCGGCGCTTCCGGCCCGCCCGCCACCAAGGTGGCGCCTTCCTCGATACCGAGCTTGATATAGTCGATCACCCGGTCACGCTGCTGGGCAGAAGACAGCGGGCCCAGGCGGGTGGTTTCCTCGAGTGGATTGCCCGGTGTCATCTTGGCCACCGCGGCCGCTGCAAGCTCACAGGCCTCATCGTGCTTGTCCGCCGGCACCAGCATACGGGTCAGAGCGGTACAGGTCTGGCCGGAGTTGAGCAGGCAGTTGTTCACCGTGCCCTTGACCGCGCCGGCGAGGTCGGCGTCCGGGAGGATGACCGACGCTGACTTGCCGCCCATCTCCAGGGCAATACGCTTGAAATCATCGGCCGCAGCATGGGCAATCAGGTGACCGGTGCGGGTGGAGCCGGTGAAGGACACCATGCGCACGTCCGGATGCTTGATCAGGGTATCACCCACGGTCTGGCCAAGACCGCACACCATGTTGAATACGCCCTTGGGCAGATCGGTGCCGTCAAGGATTTCCGCCAGGATGTAGGCGGTCTGGGGGGCGATTTCCGAGGGCTTGAGCACCACGGTACAACCCGCGGCAATGGCCGGCACGATCTTCAGGATCACCTGGTGCAACGGGTAGTTCCAGGGAGTGATACAGCCGACCACACCCACCGGCGCGTACTGCACCTCGGAGTTGCCGGACTGCTCGGTGAACGGGAACTCCGGCAGCAGTTTCAGGTAGGTCTTGGTCACAGCCGCCGGCATACCGGCCTGGATGGGCGTGGCCAGCTTGATCGGCATGCCTACTTCCCGGCTCACGGTTTCGGAAATCTCCGGCGCCCGCTCCTTCAGCCCCGCGTGCAGCTGCTCCAGCACTTTCAGGCGCTGCTCCAGGGTGCTTTCCGACCAACTCTCGAAAGCGGCATCCGCTGCGGCGATGGCCTGCTCCATCTCCTCACGACCCGAGGCGGGCACCCGGGCAATAACCTCACCGGTGCCGGCTTCGTGGACGTCGATCAGCTCGCCGTTCCAGTCAACCCACTGACCGTTGATGTAGTTCTTGCTCAATTCATTCATGTTCTCCCCCTTAATCAAATACGATCACGCCACGGGCGTTCTTGCCGGCCACCATATCATCGAAAGCCTGGGCAGCCTCTTCAATGGGGTAGGTCCGGGTAATCAGTTCATCCAACTTGAGTTTACCGGCCTTGTAAAGCCCCAGGATCCTGGGGAAATCATGCTGCGGACGGGCTGAACCCAGCCAGCTGCCTTTCAGGGTGCGCTCATCCGCGGGCAGCGTCAGAGTGGTCAATGAGGTCTTGTCCTTCGGGTCAGCCACCCCCACCACCACGGCGGTGCCCCCACGGCCGAGGCACTTGTAGGCCTGTTCCACCACCGGACCGGCACCCACGCATTCAAAGGCGTAGTCCACGCCACCGGTCAGTTTCTTCACGGCCTTCGCGGCGTCATCCACCTCGTTGATGTTGACCGTATGGGTTGCACCGAATTCCCGGGCCATCTCTAGCTTCTTCGGGTTGCTGTCCACCGCCACGATCATCTCGGCACCAGCAGTGGCGCAGCCCTGAATCGCGTTGAGACCCACACCACCGATTCCGAATACTGCGGCCCGGGAGCCTGGTTCCAGTTTCGCGGTGTTGAACACGGCGCCAACGCCAGTCATTACCGCGCACCCGACCAGGGCGGCGTTCTGCATGGGCACGGTATTATCCACCTTGACGCAGTTATCCACATGCATGGTGGCGTATTCCGCCATCACGCCGCAGGCCCCGAACACGTTCAGCGACTCGCCACTGGCGCCTTTGGTGCGCACGGTGCCATCCGGCAGGGTGAACATGGCCTTGCGGGCGTTCTCACACAACACCGGCCGGCCGCGGACACACTGACGGCACTTGCCGCACATGGAGATGAAGGAGCTGACCACGTGGTCCCCCTCCTGAAAGTGGGTCACCCCTTCACCTACTTCCACCACAACGCCCGCAGCCTCATGGCCGAGGACCAGGGGCGGCGGATAGGGAATCTTGCCGGTGGTGGCGGACAGATCGCTGTGGCACACACCACAGGCCGCAATCTTGATGGTGATCTCGCCCCGCTTGGGGCCTTCCACGGTGATGGTCTCGACCTGGACGGGCTGGCCCCATTCCCGGCAGACCACGGCTTTGGCTTTTCGATCCATTTTTACTCCCCTTTTTGTTTAAGGAGGGGTCAGATGAAGGCTTTCATCTGACCCCGGGGGTTACTGGAGGTGAAAGTGGGGTCAGAAGAAAGCTTTCTTCTGACCCCGTCTTAGGGCCCTAGAACGCCTCATCGGCCATGCTCAGTGCAGTCTCGTTGGTCGCTTTCAAAAGCTCCGCCGTACTCACCACACCCGGCAATTCATATCGGGCGAAATACTCACAGGCCCTGAGCTTACCCTCGTAGAACGCATGGTCCTGCCGGTCCGGGTTTTCCAGGCCCTGAATCCCATGGGTCCCCTCCTGAATCGGTTTCAGACGGTTATCCCGATAGAACTGCTCCACCGGATACTCCCGGGTGTAGTCATAGCCGCCAAGCACCTGCTCCACGTCATGCAGCTTATAGGGCTGGAACTCCAGATCCCGGGCATTGATGATCTTCTGCTGCATGGCGACGCTCCCCCGGGTTTACACCACTTCGAACAGACCGGCAGCGCCCTGGCCGCCACCGATGCACATGGTGATCACCACGTACTTGGCTCCGCGACGCTTACCTTCGATCAGGGCATGGCCGGTCTGGCGAGATCCGGTAACGCCGAAGGGATGACCAATGGAGATGGAACCGCCATTCACGTTCAGCTTCTCCATGGGGATTCCCAGGCGATCACGGCAATACACAACCTGGGACGCAAAAGCCTCATTGAGCTCCCAAAGATCAATATCGTCCATTTTCAGGCCAGTGCGCTCAAGCAGGCGGGGAATGGCGAAAACCGGACCAATGCCCATCTCATCGGGCTCACAGCCGGCCACTGCGAAACCACGGAAGATCCCCATGGGCTCGATGTTGTGCTTCTCGGCGTAAGTGCTGTTCATGACGGTACACACCGACGCGCCGTCAGATAGCTGGCTGGCGTTACCGGCGGTGATGAACTGGTCCGGGCCACGTACCGGCTCCAGACCTGCCAGTCCTTCGAGAGTGGTGTTCGGGCGGTTGCACTCGTCGCGGTTCAGCGTGACCTGCTTTTCGCTAACCTCGCCGGTTTCCTTGTCCTTGACCAGCATGGTGGTGTCGAAAGGCACGATTTCATCGTCGAATTTGCCGGCCTGCTGGGCAGCCGCCGTGCGCTGCTGGGAGATCAGGGAGTATTCGTCCTGGGACTCCCGGCTCACGTTGTACCGCTTTGCCACGATGTCAGCCGTTTCAATCATCGGCAGATACAGCTCGGGCTTGTTCTTCATGAGCCAGTCATTGGTCGCATGAAAGCTGTTCACATGTTCGTTTTGAACCAGGGAAATGGACTCGACGCCCCCCGCCACCATGGCGGGCACTTTCTCGGACACAACCCTTTGGGCTGCCATGGCGATGGACTGCAGGCCGGAGCTACAGAACCGGTTAATGGTCAGACCGGCGGTGGTGACCGGAAGACCGGCACGAATAGCCGCCAGACGGGCGACATTCCGGCCCTGAGTACCTTCTGGGTAGGCGACCCCCATGATGACATCTTCAACAATGGCTGGATCAATGCCGGCTCGCTCGACTGCGTGCTTGATGACATGGCCGGCCATATCGACGCTGTGGGTATTGTTGAGGGAGCCCCGGTAGGATTTGCCAAGGCCGGTACGGGCGGTGGAGACGATGACTGCTTCGGACATGATTCTGCTCCGGTTAAGGTAGGGTCAGATGAAAGCGTTCATCCGACCCCGTTTTCATGAGACTCCGAGGAAGAGGTGTGAAATTGGGGTCAGAAGAAAGCCTTCTTCTGACCCCGTCTTCAAGCCGACTCCGCACTCAAATCAAAGATCGCCAAATTTCTTGCCTTCGCTGACCAGCTTCTCCAGCAATGCCGCCGGCTGCCACTGCTCACCACCGACGGTGTCCTGGTACTTTTTGACAGCTGTCAGGATGTTGTAGAGACCTTCCTGATCGGCCCAGAACATGGGGCCGCCGCGGTAGGCCGGGAAGCCGTAGCCGTAGATCCAGACGATGTCGATGTCGATAGGACGGTCGGCGATGCCCTCTTCCAGGATCTTGGCACCTTCGTTGATCATCACGTACATGCAGCGCTCGAGAATTTCCTGGTCGCTGATCTCGCGCGGGGTAATACCCTGCTCCTTACGGAACTCCTCGATCAGTTTTTCCACCTCGGGATCAGGAATCGGCTTGCGGCTGCCTTCTTCATATTTATAGATGCCCGCCTGGGTCTTCTGGCCAAGACGGCCCTGCTCCGCCAGCTTGTCCATCCAGCTGGCCGGGATATCCTCACCGGCCTTGCGGCGCTCTTCACGGATGCGGTAACCCACGTCGATACCGGCCAGGTCGGACATGGCGAACTGGCCCATGGGGAAACCGAGGTCAGTCAGTACCTTGTCCACCTGCTGCGGAGTGGCGCCTTCGTCCACCAGGGACATGGCCTCGGTGCCGCGCTTGTGCAGCATCCGGTTACCAACAAAGCCGTAGCAGTTGCCGACCATGACGCCCACTTTCTTGATCTTCTTGGCAACCGCCATCACTGTGGCCTTCACCTCATCGGAGGTCTTGCTGCCACGCACGTTCTCCAGCAACTTCATGACGTTGGCAGGGCTGAAGAAGTGCATGCCCACCACGTCTTCCGGACGCTTGGTGGCAGAAGCGATCTCGTCGATGTCCAGGGTGGAGGTGTTGGAAGCCAGGATGGCGCCGGGCTTGCAGACCTCATCCAGCTTGGCAAAGATCTCCTTCTTGATGGCCATGTTCTCGAACACGGCCTCGATCACCAGGTCAACGTCCCGGAAATCGTCGTAAGTCAGGCTCGGGGTGATCAGCGCCATGCGCTGCTCCACCTGCTCCTGGGTCAGCTTGCCTTTCTTCGCGGAATTCTCGTAGTTGCGGCGGATGATGGCCAGGCCCTTGTCCAGCGCTTCCTGCTTCACCTCAACGATGGTGCCAGGAATGCCCACGTTGGCGAAGTTCATGGCGATACCGCCACCCATGGTGCCCGCACCGATGATGCCCACACGCTTCACATCACGAACCGGCGTATCTTTGGCCAGACCCTTGACCTTGGAAACCTCGCGCTCACCGAAAAATGAGTGAATCAAGCCCGCGCGCTGGGGCGATTCCATGCACTCCATGAACAGCTCCCGCTCGCGCTTCATGCCTTCCTCGAAGGGCAGGTTGAAGGCAGCTTCCACGGCATCAACACACTTGAACGGGGAAAACAGACCGCGGGCCCGCCTCTTCAGGCCTTCACGGAACTGGTCGAAGACATCACTACCCTTCTCGGCCTCGATCTTGTCGGTGATGTCACGCACCCGGCGTACCGGCTTGCCTTCATCCGCGATCTTCCGGGCAAAGCCGAGACCCACGGCACGGATGTCGTCGCCATCTTCCACTGCATCGACAATACCCAGGGCCAGGGCGTCTTTGGCACCGACAAATTCGCCGGTGGTGATCATTTCCAGTGCTTTCTGGGCCCCGGTCAGGCGCGGCAGGCGCTGGGTGCCACCCGCACCCGGCAACAGGCCGAGTTTCACTTCCGGCAGGCCCACTTTGGCGCTGCTCAGGGCGACCCGGTAATGACAGCTCAGCGCGGTTTCCAGGCCGCCACCCAGCGCGGTGCCATGAATCGCGGCTATCAGGGGCTTGTCACTGTTCTCATAGGTATTGACCACCGTCGGCAGGGACGGATCCTGCATTGGCTTACCGAATTCCCGGATATCGGCGCCGGCAATAAAAGTGCGTCCTTCGCACACCAGCAAGAGTACCTTGGCGTCTGTGTCCTTCCGGCCTTGCTCCAGGGCTGCAAGCAGACCAGAGCGAACAGCATGGCCGAGGGCATTGACCGGCGGATAATTCACGGTAATAACGCCGACACTGCCTTCCCGGTTATAGCTAACGACCTCAGACATACTCTCTCCTCGACTTAATTGAAATGCCATTTTAACTAGCGAAACATGTGTACGATTTAATACAAGTTTCTGGTTGGTTTCAACCGTCCATTAAACTACAGACACAAAAAAACCGCAGAATTTCCTCTGCGGTTTTTTGATTCGGAGTTCGTCGGGAGGCAGCGAGTAGGTCCTTCCGAAACACGCTGTGAATACGACCATGTACGCTCTGCTCCGCCATCCCTGGCTCCGCAAGGTTTCGGAAGGACCTACTCGCTGCCTCCCTTCGCGCCCTCGCAGTCAGTCATCAAACGCCCAGTGATTCAATATCACCCGCCAGCATCGCCAACTGGTGGGCGATGGAGCCACGGAGCTTTTCACCGGATACGAGGTAAGACGGCGCGGCGCAGGTCAGGGCCATGATGGTGCCGTCCTGCAGGTGGATCGGAACGCCCGCGGAGTTGATGTTGCGGTCCCACTCGCCCAGGGACAGGCAGAAGCCGTGCTCATTGTAGTCTTTCATGGCCTGCTCCAGGCCTTCTTTCTTTTCCGGCCAGGCATCGCCGTACTTGTCGGCCATGGCCTCATCGATCAAATCACGGGCCTTGTCGCTGATGGCGCAGTAGTACGCGCGACCGGCGGAGGTGGTCGCCATGGGCAGCTTCAGGCCGATCTCCATGCGCAGCAGGGAGGCCTCCGGCGGCAGCCGGTTTTCCACGTAGATCATGTGCAGGCGGTCCCGGCAGGTCAGGCCGACGGACATGTTGGTCTGGCGGGCAAACTCATCCATGTACGGCTTGGCCAGCTGGCGCACCTTGAGGTTGGATACGTAGGCATAACCCAGCGCCAGCACCCCGGAGCTGAGTTGGTACTTTTCCAGTTGGGTGTTGTAGCTCAGGTAACCGAGTTTGGTTAGGGTGTAGGTCATCCGGGACACGGTCGGCTTGGGCAGGCCGGTGATGCGGGCAATATCCTGATTACCAAGGATAACCGACCCCTGACTGAACGCGCGGAGTACATCCAGGCCACGGGACAGGGCCTCGACAAACTTGCGATCCTTTTCCGGCTTGACGGGCTCGCCATCACCGGATGCCACTTTCAGTTCCGGTGACCTCTGTTTTGTTCTTGCCATAATCGGGCGTCCTCCAACCGCGTCGCCTGCTCCGGTGTCCGGGGTATCAATCTGATGAATGATCAAAGATGCGCCATTTTAATCGCTGAGCAAATCAAGTACCAGAAAGTCTTTTTATAACCCGCGCCATGTATGAAACACTCTCCAGTTATGTTTCAAAACTAAGCTCGCAGGGCGATACCAGATATCCCCTTTACCATATTTAATCGATACTTCATTCTGCACTGCAAAACAAAATAGCAGTCTGAGTATCCAGTTACGACCCGGGAGGCCAAATGAAGGTTCTATTTGTAGCAGGTGACCCCAAGCCGGAACGCTGGACAGTTCCCATCAAGGAACTGTTGCCGGAGGCGGAGGTTCACGTCTGGGATCCCGACGGTCCGGCTATCGACGCCGACTACGCCATCGTCTGGCAGCCACCGGCGAAACTGTTCGAGCGGGAGAAGCAGCTCAAGGCGGTGTTCAACCTCGGTGCCGGTATAGACGGGCTTCTGAAAGTCCCCAATCTGCCCGAAGACCTGACAGTGGTACGCCTGGAAGACGCCGGCATGTCGGTGCAGATGGCCGAGTACGTGCTGCACCAATTGCTGGAATCCAGCCGCGGGATGGAAACCTACCGGGAACAGCAACGCCAGGGCAGCTGGAAGATTCATCGTCCGATCAAGCGCAGCGAGTGGCCGGTGGGCGTCATGGGTCTCGGGCATATCGGTAAGCGGGTGGCCCGCACCCTGGCAGACCTGGATTACCGGGTGAATGGCTGGGCCCGTGGGGAGCATAACCTCGAAGGTGTCAGCACCTATGCCGGTCCGGACCAGCTCGGTGAATTCCTGAAATCCACCCGGGTTCTGGTCAACACCCTGCCTCTGACCGATGAAACCCGGGATCTCATCGACTATGAACTGCTCAGCCAGTTGCAGCCGGGCGCGGTGCTGATCAATGTTGGTCGGGGCGAGCACCTGGTCGAGGAAGACCTGCTAAGAGCCCTGGATGAGGGCAAACTGGTCCGGGCCTCCCTCGACGTGTTCCGTAAGGAGCCGCTTCCTGAAGGGCATCCGTTCTGGCAACGCAGTGAAATCACCATCACCCCGCATATCTCCGCCCGAACATTGCGGGATGCCACCCTGGAACAGATCACCGGCAAGATCCGGGATCATGCCCAGGACCGCGCCATTACCGGGATCGTCGATACCAGCCGCGGTTACTGATCTGAACGGCCGGCACCGATCATGCCACGGTCGGTGCCAGCCAGGCCACCAGGGCCGTCAGTACCAGCAGCAGGGGCACGGCGATCAACACGAACCGCCCGTTCCAGCGAAACGCCACCACCCACCGCGACACCTGTCCAAACCGGGAAAGCAGCATCACCGAAGGACCGAAGGGCGAGAGCATCATGGCCAGGGAAAAGCCGATAACCAGGGCCACGGCAACCGGCAGCGGATTCATCCCGCCGGCCACCAAGTCCGGCAGCAATCCTGCCTGAACACTCAACACCGTGATCGGAATGACTCCGATCATGGAAAACATGGGCATCATCAGCATCCCCACCACCGCCAGCAGGAAAACACCGCCCCCGCTCTGGAGCAGGCCGGCGAGCGCATCGGCGGGAATCACTGCTGACAGGGCCACCCCGAGAATGGCTGAGGCGGCAAAAATGGCCATTTCGTTGTTCATGGTCCACACCTGCTCCGCACTTTCCCGCAGAACCGGTACCAACCTCCACTCCTGCCCGAACATGTAAAGCAGGGTCACGGAAGGCACCGTCAGCATGGCCGCCACCGACACCTTGAGCCCGGTGCTCGCCACCAGAGCCGCCATCACCGCAAAGACCACCAGAATGAGCAGCAGTAAACGCCCGGTACCCGCCGGCCAGCTCTCCAGCGCCTTCCGTTCACTGCTGACCTGACGGAACCGGTGCCGCTCCAGCACCCAGCCGACCGACACCAGCAGCAGCGCGGCAATCACTCCGAATGGCAACAACAGCGACCAGCTCAGCTGGGGCAACTCCCGGGTAAGGATGGCCACCGCCACACTGGTCGGCGCCACCAGTGGCACCAGGGCAAAGCCCCTGAGGGCGCTGATCAGAACACTGCGCAACCATTGCAGGCGCGATTCACCGGTAATACCGCGCTCACGCAGGGTCTCCGAGAGAGTGCCACAGAGCAGGCTCATCATGCCGAAACTCAACACCGAGGCGATGCCACAGCTGACCAGGGCATATTTCGGATAAAGCCAGCCAGGCCGGCCACCCAGCAACACATCGTGGATCCGGCGTAACACCTCGAACCGGCGTACCAGGCACTGCATCATCCCCAGGCTGCCCAGGAACGCCGAATAGAACGCCGCATCCGACGCGGCCTTTACCAACTGCCCGGTTCCCAGAGCGCCAAAGGCGGCAAGGCCACCCAGTACCGCAAGGGAGAGCACCAGCAGCATGCGGGCATAGCCCTGCAGACGCCCGGCGCCGATCAGGAAGGCAGCAACAAAGATACCCCCGGCAAACGCGCTCAATTCCCGGTTACCAAGGCAGATGGCGACCAGT
The DNA here is from genome assembly GCF_046484525.1 of Marinobacter sp. Classification (GTDB taxonomy): domain Bacteria; phylum Pseudomonadota; class Gammaproteobacteria; order Pseudomonadales; family Oleiphilaceae; genus Marinobacter. Next base: position 72,737 of record NZ_JAWOIS010000071.1, read on the forward strand.
TCAGTCAACACCGCCAGCGATACGAGCCATTGCAGAACCGCGTTCATGGCCGCCCTGAGCGACGACGCTTGATCACTACTTGCATTTCCATAATACCCGGATTAGTCTTTTGCATTCAGTTACAAAACTTAGTTTCGCGTACCGAAACTATATTAACACACATTGCCGGGAAATCTCATGGTCGGGCTTCCCGCTCATTGCCTGCAGGAGAAAACGAATGGCTTCCGCATCCTGGAATGACCTGCTGAATTTTGACTCACAACTGGACGAGACCGAGCGTCAGGTCCGCGACAGCATTCGCAGCTTCTGTGACCAGCAGCTGATGCCCGGCATCATCGAAGCCAACCGGCACGAGAAATTCGACCGCAACATCTTCAACCAGATGGGCGAACTGGGCATGCTCGGCGCCACCCTGCCGGAGGAATATGGCGGCCCTGGTCTGAACCACGTTTGTTACGGCCTGATTGCCCGGGAAGTAGAGCGCGTGGATTCCGCCTACCGCTCGGCCCTGAGTGTGCAGTCCTCCCTGGTCATGTACCCGATCTTTTCCTACGGCAAGGAAGCGCTGAAACAACGGATCCTGCCCAAGCTGGCTTCCGGGGAATACGTGGGCTGCTTCGGCCTGACCGAACCCAACCATGGTTCCGATCCCGGCGGCATGGAAACCCGCGCGAAAAAGGTCGACGGTGGTTACCTGTTGAATGGTTCCAAGACCTGGATCACCAACTCACCCATTGCCGACATCTGCGTGGTCTGGGCCAAGCTGGACGGCAAGGTGAACGGCTTTGTCATCGAACGCGAAGGTGCCAAGGGACTGGACACCCCGAAGATCCAGGGCAAGTTTTCCCTGCGAGCCTCCGACACCGGCTCCATTTTCATGGATGAGGTGTTCGTACCCGAGGAGAACCGTCTGGAAGTGGAAGGCCTGAAAGGCCCTCTGAGCTGTCTGAACAAGGCCCGCTTCGGCATCGGCTGGGGCGCCCTGGGTGCGGCGGAATTCTGCTGGCACGCGGCCCGCAACTACACCCTGGAGCGCAAGCAGTTCGGCAAGCCTCTGGCCGCCAACCAGCTGATCCAGAAGAAGCTGGTGGATATGCAAACAGAGATCACCATCGGCCTGCAATCCGTACTTCAGCTCGGTCGCATGATGGATGCCGGAATCGCCACTCCGGACGCGGTGTCACTGCTCAAGCGCAATAATTGCGGCAAGGCCCTGGACATTGCCCGGGTAGCGCGGGACATGCACGGCGGCAACGGCATTGCTGACGAGTACCATGTGATCCGCCACGTCATGAACCTGGAGGCGGTGAACACCTACGAGGGTACCCACGATGTTCACGCCCTGATTCTTGGCCGCGGCCAGACCGGCATTCAGGCGTTCAGCTGAATCGCGGTCTCGACCGGAAGCACTGCCAGCAGGTCCGCGCACAGGTCGCAGGCCGGCTGGCAGCATTTCTGAACCGAGTGCTGCATGAACGCCGCCGCTTCGTCATGGTCGCAATGACTGAGTCTGCCGGTGCAGATGGCGACATGGCGGTATAAGCCCTCCACGGCCTCCAGGCGGGTGTCGTAGGGGCCCCGTTCGGGGATTTCACGGGTTCTGACGAACCACTTACCTTCCCGGTATACCAGTCGGTTGTTGATCTCGAGCAATCCTATCTGGGTCAGAACATCAATCATCCGAAGATCCTCTCGAAAAGGCTCCCCGACATTGAGCCGGGGAGCCAGGTCTGACGGTTTACGAGTCAGGTTCAGCGGACACCCGCACGCCGAAGCGCTGCCGGTGTGTATTCCCGGGAACTGCGCTCGGTGGCGTACTCGTACGGATTCTCCTCTTCATTGGTCAGGCCCATCACCAGATAGCGACCCGAGAGCAGGTCATAGAGGGTTTCGAAAGCGTAAGCCGGGATTTTTGCATCGTAGATCTGCATGGCGTGGGCCTCGGCCACCCGCCAGAGGTTGCCCTTGCCGTCATAGTGGTCGACCACGGCGATCTGCCATGTGTCTTCATCGATGTAGAAATCGCGTTTCTGGTAGATGTGGCGCTCGCCATCCTTCAGGGTGGCGCGAACATGCCAGACACGGTGGAGCTCGTAGCGGGCCAGGTTCTGATCCACATGTCCCGGCTTGATGATGTCCTTGTAGCCCAGATCGGCACCGGCCATGCGGTAGGAGTTATAGGGAATATAGAGTTCCTTCTTGCCTACCAGCTCCCAGTTGTACTTGTCCGGTGCGCCGTTATAGAGGTCCAGGTTGTCAGAGGTACGCTGACCATCCGCCGCGGTACCCGGACCGTCATACGCCACGTTCGGCGCCCGGCGCACCCGGCGCTGACCGGAATTGTACAGCCAGGCCCGACGGGGCTCCTTGACCTGGTTGATGGTCTCATGCACCAACAGGACGTTACCGGCAAGCCGGGAAGGTGCGGTGATAGTCTGTTTGAAGTAGAACATCACGTTGGGATCTTCGGAGGGATCGTAGTCTTTCAGTGTTACCCGCTCGGTGAAAGACTCGGTGAACTTCACGGGGCTGAAATCACCGTTGGGCTGCGGTGTCACCTGGGCCACATTGCGGGTGAAGGAACCACCCCGATAGCGGGTAATGTGGTTGAAGATGGCCTCGAGGCCGTTCCGGGGAATCGGGAATGGAATGGCTGTCTGATAGTTCTGCAGGCCATTGCCGCTTTCGACCAGATCTACGGTGGTCGCGTTTTCCTTGCTCTTTTCCTGGATGAACTCCGGGTAGGTCGCCGTGCGCCGGGTTTCGAACACCGGAATGAAATAGTCGTCGTACTTCCGGATCATGGCAACCTGACCCGGCGTCAGGTTATCGCTGTACTGATCCACGTTGCTTTGATCGATCCGGAACAGTTCCTGGTCACCGGAGAACGGGTCAACGTAGCGCCCGTCGCCCTTGTAGCCGGCCGGGGCTTCGGTCAGCCCGCCGGTCCAGGCCGGGATCTCGTCGCCATTGCCCGCCTTTTCGGCGCCAACCGGGGTCAGTGTGTCGCCGAGTTTGGCGGCCTCTCCAGCCGATACCGCGGCGCCCGCATTGGCAGACGCCATTATCGCGGCGGTTACAGCTCCGTAGATAAGGGTTCTTGTGGTAGTCATGGTACTCACCTTTGGGTTCACGTGTTGATTCAGAAGGAATAGGAAACAGAGGCAGCAACGAAATCCCGGTCATTGGTCTCGTTGTAGTCACCGCCGAAGTAGGTGGTGTAACTAAGGGATGCCTTGTAGGAGTTCTGGTAGGTCGCATCGAGTCCCAGACCGACGGACTTGTTTCCCTCCTTGAAGTTGCCCCCCGGATCCGGCGCATAGCCCTTGACATCGTGGGTCAGGAACAGCTTGGGACGGAGATTGACCCCAGCCATTGCGCTGGGGTAATCCCAGACAAACAGCGTCCGGTAGCCCCAGGAGAAGCTGGTGGTAAAACCATCCCCGCCACAATTCGTCGGGTTGATGTTCAGCCTTGGGACGTCATCCGTGCCCTGGCTGCAGAAATCACCGGTGAAACTCTCGCCATCCAGTGGAACCGGACCAACACCATATATGCCGGAACGGCCGTACCGGGCTTCGGACTTGCCGGGCAGATCGTGCACATAGGTAGCGCCAACCTCGCCAACAATGATGAAGCGGGCCGCGCCCATCACGCGGTCAATGAAGTGGATAAAGGTCGCCTGGGCCTGAGAAACCCCGAAACGGTCGTATCCCTCCACCGCCTTGCCGGCGTAGTTGTAGCCTTTCTCGATTTCACGCTGCTCGAGCTTGCTGATCACCTGGCCGTCCGGACCGCGCTGCTGCAGGCCACCATAGATCAGCTCGAAGGTGTTCCACTGGATCGGCATGTTGGGGCGGTAGCTGTACTCGGCCCCGAGCGAGGTTCCGGTGGGAAGCGTGGTGTTGACGCTGACACCGTAAAGCTCGATATCCTGCGGGTACTCGATGAAGTAACTGGGGAAACGGGCATCCGGCAGGTCCGGGTCCCGCATTTGGGTGTCGTCGGCATCCGAAGGATTGTTCACCACGCCGCTGATATAGGGCAACCGGCTGTTGTAACGCGTGTAGAACAAGCCCAACTCGGCCCCCAGATCGGTCACGTACCACCGGGCCGCCATACCATACTGGTCGGTGTCACCTGGCTCCTTATCGCCGAGGCGCGGCGCGATAAAGCCCTCCTCGAAAGCCTGGGAGTCAGGCACCTGACCAGCCAGCAATACCGGTCCGCATCCGTCAGCCGCCACATCTGCCGTGGAGAAGAAAGTACCGCAATCGTCGATGCGGAACGGCTCCCACTCGGTCTGTACGAACGCCTCCAGTGTGACCTCCGGCGTAATGCCGACCGAGCTGTAGAGCATTTCCACCGGCAGAAGCACGTCCTTCAGCTCTGCGCCCGGTGCGCGAAAAGCAGGCACGTCAATGGGGTTGACCGCGTTAATGCCGCCGAGGATGAAGGTACTCTCACCCCAGTTCACCACTTGCCGGCCATAGCGAACCGAGACCGGGGTCTCCCCGAAATACCAGTCGGTGAAGACATAGGCATCCAGCAAGTCGGCGCCGGCCGCATTATCCAGCGCTTCCTCGTTGAGCTCCCGACGCTGGCCGACCGGATCCACGGCCCGCGGGTTATCCTTCAGCTCAAAGTCGTAGTAGTAGGTGCCACGGACCAGAGCGCCGACCCGGGTCAGGGTATCGCTGTCGGGCGCGTAATCGAGGAACAGCTCGGAACGCCCCCGCAGGATCTGGGAGTACGGTTCACCCTTTTCAAAGTTCAGGTTGCCGTCGTCAAAGTTGTTGGATGAGGCACCGGTGTTGCTGAACGCGAATTCCTGTCCCAGGTTGCCCTGGGAGATCAGGTCCTTGTCCTGATCCTCTAGACGGTAGGCGATACCTGCCGTCAGGGTAGTGCTGAACGAGGCGTCAATTTCGTAGATGCTGAAATCGAAGGCCGACGCAGTCATTGAGAAGCCAGCGAGTTGGATAGCCAGCACAAGCCGCAGGGGTGTAAGCGAGGTCGGTTTTGTTGTTTTCATTGCGTGTTACTCCGCAAGTTTCAGGCGTAGCCTCCCCTGTACGGCGAGGCTAACGCCATGTTTTTGTTGAACTCTATGGTTGCGTCAGGGCACCCGCCCGTAATCGGCGCCCTGGATCAGAATCGGATTAGGATCAGAGCAGGCCGCCCCCTCCGAGGAGACCGTCGTCACCGCCACCATCTCCGCCGCCATCACCACCGCTCGGGGTATCACCGGCGTCAGTGTTGCCACCGCTGTCGGAACAGTCAGTGCCGCTGGTATCGGCGTCCTTGACGACGCAGGGGTTATTGACGGACACCGTTCCGTCAGTGAACAGCTCAAGCATCTGTGCAGTCATTTCGTCGAAGACAGCCCGTGAGGAGAAAGGATCGGCCGCTTTCTGGCCCGCGGAAATCGGGTTGCCATGGGAGCCTTCCAGGTAACGCGTGATCAGCGGCAGGCCGTCGGTCTGCAAGGGCGTGGATTCGGCACCCATGGCTGCAGCCAGGGGATCGGTTCCCGCCAGCGGCATGTTCTCACCCTCAATCACGAAGCCGGTCTCCGGGATCGTGGTGGACAACGGTCCGAGCGGGTACAACACATCGTCGGCCGCATTGGGTACGGTGTTATCGGTCGGGCGATCGGGGTCATCGGGAACGCCAGCAATCTCGGTCAGCAGGATTGGCGCTTCCTTATAGAGCGGAGCGAACGCCACCGGATCTGCGGAATCGAGCAAACCCTGGTACACATTGAAATAGATATTGAGCTCTGTGCGACCCTGGGCGAGCAGACCATCCGAGGCGGCATCGAGTCCCGACAGCACTTGCGGAGCCACCGACCGGGAGTTTTCGATCAGGCGCCCGAAGCTGCCGCCGGTATTGAACAGGTTGGCGGCCAGGATCGGATTGAGATCAGCGTTGCCCGCCTTGATGGCAGCATTATTGACATGGGGGAAGGCAGCACCGCCCATGCCACTCAGGGAATGACTGAGGAAATAGACACGATCCGGGTCCAGGTTGAGGTCCTGTGGACACTCGGCGCAGGCGGCGATGGCATCCTCGATAGCCTGCAACGACGCATTCACGTTGAGCAGATCCAGGGTGCCCTGGCGCATGTTGTCCCGGGTATTCGCATAGTTGGCGAAATTCAGGAACAGGCTGCCGGATTCCGGCGCCTCCAGCTGGCTGGCGGGCACCGGATTCAGATCGGCATCGGCCGCAAATCCAAAGTGCCGCTCGGTGGCATCGGGGGACGCACCTGCTTGCTCGCTGATCGGGTTGAGGCCAACGAAACCTTCACCAAAGATCCCGTGCAGTGGCTGATCGATCCCGATGGTCACGAAACAGTCATAGGTGTTGCCGGGGTCCGCGCACAACAGGCCCGCAGCCGTTGCCAGGGGCAGAGTGGCGGAGCGGTCTGTGGTCACAGCATGCTGGTAGATGATGACCGGATAGCCAGTTGCGGGAATACCACCACTGAGCGTCAGGAAGGTTCCATTGTTGGTGTCCGGTGCCGTGATCACAAGTGGCACGGTTGTATCCGAGGTCTTGCCGGCGAACGGGAAGCGGTAGGTGATCCGGTCCGAGGGCGCGCCGTCGAGACTATCGTCACCCGAGAGGTCTGCCGGTAACCAGCTTCCAGAGGTCAGGACCAAACCGTTATCCCCCTCCGGTACAGACTGGAAATAGGGCAGCGAAATTTCACCCTCGTAGACATGGACATTCAGAGGCGTTCCCTGGATTTCCTGAGCCAGCGCCGGGTTCACGTCCGCCCCATCTCGCTGACTGAACACCCGCACAGCCCGGGGCTTGGGCGTATCAACCAGGGTTTCGGTCGCCGAGGCAAGGGCTTCGGCTTCCGGCTCCACATCCATACTCAGATCCGCCGCCTGCGCGCTTGCGGCCTGCAAGGTGTAGGCCAGCTGGCGATCGGCCAGAGCATTGGACACCAGGTCTGTATAGAGCACAGCCATTCCGTTATCCCGAGCCTCGGTGAGGAGCGTGGCCAGCTCTTCGTCATAAAGACGGAAACCGGGGTCGGTCAGTGTCTGGTAAATCTGGCTGTTGAGTGCTTCCTCCTCAGCCGTGGCATCTCCACCGAGGGCCTGGTCGCTGAGGTTATAGAAACCCTCAATCAGCCTGTTCAGGGACCGCTGGCGCTGGGCGATCGACAAAATAGAGCGATAAAAGGTAATCGGTGCCGCATTGGCGAGCAGGACGTCATCGACCGCGGTCGTGGTAATCGTGGTCGAATAGGTGATGTCTTCAAAGGTCTGGGCAAAGCCCGCCGATGCAGTCACCTCACGCTTGAAGTCGAAATAGTCCGCTGCCAGCTGTCGGGCCGGCAGCATAGCGTCGCGGAACGGCTGGAAGGCTGCATTGGACAGGGTCCGCTCCGGATCGACAACACTCTGGTAGGTGGGTGAACCAACCAGAGGCTCGCCATCGGCATCGACGATATCGTTGGTGAGCACAAGCACGTACTGGGTCTTTTCTGCGAGCGGCTCCTGTGGCAGGACCCGCACCAGGTTATTCTCCCCCCCGTCGATGTCCAGCAGTTCCACCCGTAACTTTTCGCGGAGCAGATCTCTGAAGATGGCGTCAGCCTCGGCAATATTGCCCTGTTCCCGGAGCCGGAGCGCCTGGCGGTAACGGATCGCGGGTGTCAGCCCGGCAACTTCGGCATCCAGCACCTCAATCGTATCGTCACTGGCGTATTCAACCGGGAAGAAAAACACGTTCTGGTCCGTGTTAGGAACGACTTCGCCATCCACCTCGACGAAGTCCCGTGCATCCAGAATCTGTTGGCTGTCGAGGCTGGCGCTGATCTTGATATCGACGGGCGCCAGGACCGAATTACCATCGAGGAAGCCGATACCGGTTGTTACCGGGTTCGCCGGATCCGTGCCATCAAGCATGGTGCCATCATCCACTTCACTCAGATAGAAAAGGGCGTCGCTCGGAATGGGGAATTCGGTTGCCAGCGGATCGAACAACGGGTGAACACCTCGCTCTATCAGGCTGCTGGTGATGTTGTAGTCGGGACTGGCGTTCTTGCTGGTCTGGCTGCTGCCTTCCAGACAACCGGTCAATCCCAGTGTCGTCACAGACAACGCAGCAAGGCATACGGTGCGAATCAACATACTTCGTTACCTCTGGTTTTTTGTAGTTCGACGATCCTTCGCCTTTGGTTGCCCTCGACGGAGGTCTAATTGCAAAGGTTCCAAAACCGGGTTCGATTTTTTGTCATTTCAGCCACAAAATCCCGCAAGCCATTGACTGGCATAGCAAAAATTTATCTTCATTTTTTTACAAACAGACATACCTACCGAGCAGGTGCGCTGGTACCATTAAAAGTGCGATAAAAACCACAAAGCTCATGCAGCGTGAGTAACGTGCAGGATGTTTTCAGGGGTACTGGTTTGGCCTTACTTCCATTTCGCCAATCAAAATCGAAGCGGTTCGATCGTCTGGTTCAGCCTCACCTCAAGACGATGTTCTCCTTTGCCTACCAATTGACTGGTCGCAAACACGATGCCGAGGATCTGGTCCAGGACGTCGTCGTCAAGCTGTATCCGCGCCTGGAAGAGCTGGAGTCTGTCGATCATCTCCGCCCCTGGCTACACCGAGTGCTTTACCGCCATTTCATCGATACAATCCGTAAAAGGCCGGCGGGACGCGAAATCAATGCCAGCGTCCTGGATCTGCATGACGAGCAAACACCGTTTCTGGAGAGTAGAGTCAGTAACGAGCCAGATCCGCTGGCGAACGTGGAAGGCGATATCCGAAGCCGGACCCTGAAGCGGCTGCTCGGAGAGCTTCACCCGGATCAGCGCACCCTTTTATTGCTACACGACGCCGATGGCTGGCGTCAGGAAGACATCGCAGAGGTACTCGACGTGCCCATCGGCACCATCAAATCCCGGCTTCACCGGACTCGCGCCCTGCTCCGCACAAAATTGCAGGAAGAGTTGGAACCTTTTGGAGACCAACTCCGTGGACTCCAATGAGGTAAATGCGATGAACTGCAAACATTTTCTGCGAGACGTTGATGCCATGGCCGCCGGGGAACTGGCAGAGCCGGTGGAACTTGAGATGCGCCGCCATGCCGAGCGCTGCGGAGCCTGTGCCAGGGCCCTGTCCTCGGCCAGGTTGATGATGGAAGAAATCGCCAGGGAGCGCTCACCCGAACCGGGAGAAGACTTCGAAGCCCGAATGCTGGCAGCGGCAAAGCAGGGAGAACAGGCTTCCATCAAGCGGCACTGGAGCCTTCCCATGTGGGGTGGTGCTGTGGCAGCAGCTCTGGTTGTCGGCATCTTTATCGGCAGCAAGTTTTCCGGACCGCAGCAGGAGTCTGAACCTTTGGCGCAGTCCGGGACATCCGGAGTGCAGGATGTTGCGGTCTCGCCAGAGCAGAAAACCGTCAGGCTGGCGTTCACCTCGAAGGAGGCAGTGGACAACGTCACTCTGACGCTGGAGCTGCCCCCGAACATGGAGCTGGCGCCCTTTCCCGGACGTCATCGCGTAAGCTGGAAGGTCAACCTCAAACCAGGGGACAATCTGCTGGCGCTGCCCATGAACATCCTTTTCCCGGGCGAAGGCACCCTGGTGGCTCATCTTGATGATGGCCGCAAACGCAAGACCTTCCGGACCGACATTGGCACGACGCTGGAGCCATCGTCATGAAAGCATCACTATTGTTGATACGGCTGATGTTTGCCGTGGGGCTTACCCTGGCATCAACATTGGCTGCGGCCGAGACAGACTTCGAAGTCACCATGAGAATGGTCGAGGATGAAGACACCCTGGACTCCTCGTTCGTTCAGGAGATGGAACTGCCTGACTCAGTCAATGAACTGGATGTGACCGAAATCAGTAATGAAGTCAGGGAACTGGAAGAAACACTTGCCTCCGAGTCCAGGGAAACCCGGGACGCCCTTGACGTCGAGTTCCCCGGCGAAGATGGGACCGATCTGCTCGAGACAGAGCTGCCGGGGACGGATCTACTTGATCCCGACCTGGATCTGCTCGAGCCGACAGACGACCTGCTGGGCACTGGAGATGATTTACTCGACAAAGGTGGGGATCTGCTCAATAGCGGCACTGACAACTAATACCTGATTTTCTTTCCGCCCTTGAGTTAAGCTTGTCCTTGATGCTCCGGTTTTTATTCCAGCTTCAAGGGTATTCTGCTTGCTGTTTCGCCCCGTAAACCTGCTGCTTGTCGCCTGGTTGGCCATACTGTCTCCGGCTCTTAAAGCCGATTCCGGCGTGGAAGCGGCCAATCAGTTGCGGGCGGGCATTGCCGCCTTCAAGGCCGGCAACCTGGATCGGGCGCAGGCGCTTCTCGAATCAGCGGCGGATCTGGGCCTGCAATCCCGCGCCCTCACCTACAACCTCGGCGTCATCTACTACAAAACCGGTGACTTGCATAACGCCGAGCGCATGTTCCGACAGCTGACCGAGACCCGCCAACGCAGCCTGGCCTTTTACAATCTGGGGCTTATTGCACTCGCACAGGAAGATAAGGCCGGCGCCAGAGCCGCATTCCGTGAGGTAGTAGATACCAATGACGCGGATAATCTCACGCGCCTCGCCGCAGCCCAGCTGGAAAAGTTGGGCGAGAGCGCGCCGCTGCCGCCCTGGCAGGCCCTGAGCTCTCTGGCGGCCGGCTACGAAGACAACATCGGTCTGTTTCCCGATGAGGCAGCCAGCACGATCGAGGACAGTTTTCTGGAGTTGGTGGCGGCCGTGTCTGGCTATCTCTACCGGCAGGGCAAGCACGGTTTCAGGCTGCGGGGCCAGGCCTATGCCCGTGAATACGACTCCGAGGATGAGTTCAACTCGCAGCTGGTGCGCCTGGATACCAATTGGGAGTACCGACTGGATGACTACCGACTGTATGCCGGCATAGGCGGCGACAAACTGTGGTACGGCGACAAGCCCCGTGAAGAAAGAGCCAGAGTCTCTGGCGGAGTGAGCACACCTGCGTGCGCCATCGCAGAGGAGCGCGCCCGATGCTCGGTGTCGGCCCGCGCGGAGCATGTGTCGGCGTCTTCCCGGTACGATGCTTACGACGGCCGGCACTATCGCCTGGATGCCCGTTATCAGGCGCGGCTCGGGGACTGGGGCGGCGGGTTGCGGTATTACCTGGATTACGACGACCGCCGCAATCTGGCCACGGAACGGGAGTACTTCAGCGTGTCGCCCCTCGGCCAAACCCTGGAACTCAGCACCCGTTATTACCCGCTCCCCGACCTCGAAATCGGCGGGGTACTCGGATACCGCTACAGCTTCTATCGCACCGCCCACCGCCTGCGAATTCCCGAGGGCACCTGGATCATCAACCGGGTCGACAAGCGGCTATCGCTGAGCGTGAATGCCGACTACCGTATCAACGACACTATCTCGGTGGTGGCCGGTTGGCGGGGATTGCACAATGACAGCAACATTCCCCGCTACGATTACGAGCGCAGCACGGCCACTCTGGGGGTCACCGTGCTGCTGTGAGCCCTTCGGGACTCAGTGGGCCTGCTCGATATCCACCAGTACCTCTCCGGGTGCGACCCGATCACCCTTGGCGATAAACACGCCCTTCACCGATCCGGAAATGGTTGCCTCTACCTCAGTTTCCATCTTCATGACTTCGATGATCAGCGCCGGAGTTGAGACCACCATCTGCGGGAAGAGAAAGTCCGGAGAAGAAAACCAGCACCAGAAATATCAAAAATCCTGGTGCGAGGAATCTGGCGTTACTTTGGGCGTCCTACGGTATGACGAAAGTCGTAGGTAGTTTCACGCGATCAGGAACAGTCTCCAATACGGGTTTCTGGACCCAATACCTCGAGTTTTTCGAACGATTACCAAATTGAATCGCGGTTTTTTCTTTTGGAAGACTTCAGGCAACAATTAAAAACCCCGGCTCGGGGGGAGTTTGAGCCGGGGCAAGAGATTGCAAAGCACCTGAGGCAGCGTCCACCTCAGAGGGGGTTTGTTGCGGTCAGAAGCTCAGCTTCGCCGAGGCCATGACCTGCTCATACTGCCCACTGCTACTGGAAGCTATCCGCCCGAAGTCCCAGTAGGCGTATTCCACACCCAGGGTGAGGCTCTTGTGGGCCGACCACAGCAGATTCGCGTGAACGGACGTGGAGCTGTCGAAGTAGCTCAACCTCGCCAGTGGCCAGAGCACCAAGGTCCACGTCCGGTTAGGTCAGCAGCCCCATATAGCAGCCCAGTGCGCCATAGCTGTATTGCAGGCGCAGGTCATCGCGGCCGATGGTGGGAATGCGCGCGCTCAGGGACACGGCACCAGTCAGCCTGGTTTCATCGGCTGCATCATCTTCAATATTGCGCAGGACACCGGCGATGGAATAAAAGCCATGGTTACCACGGATCTGGTAACGGGCGGTCAGGTCCGGGTAGGCCTGTCTCATGCGGGGCGCATAGCTGTTGGAGACGATTTCGTTACCGGTTTCACTGAAACCATCGTTCAGGTGCTGGTTGAAGTCCATCTCGATGTAGGTGGTCAGATCGTGGCCAACCACATCCCCCATCTTCGTGCCGATACTGATTCGTGATTCCCGTGCACTGAACTCGGACTTCCAGTCGCTATCCTCTCCGGCGGCGGCTTTGGCAAAGGTCCGCGGCAGGCCGATCAAGTAGTTGTTCAGGGAGCCATTTCCGCCGGAACCGAAGATGGCATCCGCTTTGATAAAACCACCGAATGAGATTGTAGTGTCCCCGATCTTGATGCCGTCACCATCCCGCAACAGATAAGTGTTGTCACCTCTTGACCTCGTATCGGAATCAGTTGATGTCGTTGTTCTTGATCTATCCGGTACCGGCCTCTACCAGCAGAACTCAAATAACGTTCTGCACCGCGAACCGGTATTTACTTTGGATTCCGCATAGCAGGGCCGGCTTCCGAGCGGGACAATATAGACAAACGTCTCGATGGCAACACGAATCGAAACTTATTTTTATGAAATAGGTATTTCGCTGGGCGTTTTCACATTCCACCAACCATTGACACAAGCCGGCAAACTGCAGATCATTTAGCGATTCTGCTATGCGGTATATATTTTTGCTGTAATGCAAGAGAGGTTATCCCATGAACATGAACTACACGGCCGAGGAAGTGGCCTTCCGTGACGAAGTGCGCGCGTTCCTGGATGAGAAGTTGCCGGCGGATATCGCCGCCAAGGTGAAGGGTTTTCGCCGGCTGTCCAAAGAGGACCACCAGCGCTGGCAGAAAATCCTGAGCGAACAGGGCTGGTACGCCACCCACTGGCCGGAGGAATACGGCGGCGTGAAGTGGACCCCGGTACAGAAACATATCTGGGATGAAGAATCCTGCCGATACGGGGTACCTCGCTCCATTCCATTCGGCGTCAACATGGTGGCGCCAGTTATCATCAAGTTCGGCAACGAAGAACAGAAACAGCGATACCTCCCGCGAATTCTGAGTGGCGAAGACTGGTGGTGTCAGGGCTACTCCGAGCCGGGCGCCGGTTCTGACCTGGCGTCCCTGAAAACCCGCGCCGTACGCGAGGGCGACCATTACATCGTCAATGGCCAGAAGACCTGGACCACCCTGGGCCAGCACGCCAACATGATTTTCTGCCTGGTACGCACCAACACCGAGGTAAAAGCACAGGAGGGCATCTCCTTCCTGCTGATCGACATGAACACGCCAGGCATCACCGTTCGACCGATCATTACCCTGGACGGCGAGCACGAAGTGAACGAGGTTTTCTTCGAAGACGTGAAAGTGCCGGTGGAAAACCTGGTGGGCGAGGAGGACAAAGGCTGGACTTACGCCAAGTATCTGCTCACCTACGAGCGTACCGGCCTGGCCGGGATCGGTCTGTCCAAGGCAGCCCTGCAGCACCTCAAGGAGCTGGCCGCGCGCCGCCTGAAAAACGGCAAGCCGCTGATCGAAGATACTACCTTCAGTCAACGCATTGCCCAGGTGGAAATCGATCTGATGGCAGCCGCTATCAGCAACCTCCGCATCGTTGCCTCGGTCGAGGGCGGCGGTGTTCCCGGGGCAGAGAGTTCCATGCTCAAGGTGCGCGGTACCGAAATCCGCCAGGCCATCAATGATCTGGCCCGCCGGGCGATCGGACCCTATGCCATCCCGTTCGTGGAAGAAGAACTGGACCTCGATTACGACGGTGACTTCCTCTCGGACGAGAACGCCGCTCCGCTGACCGCCCAGTACTTCAACAACCGCAAGCTGTCGATTTTCGGCGGATCCAACGAGATCCAGAAGAACATCGTGTCGAAAATGATTCTGGGGCTCTAAGGAGGCGACCATGGATTTCCGACTCAACGAAGAGCAGCAGATGCTGCAGGACACCGTGGCCCGCCTGGTACGCGGTGAGTACAGTTTTGAAAAACGACTGGAGTACAGCGAATCCGAGCTGGGCTTCAGCGCGGACTTCTGGAAACAGCTGGGTGAGCTGGGCCTCACCGCTGTACCCTTCCCCGAAGAGCTGGGCGGCTTCGGCGGCAGCGGTGTTGAAGTGCAGAGCGTGATGACTGAACTGGGGCGCGGTCTGTGCATCGAGCCCTACCTGCAATCGGTCGTCCTGGGGGGCGGGCTGATCAGCCAGGCCGGCAACGACCAGCAGAAGGAGCAGTGGCTGGGCGGCATCGCCAGCGGCGAAACCCGGGCGGCCGTGGGTTTGCAAGAGCCCCAGGGCTTCTATGACCTGAACGATGTGGAGACCCGTGCCGAAAAATCGGGTGACGGCTATGTCCTGAACGGTCGCAAGGCTGTGGTCATTGGCGGGCACTGCGCGGATGTACTGGTAGTCTCAGCCCGCACATCGGGAAACAGCCGGGATGCCGACGGCATCAGCCTGTTCCTGGTCCCAGCGGATGCCCAAGGCCTCGAACGACGCACTTACCCGACCATCGACGGCGCCAGGGGGTGCGACCTGTTCCTGAACAACGTCACGGTTGGCGAAGACGCACTGCTGGGCGAGGAAGGCCAGGCTTCTGAGGTTATCGAGTATCAGGCCGGCCGTGCCATTGCCGCCCTGTGTGGTGAAGCCGTGGGCGTAATGGAAATGGCCTGCGACCTGACCCTCGAGTACCTGAAGCAGCGCAAGCAGTTTGGTGTACCCATCGGCCGGTTCCAGGTGCTGCAGCACCGGATGGTGGACATGATGTCCGAACTGGAGCAGGCCCGCTCCATGGCAATACTGGCCGCCAGCATGGCGGACGAGCCCCAGAGCGCCGAGCGGCGCCGGATCCTGGCCGCCGCCAAAAACGTGATCGGTCGCAGTGGTCAGTTCATTTCCGAGCAGGGCATCCAGTCCCACGGCGGCATCGGCATGACCTGGGAATACAACTTTGCCCACTATGCCAAGCGCCTGATCATGATCAACCACCAGCTCGGCGATGACGATTTCCACCTGGAGCGTTACGCCACCCTGTTACAGGCCAGCTAAAACCCTTCATCAGTGAGCCTGGGGCCTCTCCACCAGTCAGAGGCCTTTACACTGCTGTCCTCTTGCAGAGGTGTCAACCATGACAACAGACACCGCACCCCAAGACACCACAGACCTGAAAAAAGCCGAATGGAACGTAAGAACCGAACTCGCGGCCGCCTACCGGCTGGTTGCCCTGTTTGGCTGGGATGATCTGGTCTTTACCCATCTGTCCGCGCGGGTTCCTGGCCCCGACCACCATTTCCTGATCAATCCCTATGGACTTCTGTTCCACGAGATTACCGCATCGTCACTGGTGAAGGTCGATCAGAATGGAGAGGTGGTGGAGTCCGGCAGTATCAGCCGCGTCAATCCGGCGGGCTTCACCATTCACAGTGCCGTCCACATGGGACGTGAGGACGCCGGTGCCGTCATGCATCTGCACGCCGCCGATGGCGTGGCCGTCTCGGCACACCGGGACGGACTTCTGCCCTTGAGCCAGACGGCGATGCTGTGTCTGGAACACCTGAGTTACCACGACTACGAAGGCGTCGCCCTGAACCTGGATGAACGGGAGCGCCTGATCCGGGACCTGGGTGACAAATCGATGATGCTACTGCGCAACCACTGCGTGCTGACTGCCGGCAAGGATGTGGCCGAAACCTTCACTTACCTGTATTTCCTGATGAAGGCCTGCGAGATCCAGGTCAAGGCGCAAAGCTGCGGCCCGGTTTACCTGCCCTCGGAGGCAGCCATCCGGACCACCGCCGAACAGTCCCAGTCCCTGGGCATGGCGGCCCGCCTGACCTGGCCGGCGCTGGTGCGCCTGCTGGACAGCAAGAATCCTGGTCACGGGGTGTAAGCCAGACCCTCAACCGATTGCCAGGAGAGCCCAATGGTTTCAGTCGCGATCAACGATCTGGAGAGCTACAAAGGCATGGTCATCGGCCATAGCCCCTGGACCGCCATCAGCCAGGACATGATCAACGCATTCGCCGACGCCACCGGTGATCACCAGTGGATCCACGTGGATGTCGAACGGGCAAAGCGGGAGTCGGCCTGGAAAAGTCCGGTGGCTCACGGCTACCTCACTGCCTCCCATGCTCAACAGCCAGATCCTGAAGGTCACCGGCACTGCTGCGACCATCAACTCCGGCCTGGACAAGCTCCGATTCCCGTCGGCGGTGAAAGCCGGCGCAGAAATCCGCAGCAAAATGGAATTGAAGGACCTGACACGGATCGACAACAGGCGAGTGCTCGCAACCTACCACACCACCATCGAAATCCGCGGCGAGGACAAGCCCGCCTGCGTGGCGGACAACCTCGCCATGTATGTAGTAGAACCCTAGAAACAGCGAAAGGGACAAGCCCCCCTCCGGGGTCAGATGAAAGCGTTCTTCTGACCCCATGTTTGGACCGATTCAGCGCCGTTCGATTCAACTGGCCAAAGAGGCCTCATACTCCCGAACCATTGAATAAAGCTCGTCCTTCAGATGCAGACGCTGCTTCTTTCTGTCCTCTAGGTATTCATCCGAGGTGTTCTCCGCACCGCTCTCGATACGATGAATCTCATGATCCAGCTCGTGGTACTCGTCAAAGAGCTTGGCGAAGTGCGTGCTACCGGTCTTGAGCACGTGGATCGCTTCGCGGGATTCGGGTAACTCACTCACCAGATCGTGTTTTTCGAGGGACATGTTTGGCTCCTGCCATGGTGGAATAACGTTCTCATGATCAGTCTAGGAAACCATGTCCCGTGCCATCTTGACGTCGGTCAACATCACTGCGTGGCAACCTGTTGGCAGACGTTTGCCAGCGGCAGTACCCGAGGCTCCGGGTGGGCGTTGACTGCCACAAAGCTCAGCGGCAGGCACAGCTTGCAACAGATCTCACACCAGGGCTCCGGCGTTCAGGTTAGGTACGCTGTCCTGCATCCGGTCCCGCAACTGGTGCCACGGGAATTCCCGGATAGCGTTGAGATGAGCCGGATAGCCTTCCTTCTCCCACCACTCAAGATCCAGCGTGGCCCAGTACTCTGCCGGGCGACCACGGTTGCCAGCGGCATCATACTCTGCGGTGGTGGGATCCAGACGCCGATATGGTTCCAGAGCCGGAATATCGGGCAGCGGCTGGCTCACATCCATATAACGCTGCAACTCGTCCCAGTGGGCATGGAGTTCATGCTTGAGAGTCGAATGCACAGACGCCACCGCCGTCTGCCAGCCGGTGTACCGGTGGCGCAACTGGAGCTTGCAGCTGGTGGGGCCCTTGGGGTTCACATGAAAGGAGATGTAGGGATCAAACTCGATAAACGGCGCCTCGAAGGTTTCCTCCCGCCAGGTTCGGAACTTCACCATCCCGGTCGGGCGAAAGAAGCCGCAACCCAGATCCTTGACGATGAAGTCGGGGTGGCGTTCGAGGAACCAGGTGAAGGGGTAGCGGAAGAAGATATGTAGACCACAGATCCCAAGACCGACATAGAGGAATGGCACATAGTTATACCAACCATGGACAAGTGCAACCAACACACCGGACCCAAGGGCGCAGAAGAGCCAAAACTTAAACATCCGCGAATCTGCGAAGCCTCCTGCAAACATCAGTAATATCTGCCACCGGGTTTTAATGAAATCCGTTGGCATGACCCGGTGGGACCAGGTTGGCCCAGCGAGCTGTTTGGGCCCATTGCCTTTTGATCTCTTCTGGTAAATCGCGACTGAGCTGGGCTTGAGATGAATATCGAGTCCAGCGTAATGCCCCCAAGGCAAACGCTCTATGAAATCGCCGCCTTCCAATGCCTTGGCGAAACCACCAGGGTCCTCAAGTGGCTTTTGTAACGGGATGGCATCGGATCGGAAGGCGTTGTCGTTATACTCATCCACCCGCTCCGACAAACTACTTTTGCCACTCGACATCCAGGTCCTCCATCGTGTGGGTCACTCTCCGGGTTGTGTACTTCTGTGCTTCTTGATGCCAGACATCCAGGGTAAAGGTGAATGACAACCGATTGACGCGGTAGCGGGTAGTTAGCCGCTCGTAATGCCCTCCAGGTGTCAAAGCCGACAACTGGGTATCAGCTATGAGGAAGTCGATAGCCTGACGATCAGGATCGTAACGCTCTTCAATTCCCCGGCCAATTCGACCAGAACGGGTGGCCAGGGTCTCAGTTTGCCACCCACCGGCCGGATTCGGGCCGAGGATGCGATACAACTCCTATTCAAAGATGATATCCAGCTCAATGTCGGCGGGCTCACCGGTTATCGCCAGGGCGGGACTGGCAAAAGTCAGGACACTCTGTGCATGCCCCTCCCATGCGTTTAGCCTATGCGCACTCAGCCATTCGGACATGCGTTCGTTTTCAATCCTTCGAAGGGCCACGGGAGTCATCGCCTTGACCAGTTCGATATAGGCAATGCCCTCATCCTCAAGCACATCATCCCTTTCCTCAGGGTCGCCCGAAAAGGGGCCTGCCCTGAGCCATTGGCTGACGGCATCATCCTTGAGTCGATAGTAGACGGCCTCTCCCAAGACATAGATCGCAAACCCCATTGCGGTGACATATCCAGAGGCGACTGTCCCACCCCATCTCGCCGCAACCGGTAGCAACCGTCCTAACGCAGCCTGAATGGTCTGAAGCGACGACCGTTCAACGGCACGACGACCCGCCGGGGTCAATATGCGGGCCGCAATGATATCTGCGCTGGTCATAGTAGCCACACCAGACGCCTGGATTAAGTGGGCGGCTCCAATTCCCCAACGACGGTTCACGAATGAGGCCACCGCATCACCCAAAATCAGGGCGGTGGTAAACATACCGGCAAGCCAGCTACCTGCTTCCAGGTGGTTACGAACAACCGAATTGGCGAAACGGTCATTCGAACTGAATTGTGCTGCCAAGCTCGTGAACCACTTAGCCTCTTTTTTCCACTCGGATATTTCTGATGCTATACGAGTAGTTTGATTCGGCAAGAGGGTCACCAGTTGAGCAGAGCTCAAAGCTAAATCAGTGAAGGCACTCACCGAACCCAAGAGTGTGCGCAGTGACCTCGGCTCACTGATCACTGCCTGATAGAGATTCCACAAATCAAACACCACCAGAATGCCCGGCAGCCCCACCGGACTGGTGGTACTTTGGTGCAGCCAGTGCCGTACTCTCTGGTCCTTGACCGTGCCGTCAAAAACATCAGCCTCGGCCAGTCTCAAAGACGCACCCACAGCTGCTCCGGACGTCAGGGTCTGACCGCTTTCATCCACAACTTCGAGCACCACAAACGCCCGGCCTTCCTCAGAGCCCTCCAACTGAACCCGGGTGTGGCCTGGAATCACCGTCTGGGCAAACCCTTCGAAAGCTCCCTGGATCCGGGTGACTTCCGCAGTGAATGTGGCGCCTTTCTGTTGGAGCGCTTTCTGGATCGTGCCTAGCCACCATTGGGCGATTCCACCAGCGATACCTGAAAAAGCACTGGCTGCCGATCCTGTCGAAGCAAGAACGGCGGCAGCCTCAGGCGCTCGGCTATCCTGCTGATGATCGTGAATTTCCCGGACAACGTTGGCTTCCAGCACCCGAAGAGCCTGACCTCGATCATCCAGGGCAGTAACGATTGCTTCCAAAGTTTCCGAAGTCGCATTGCCCACCACACACGCCCGGGTGTTATTGGTGAACGGGAGCAACATCGCTCCTATTGGGTGCTCTCCGAGGGCGATACTGAGCGCCAATACCTCAGCTTTCTGCCCCACTTCGTCATCAGCCTCCTGAGGCAAGAGCAACGGATCAATGCGCCCTGCGGGCAAAGACAGCACCTGAAGCAGGGGCACTGCGTGATAGAAACCAGCCACGGCATTGCCGGACTCCAGGGCAAACAGATCGCGGAGAACCGCGGTCAGGCCCTGAGGTTGCTCATTTTCAAGCATGCGAACCAACGCCGTCTGTGCCTCTTTCACAAAGTCGCGGATCGCTCTGCGTTCGACGTCATACATGGTTCGACAGAGCCGCCCCTCCTCGCTGTCATCCAGCCGGTTGTCGAACCAGCCACCGTCGATGTAGAGCGGATTATCACGACCGTCTGGCAGCATGCTGCGCCGGAAGTTGTTGTGGAACAGCTCCGCGGTGACGCCAAAGGGGCGTTTCTTGATGTTATCCACCAGAGCCAGCAACAGTGCGAGGGAGGCATTGATCTGACTCACGAGATGACGGGCAGCCTGCAGAGGATCCCTCAGGTGAAGGGTAAGCAGGTGACGGTTCCGGAGTGCTTCGAACGCGTCGACACCTTCAATTATCTCAAGCAGGGCGATGCCCCGGAGATGGTCATGGCGCCATTTCGGGAACAGGGACGGCGTCTCAATGAAATAATCAGCGTCAACGCTCGTCTCGTCCGACTCAATGGCGTCTCGTTGTGCCACCAACGCCTGCTGAGCCGCGCCGGTTTTCCGGCCCCTTACATCACCCAGCCAGTGTCCGGGGCAGGTGTGGTCGCGCTCGATCGCATCCTCTCGAGAGCGCATGGGCGGCATGTCATCCATCCGGCACCAGTCGGTACCGGGATGTCCCGGATAACGCCTCAGAAATGCCCGAACCGCTCGGGCGTCACGACATCGCTGGTTTCGAAGTGACTGATCCTCCTCCAGAGCCAGGACATATTTCCAGGACCACTGCGTCTCACTGAACGCCAGTTGCACCTCATCGTAAACATCACGGCCAAGCAGTCGAGCGGGCACGTGGATCACGTCGATTTCCGGCCCGACCGGCACACGGTTGTTCGCCCCATCGGCATCACTCGCCCGCACTGCGGCGAGATCCGCGTCACGCATGACTGGCGATCCATTGTCGACAGCCATGACGGCCAATTCACGCCACAGTCGGCCGCGGAAGAAGACATAGATCCAGCCGGTGCGCATGGGCGCCGGGATGGCTTCATCAAAGCCACTAACCGGCCGGGGCCGGGTGAGCTCGCCGGCATCGCAAAACAGGGTCGGATGGACGGAAACCATCAGATTGTCCTGATATTCCCGTTGAGGTGGCCTCAGGGTTAGCGGGCCAAACTCTTCATTCTCGATAACCGGAATGACGATCCGTTCGCTGGCATCCTGGAGTTCCAGCACAAGTGAACGCTTTCCGGTTGCTTCCAGATGGCCAGCGAGGATGGGGCCCTTTCGACCGCTACGATCGGCGCAGGGTTCCATGGGGATCACGTTTACCTGATCGCCGTTGCGCTCCTCGAGACAGTAGTGATGGCCTGCCAGAGATTGCTCTCCGGTGAGTTCAAGCCAGAACGTCCTGGACGGTGTACAGGGTGGTGCCTTGATGGCTGACATTGCTGAAGTTCCTTTTCTTCGGGCCCGCACTATCCTGCGCAGGCCGATCCTGGCGATTATCGGGAAAACCCGCGCACCGAGGTCAAGAGGCGTTCGAAGGAGGCATCCTGCTCATAGGTAAGGCCACGGAAGTCTGTCTTGATACCGACCATACTCGACCAATCAGGCCCGCCTCCGCGATCAATACTCCACATCAGCAGATCACCTTTTTCAATCAGGCTGACGAGCTCTTCAGGCCGGCACGTGGCCATCATCTCAAGAAAATGGCTATCGTAGGGGCGCAGAAAACACGGCCCGTAATGCTCCAGCTGAACCATCAGGCTTTTTCGGAAGCCGGCCAGTCCCGCATCCGGTTCCCGGCCGGACACAAGTACCAACACGGCTTCATCCGCCACCCATCGGGTGACACCATGCTGACAGAGCATGCTCTCGAGACCGGTCTCCACCACAATGGGACCGGCGTCTCTGTCCCGTTCAAAAGGCGTCTGATCAAACAGCCAGTACCAGTCCGGGTCATCCTCCAGAGTATAAATCTCACGGAGCACTTCACCCTCCTCATACCGGGCGGCGTCGATGATCAGCAGACAGCGTTGGTCCCGGGCAATCCGATGACGGTCAACGATGTGCTGGAAACCCGGGGCCGTTTCACGCATGTGGGGTACAGGGGCAGTCGCGGACATCGCAGGTTCCATCGAGTTTCTTCTGACACAGTTGCTGCGCAGGCGCTCGCTCCGACGCAGCCGTCAGCAGCGCAGCCCTGTGGCTGGTCGAGGCAACCCCGCCCGGTCGCTGGCCCATAGTGGCAAGCTGAGCAGGCGCCACGACGACGCCACCATCCCTGACCAATCCCGGCATATCCGGCATCTGCACCTTTTGCCCGCTGCCCCTGCCCGGCGAACCTCCTGCGTTCACTCTGATACTTGCGCCTCCCATGGCAACGCCACCGGGGTCGATCGTCACAAAGCTGCCTGCGGCCTTTAACGTGATCTCGGCACCGGCCTCGATCACCGCCTTCTGACCGGCCTTGATGTGCATCTCGGTGCCGGATTCACTGAGCCAGGCGGTGCCCGCTTTCAGGTGCAGGTTACCGGTCACGTTGAAACTGCGATCCTTTCCGGACTGTTCGCGCTTTTCCCCATCCACGATGTGATGACTGCTGCCTTTGGTGTGGCTATGAAAGTTTTTTTCCACGGTCAGGTGACTGTCGTTCCGGATGACCTCGGTGCGGTTATGCTCGATGAGCAGGTCCAGGTCTTTCTGGGCATGAAAATAGATCTGTTCTTCTTCGGCCTCGTCTTCGAAGCGCAGTTCGTTGCTGCCCTCCCCCTTGTGGGTTTTGGTTTTCAGGGTGGTGCGGGTCTTATGCTCCGGCAGTGAATACGGTGGTGTGTTAGTGGCGTGGTGGGTTCGGCCCGTGATGATGGGTTGGTCAGGATCCCCGTCCAGAAAGCTGACAATGACTTCATGGCCGATCCGGGGTAGTGCCATGAAGCCATACTGGCCGCCGGCCCAGCCCTGGCTGACCCTTAACCAGGCGCTGCTGTGTTCGTTGTTTTCCGAGTAGCGATCCCACGGGAAACGAACCTTCACCCGGCCGTGTTCATCGCAGTGGATTTCCTCACCCTCCGGGCCGGTGACAAGGGCGATCTGGGGGCCGTCCATGAGGGGCTTTTGCTCGCACTTCGGGCGCCTGGTTCTGTCTGCCGGAACCACGTTGAGGAAATTGTGGTAGGTGGTCGGTTCCTGACCACCCTCCTCCTCCAGGGCCTGGGGCTGTTTGCCGGTGTGGGTGACGGCGGTGAGCAACCAGTCCCGGTTCAGGGCTTCATTGTCGTGGTCGGTGAGCAAGAGTTTGGCGCCGGGTGTGAAGTCCGGCCGGTTGCTTTCGCCGTGGCCGGCACTGGCATCATTCCTCAGGGCATCCAGACGGGCCCGGGTGAACGGCTGGCCACTGGCATCGGCCTTGTAGCGGCCTGGGTAGTCGTAGTGCTGGTAGTCTCCGCGGTGATGGATGTCACCCGCATTGTGCTCGTGCATCAGGGCGTAGGCGGGATTCTTGAAAGTGTAATCCTTGAGCGCGACAGACGCAGCCCTCACCCGTTCCTCATATCGGAAACGAAAGATGCAGGGCTCGCGGGTACTGCCCCCGCCCCGGCCGTTGTAGGGGGCCGGCTCCAGCTTCGGGGCATCACCGTGGTGATCGGCAAACACCAACGCCGGTTGTTCTTCCCCGTCCACGCTCCCGTGCTGGTAGCGGCAATGCCAACCTTCTTCCGCCGCCAGGCGCTCGACAAAAGCCAGGTCGCTTTCCCGGTGCTGGACGCAGTATTCCCGCTCTTCCGGAGCTCGCTTGAGATCGAAAATCGTATCCACGATGCCCCGCTCTTCCAGCAGGGTGCGAATAATGGCCTCGGGACTCTGGCCCTGAAAGATGCGGCTGTTGTGCATCAGGCCCAGACGCCACAGCGGGGGCTGGAAGATGACTTCGTAACGGGTGCGGCGATGGCCGGTGTCACCCCGGGCGAATTCGTTGACCACGCCGGTGAAGCGGCGCAGGGGCTGGCCGTCCTGCCAGACCACCAGGTCCACAGGGTGTTCCAGCATGGATTCGGCAGAGACGTCGGGGTCGGTGCTGGCCAGTTCCAGCCGACCCTGGAACAGCTCGGAAAGGCTCTCGGTCAGCGCGAAGGCGACCACGGCGAAATGATCAGAGGGGAAGTCACCGACACGGGCGGTGAACTGCAGTCCGCTTGCCTGGGGCATGTCTTCAGTCCTTGAAGGGTTGACTCGGTCCGTTGAATCGGTGCGGGTAATGTGCCATCGGATCCTTGATGGGGGTGCCCGCGAAGTTGGAGAAGGTACCAGCGCGTTCGGAGA
>NZ_JAWOIS010000091.1:0-36471 GCF_046484525.1 Marinobacter sp.
GCGCCTTCGTCGCGAAGGTATGTGTTTATTTTCTTCTCAAACAGCTCATGGCCTAGGCTGGTGCCATTATCGAAATACGGTGAAAAGCGAGCTTTATTTTCATCCTGATTCCAAATTACGCCCCAGTTTTCTTGATGCCTATCGGTATTGCCGATCAGAGCATCAAAGCAAAGGCATAAACCCCAATACTCGCGCCAATCGTGGGATAAAAGGCCTTTAATTGCTAGTGCTCTGCTGAACGCGACTATTGTGCTGAGATTGTGTTGGCGCCCTTTTTCACGTTCGTAGTTCGGGATGGCGGCCTGCATATGATCTCCACCGTCAGTGTACCTCTCTTCGACGGGGCCATAGTTTAAGAACCATTCGCTGATTACTCCTGGTTCGTTCGTTTGGGAGTCGATCGCAACGAAAGTCGGGGGGACAGTTAATCCCATTAGTCGCCCAATTTTAAAAGCTATCACCTCAGCCCAATATTGATCGGGGTGCCTCGGTCGTTCAGGGTTTTTCGAGCTCTTTATAGCCTCTTTGAACAGGTATTTGTGACCAGCGATGCAAAAGTCATACGGGGCTGGATCTGGGCACACTCGTAGTGACTTGTTGCGAGCCCCAGATGGAAATACCTCGAAATCCTGGTAAAAATCCCACTCGGCTACATCAACGATCTGGTCGGGCTGTTGCTCCCGGATTTGACGATCTATCAATCCCTTCCTCCCTGCTTTCTCGGTTGCCGCTTGGCGTTTGCGAACTTACTACATCATGAGTTAGGGAGTCTGCTCAACCAAGTGTTATCACCATGTATGGAGAGTTACACGAGGTTTCAAAGATCTAAAGAGCTTGGAAATGGTGGCAATTTGGTGACTGGCGAAAAATCAACTTGCTGGGCTAGAAGGCAGGAAAATCTAACTGCCTGATATTGCGGGATAATTTGGTCGGCGTGGCAGGATTCGAACCTGCGACCCCTTCGTCCCGAACGAAGTGCGCTACCAAGCTGCGCCACACGCCGAACAACGGCCGGTATTATACGGATTAAACACGTTTTGGCTACCCCTCGGGCGGGGAATTTTCGTCCGTATAACTGCTGAGACCGGCCGTATCGCCTTCCCTGTTACCCGGCGGTGGGCAACAGGGAGATGTCCGCCACCCGCAGGAACAGGTTGCGCAGACGGTTTAGCAGGGCCAGGCGGTTGTTGCGGATAGCCTCGTCCTCGGCCATGACCATGACCTCGTCGAAGAAGGTATCCACCGGTTCCCGCAGGCTTGCCAGGGAGCTCAGGGCACTGGCGTAGTCACCCTTGTCGAACAGCGGCAGGACCTTCCGGGCCTGCTCTTCCACCTGCGCCGCCAGGGTTTGTTCGTCGGCGTCCTGCAGCAGGCTCTCGTCCACCGTTTCCCCAATGCTGTCACCACCCTGCTTGGTCAGGATGTTGGATACCCGCTTGTTGGCGCCGGCCAGGGCCTGGGCTTCGGGCAACTGGCGGAAGGCTTCCACCGCCTTGACCCGGCGATCGAAGTCCAGCGGTTTGGTGGGCCGGCGGGCGTGCACCGCGAGGTAAACCTCGGCGCCGATGCCCTGCTCTTCATAGTGGGCGCGGAAGCGCTCGAGCATGTAGTCGACCACGGTAGTGGCGGTGTTCTGCTCAGTCAGCGCACTGAAGTTCTGCTCGGCCCATTCGCAGACGGTCTGCAGGTCCAACGGCAGTTCATGCTCGATGATGATGCGCAGTACGCCCAGGGAGGCCCGGCGCAGACCGAACGGATCGCGGGTGCCGGAGGGCGGCTGGTTGATACCGAACAGGCCCACCAGGGAATCGATGCGGTCGGCAATGGCGACGGCGCAGCCGGTCAGGGTGCCGGGCAGGTCATCACCGGCAAAGCGCGGCATGTACTGCTCGTTCAGCGCCTTGGCGACATCCTCGTGCTCGCCATCGTTGGCAGCGTAGTACTGGCCCATGATGCCCTGCAGGTCGGTGAACTCCAGGACCATCTCGGTGACCAGGTCGGTCTTGGCCAGCATGGCAGCGCGCTCGGCCAGGGCCGGATCGCTGTTGATCGCCTCGGCGATCTTCTTCGCCAGGGCGGCGACCCGCACGGACTTTTCGTAGATGCTGCCGAGCTTCTCCTGGAACACGATCGGCTTGAGGGACTCGATACGGTCTTCCAGCCGGGTCTTGCGGTCGGTGTCGTAGAAGAAGGCGGCGTCCGCCAGGCGCGGGCGGATCACCTTCTCGTTACCGGAAATGACCTGGCTCGGATCCTTGCTTTCCAGGTTGGCCACGGTGATGAACAGCGGCAGCATCCTGCCGTCCTTGTCCACCACATGGAAATACTTCTGGTGCTCCTTCATGGAGGAAATCAGCGCTTCCGCAGGAACCTCGAGGAAGCGCTCCTCGAACCGGCCCATCAACGGCACCGGCCATTCGTTCAGTGCGGTGACCTCGTCCAGCAGGTCCTCGTCGATGACCGCCTTGCCGCCGGCTTCCTTCTCGGCCAGGGCAGTAACACCGGCCCGGATGTACTCCCGGCGCTCGGCAAAGTCCGCCAGCACATAGCCTTCCTGCTTGAGCACGACCTCGTAGTCATTCGGGGTGGGCACGATCAGTGGTTTCGGGCAATGGAACCGGTGGCCGCGGGTGGTGTTGCCCGGCTTCAGGCCCATGATGGACGTGTCAATCACCTTGTTGCCGAACAGCAGGATCAGCCAGTGCACGGGGCGCACGAACTCGGTGCGGTAGGCGCCCCAGCGCATGCGCTTGGGAATTGGCAGGGCGGCCAGGGACTGCTCCACCAGTTCGGGCATCAGTTCCACGGTCGGACGGCCCTTCTCCACGGTGCGATAGACCACCCAGGCACCCTTGTCGGTTTCCATGGTGTCGAGCTGGTCCGGGGTGATGCCCAGGGAAGTGGCGAAGCCGGTCAGCGCCCGGGTCGGGTTGCCGGAGTCGTCGAAGGCGGCCTTGACCGCCGGGCCACGCTTCTCCACCGGCTTGTCCGGCTGGGCGTCGGCCAGATCGCGGACCCGGACGGCCAGTCGGCGCGGCGCGGCAAAGGCTTCTACCTCGCCGAATTCGATCCCGGCATCTTCCAGGCCCTTGGCGATACCTCGGGTAAAGGCATCAGACAGTGGCTTGAGAGCCTTGGGGGGCAGTTCTTCTGTGCCCAGTTCAACCAGAAAATCCTGATTAGCCATGATTATGCGTTCCCCTGTTCCTGCTGTGCCTTCTTCGCTTTCTTCCCTTTCTTCTTGCCGTTGGCCTTGGCTTCAGCGGCTTCTGCCGCCGCCAGAACTTCCTGTTTCAGGGCCTCCGGGGCCAGCGGGAAGCCAAGCTTGCGGCGGCTGTCGAAGTAAGCCTGGGCCACGGCCCGGGCCAGGGTGCGAACACGGAGAATGAAACGCTGACGCTCGGTCACGGAGATGGCGTGGCGGGCATCCAGCAGGTTGAAGGTATGGGAGGCTTTCAGTACCTGTTCATAGGCCGGCAACGGCAGGCCAGCTTCGATCAGTCGGGCGCTCTCGCGCTCGTGGACGTCGAAGCTGTGGAACAGGAATTCGGTATCGGCCTGCTCGAAGTTGTAAGTGGACATTTCCACTTCCTGCTGGTGGAACACGTCGCCGTAGGTCACAACGCCGTCCGGGCCTTCGGTCCAGACCAGGTCATAGACGCTGTCCACGCCCTGCAGGTACATGGCGATCCGCTCCAGGCCGTAGGTCAGCTCGCCGGTTACCGGATAGCACTCCAGGCCGCCCACCTGCTGGAAGTAGGTGAACTGGGTCACCTCCATGCCGTTGAGCCAGATTTCCCAACCCAGGCCCCAGGCGCCGAGGGTGGGGGATTCCCAGTTGTCCTCGACAAAGCGGATGTCGTGGACCAGCGGGTCCAGGCCCAGGGCCCGCAGGGAATCCAGGTACAGCTCCTGGATGTTGTCCGGGGACGGCTTCAGGACCACCTGGAACTGGTAGTAGTGTTGGAGACGGTTGGGGTTTTCACCGTAACGGCCGTCGGTGGGACGACGGCTGGGCTGAACGTAGGCCGCATTCCAGGTCTCCGGACCGATCGCCCGCAGGAAGGTGGCCGGGTGGAACGTACCGGCGCCCACTTCCATATCCAGGGGCTGGAGAACCACGCAGCCGTGCTGCGCCCAGAAATTCTGCAGAGCCAGGATCAGACCCTGGAAGGTCTTGATATCCGGCGCGGAGTTGTTCGTTGCCTTGTCTGTCACGACGTTTGCCTGCTGATTCAGTCTGTGTGTGGCGCCCCGTTCATCCTCCGGGGCACTCCGAAAAAAGGCGCATTATACGCTTGCCAAAGCGGTATTTCTAAGTGGTCTTCACTGTGTTGATTTTGAACTAGAAGAAGGTCAGACCGACCTGGAACAGCTTCTCCACATCCCGGATCCGGGACTTGTCCACCAGGAACAGGATCACGTGGTCATCCGGCTGTACCCGCAGGTGATCGTGGGCGATCAGGACCTCGTTGTGGCGGACAATGGCCCCGATGGTGGTCCCTTCCGGCAGGGAGATCTCATCCAGCCGTTTACCCACTACCTTGGAGGACCGGTGATCCCCGTGGGCGATAGCCTCGATGGCCTCGGCCGCGCCCCGGCGCAGTGAGTGAACATTTACTACATCACCCCGGCGAACGTGGGTGAGCAAGCTGCCGATGGTGGTCTGCTGGGGCGAGATGGCCACATCGATATCCCCGCCCTGGATCAGGTCCACGTAGTCTGGGTTATTGATCAGGGTCAGGACCTTACGGGCGCCGAGGCGTTTGGCAAGAAGCGACGCCATGATGTTGGCCTCGTCGTCATTGGTGACTGCACAGAAGACATCGGTGTTCTCGATGTTCTCTTCCAGCAGGATGTCCTTGTTGGCGGCATCGCCCTCCAACACCACGGTCTTGCGCAGGTTTTCGGACAGCATCACGCAGCGTTCATGACCCCGCTCCAGCAGCTTGACCTGGTAGCGGCCCTCCAGGGTGCTGGCCAGGCGCTGGCCGATGTTGCCACCGCCACAGATGAAGATTTTCTTGTAGGGTTTTTCCAGGGGCTGCAATTCGCTCATCACGGACCGGATGTGGTCGGCGCCGGCGATGAAGAACACCTCGTCGCCGTCCTCAATCACGGTGTCGCCCTGGGGCATGATCGCCCGGCCCTTGCGGAAGATGGCGGCCACGCGGGTATCGATCTTGGGCATGTGGGTGCGCAGGAAGGAAAGCTCGTGCCCGACCAGTGGCCCGCCCCTGGTGGCCTGGATCGCCACCAGCCGTGCCAGCCCCTTGGAGAACTCCAGTACCTGCAGGGCTCCGGGGTATTCGATCAGCCGGGTAATATGCTTGGTGACCAGGTGCTCGGGGCTGATCAGGACATCGATGGGGAAACCGCGCAGGCTGTCCAGATCCTTGGCCTTGTCCCGCTGGTAGAACAGTTCGGGCTTGGCCAGGTAGGCGTTGGCCCGGACCCGGCAGATGGTGGTCGGCGTCTTGTACAGCAGCTTGGCAACCTGGCAAGCAACCATGTTGGTTTCGTCGCTGTTGGTGACGGCGATCACCATATCGCCGTCTTCGGCACCGGCCTGCCGGAGCACGGTCGGATAGGACGCTTTGCCCTGAACCGTCCGGATGTCCAGGCGATCCTGCAATTCCCGCAGTCGCACACTGTCATTGTCGACCACGGTAATGTCGTTGGCTTCATTGGCGAGGTTTTCGGCCAGGGTTCCGCCGACCTGGCCGGCGCCGAGAATCAGGATCTTCATGGTTCGGGTTTCTCCAGTACCGCGTAAAAGAAGCCGTCGTGGCTGTCAGGGTCCGGCAGCAACTGGCGACCGGCGCCGGTGTCCCGGCCCCAGGCCACATCCGGCTCGATCAGGCCGGCATCCGGCTGCTGTTTCACGAATCGTTGGATTATACGGTGGTTTTCCTGGGGGAACACGGAACAGGTCGCATACACCAGGCGGCCACCGGGTTTGAGGATAGACCACATGGCCTCGAGCAGCCCCAGCTGGATCCAGGCCAGGGGCGCAATGTCCGATTCCCGCCGCAACAGCTTGATGTCCGGATGCCGGCGGATCACGCCGGTGGCGCTGCAGGGGACATCCAGCAGGATGCGGTCGAATTCGGTGCCATCCCACCAGCTGTCGATATCCGCCGCATCGGCCTGTTTCAGCGTGGCGGTAAGGTCCAGGCGGTCCAGGTTTTCCTGAACCCGGGGCAGGCGTTCGGCGGATTCGTCGATGGCAACCACTTCGGACAGTTCACCGCAAGCCTCCAGGATGGCGCAGGTCTTGCCTCCGGGGGCAGCGCAGGCATCGAGTACCCGCTGGCCGGGGGCGAGATCCAGCAGGGTAGTACACAGCTGGGCGGCCTCGTCCTGGACGCTGGCGGCGCCGTCGGCGAACCAGGGCAAGCGGTCCACAGGCACCGGCCGGGCAAGCTGGACGGCATGAGGCGCGAACCGGGTCGCCGTGGCCTCGATGCCCGCCTCTTGAAGCAGGCCCAGGTAGTGTTCGCGGGCGAAACGCAGGGCATTGACCCGCAGGGTCATGGGGGCCTGGGTGTTATTGGCATCGAGAATCCGCTGCCAGTCCCGCGGCCAGTTGTGGCGCAGCTTGTCCACCATCCACTGGGGGTGGCTGAAGCGCACCGAGTCGTCTTTCGGCTCGGGGGCGCCTTCGCGCTCGGCGGCGCGCAAGACACCATTGACCAGGCCGGTCAGATGCGGCTTGTCCAGGGCCCGGCAGGCTTCCACCGATTCATTGAGTACTGCGTAGGTGGCCTGCTCGCTGAACCGGAGCTGGAACAGGGCAACCAGCATCAGATGATGGACAACACGGTCCTGTTTGCGTAGCGGTTTCTTCAGCCGTCCCTGCAGTTCACCATCGAGACGTTGAAACCAGCGGCAGGTGCCGTAACACAGTGCCTGGAGCTCCGCCCGTTCACCCTCCCCGACCCGGTTCAGAGCTGGCGGAAGGCACTGGGACAGGGACTGGCCATGCTCGACAGCCAGCAGGACGCTGGCCGCTACGGACCGAATGGGTTGTTGGCCGGAGCCCATGTCAGTTCAGCTCCTGGCCGGGCAGCAACAGCTGCTTGCCGCCATTGATCAGATCATTGACGCTCTGGGCGCGGGCACCGGGCAGCTGCAGGCGGGTGATACGCAGGATACCCTCACCGCAGGCCACATCAATGCCTTCCCGTTCCCGGCGGATCACGGTGCCGGGGGCCTCGGCGGAGGCATCGGCAAGGGCGCGGGCCTCGTGAATGCGGATGCGCTGGTCGTCGAGGTCGGTGTCGGTGCCGGGCCAGGGGTTGAAGGCGCGCACCAGCCGTTCAATGCCGGTGGCATCCTGTTGCCAGTCAATGTGTCCTTCATCTTTCGACAGCTTGTGAGCGTAGCAGGCCTGGTCGTCGTTCTGGGCTTCGCCGGACAGTTCGCTCTTTTCCAGCAGTGCCAGCGCCTTGACGATGGCCTCTCCGCCCATGGTTGCCAGCCGATCGTGGAGACTGCCGCCGGTATCGTCGTCATGGATCGGGGTGATGGCTTTCAACAGCATGGCGCCGGTATCGAGGCCCTCGTCCATCTGCATGATGGTGATGCCGGTTTCCCGGTCGCCGGCGGCAATGGCACGCTGGATTGGCGCGGCGCCGCGCCAGCGTGGTAGCAGCGACGCGTGGATATTGAGACAGCCTTGGGCCGGGATCTCCAGCACGGTCTTGGGCAGAATCAGGCCGTAGGCGGCAACAATCATTACATCCGGGTTCAGCATCGCCAGTTCCTGCTGTGCTTCCGGGCTGCGAAAGTTCTCGGGCTGGAACACCGGCAGGTCAGCCTCCAGCGCCACCTTTTTGACCGGGCTGGGCATCAGCTTACGGCCCCGGCCGGCAGGCCGGTCCGGCTGGGAGTAAACGCCGACGATGGTGTGGTGGGTCGCCAGAAGGGCTGTCAGGGCGGTAGCGGCAAAGTCGGGAGTGCCGGCAAATACGATTCGCACTGTGGTGTTGTCTCTGTTCCGTTGAATATGAAAAGACCGGGTCATCGCCCGGTCCGTCACTGTCTGTCTGTTCTGGTGGCCTGAAACAGATCAGGCGCTCTTGCGATGAAGCTTTTCCAGTTTCTTCTTGATCCGGTTACGCTTCAGGGCGCTCAGATAGTCCACGAACAGCTTGCCGTTGAGGTGGTCCATCTCGTGCTGGACGCAGACCGCCAGCAGACCTTGCGCCTCAATCTCGAACGGCTCACCATTGCGGTCCAGGGCCCGGATCCGGCAGTGTTCGATACGTTCGACATCCTCGTAGAAGCCTGGGACAGAAAGACAACCTTCCTGCATGGCTTCATAGTCGCCTTCGAGGACCTCCACTTCCGGGTTGATGAATACCCGTGGTTCGCTCTTGTCCTCGGACAGGTCCATCACGATGATCTGCTTGTGAACATTGACCTGTGTCGCCGCCAGACCAATTCCGGGCGCATCGTACATGGTCTCGAACATGTCGTCGATCAGCTTGCGGATGTCGTCTGTGACTTCGTTCACCGGCTTGGCAATGGTGCGCAGACGGGGATCCGGGTATTCGAGGATTTCTAAAATCATAACGCTCGCGTGTCTGGTCCGTATGTCCGGCAGTTCAGGCAATCCGCCCGCCTACCGTTTGAGTTTTGTAATCCTGTGAGGGAAGTCTCGGTATTATCCCCCAAATCCACGATTGAGTACAAACTGATCAGTTAATAGTTAAAATCTTTCACAGGCAGCATAGAATTCACTGGAAGAACAAAAGATAACATCACAATTTCCGAGACTTCTTCTATAGTATCAGGAATAACAACGTAATAAGCTGCAGGTATTCCGGCTGCATCCCAACAGAATGCAAAGACTCAAGGCACGCGATCAAGGACTTACACAATGAGGAAACTGCTGTACGCTCTGGCAGCCACTGCGCTGCTGTTCACTTCCTGGGCTCAGGCTCAACCGGAGCTGCGGTCCGACCATCCCGAGCGTTACACCGTCGTGAAGGGGGACACCCTCTGGGACATTTCGGCGCGCTTTCTGAACAACCCGTGGTACTGGCCGGAAATCTGGCACGTCAATCCCCAAGTTGCCAACCCGCACCTCATCTATCCGGGCGATCGCCTGGCCCTGGTTTACATCGACGGCAAACCCCGGATTACCAAGGTGGCGTCCAACGGGGTGGTCAAGCTCTCACCGAAGGTGCGTTCCGAACCAATCGATACCCCGATTCCGGCCATCCCCCTGGACGCCATCAGCAGCTTCCTGACCGATACCCGTATTGTCACCCCGGAAGAACTTGAGGGTGCGCCCTACGTACTGGAAGGGGAAGACGGCCGCATCATTACCGGTGCCGGTGACCGGATTTACGCGCGGGGCGACAAGCCGGCGAACAAGGTGGGTATCTTCCGGCGCACCAAGGAATTCCGGGATCCGGATACCGGCGAATTCCTGGGTCTGGAGGCCCGGAGCATCGGTGCCGGCAACATTACCGCCGAGAACGGCGACGTGCTGACCCTTCGGCTGACCAAGTCCAACCAGGAAATCCGTATCGGCGATCGCCTGCTGACCAGCGTCGATCGCCCGATTGCCACCAGCTTCGTCCCCAGCTCGCCGGACGAAACCGTTGAGGGTGAGATGATCGCCGTCGATGGTGGTGTCAGCCAGATCGGTCAGTACAACGTGGTGGCGATCAACCGCGGTGAACGGGATGGCCTTGAGGCCGGAAACGTCATGGCCGTGCTCAAGAGCGGCAACCTGGTGCGCGATCCGGTGACCGGTGAAACCATCGAGCTGCCTTCGGAGCGTGCCGGTCTGTTGATGGTATTCCAGGCCTACGAGAAGATGAGCTACGGATTGGTCCTGCAGGCCACCCGCCCGCTGTCCGTGGGTGATAAGGTCACCAATCCCTGATCGGACAGAAGCTTCCAGCGGCAATTGAATGGCCGGGCGGGATTGCCCGGCCATTGTTGTTTTCAAGGATGAAGAATCATGAACGAATTGCTTTCCAGCGCGGGTTCCCGCGACCGTATTTGCCAGGCGCTTGAACACCCAGCTGCGCCCTGGCTCCTGCTGGCAACCCTGCCCCAGTTCGGTCTCCGACGGCGTGAGGCCGCGATGGCCGCAACCGCACAACTGACCGATCTGCTGGCCATGAACGCCGCCACCCTCAAAGCCGTTGGCCTCCATCCGGAAACCATCACCGGAATCCGCGCCTGGCAGGATAAAGACACCAGTCACCCTGCCCTGATGGAAGTCGTGGAGGCTCTGATCGGATGTCAGCGTCATGGCATCCACATCGTTACCTGGGCCGATGTCGATTATCCCGAAGCATTGCGCCATATCCATGACGCGCCCCTGGTGCTCTATACACTGGGTAACCATGCCTTGCTCGGCCGGGACCAGATCGGCATTGTGGGCAGTCGTCATGCCACCCGCCCGGGCCTGGACCATGCCCGTCGGTTCGCGGCGGAACTCAGTCGCCGGGAACTGTTGGTTACCAGTGGCCTGGCCCTGGGTGTGGACGGTGCCGCGCATGCCGGCGCCCTGGATGCCGGTTTCCCCACCATTGCGGTCATCGGTTGCGGACTGGATCAGATCTACCCCCGAAAGCATCACAAGCTGGGCCAGCGGGTGATCGAACACGGCGTGCTGGTATCGGAATATTCCCCGGGAACGCCGGCCCGCGCTGCCCATTTTCCCCAACGTAACCGTATCATCAGCGGGCTGTCCCGGGGTGTATTGGTGGTTGAAGCGGGCCTCAAGAGTGGCTCGTTGATCACCGCGAGGCTGGCGCTGGAACAGGGCCGTGAAGTGTTGGCCATTCCCGGCTCTGTCCACAGTCCGGTGGCTCGGGGTTGTCACCACTTGATCAAGCAGGGTGCCCGGCTGGTGGAAACCGTGGACGACGTGCTGGAAGAGCTGGGTGCCTGGTGGTCCCCGCAGACCGGCGAAGCGGATCCTGGCCGGGAGCCGGGGACGCCGGATCTGTCGCGCCTGGGGCAACGGGAAATCGCGGTATTTGAGGCATTAGGGTATGATCCGGTATCAACCGATGCACTGGGTTCGGCGACCGGTTTGGCCGCGGACCAGTTGATGCAGTCCCTGTTGCTTTTGGAGCTGGAAGGGCTGGCCAGTTCAGCACCAGGCGGCTACCTGCGAATCGCCTGAACCCGGTGCCCTGTTCCACCCCGTTCTGAACAGATGATTCTCGATGCCCGTGTCCAAACCACTGACTGACTGGCAACGCCGTCGTGCCCGCCGCACCCTGCTCCGGGGCGGTGTTATCGCCTACCCGACCGAAGCGGTCTGGGGCCTGGGGTGTGATCCCTGGGATGTCCTGGCGGTAGAGCGCATCCTGGAACTGAAACAACGCCCCATGGAAAAGGGCATGATCCTGGTGGCCGCTTCGGTGTCGCAGGTGCGGTTCCTGCTCGATCCCTTGCCGGTAAACCACCAGGAAGCCGCCATGAGCCATTGGCCGGGGCCCGTGACCTGCCTCTTGCCCGATGTGAACGAGCAGATTCCGGAGTGGGTCCGGGGGCGCCACAGCTCCATTGCAGTGCGTGTCAGCGACCATCCGGTGGTCCGTTCCCTGTGTGAGGCGGCCGGCATGCCGCTGGTCTCCACCTCCTGCAATCCTGCCGGGCGACAGCCAGCCCGTCATTCCTGGCAGGTGCGCCGCTATTTCGGTGATCAGCTGGACTGGATCGTGCCCGGTGAGCTTGGTGGCAATCGCAAACCCAGCCGCATTATTGATATCGTCACCGGCCAGCAGCTTCGATAGGAGAGCCCATGTCACAACAGCCCGTCAGCCAGGCCGTCAAGGAATACCTGCTCGGCCTGCAGGAAAATATCTGTCGTCGCCTGCAAGCGGTGGACGGCGAGGCCTCATTCATCCGCGATTCCTGGGACCGACCGGAAGGCGGCGGTGGAATCAGCCGGGTCATCAGTGAAGGCCGCGTTTTCGAGAAAGGCGGCGTGAACTTCTCCCACGTCATGGGGGACACCATGCCCGCCTCCGCCACGGCCCACCGGCCCCATCTGGCGGGCGCGCCCTGGCAGGCCATGGGGGTTTCCCTGGTGATTCACCCGAACAACCCCTACGTGCCCACGTCCCACGCCAACGTCCGCTTCTTTATCGCCACGCCCAAAGACGGCGAGCCGGTGTACTGGTTCGGTGGAGGGTATGACCTGACCCCCTACTATGGTTTTGAGGAGGACTGCGTGCACTGGCACCGGACCGCCAAAGCCGCCTGTGAGCCTTTCGGCAAGGATACCTACCAGCGCTTCAAGGACTGGTGTGACGACTACTTCTACCTCAAGCACCGGAACGAGCCCCGGGGTGTCGGCGGCCTGTTCTTCGACGACCACAACACCGGTGATTTCGGCAAGGACTTTGCCCTGATGCAGTCGGTGGGGGACAGTTATATTGAAGCCTATGAACCAATCGTCCGGAAACGGATGGGCATGGATTTCGGCGAGCGGGAGCGCAACTTCCAGCTGTACCGCCGGGGCCGCTATGTCGAGTTCAACCTGGTGTACGACCGGGGTACTCTGTTCGGCCTGCAGTCCGGCGGCCGCACCGAGTCAATCCTGATGTCCCTGCCGCCGCTGGTACGCTGGGACTATAACCGGGTGCCGGAGCCCGGCACCGAGGAAGCCCGGCTGACCGAGTATTTCCTCACGGGCCGGGACTGGCTGGGAGAGAACCATGACCAATGATCTGTACGCAGTGATCGGCCACCCGATCAGCCACAGCAAATCCCCGCGGATACACAGCCTGTTTGCACAGCAAACCGACGAGCCGGTGGAGTACACTGCCATCCAGGCGCCCCTCGACGATTTCGCCAGTACTGTCAGGCAGTTCTTCGAGCGCGGAGGCAAAGGCCTCAATGTCACGGTCCCGTTCAAGGAACAGGCCTGGCAGCTGGCGGATCAGCGCACCGGGAGGGCGGAGAAGGCCGGCGCCGCCAACACCCTGTATTACGATAACGGCCGACTGGTTGCGGATAACACCGATGGCTGCGGTATCGTCCGGGATCTGGTGAGCAACCATGGTGTGACCCTCAAGGGCGCCCGGATCCTGTTGCTCGGCGCCGGTGGTGCCGTGCGCGGCGTGATCGGTCCTTTGCTGGCGGAAAAACCGGCGGAGTTGGTGATCGCCAACCGGACCGTCACGAAGGCTGAAGCCCTGGTGGATCTGTTTGCTGACGATGCCGGTGACACCCGCCTCAGTGCTTGCGGGTTCGGGGAGCCCGACGAGCCATTCGACCTGATCATCAACGGCACCAGCGCCAGCCTCCAGGGTGATCTGCCTGCCCTGTCTCCCGTGGTTATCGGTTCGGACACGGTGATATACGACATGATGTACTCCCTGAAGACCACCACCTTCAACCAGTGGGCACTGGACCAGGGTGCAAACCGGGTGTTCGATGGTCTCGGCATGCTGGTGGAACAGGCCGCCGAGTCGTTCCGGGTGTGGCGCGGCGTGCGCCCCGAGACCGCGTCGGTGGTCGAGGAGTTGCGCACCGACTGAGCCGGGCGGGACAAAAAGAAAGGCAGTGGCCGGGGCCTAATCCCGGCGCCTGCCTGGGGAATGGTCAGTGTGAACGGAAGCAGACTTACTCCACGTTCACTTCGATGGCCTTCGGCTCCTTCGGTTCAGCCTTTTTGATGGTCAGGGTCAGCAGACCATCCTTGAAGTTGGCCTCGACGCTGTTTTCGTCCACATTTTCCGGCAGGGTGAAGCTACGCATGAAGCTGCCGTAGAAACGCTCGATGCGGTGCATCTTCTTGTCCTCGGTTTCCTCTTCCTGCCTGCGCTCGCCCTTGATGGTCAGGACACCGTCATGTACGGTCACCTTCACATCGTCCTTGGACATGCCCGGCAACTCGGCCTCGACGGAAAAGGCCTGGTCGGTTTCCTTGATATCCACCGCCGGAGCCCAGTCACTGCGACTGAACAGGTCCTTGCCTTCCCGGTCACCGGCCCGGGTCAGCCCGAACATCCGGTTGTAGCGGTTCATCAGGTCTTCGAACTCATTGATCGGATTCCAGCGTGTCAGGTTGCTCATAGTCATCCCTCCTTGTGTACGAAAACGAATCTGAAAGTGTAATCAGCTTCGCTCGCGGAACAGCTCCCTGCCGGCGGCGCCAACCGGCCGGTTATCCGTGAACATCTGCTACCTTGAAATGTAGGCTCTCCCGGCCGGTTTTCAAGGGTAGGTTTGGTCCAGATATGATCGGCATCAATTGCGCTGTTATGGGCTCAGGGAGCGCCGGCTGTCTCGGTGTCCGGCCGGGCGCCCATCCAGGGCGTGACCGCCGTGGCTGCCACCAGGCCGACCTCCAGATACTACCTCTGATTGCTTTCGCTCAGGTACTCATCCTTGAGTTTCACGTAGTTGGCTGCTGTGTACTTGAAGAACGTCTTTTCCTTGTCGGTCAACGGCCGGGCCTGTTTGGCCGGCGATCCCACATACAGGTAGCCGGATGCCAGGGTTTTGCCAGGTGGTACCAGACAGCCGGCGGCAACAATCACCTCGTTTTCCACCACGGCGCCATCCATAATGATGCAGCCCATGCCTACCAGCACCCGACTGCCAATGGTGCAGCCATGCAACAGGGCCTTATGGCCGACAGTCACATCGTCTCCCAGCGTCAGCGGATAACCGCCAGGGTTGTAGTCACTGGCATGAGTGATATGAAGCACGGACCCATCCTGAATGCTGCACCGGTCCCCGATCCGGATCTGGTGCATGTCACCCCGCACCACGGTCATCGGCCAGATGGATACATCCTCACCGGTCTGGACATCTCCGATGACCACGGCACTTGGATCCACCCAGCTCCGTTCCCCAAAATGTGGCGTAATACCCTTGTGAGAGCGTACATTCGTCATTACATATATCCGTCAGGTGTTTTTGAGTTTGGAGGCTCCCCGAACATCGCAGTCGCCTGAAACTATCGTATCCACGTACTGCTGAGAAGAGGCCCTATGAATAATCCGTTACTGACCGACGATCTGTTGCCGAAGTTCGACCATGTGCGCACCGAGCACATGGAAACGGCGATTGACCAGATTCTCAGCGAGAACCGCATGAAGATCAGCCAGCTCGCCGAGCAGGACGATCCCACCTGGGACACCCTGGCCCAGCCCATGCAGGCGCTGGAAGACAAGCTCTCCAACGCCTGGTCGGTTATCTCACACCTGAACGGTGTGATGAACAACGACGAGCTGCGCAAAGTCTACAAGAACTGCCTGGAGAAGCTGACCGAGTACAGCACCGAGATCAGCCAGAACGAAGCCCTGTGCAACGCCTACAAGAAGCTGGCGGCCCGGGACGACTTCAAGGACCTGAGCGAGCCCCAGCGCAAGTCGGTGGAAAACACCCTGCGCGATTTCCACCTGGGTGGCGTCGACCTGCCAGCGGACAAGAAAAAGCGTTACGCTGACCTCTCGCGGGAGCTGGCGGAGCTGTCCAACAAGTTCAGCGATAACGTACTGGACGCCACTCAGCACTGGTACAAGCAGATTACCAATGTGGACGAGCTTTCCGGCCTGCCGGAAACCGCCATCGAGGGTGCGAAGCAGGCGGCGCGCCAGAAAGAGCTGGATGGCTATGTCATTACGCTGGATTTCCCCAGCTTCTACCCGGTCATGACCTACTGTGATAACCGGGATTTGCGTCGGGAAGTCTATGAAGCCTTTGTAACCCGGGCGTCTGACCAGGGCCCGGATGCCGGGACCTGGGACAACACCCCGGTGATGGCGGAAATCCTCAAGCGTCGCCACGCCCTGTCCCAGCTGCTGGGCTTCAACAATTACGCCGAACGCTCCCTGGCCACCAAGATGGCCCGGAGTGTTGAAGAGGTGCTGGAGTTCCTGAACCAGCTGGCGGCCAAATCCAAGCCGGTGGCGGAAAAGGAATTTGCCGAACTGAAAGCCTTCGCCAAGGACGAACATGGCGTGGATGACCTGCAGGCCTGGGACATCGGTTACTACAGCGAGAAACTGCGCCAGAAGCAGTACGACATCTCCCCGGAGACCCTGCGCCCGTGGTTCCCGGTCAACAAGGTGGTTCCTGGTCTGTTCCGGGTGGCCGAGAAGCTGTTCGATGTCCAGATTGAAGAACGCCCCGAAGTCGAGACCTGGCATGAAGATGCTACCACTTACTGTATCAGCCGCCATGGTGAGCCGGTGGCCTGGTTCTACCTGGATCTGTTTGCCCGCCAGGGCAAGCGCGGCGGTGCCTGGATGGCCGACTGCCGGGTACGCTGGCGCGATCAGCGTGGCCGCCTGCAGCTGCCGGTGGCATTCCTGACCTGCAACTTCACGCCGCCGGTGAACGGCAAGCCGTCGCTGCTGACTCACGACGAAGTGACCACCCTGTTCCACGAGTTCGGGCACGGCCTGCACCACATGCTGACTCAGGTGGAGGTACTGGACGTATCGGGTATCAACGGCGTGGCCTGGGACGCGGTCGAGCTACCCAGCCAGTTCCTGGAGAACTGGTGCTGGAACCCGGATTCCCTGGCATTGATCGCCAGTCACCACGAAACCGGCGAGCCACTGCCGGAAGACCTGCTGCAGAAGCTCCTGGCAGCGAAGAACTTCCAGTCCGGCATGGCCATGGTGCGCCAGCTGGAGTTCTCCCTGTTCGACTTCCGCCTGCACGCGGAATTCATCGACGAGGCTCCCACCAACCCGCTGGACATGCACCGCAAGGTGCGGGAAGAGATCGCCGTGGTGGAAGCACCCGAGTTCAACCGCTTCCCCAACGCCTTCTCCCACATCTTCGCCGGCGGCTATGCGGCGGGGTATTACAGCTACAAGTGGGCGGAAGTGCTGGCGGCGGATGCTTTCTCCCTGTTCGAGGAGAAGGGCATCTTCGACACGGAAACCGGCAAGGCCTTCCTGCACAACATCCTTGAGAAAGGCGGCTCCCAGGAGCCCATGGAACTGTTCAGGGCCTTCCGGGGCCGAGAGCCTCAGGTGGATGCCCTGTTGAGACAATCCGGCATCACGGACGAAGCCGCCTGATACAATGTCGGTAATTGGCCGGGTGGAACCATGCGAAGCCCGGCTGCCGATCTGAAAAACCGGAGTAACCTATGGCAAGTCCGAAACGTTTCATCGCCGGCGCCGTTTGCCCCCGCTGTGCGGAGATGGACAAGATCATGATGTTCACGGATGACAACGACAAGCAGATACGCGAGTGCGTCGCCTGCGGGTTCACCGATGGGTTGTCCGAGGAGCCGGATACCCAGGTGCTGGAGCTGGAAACCCGGGTGAACAAGCGCAAGAACGAGGATGATCACACCGTCAAGCAGGTGGTGTTTTTCAAGGCTGGTTCTGAGAACTGACCTGCTGCGTTTCTAGCCTGGTTGTTGTGGGGGCTTTGAGGGAGTGGGGGTGCTTTCCTTTCGGGCACAAAGAACTCGCTTCGCTCAGACAATTGTGCCCGAAAGGAAAGCACCCCCACTCCCTCTCTCACTGAACAACTCCGATATATCTGCCCAGCGAGTTCTTTGTCCCCAGAAGAAAAGGTACCCCGCCCCCTCAAAGCCCCCAAAACCAGCAGGCTACAAAAGAACGGCGTACTCCCTCGGCAGGATGTTCTGGGATGACACAGATATGGCCAGTAGCAGCCCGACGATCAGGAACCGGATGCCGGTGGCGGTGGTGCCGTCTTCCTGGCGGCCAACCAGGGCCAGGCCGCCGGATATGGCGCCCACGATCAGGGCAACGACAACGTGAATGCGGCACAGGCTCAACACGAGCATGATCAGTACCGCTGCAACAACGGCATTCATGGCAAACTCCGGCTAGGAATCAACGGTTTTACCAGCCCCTCGTGGGGGCCGGCGTCATGAAAAGCGCGCTAATGTGCAGGAAATGACCGCTCGAGTCAAAACAGGATTACCGAACTCGGTCGTCAATGCGGGCAAAGCGGGGAACCAGTTCGCCGGCGACTTCCACGGTCTCCCGGAACATGGCGAGGGGGCGCACCCAGAGGCTGTAGTCACCGTACAGGCAGCGGTAAACCACCAGGGGCTCTTCGGTTTCGCTGTGGCGGGCCACGCCGATCACTTCGTAATCCTGACCCTTGTAGTGGCGGTAACGCCCGGGGCTTATGGTCGGTTTCTTGTCAGTCATGGTCAGCCCCCTCAGTTTTTGAGCTTGTACCTGCCGGGCCCGAGGAAGACCACGGCGACGGCGGTGAACAGGAAAAAGAGCTGGAGTTCCAGGGCCAGTCCGCCGTTACGGCCCAGTGCCAGCAACTCGTGGGTGTGCACCAGGGCAATGGCTACGATCATGTTGAACACGATCAGCAGGGCACCAATCCGGGTCTGGTAGCCCAGGATCACCATGAGTGGAGCAATCAGCTCGCCGATGAACACGCCATAGGCCAGAAATATGGGTAGCCCGTGGTTGGCCAGTTCCCCTTCGATAAAGCCGATACCGTTGAGCAGCTTGGCGACGCCGTGGAACAGCATCAGCCCACCCAAAGTCAGGCGCAGTACCAGTTTTCCCAGGTCGGTGTTTTCCAGCATGACGTCTCCTTTGGCTGTTTAAAGTCGTGGAAAGCCGCCAAGGATACCGTCTAAACCAGACCGCCGCCCAGTGAAAACCGGATATGATTCCTTACCAGCAGGTTCTCCCAGTACTGGCGCATCCAGTTCCAGGCCGCGTTGTTTACCTGCTCAACGAACGGATCCAGGTTCAGGTCGTAGTAGTCCGGTGTGCCGGCGATCTGAAGTACCGTGACCATAACCGACTCATCCAGCTCGTTGGCGAAGGGTTCGCCGATCAGTTCGTGCACCAGCAGATTGGCCCGGGTAGCTTCGATATCCACCAGTTCGCTCTGGCGGATGGAACGGTTGTTCTCGTGCATTTCTTCCATCAGGCGGTGGCACAGGTAAGCCCGTATCAGCAGGCCGTCGAGCCCGTCATAGCGCACCAGCAGAATAGAGGGCTGGGTAAAGTAACGAATGGCGGCGTCCACAAAGGGCTGGAACAGTTCGGCCTTGCCCGCCTCCCGGGCGCAGGCTTCGACGCATTCGATCAGTCGTGGTGCCATTTCGATATACTCGATGGCGAACTGGAACAGCGCGGTGGCCGGCTGATAGCCCTCGATCACCACAGACGCCGGCAACTGCTCTGCCTTCTCGCGGAGCTGGCGGAGGAAGGTCCCGGATCGGGCTTCCTTGCGCCGGGCGTCATCAATGATTTCGAGCACTACCTGTGGTGTCATGTGAGGAGATGCCAGTGTCTGTACGAATTGAGGTCGCAAGGCGCCTCCCGTTGTTTGCAACGAGTCAG
This sequence comes from Marinobacter sp., assembly GCF_046484525.1. Taxonomy (GTDB): domain Bacteria; phylum Pseudomonadota; class Gammaproteobacteria; order Pseudomonadales; family Oleiphilaceae; genus Marinobacter. The sequence continues at coordinate 19,320 of NZ_JAWOIS010000091.1, forward strand.
TCAGTGCAGCAGGAAGCGGTGCACTTTACCAACCCGCCTGCTGTTTCTGACTATTGTAGTCGACATTCGTCCGCATGCCGGTCCGTTGCCTGCAAATTCTACCGCCGGAAGGTTACCACCCGGTCAGGTTGTGTCACGACGCCTCAAACCAGCGCCCGGCCCGGGTGTGTGACCAGCAAAGCCACCCCATCGTGACCGCCCTGGCGAGCATCAGGCAGATCAGGGAGAACCACAGACCGTGATTGTCCCAGCTGGTGGTCAGCCACCATACCGGCAGGAACACGCCCAGAGCGGAAAATAGCATGGTGTTCTGCATGTCCCGGGTGCGGGTGGCGCCTATGAACACTCCGTCCAGCAGGAAGCCCCAGACCGACGCGAGCGGCAGCAGCCACAGCCATGGCAGGTATTCCCAGGCGGTCACGCGGACCGACTCGATGCCGGTCAGTAGCGCGATCAGCTGGCGCCCACCGAGGACAAAGACAATGGTCAGCAGCAGGGCGCCCCACAAGGACCACCTTAATGCACTGCGAAATACCACGCGGAACCGGCGCCGGCTGTCCTTCCCGATCGCTTCGCCAATCAGTGCCTCGGCGGCATTGGCGAAGCCGTCCAGGGCATTGGAGATGACCAACAGGAAAGTGATGAGCACGGCATTGGCGGCCAGGATGGTATCGCCCTGGCGGGCACCCTGGGCGGTAAAAAAAGCCAGTACCAGCAACAGGGCGATGGTCCGCACCATGATGTAGCGGTTGACCTGCAGGATTTTCAGGTAGTCGGACAGCCGCCCGAAGAGCTCCCGGGTCAGGCACTGACCTTCGGGCAGGCGGGTCAGCACAATGGCGAAGCCGATCATGGCGGCACCGTATTCGGCGATCACCGTGGCAATGGCCACACCCCGGCTGTTCCAGCCCAGGCCGGTCACAAACAGCACATCCAGCACGATGTTGAGGCCGTTGGCGACGATCAGCATGATCATCGGCCCCCGGGGAAACTGCATACCGATCAGCCAGCCCACCAGTGTGTACTGGCACAACACCGCCGGCGCACTCCAGATCCGGATGGCCGCGTATTCGGCCGCCAGGCCGGTCACATCCGGGCTCGGATTCATCAGCGCCAGGCCGATGCGGATCAAAGGCTGGTGTAACAGGATCAGCAACAGGCCAATGCCCACGGCAAGCAGCACCGAGCGCAACAGCAACGCCACCTGGCCAAAACTGTCCCGCTTTCCCCACGCCTGGGCTGCCAGGCCGGTGGTGCCCATGCGCATGAAGCCGAACGTCCAGTACAGGATACTGAACAGGTTGGCGCCGACGGCGACCGCTCCGAGGTATTCCGGGCTCTCCAGATGGCCCAGTACGGCGGTGTCCACCAGCCCGAGTAGGGGTACGGTCAGGTTGGTGAGCATCAGGGGCCAGGCCAGAGCCCAGAGCCTTCGGTCGGTGGTGGCCAGTTGAAAAGTCATATTCGCTTTGATTCTTAATAATCCCAGGTTAGCAGTTTTAGATTTAGTCGATTTTTTAGCCTTTTTTTGATCTGTGTCTATACTCGAAATTGGAGTATCCGTAAGCAGGCTTTCACTCTGGTTTGGTTGGTGTTTCTGCGAGTGCCGTCAAAACAGAGGGATAACGCAAAATCCGACAAGAAAAACACTCTGTGGAGACACAGTATGCGCGTGCACGCTAAGCGGGCAGGTGCCCTGTTGGGTGGTCTTGTATTGCCGACCTGGTCCATGGCGGACTGGACGATGAACATGACGCCCGGGGTGACCGGCACCAGTAATGATATTTTCAGCCTTCATATGACCATTCTCTGGATCTGCGTCGTCATCGGCGTGGTGGTCTTCGGGGTCATGTTCTGGTCCATCTTCGCCCACCGCAAATCCCAGGGCCACAAACCGGCGAATTTCCACGAGAACACGATGGTGGAGATTCTCTGGACCATCATACCGTTTGTCATCCTGGTGGTCATGGCGATCCCGGCTACGGCCACGCTCGTTGATATGTACGACACCACCGAATCCGAGGTGGATATCAAGGTCACTGGTTACCAGTGGAAGTGGCAGTACGAGTATGTCGATCAGGAGTTCGGTTATTTCTCCAACCTTGCCACTCCCCGCGATCAGATTGTTAACCGGCAGGACAAGGGTGAGAACTACCTGCTGGAGGTGGACAACCCGCTGATTGTCCCGGTCGGCAAGAAGGTTCGGCTGCTGCTGACCGCTAACGATGTCATTCATTCCTGGTGGGTGCCGGAGTTCGGTGTCAAGAAGGATGCGATTCCGGGGTTCATCAACGAGGCCTGGTTCCGGGTGGACGAGCCGGGCACCTACCGTGGCCAATGTACCGAACTGTGTGGCAAGGACCACGGCTTCATGCCGATCGTGGTAGAGGCGGTCCCGGAAGAGGAATTCACGGTCTGGCTTGCAGAACAGAAAGCCGCCGCCGAGAAAGAGCGCGAGCTGACGCAGAAAGACTGGACCATGGATGAGCTCATGGCTCGTGGCGAGAAGGCCTATCAGACCGCCTGTGCGGCCTGTCACCAGCCGGACGGCAGTGGCGCACCACCGGCCTTCCCGGCGCTGAAGGGCAGCCCGATTGCCACCGGAGACATGACCGCGCACATCGATATTGTGGTCAACGGGAAGTCCGGCACAGCCATGCAGGCCTTCGGCAACCAGTTGAGCGAGGTGGACCTGGCAGCGGTGATTACCTATGAGCGGAACGCCTGGGGTAACAACACCGGTGACATGGTCACGCCCAAGGAAATTCTGGATTACAAGAACCAACAGTAATCGACGCCAGATAATAACGATCACCAGCCACAATTAACGGCGGTAACGGGGGTTTTCATGAGTGCGGTTGCAGATACCCACGCCCAGGAACATCATCACGGCCCGGCCAAAGGCATCAGCCGCTGGCTGCTGACCACCAATCACAAGGACATCGGGACCATGTACCTGGTGTTCAGTTTCGCCATGTTCCTCCTGGGGGGAACCATGGCCATGGTCATCCGGGCGGAGCTCTTCCAGCCCGGCCTGCAGATCGTGCAGCCGGAATTCTTCAACCAGATGACCACCATGCACGGGCTGATCATGGTGTTCGGTGCGGTCATGCCCGCGTTTGTGGGCCTGGCCAACTGGATGCTGCCGCTGATGATCGGGGCGCCGGACATGGCGCTGCCGCGGATGAACAACTGGAGCTTCTGGCTGCTGCCGTGTGCCTTCCTGATCCTGGTGTCCACCCTGTTCATGGAGGGTGGTGCGCCCAACTTCGGCTGGACCTTCTACGCTCCCCTGTCGACCACTTACGGGCCGCCGAGTACCACGTTCTTCATTTTTGCCGTCCACATCATGGGGATCTCCTCCATCATGGGCGCGATCAACGTGATTGCCACCATCCTGAACCTGCGGGCGCCGGGCATGACCCTGATGAAAATGCCCCTTTTCGTGTGGACCTGGCTGATCACTGCGTTCCTGCTCATTGCGGTCATGCCGGTACTGGCTGGTGTGGTCACCATGATGCTGATGGACATCAACTTCGGCACCAGCTTCTTTGATGCCTCCGGTGGTGGTGACCCGGTCCTGTTCCAGCATGTGTTCTGGTTCTTCGGGCACCCCGAGGTCTACATCATGATCCTGCCGGCCTTCGGTGCGGTGTCCCACATCATCCCCGCCTTCTCCCGCAAGCCCCTGTTCGGCTATGCCTCCATGGTCTACGCGGTCGGCGCCATTGCCCTGCTCTCCTTTATCGTCTGGGCGCACCACATGTTCACCGTAGGCGTACCGCTGGCAGGCCAGCTGTTCTTCATGTACGCCACCATGCTGATCGCCGTGCCCACCGGGGTGAAGGTGTTCAACTGGGTGGCCACCATGTTCCGGGGTTCCCTGACATTCGAGACCCCGATGTTGTTTGCCGTGGCGTTCGTCATCCTGTTTAGCATCGGCGGCTTCTCGGGTCTTATGCTGGCGATTGCTCCGGCGGACTTCCAGTATCACGACACCTACTTCGTGGTGGCCCACTTCCACTACGTTCTGGTGCCTGGCGCCATCTTTGGCATCTTTGCCTCGGCCTATTTCTGGCTACCGAAGTGGACCGGCCATATGTATGACGAGACCCTGGCCAAGACCCACTTCTGGCTGTCCTTCATCGGCATGAACCTGGCCTTCTTCCCCATGCACTTCCTGGGGCTGGCGGGGATGCCACGCCGCATTCCGGATTACGCCCTGCAGTTTGCCGACTTCAATATGGTGTCCAGTATCGGTGCCTTCATGTTCGGCACCACCCAGTTGCTGTTCCTGCTGATCGTGATCAAGTGCGTCAGGGGCGGCAAGGAGGCCGCGGCCAATCCGTGGGATGGTGCCGAGGGTCTGGAATGGACCGTACCTTCGCCGGCGCCCTATCACACCTTCGCCACACCACCGGAGGTTAAGTGAACCTCCGGTCAGACCGGTGACGGCGAGACCAAAAACAAACGAAAATGGCTCAGCCATCGGAGACTGTCATGGCGGAAAACCAGACCTACTACGTTCCGGAACAGAGCAAGTGGCCAATCATTGCGACGGTGGGCCTCGGGGTCACGCTGTACGGTGTCGCCTCGATCATGGTGAACAGCAACCAGGGCGAGAGCACCACGGTATCCTGGGTGATGTTCTTGATCGGTGCCCTGATCATGGCCTACATGCTGTTCGGCTGGTTCGGAAGTGTTATCAGGGAAGGCCGCGCCGGCCTGTACAGCGACCAGATGGACCGCTCATTCCGCTGGGGCATGAGCTGGTTCATCTTCTCGGAAGTCATGTTTTTTGCCGCTTTCTTCGGTGCGCTGTTCTATGTCCGGGTGTTTGCGGTGCCCTGGCTTGGCGGTGAAGGGGACAGGGGTTCCTCAGCCATGCTGTGGGAGGGCTTCAATGCCGCCTGGCCGCTGGTTCAGAATCCGAACCCCGAGGCCTATCCCGGGCCCCGTGAGGTCATCGGCCCCTGGGGTCTGCCTTTGATGAACACCATCCTGCTGGTCACCTCGTCCTTTACGATCACGATCGCCCACCATGCCCTCAAAGCAGGCCACCGGGCCAAGACCAAGCTCTGGCTGGGCGCCACCATCGCGCTGGCGGTCGTGTTCATGTTTGTTCAGGGATACGAGTATATCCACGCCTACCACGATCTGAACCTGACCCTGCAATCCGGCATCTACGGCACCACCTTCTTCATGTTGACCGGTTTTCACGGCGCGCACGTGATGCTGGGATCGATCATGCTGACCGTTATGCTGGTGCGCATTTTCAAGGGCCACTTTACCGCCGATAATCATTTCGGCTTTGAGGCGGCGGCCTGGTACTGGCACTTTGTGGATGTGGTCTGGCTTGGCCTGTTCGTGTTTGTCTACATTATCTGACGGGGTATAACCGGTCAGGGCGTCGGGTTCAGTGTCAGTCCGCCCTGCCACAATGCAATCAGGATAACCACCAGGAGCAGTATGCTGAGCGCGACCCGGACAGCGAGCGAATTGACAACCCGGTTGGTTTTGCCGCCGTCCCGGATCAGGAAGAACAGCCCGCTGAACAGGCTAATGATAACGGCGAGCATCAGTACAATGATGACAGCCTTGAGCATGGGATTCCCTGTTGTTATAGGTTTGGGGGTTGCCCGAAACCGGAAATTTTCGGTGCCGGTGGAGTCACTATAGCAAAGCATGGCTGATCCGCAGGTATCGAAGCGAAAATGGCACTTTGACTGGCGTTTGATGCTGTTCAGCGGATTCTTCCTGCCGGTACTCATTGGCCTCGGCACCTGGCAGTTGGACCGGGCCGGCCAGAAGCAATCGATGCTGGAGAGCTGGCAACAAGAGGCGGATACCCTTCCCTGGCAGCAACTGATCGAAGGCGAGGTGCGTTCCGGCAAGCCGGTCCGTGTGACCGGGATGTACGGCGAGCAAAGCTGGTTGCTGGATAACCGGACTCGCGACGGTGTTCCCGGATACGAAGTGATCACGGATTTCTATCCCCTGGAAGGCCCCCCGGTACTGGTCAATCGTGGCTGGATCCAGGCGCCCCGGAGTCGGGACCGTCTGCCGCGGATCGACACCCCGGAGGGGCTGTTTACCCTGGTGGGCCGGCTTGGAGAATACCCGGTGCCCCCGGTGCTTGCCGAGCAGGACCAGGAAGAACAGGGGTGGCCGCGCAGGGTGCAGCGTCTTCCGAGAGAAGCGGCCGCAAATGAGGTGGACGGATTACCGGCCGTGATTATACGCCTCGACAGTGGCCAACAGCCCGGGGCCTTCCGGGCTGACTGGGTACCGGACCTGATGGGTCCCGGAACCCATTATGGTTATGCAGCTCAATGGTTTGCGCTCGCGGTGGCACTGACTATATTGACTGTAGCGGCGAGTTACCGAAAGACAGGAGCCCATAATGACAATGACAATGGCTGACAAGGGTACCCAGCACCACGAGTCTGACCAACCGACTCCCGAACAGGTTCGCAGGGGGCGTCGTACTGCTTTTCTTCTGTTTGTACTCGGCTTCGGCCCGATGATCGTTGCCACCATTATGTTCTACACGGGCTGGCTCAACCCGGTGGGACACGTCAACAATGGCACGCTGGTTCAGCCGGTGGTTCCGGTTCAGGCGTTGCACCTCCAGACAGAGTCAGGCGAACCCCTGGAGGCGCGATTTGGTCCAGACAAGGTTGATCCCAATTGGCTGCTCATGGTGGTGGCAGGAGAGTGTGGCAGTGAATGTCAGGAACTTCTCTATCTGGCCCGGCAGGTCAACATTGCCCTTGGCAAGAATGCCAATCGGGTATCACGCGCTGCCGCACTGGGTTCTGTGCCTCCAGATCTCTCAGCAAAATGGTCACGGGAATACAGGCTGATGGAACGGCTGGCGCCCGCAGAGGGCACTGCCCCGGCCTGGCCGGCCGGGGTCAATCCCGCCAATGAGCCCCGGATTCTGCTGGTGGACCCCTTCGGCAATGTGATGATGCATTACGGATCCGAACACAGTGGCAAGGATATGCTTGAGGACCTCAAGCATATCCTCAAACTGTCCCAGATTGGCTGAGGCCGGAGGTAGTCCCAGTGAATCAGCCTGTCCGTCCCGAGGCTTCGAGTTCTGCTATCCACCGAAACATGGCGCGCTGGGCAACCGTTGCTGCGTGCCTCGCGGTGGTGGTTATCATGCTGGGTGCGTGGACGCGACTGGTACACGCCGGCCTGGGGTGCCCGGACTGGCCCGGCTGTTACGGCTTCCTGACCGTGCCCCAGAGCGAATCCAGCATCGCCATCGCCAATGCCCGCTTTCCGGAAACTCCGGTGGATGTGGAAAAGGGCTGGCCGGAAATGATTCATCGATACGCCGCCGGAACCCTTGGCCTTATGGTCTTTGGCCTGGCAGCCTACGGAGTCCGGCACCGCGGGATTGGCGTGCCGGTCAAGTTGCCCCTGTTCATCGCCGCATTCATCGTTCTCCAGGGTGCGTTCGGCATGTGGACCGTCACCCTGAAGCTCTGGCCCCAGGTGGTCGCACTCCACCTGCTGGGCGGCTTTACCGCCCTGAGCCTGTTGACCCTGCTGAGCCTGCGCCTGTGGAGAAAGGCAAGAGCGACACCAAGACCCCCGGCCGCTCCGGGTCTCGCCCGGCTCCGGCCCTGGCTCTATGGCGGACTGTTGCTGGTGGTCCTGCAGATCGCCCTGGGTGCCTGGACGGCCGCGAACTATGCCGCCGTGGCCTGCACCGACCTGCCCACCTGCCAGGGCCAGTGGTGGCCGGATGGCATGGACTTCCGCCACGGCTTTGACGTCGCCCAGCACGTGGGCCCGAACTACCTGGGTGGCCAGCTCGCAGCCGCCGGCCGGGTGGCCATTCACGTGACCCACCGCCTCGGAGCGGTGGTGGTGCTGGCGTACTTCACCGTCTTGCTGGCCCTGATGTGGCGGCGTCGAGCAACCAGTGGCCTGGATGGCTCGATACAGCTGGTGGCAGTGGTCCTCGCCGCGCAGATCGCTCTGGGACTGGCCAACGTCATTTCCCACATCCCGCTGTCCATAGCGGTGGCCCATAACGCGATGGGCGCCGGACTGCTGCTGTCCGTGATTCACCTGGTCTGGCGTCATCACCTGCTGGTCCAACCCCAGACTATAAGCGCAACCCAAACTACAACGATAAATCGGGAGGTAACGGCATGAGCGAGCAAGTAAAGGCGCTGCCGGCCCGGAATACTGCGAGTGCTTCCGGCAAGACCATTTCGTGGCGGGATTTCCTGGAGCTGACCAAGCCCCGGGTGGTCGCGCTGATGATCCTTACCTCCGTAATTGGCATGCTGCTGGCGGCTCCGGGCGTGCCCGGCTGGAGTGTGCTGCTGTTCGGCAACCTCGGCATCGCCCTGCTGGCCGGTGCCGCCGCCGTGGTCAACCACGTGGTGGACCAGAAGATTGACACCGTCATGGCCCGCACCCGCAAGCGCCCGGTCGCCACCGGCAAGATTGCTCCGGTGGATGCCATCGTATTCGCGACGCTGCTGGCGTGCGTCGGTATGGCCATCCTGATGGTGATGGTCAATCACCTGACCGCTTGGCTGACCCTTGCCTCCCTGGTCGGTTATGCCGGCGTCTACACCCTGTTCCTCAAGCGAGCCACTCCCCAGAACATCACCATCGGCGGTCTGGCCGGTGCGATGCCGCCTCTGCTGGGCTGGACCGCGGTGACCGGTCAGGTGGAAGGCCATGCCCTGCTGCTGGTCCTGATCATCTTCGCCTGGACTCCACCCCACTTCTGGGCCCTGGCCATCCATCGCAAGGAAGAATACGCCAAGGCCGGTATCCCGATGCTGCCGGTCACCCACGGCAATAAGTACACTGAGCTTCATATCCTGCTGTACACCCTGATGCTGCTGGCGGTCAGCCTGCTACCTTTTGTCACAGGCATGTCCGGCGGAATCTACCTCATCGGCGCCCTGGCCCTTGGCATGCGCTTCCTGCAGTACGCCATCCGGCTGCTGAAGGGCGATGATCGTCGCGTTGCCCTGAATACCTTCAAGTATTCGATCACTTACCTAATGGCTCTGTTTGTGGTACTCCTTGTGGATCATTTTGTTTTCTTCTAACCCGAGGCACACAGTCTGAAGGAGTGGGTGGGGGTGCCTTTTCTGGCGGGAACAATTGTCTGAGCGCAGCGAGTTGTTTGTTCCCAGAAGAAAAGGCACCCCCGCCCGCTCCCGGCCCCGGAGTTCGGTATTGGAGTACTGATGAATCGGTCTGTGCGGATTACGCTCGTAGCGCTGCTGTTGATTGTCCTTCTGATTTTCGGGCTTGTGGTTGCCCGTCAGGTGTACCTGGTGGGCGGGGATCCGCGGCCGGCACCGGATCTCTCTGAATTCAATACCTACGTTTATGATCAGGCGAAACCGCTGGCGGATTTTACGCTCACCAACGAGAACGGTGAGACGGTGACCCGGGAGGACCTGAAAGGGCGCTGGACCTTTGCCTTTGTGGGGTACACCAACTGCCCGGACATCTGCCCGGCGGCCATGGCGAACCTGCGGCAGATGGATCAGAAATTGCCGGTGGAGCTGCCGCAGCCGGATTACCTGTTGATCAGTGCTGATCCCGCCCATGACACGCCGCAAAAGCTGAAGGATTACACCAGCTTCTTTGGCGAACACTTCCATGGTTTGACCGGGGATCTGGAAACCACGCGGGCACTGGCGAAGAGTCTGAGTGCGGTGTTTGTCCACCGTGAGGTGGATGGCGAGTTACTGGTGGATCATAGCGGCCACTTTGCCCTGTTGAACCCGGAAGGGCAGTTGCAGGCGCTGATCCAGCCACCGCACCGGCCGGAGGAACTGGCCAAGGCCTTCGGGCGGATCTATCAGTGGGCCAAGGCCAATCGTGAAAGGACAAGCTCCTGATCGAACGGCATTTTTTGGCCAAGGTCCAAAAGACATCCGGGCAGGGGTGGCTTAGACTGTTGGGCTGATTAACCGACCGCCGGACTGTTTACCGATGCCAACTCAGACTTCAACGCCACCGAAAGAGTTGTTTTCCGTCCTTGCCGCCGGCGCGGTGGTGTTGTTGGTGGTTCACGGCCTTGGCCGGTTCATTTATACCCCGCTGTTGCCCTACCTGGTGGACGATGGTCAGTTCAATGCGGCTAACGGCGCGGCGGTGGCCACCTGGAATTACCTCGGCTACTTGATGGGCGCGATGCTGGCAATCCGCTGGCACCGCATTGACCAGATCCGCACGCTGCTGCCGGTTTCCCTGGCCGTGCATGTGATCACGACCCTGGTGATTACCCAGACCGATAACCTCACCTTTATCTCCGGCAGTCGTTGGCTCAACGGCGTGGCGAATGGAATGGTGTTTGTCCATGCTCCGGCACTGATTCTTGAGTGGCTGGTATTGCGCAACCGCTCATCTAAAAGTGGCCTGGTCTACATCGGTGTCGGGCTTGGGTTGCTGGTTTCCAGTGGACTGGTGACGGGCAGTGCTGACTGGCTCCAGGGGGCGGAGCGCTGGTGGCCGGCAGCGGTGCTGTCGATCCCGTTGGCCTGGTGGGGCGCGGCGAGACTGATGCGGCTTGAGGTGCCGGTAGGTAATCTCAACCATACTGGCAGGCCTCTCAAAAACCCGCTGCTGGATCGGGCCAGCATTCCCCTGTTCCTGTCCTATGCCGGTGCGGGTCTGGGCTATATCCTGCCCATGACCTTTCTGCCGTTGTTGGCCAAATTGGAGTTGCCGCCCGATCATTGGTTGCTGGACGGGACCTGGGTCATTGTTGCGCTCTTTACCATTCCCGCTTCCTGGATCTGGAATAAATTGGGCGGGAAAATCGGCGACCTTCCGGCCCTGAAGCTTAACTTCGTGATTCAGCTACTGGGCGTTCTGGCCGTTGTCATATTGCCTGGTGATCTCGGACTGATCCTGTGCGCCGCTCTGGTCGGCAGCACTTTCCTTGGCACCGTCCTGCTGACCCAGCGCATCGGCAGATCCTTGCATCCGCACCAGGGGCCGCGACTGTCAGCAGCCATGGTGGCGCTTTATGGTTTCACCCAGATGGTGGGCCCCTGGCTGACCAAGCAGTGGCTCGATAGCGGTGGCACACTGGTCTCTGCCTTCGGCATCGGCGTCGCGGCATTGGCCTTCGGCCTGCTATTCGTGTTCTTTGTGCCACGGCCGGAAGCCTGGCATTCCCGGGCTTCGGATTAACCCGGCCCAGACCATGGTAAGCTGCCATCTCCAAATCCGGCAGTCTGAACCCAAGCAACGTCCATGCTCCCAATAGACAAGATCCTCCCAGATCTGAAGCAAACCCTGGAACAGTCCACCACCGCCCTGTTACAGGCTCCTCCAGGTGCCGGTAAGACCACCCGGGTACCACTGGCCCTGCTGGATGCTCCCTGGCGCAAGGACCGCAAGATCCTGATGCTGGAACCGAGGCGGCTGGCGGCACGGTCGGCGGCACGGTTCATGGCCCGACAGTTGGGAGAAAAACCGGGTCAGACCGTGGGCTACCGGACCCGGCTGGATACCCGGGTTTCCGGCGCCACCCGGATTGAGGTGGTTACCGAAGGCATCCTGACGCGGCTGATCCAGAGCGATCCCATGCTGGAAGACTACGCCGCTGTTCTGTTTGATGAATTCCATGAACGCTCGCTCCAGGCGGACCTGGGTCTTGCCCTGGTTCGGGAATCCCAGCAGGCCCTGCGCGAAGACCTGCGCTTGCTGGTGATGTCGGCCACGCTGGAGACTGCTCCGATCGCCCGGGTACTCCGGGACGTGCCGGTGATCAGCAGCGAGGGGCGGGCGTTTCCGGTGGAGGTTGTGTATAGGCCATTACCGCGGAACGCACGGGTTGTGGACCAGGTGGTGGCGGTGGTGCATGAGGCCCTTCGTGACCAGACCGGTTCCCTGCTGGTATTCCTGCCCGGTGCCGGCGAAATCCGACGAGTGGCGCAGCAACTTCAGGGGCAGGTGCCGGATCATGTCCTCCTGGCGCCTCTGTACGGCAACCTGAGTGCCGAAGCCCAGGACCGGGCTATTGCGCTGGCGCCGGAGGGTACCCGAAAGGTAGTTCTGGCCACCGCCATCGCCGAGACCAGTCTGACCATCGAGGGTGTGCGGGTGGTCATCGATGCCGGTCAGCAGCGCCGGGCGGTGTTCGGTGCCAACAGCGGTATGACCCGACTGGTGACCGGTCGGGTGTCGAAAGCGTCGGCGGAACAACGCAAGGGCCGGGCCGGTCGGGTGGAGGCCGGGGTGTGTTACCGGCTCTGGAGTGAATCGGAACAATTTGGCCTGGCGGAGTTCACGCCCCCGGAAATCCGGGAGGCGGATCTGGCGCCACTCGTACTGGAACTGGCCCAGTGGGGTGCCCGCTCGCCAGACCAGGTGGCCTGGATTGACGCTCCTCCCCGGCCCCACTGGCAACAGGCTGTGGCCCTGCTGCAATGGCTTGATCTGCTCGATGACGACGGCGCCATCACCGATCACGGCAAGGCCGCCCGGGATCTGGGTATCCATCCCCGCCTGGCCCATATGGTGCTTCGGGGACGGCGGCTGGGTTTTGGCGGGTTGGCGGCGGAACAGGCCGCCTTGCTGGGGGAACGGGATTTGCTGGGGCCGGGCGAAGGTGCGGACCTGCACCAGAGGGTGCGCCTGCTCCGTGGAGAGATGGGCACCCGACGTGTGGATCCGGCCCGGCTGAAGGCCGTTCGGCAGGCGGCGAAACGACTGGACGCCGACGCGTTGCAGGGCCCGGAACCCGGAGAAGCCCTGGTCGGCCGGCTGCTGGCTCAGGCCTACCCTGACCGGATCGCCCGCCGGCGTCCCGGATCGGCACCGCGATATCAGCTGAGCAACGGCAAGGGTGCGGTGTTGCGAGAGGAGGATCCGCTCGCGCGCCACGATTGGCTGGTGGCCGCCGATCTGGATGGCAAGGCCCGGGAGGCGACCATTTACCTGGCTGCGCCGGTGGATCTGCGGGATCTGGAACAGGATCTGGCCGACCACATCATTGAGCAGGATGAGGCCATCTGGGACAACCGGCGGGGCACTGTGATCGCCCGCAAGGTCCGGAAACTCGGGGAGCTGGTGCTGGCCGAGCAGGCGCTGCCCCAGGTGGATCCCGCCCTGATCCAGCAAGGCCTGCTGAATGCAGTGCGAACCAAAGGCCTGGACAGTTTGCCGTGGACACCCGAGGCCCGGCAGTGGTGTGCCCGGGTGCGCCTTTTGGCGGAGCAGTACCCCGGAGACTGGCCCGATACCGGGCATGACGCTCTGCTGGCGAGCCTGGACACCTGGCTCGGGCCGTTCCTGGCCGGCCTGCAACGCTGGTCCGATCTCGCCAGGCTCAATCTTTTCCAGGCCCTGACCTCACTCCTGGATTACCAACAGCAACAACAGCTGGAGACGCTGGCGCCCCGGACCCTGACCATTCCTACCGGCCAGAAAATCACTCTGGATTACACTCCGGATCATGGCCCGGTGCTGGCGGCCAAGCCCCAGGCCCTGTTCGGATGGACGGAAACCCCGAGGGTGGCGGGCGGACAGGTGCCGGTGGTGATCCATCTGCTGTCCCCGGCTCAGCGGCCCCTGGCGGTTACCTCGGACTTGGCCAGTTTCTGGCGCAATGCCTATCCGGAAGTGCGCAAGGACATGCGTGGCCGATATCCCAAGCACCCCTGGCCGGAAGACCCGTTCACCGCCGAGGCTCAGCAGGGAACGAAAAAACGCCCTGATCGCTGACCCGTCCGGTGACCAATTGCACCGGTACGGTTTCGAAGTAGATATTGCGGGCCCGGATATGGGCGCCGGTGGGACCACCGAGCTCTTCCGGCGCCATTTCCTCCAGTGCCACCGACTGGCACGTGCCCGGGCTGTCCTTGAAGCTATCGGCCAGAACCCAGAGGGGTTTGCTCTGGTCCCGGGCGGCGAGGGCGAGCAGATAGGTGCCGCTCTTGTTCACGAAGTGCTGGTCCGAAAGCCAGGTATCGCAACCACTGAAGACGATATCCGCTTCTGGCATGAACAATCCGGTCTGGGCATCGGTGATCAGGGTTACCGGGACGCCCAGTTCGTCCAGTTCCCGGGCCAGGGTAAAGCCCTCGTTGCCGGGACTGCTCTGGGTGCAGATAACCGAGAAGGGAAGCTGCCGGTCAGCCAGCAAACGGAACAGGGCCAATACCTGGGAACTGCGGCTGTGGGTCAGAATCGTTGCCTGTTTTGGCACAAGTTCGAGGGCGCCGAGGGCAACCCGTTCGTTGGCCCGGGAGAGGTGCTCCAGTACCGAGGCAACCACTGGGGCGGCCTGTTCTGATACATTGCTGCTGTCCCGCCAGGGGCCAAATAGATCCCGACAGTGCACCACGGCATTGACCAGGGGCGCCATGCTCGATCTGGCCCGGGTCAGGCCGTCAAGCACCTGATCCAGTTCGCTGGCTGGCACCCGGTCCGAGACAAGCCACGAATGAACTGACTTAAGCGCCTCACCGGCAAGCTGTGTTGCACCGGCCTGTTGGTTCGCCCTGACAGCCCGGACAATGGCCACGCCACGTAGATCCATGTTGTTCTGCCTGCCTCATCGAGATTGGCCCCTTAACCTGAGCGTAGCAGGGATTGGCGAATATCTCTTACGGAATGACTTTTCGGCTTTGCTCCAGGTAAATCGCACCTTCACGTTTGACCGTTTCCGGATCAGCGCGTTCAGAGGCCTCGTGCACCAGTTCCAGCCGTTCTACCAGTTCGTCGAGTTCCCGGTTCAGCTTGCCCAGGGCATTCTCCAGGGTGTAAGTCAGCTGATGGATTTCATGCATGGCCTCGGGTGTCGGTTCGCCGGCCAGCACCCGATCGAGCTTGTTGTTGTATTCGGAGAAGTTGGCTACCGCCTGTTCCAGGGTCTCCCCCGGTTCACCCTTGTAGTGATCGTACTCGCCGGCGAATACCGGCAGCGAGAACGTCAGGACGGCTCCGACAATGGCCAGTTTGCAGGTGTGTTCCATGGATCAATCCTCGTCACTGAATATGTAATACGAATTATTATCATGTGTCTTATGAGAAGCCATGAGATCGATCAATTTATGACCGAAAATAGTGCTTGCCAGATATTGGCAGCTGAATAAAATGCATTCAGTTTTCCACCAGGCGGTTACCATGCACCTTGTTTCCTTCAATGCTTTCCGTACCCTCGGCTTTCCCGATACCAAGGTGCTCAAGCCCGAGCACTACCTGCAGCACAAGGCGCTGCTGCAGGAGGCGGACTGGGTGCTGTTCCCGGAGTACTGGCAGCTCAATGCCCTGGTCCACGGCCTCAAGTGCCGGGTTTTCCCGAGCATTGCCAGCTACCGGATCGGCCATGACAAGGTCGAGATGACCCGCGCCTTCCAGATCGTGGCGCCGGAGCACACACCATGGACCATGATCGAGGCCAACGGGCCTCTGGAACGGGACATGATCTGGGATGCCATGAGCTTGCCGTTCGTGGCCAAGCTGCCCATGGCCAGCATGGGTGAAGGCGTCTGGTTGATCGAGACCCGGGAGGACTGGCGCCGTTACTGCGAGCGCACCGAAGTGCTTTATGTGCAGGAATACCTGCCCATCGATCGGGATGTCCGGGTTGTGGTGATCGGTGACGAGGTACTGACGGCCTACTGGCGGACCCAGGCTGACCAGGGCTTCTACAATAATGTGGCCCGGGGCGGACAGATTGATAACAGCCCGGTGCCCGAGGTGGCGACCAGCCTGGCGCTCCAGCTTGCCCGCGAACTGGGCGTGGATCACGCCGGCTTCGACATCGCCCTGGTGGATGGTTATCCCTACGTACTGGAATTCAACCGGCTGTTTGGCAACAAGGGCCTGGACAAGGGCTCCGACCTTCAGCAGGCCATCCTGGGCTACCTGAGACAACAGACCGAGCCCCGGGATCCGGACGGCCCCACCGGGCCACCGCCTTGGCCGGTGGCGGTCTGAGCCCACGCTTTCGCGCCAATTTCCGTGCCATAACCTACCCGCCCTGCCTGTTTTACCTATGGGTAGATATGCGCATTTGCGGTGATCGGAGAAAAGCCCGATGATCGCGCCATCTTACGGGTGTTGCAGCGTTGCTGTGGCGCCTTTTTTTATGCCTGTTTGCCCTGTGGAGGGATACACCACCCATGACCGAAGCCGTTAACGCCAACCTCGCTGACTACTACGACGCCGAGACTTTCAAGCGCATCAAGGATTTTGCCGACACCAAAGAAACGCCATTCGTGGTGATCGATACCAGAACCATCGACCGCCAGTACAACGAGCTGGTGGAAGGCTTTCCCTATGCCAAGGTCTACTACGCGGTGAAGGCGAATCCGGCCCCCCGGATTCTGACCATGCTGCGGGACAAGGGCGCCAACTTCGACATCGCATCGGTGTATGAGCTGGAGAAAGTACTGGCCCTGGGCGTGACCGGTGACCGGATCAGTTACGGCAACACCATCAAGAAGGCGAAGGACGTCCGCACGTTCTACGAGCAGGGTGTTCGCCTGTTTGCCACCGATTCCGAGGCCGACCTGCGCAACATCGCCCGTGCGGCTCCGGGGTCGAAGGTGTATGTGCGCATCCTGACCGAGGGCACCCTGACCGCTGACTGGCCGCTTTCCCGCAAGTTCGGCTGTCAGACCGACATGGCCATGGACCTGCTGATCCTGGCCCGTGACCTGGGTCTGGTGCCCTACGGTGTGTCCTTCCATGTGGGTTCCCAACAGCGGGAAATCGGCGCCTGGGATGCGGCCCTGAACAAGGTGAAGGTGATCTTCGAGCGCCTGAAGGAAGAAGATGGCATCGAGCTGAAGATGATCAACATGGGCGGTGGTTTTCCGGCCAACTACATCACCCGGACCAATGAGCTGGGGGTATACGCCGAGGAGATTGCCCGTTTCCTGCGCGAGGACTTTGGCGATGAGCTGCCGGAGATCATCATCGAACCGGGACGGTCGCTGATTTCCAATGCCGGAGTGCTGGTGAGTGAAGTGGTGCTGATTTCCCGTAAGTCCCGCACGGCCCTTCACCGATGGGTCTATACCGATGTGGGCAAGTTTTCGGGGCTGATCGAGACGTTGGATGAGGCGATCAAGTTTCCGATCTGGACGGAGAAGTCCGGCGAGGGCGAGGACTGTGTGATTGCGGGGCC
>NZ_JAWOIS010000015.1:0-22996 GCF_046484525.1 Marinobacter sp.
GAAATTCCCCTCCAACTGGGAGTTGTCCACCGCCCGGGCGGTGGCGGTGGTTCGCTACCTGGCCGCCCAAGGGGTACCCGAGCGGCGGATGGTGGCCGCCGGTTTCGGTGAATTCTTCCCGGTGGCGGAAGGCACCAGTCCGGAGGCGTTACAGAAGAACCGGAGGATTGAGCTGAAGCTGACGGATCGGTAGCTCTGCCAGACCCTTGGGGGGCTACCTAATCCAACCGAAACCGGAGAGCATCCAGGCTGAATTGTTCATGCCGCTGCTAAACATCCTCTGGGGAAATTGCGAGCCTCCAAGGCTGAAAGCGGCGTTAAGCAGGCACACGGTCGGATCATCCAGTCGAAGGGTCGGTGCAATTTTGGGGGAGCCCCCTTTGAACGTCATCACAGACTCCCATTGCTGGTCCTGAACCCAGCCGTTGATCATCTCTCGCAAATGGCGGTCATGCAGCAATAACTGACTGTCTACCTTGTCGTCCAGACAAATGATCAGGACCCCCTGTTCGCGCAGAACCTCCAGGCACTGCCCAATACGCCGATATTCCTGCTCACTCATCCCGGTATTCAACCGCAATTCGGACAGATCTCCCGGCTCCTCGGATAGAAGAACATGAAGCAAATCATGGCGTTTGTTTGCTTTCCCGGATTGAAAACCGGGTGTAAAACCCTGCGAACCCAGCAACCTATGGATACTCTCGGATCGGTCAGCACTGCCCTTCAAATGCACTATCAGGGGTGCCTGAAGGTCTGTGTCAGTACTGATCAATACGACGCTTTCGTAACGCTTCCCCCAGATCATCCGGGCAGGACCTGAGCCAGCTTCGCGCTGAGACTGCAGGCTTTCCGCGTTGCAAGAGACAAATAACACCGGCAGCTTGTTCACAGGTCTTTCTCCAGAAAAAATCAGATCAAAAGCCGAGGCTCATCGCCCCAGCTTCTTTACAGATTGACCACCAATACCGAAGTGTTGCTTTGGCATTTCAGTAATGATGATCCGGACATTTTCTACGGGCGCTCCCAATGAGCGTGAGATTGCATCGGTCACCTCACTGATCAGCATTTCCTTCTGCTCATCAGTCCGACCTTCCAGGATGTTGATCTGCGCAACAGGCATGGAGCCTCCTTATTCGAAACGGGCGGATACCGTGCCAAGACCCTGGTAACGAACTGTGATGTTGTCACCGGGCTCGACAGTGATGGCTGCGGTAATACCGCCAGTCATGATGAAGGTGCCGCCCGGGATGTGCTCGCCGCGCTCTGCCAACAGGTTGGCCAGCATGGCAACACTGGAGGCGGGATGGCCAAGTACCGCGGCACCTGCACCTACGTCGACAACCTCACCGTTCTTCTCAACGACAACACCCAGGGTTTTCAGGTCGACGTCCGCCACATCCGCCATCTGGCCACCGGTGATAAACCGGGTGGAGGAGGCGTTGTCCGCTACCACACTGACCAGGTCGAACTTGAAGTTCTCATAGCGGGAGTCGATCACTTCCACCGCGGGAATCACAAAATCCGTTGCCGCCAGCACCTGGCCAATGTGACAACCCGGCCCTTTCAGCGGCTCCTTGGTGACGAAGGCAATCTCGGCCTCGATCTTCGGGTGAATCAGCTCCTTGGTGTTCACCACGCCGCCATCGGGCACACTGAAATAATCCGCCAGGAAGCCGTAGATCGGCGTCTCCACGCCCATCTGTGCCATCTTGGCCCAGGAGGTCAGCCCCATCTTCATGCCGACCACCTTGTTGCCCCGCTCTTCCTTGCGGCGGCGGATTTCCCACTGCACGTCGTAGGCATCCTCGAAGGTCATGTTCGGATAATCGTTGGTGACCTTGGTGATGTCGTGGGCCTGAAGTTCGGCGTTTTCCACGTGCTCGGCCAGCGCCAGCACCTGCTCTCGGCTCAATGTCTTGCTCATGCGTTTTGCTCCTTCCGTGCGGCGAGCAGATCCAGCGCCACGTCCACAATCATGTCTTCCTGACCGCCCACCATGCGGCGGCGGCCAAGCTCTACCAGAATGTCCACGGTCTTCAGGCCATACTTCTGCGCCGCCACCTCGGAGTGACGCAGGAAACTGGAATAAACACCGGCATAGCCCAGCGCCAGGGTTTCGCGGTCAACGCGAACCGGGCGGTCCTGCAGCGGACGCACCACGTCGTCGGCGGCATCCATCAGGGCGTACAGGTCGGTGCCGTGCTCCCAGCCCATCTTGTCGAAGGCGGCGATGCACACCTCCAGCGGCGCGTTGCCGGCACCGGCGCCCATGCCGGAGAGGGAGGCATCAATCCGGTCGCAGCCTTCTTCGACAGCAACAATGGAGTTGGCCACACCCAGGGCCAGGTTGTGGTGGGCATGCATGCCGGTCTGGGTTTCCGGTTTGAGGGCATCTTTCAGGGCCCGGAAGCGGTCGCGAATGTCGTTCATGTTCATGGCACCGCCGGAGTCAACGACATAGAGACAGGTGGCGCCGTAGCCTTCCATCAGCTTGGCTTGCTCGGCCAGGCCCTGCGGGGTCTGCATGTGACTCATCATCAGGAACCCGACAGTGTCCATGCCCAGCTTCCGGGCGTGTTCGATGTGCTGCCTGGACACGTCCGCCTCGGTGCAGTGAGTGGCCACACGGACCGTCCGTGCGCCTGCCTTGTAGGCATCTTCAAGGTCTTCGACGGTCCCGATACCGGGCAACAAGAGAGTGGCAATCTGGGCGTGTTCGACCACTTCGGCCACCGCCTCGATCCACTCCAGGTCGGTGTGGGCACCGAAGCCGTAGTTGAAGCTGGAGCCTTGCAGGCCGTCACCGTGGGCCACTTCAATCGAATCGACTTTGGCCTTGTCCAGCGCCCGGGCGATGTCCTGCACGTTCTTGATGGAGTACTGGTGGCGGATGGCGTGGCTTCCGTCGCGCAGGGTCACGTCGGAGATATACAGTTTCTTGCCAGGGTTATAAGTCATGATTCAGTCTCCTTACTTGACCAGCGATTCGGCGATACGCTCGGCGGTGCCCAGCGCGGCGGAGGTCATGACGTCCAGGTTGCCTGCGTAGGCCGGCAGGTAGTGGGCGGCGCCCTCCACTTCCAGGAAGATGGAGGTCTTCAGGCCGCTGAAGCGGCCCAGGCCCGGGACGTTCATGGGCTGATCTTCGGGGATGTCGTCGAACTGCACCTTCTGTTTCAGGCGGTAGCCCGGCACGTAGGACGACACGGCCTTGACCATCTCCTCGACGGAGGCTTCCACTTCCGCCTTGTCGGCGGCGTCGGAGAGCACGTAAACGGTGTCGCGCATCAGCAGGGGCGGCTCGGCCGGATTCAGGATGATGATGGCCTTGCCCTTCTGGGCACCGCCGACCAATTCGATGGCCTTGGAGGTGGTTTCGGTGAACTCGTCGATGTTGGCGCGAGTGCCTGGGCCGGCGGATTTCGATGAAATGGACGCCACGATCTCGGCGTAGTGCACCTTGGCGACCCGGGACACGGCAGCAACCATCGGGATGGTGGCCTGGCCACCGCAGGTGACCATGTTGACGTTGCCTTCGGCCAGGTTCTGTTCCAGGTTCACCACCGGCACGCAGTAAGGACCGATGGCCGCCGGGGTCAGGTCGACGATCTTGATGTTTTCCTTGTGACCGCGCAGGAACACCTCGTTGTGCATGTGCGCCTTGGCGGAGGTGGCGTCAAAGACGATGTCGATGTCGGCGAATTCCGGCATCTTCACCAGGCCGTCCACGCCCTCGTGGGTGGTGGCCACGCCCATGCGCTGGGCGCGGGCCAGGCCGTCGGATTCCGGGTCGATACCGACCATGGCGCCCATCTCGATGTGCTTGCCGTTGCGCAGGATCTTGATCATAAGGTCGGTGCCGATGTTGCCCGAGCCGATGATGGCTGCTTTCAGTTTCTTGCTCATAACCTATTCCTCATCATTTTCGCCGGTCAGGCAAAGCGCACCGAAGCGCTGCCAATACCACCGATATCCACCCGCATGTAGTCCCCGGCCTTCACCGGTTCCAGCGGCACCAGCGAGCCGGAAAGAATCACCTCGCCTGCCTTCAGGGGAATGCCGAACTCGCCCAGCGTGTTGGCTAGCCAGGTCACACAGTTCACCGGGGAGCCCAGGGCCGCCGCGCCGGCACCGGCACTGATCACACTGCCGTTCTTTTCCACCACCATGCCGCAGGTCACCAGGTCCACCTTGCGCGGGGAGACTGCCTGGTCGCCCAGCACGAACAGACCGCAGGAGGCGTTGTCGGCGATGGTGTCCTGAATGGCGATCTTCCAGTCCTGGATGCGGGAATCGACGATCTCGAAACAGGGCATCACACATTCGGTTGCGGCCAGCACGTCGGCGTTGGTGATACCTGGCCCGTTCAGATCCTTCTTCAGGATGAAGGCAATCTCGCCCTCGGCACGCGGGGCGATCAGCCGATCACTGATGGGCATGGCTTCACCGCTGTTGAACACCATGTCGTCGGTCAGATAACCGAAATCCGGCTGGTGCACGTTCAGCATGTTCTGCACCGCCTTGCTGGTGACACCGATCTTCTTGCCGATGACCGAAGCACCATCCGCCAGACGGCGCTCCAGCATGCGCAGGGAAATGTGGTATGCGTCATCAATGGTGATGTCCTCGCCCCGACTGGTCAGGGGCAATACTGCCTCACGATTGACCATGGACTGGTAGAGCTCGTCACCGAGCACCTGGATTCGTGTTTGTTCCATCTGGAGTCTCCTGCTACCGCTTGATCGGCTTCATTGAGAAAATCGTTGACCAACCGGACAAACCGGTCAGCATGTTCAATCTGGGTCCAGTGGCCACAGCGGCCGAAGACGTGGAGCTGGGAGCGCTCAATCAGACCGGACAGCTTCAGGGAAGCTTCCAGCGGAATCACTTCATCTTCCCGGCCATGCAAAATCAGGGTCTCGTGGGGCAACGCACGAATGTCCTCCTCGTTGCTGGCCAGGTTATCGACCCAACGCTGGCGCGGCGCCGGGAACATGGCCGCGAATGACTCCTGGAAACCGGGGCGAATGCTGGCCTGATAGCGCATTTCCGCCAATTCGTCGGTCAGCAGGCCTTTGTTGTAGGCGAATACATCCATCAGGCGACGCATGGTTTCGATAGAAGGCTCGTAACCCCAGACCTCATCCAGGCCCTTGGTGATCGGGAAGCTGACACCCACCGATCCCATCAGCACCAGGCGACGAACCCGTTGCGGGTGTTCGATGGCCAGCGCCAGGGCCAGGCCACCACCGAAGGAGTTACCCACCAGATCGACCCGCCCCAGGCCCAGTTCATCCAAAACACCAATGGCGTGCTTTACCCAGCGCTCACGGTTGTAGACCTGGTCGTCCGGGCGCTCGCTGTAACCGAAGCCGAGCATGTCCGGCGCGATCACGCGGCGGTGTTTCTCCAGTTCAGGGATGACCAGGCGCCAGTTGGCCCAGGCGGTCACGCCCGGACCGGAGCCATGGATCATCATGACCGGGAAGCCTTCCCCCTGATCGTGCAGGTTGGTGCGGTAGCCGGCCGCTGTAATTTCACGCCCTATTTCCGGGCTGCCTACGGGTGCGTTCATGACTACCTCACAGCTTGATGCAGACGTTTTTCATCTCGGTGTAGAACTCCAGGGAATGCACACCTCCCTCGCGGCCGACACCGGATTGCTTGCTGCCCCCGAACGGGGTACGCAGATCCCGCAGGAACCAGCTGTTCACCCAGATGATGCCGGCTTCAATCTGGCCAGCGACGCGGTGGGCCCGCGTTACGTTCTCCGTCCAGATGGCCGAAGCCAGGCCGTAAGGCAGACTGTTGGCCAGTTCGATGGCTTCCTCTTCAGTGTCAAACGGACGGATGTGACAGCAGGGCCCGAAGATCTCGTCGGTGACCACCGCCGAGTCGTCAGCAAGCCCGGTCCAGATGGTGGGCTGAACCCAGGCACCGCCAGCCAGTTCCTCCGGCATGTCGGGAACGCCACCACCGGTGATCACCGTGGCACCGTCATCAACCGCCTTCTGGTAGTAGGACAACACCTTTTCGCGATGCTTCAGGCTGACCAATGGCCCCAAGTTCGCCTCGCTGTCCTCGGACGGACCAATCTTGAGGCCTTCCGCCGCGGCCTTGAGGCGAGCAACAAATTCGTCAAAGATGGCTCGCTCCACGTATACCCGCTCGGTGCCCAGGCACACCTGGCCACAGTTGGCAAAGGCAGATCGCATGGTGCCCTCGATCGCCTTGTCCATGTCGCAGTCGGCAAACACCAGGCCCGCGTTTTTGCCACCCAGTTCCAGGGAGATGTCCCGGATACCTTTCGCGGCGGCCTTCATGATGGTCTCACCGGTCACCGTTTCACCGGTGAAAGTGAAGCCGTCTACGTCGGGATGTTCGGTGAGGAAGGCACCGGCGGAGTTGCCGCCAAAGCCATGGACCACGTTGTAGACACCATCCGGAACCCCGGCTTCCTTCATCACCTCACCCAGCAGAGCCGCAGTGGTCGGGGTCTCCTCGGAAGGCTTGACCACCACCGAATTGCCACAAGCCAGGGCCGGACCGACCTTCCAGGTCATCAGCAGCAATGGCAGGTTCCACGGACTGATTACACCGATCACGCCCTTGGGACGGCGTACCGCATAGTTCAGTGCGCCGGTGCCGTCCGGGGTCGGCATCTCAAAGGATTCGGCGGGCACGTTCTTGATCATGTCCGCGAACACCTTGAAATTGGCTGCGCCCCGGGGGATGTCGATATGGCTGGCCATGGATTTGGGCTTGCCGGTATCAAGACACTCCGCTTCCAGAAACTCATCAAAGCGAGCATCGATACCGTCGGCCACCTTGTGAAGAATCCGGGTGCGCTCGTCCAGGTTCATCTTGCCCCAGGGGCCTCGCAGGGCGGCGCGGGCTGCCCTGACCGCGGCATCCACCTCGTCCCGGCCGGCCTCGTGCACCTTGCTCAGGACTTTGCCATTGGCCGGATTCACGTTGTCGAACAGCTTGCCGCTGGCCGAGCCAACGTACTGCCCATTGATGTAGTGCTTGATATCTTTCATTGCTGCGTAGTCCTGTTTGAATCAGTTTCGGATCAGGTCAGTACTGTCAGGAACCGCTCATTGAGCTGGCGATCGTGATAAAAGATCGCCTTGCCGAGCTGTTCGGCCTGCCAGGTCACCGGTTTGTGATCGGGATAGTTGTAATCGCCGCCGCAGAACACCTCGTTGCGGTTACCGGAGGGATCGAAGAAATAGATTGTCTTGCCGTGAGTCAGGCCGTGGCGTGTAGGGCCGATGTCGATGGAGGTATCGGTCATGGAAATGAGGTCTGCGGCTCTCAGCACATCTTCCCAGGTCTCGAGATAGAAAGACGCGTGGTGGAATTTGCCCTTTTCCTCATGATGGATGAAGGCAATGTCGTGTGCCTTGGTGGAGAGCGTCAGGAACTGGGCAATCCGGGTGCCGTCGCCGTCCAGAACCTGCTCCGCCAGATAGAATCCGAGAACATTCACAAACAGGTCGTAAGTTGCAGCGAGTTCCGGACCATAAAGCAGACAATGGTCGAACCGTACAGCTTTCATTCCGTCCAGGCCCCACGGCCAGGCTTCCGGATTGACCTCGGCCAGGCCCCATTTGCCGGTATACTTTTTATCGGCATAGAGTTCGAAGGCATGACCCGACGGTGCGGTGAACCGGACTCTGCGGCCGCAGTCCTTCAGCTCCCCCTCGGGTACCTGGTCGATATCGACGCCATGTGCCACCAGATCCTTCTCCAGCTGCTGCAACGAAGGCTCATCAATAACCTTGAAGGCCATAAAGTCCATGCCGGGTTCATCTGCTTCACGCAGGACCACGGAGAACTTGTCGACTTCTGTCCAGGCCTTCAGGTAGACCCGCCCCTGATCGTCACGGTCCATTTCGATCAGGCCCAACAGGTCTGTGTAGTGTCTGACTGCGGCATCCATATCGAGGACACGAACCTGAACGTGACCGGGACGCATTACACCTTTTTTCATGACAGTTACCTCAACGCTCTTGTTGTTGTTTGCTTGTTGGTGAGTTCCGCCGCTGGTTGCGGTCGGCACTCGATGATCAGATCGGTCCGGGGATAGATCCGACAGGCCAGAACCTCCCCTCTTTCCAGACACTCTGGCAGAACGTGCACCTTGCTCATCTTTCCGCATTCGTAATCACCATTGATCACGGTGATCTTGCAGAAACCGCAGCCACCGCCACGGCATCCCACGGGTACGCAGTTCAGTCCTCTCTGCTCCATGGCCTTGAGGATGTTCTGGTCCCGAGCGCACTCGAAAGACTGGCCGGTGGACTGCTCTGTAATCCGGTAGGTCTGAGCCATGGTCCCCCTCCGGTTATATCTTCTTGAACAGGGCTGAGCGCTGGGTTTCTTCCGCGCCGTCTGCCGCTGTCAGGAATTTCTCCATGAAGATGTCCCGTTCGAACAGCCGGCCTTGCATCAGGGCGGTGATGGCAGCATCAATCATGGGAGGAGGTCCGCACATATAGGCCTTGTTTCCGGCGAAACGACCATCGTAGTGCTCCTTGGCGGCCTCGTGGACATAGCCCCGGAAACCCCGCCAGTCCGCGTCCTCCGCCACGTCACTCAAGGCCGGCACATAGGTGAAGTTGGCGTGATCCCGATCCAGGGCCTCGAACAACTCCCGGTTATAGAGTTCGGCCTGGTTACGGGCCCCTTGGAACAGGGTGATCTTGCGCTCGTCGTTTTGCTCCAGCAGCTCCAGAATCATGGATTGCGGGCTGGAGAGTCCCGAACCGCCAGCGATGAAGATCAGATCACCAGGCTGGGAGCTGCGAACGAAGAACTGACCGTAGGGGCCGGACAGATTCAGCTTCTCGCCAGCCTTCAGTTGTTCGTGGATGTAGGTGGTGGCGCCGCCGCCTGGCACCAGCCGCACATGCAGTTCCACTTCATCGGCCTTACTCGGTGGGTTGGCCAGCGAAAAAGCCCTCGGACCATCCACTCCCGGCAGTTCGATGTTGATGTACTGGCCAGCCTGGAAAGTCATGGGCCGGTCCAGCTTCAGGTGGACACCCTTGATGGTCGGTGACAGATCCACGATATCGGTGACGGTGGCCACGTAGTCCTCGACTGGGTAGCCTTCGAAGTCCGGATCCACGTCAATGTCCGCTTCGATGGTTACGTCGCTCTCGACGGTGGCGCAGCAGGCAAGGACTTTGCCCTCGTCCCGTTCCACATCCATCAGGGCGAACGGCGATGCATCGCCAACTTCGACATCCCCTTCCAGCACCTGGACCTTGCAGGTAGCGCAGGTGCCATGGCCGCAGGCAAAGGGCAACCAGACACCCTGGCGGAGGGCCGCCTGGAGAATGGTCTGGCCATCCTCCACCTCTATCTGCTCGCCAATCGGCTCGATGGTTACGGTATGACTCATGACAGTGCCCTCAGGATGCGGTGTCGGCGATGCCGTCCAGCCCTTTCGTGGTAACGGTCAACATGCTCTTGTGATCGATGCCGCTGTCTCTCAACGTTGCGTTGGCATCGGGGGCGAATGGCTCTCCGTTGAGCTGCCAATCTGCTCCGAGAAAATCGGCTTTGGCCGCATCCGGGTGGGCCACCACCGCAGGCTTGAGGACCTCTTCAAGCATCGCGCCAAAGGTCATGTCGGGCGCAACCAGGAAAGCGAAGGGAGAGCAATACATCAGGTGGTGCGGCCAGTAGACATACAGCAAGTGCATGCCGTGGAAGTTCTCGACCTTGTCTTTGGGTTCGAATTTGTAGTCGTATAAGGCATTTACACTCATGTTGTTCACCTTGTTGTTCTTGTGGGTGAGACGCCCGGAGCGCGCAGGCTCCGGATGAATCCCGGATCAGGCGGCGTCCTGACTGGAGCTGCTTTCTTTATCGCCGGTCTGTTTGCCCTTGATGGACAGCCAGCGCTTGTGGTCCGGGGACCCGATGTACTCGAAATTGTCCTCGCCGATATTGATGTGGTAGTAGTTCGACACCACGGTCTCGACGTCGTCGCCTTCGCAGTTGCCCTGGTAGATCTGGTGCACCGGCAACCAGGCCTGGACGTACTTCTCCGGCTCGTTCTTGAAGATGTCGCAGCAACCATCCGAGCAGAAGTGATAGCGCTCACCCTCGTGCACAATCTGGCGGTGGCTCAGCGCGGTCGGATCATCCTTCTCGGTGAAGATGGTCGGGATCTGGCACACCTGGCACAGCTGGGGCAGGGTGTTGTTGTAGAAACGACGGCCTTCGGCGTGCTCCTTCGCCCAGTGCTCGAAGCGTGAGCGATAGTATTTGTCGAAGGTTTCCGGGTACTTCTTGGACAGCCAGTCCAGTTCGTCCTTTTCCGGCATCCAGGTGTGGAAATTGGTAGCATGGCCGTACTGGTAGAAGGTGGCCCAGGCCTGGTGACTGACATGGTTCTTGGCGTCGTTGGCCACGTCCTGATACTTGGGCGGACGGATGCCATAACGCTCCAGATCCTTGAACAGGGCACCACCGTTCTGCTCGTAGTACACCTCCCAGGCCTCCGCCCAGGACATGACCCGGTTTGGCAGCATGTAATCCATCATCATTCCCACCAGGCTCAGCAGGCGGAAACCGCGCCAGAACCACTTGTCGATCCAGCGCTGCACGATTGGCACGTTGTCCTCATGCTGCTCCAGGATGAACTTGATCACCTCAAGACCCAGAGTCATGTGTCGGGCCTCGTCAGACTGGGCCGAGAAGCCGAAAGTTACGGTGGCCATATCGCCGTTGTAAGCGGCTCCGGACATGAACGGCACAAACAGCAGGTTGGTCAGCACATACTCGAAGGAGAATGAGATCGCGGTCAGGAACTCGAACGGACCGGCAGAGCGGGCGTCGTCAAAGAACGACTTGGGCACGGACAGGAACCACACCCGGTCGTGCATGTGTGCCGCATCGTGCAGGCCGTTGAAGTGCTTGTTGTAGTGGCTCAACGCGTGTTGCTGGGTCTGGGAGTGACGCAGTTCGTCGATGGCCTGCATCTGACATGCCACCCGGGCACCGGCGCCACTGAAGTCCCGACCCACGCGGGCATACCCCTGGAAGGCTGCGTGCTCCAGCGGAGACACACCACTCAGGAACAGCTTCAATGCGTTAACGTAACGGGCGTCGGAGATATTCTGGTGGCCGTTGTTTTGGGCAAAGGCATCGAAGATGGCATAGAGCTTCTTCTCTTTCTCCGCCTGGTACTTCCAGTAGGCATCCATGGTCAGGCGAAACGGATCTTCCCACTGGGACCAGTCGGTGATCTTGATCCCCTCGAACGACTCGTTTGGGAAGATATCCTCTTTCTTCTGGTAACTGGGCTCCCAGGCCATATCCCGGGTCAGATACTGGTACTTGTCTTTGAGGTTAAGCTTCTTGTTTTTAACAGACATGATGGTTCTCCCAATCAGTTCCACTGAAGAATGAAGTGGTCGTCGTCCTCGTCGACATTGCCGCCGATACTGATCACATCAATCAGCATCTCCTGAACGTCCCAGTCGCGACCGAGCTTTTCTTCCATGGTTTCCCGGTTGATCACCAGGCGCTTCTCCGCCTGAATCCGGATCATCGCGGGCTGGTGCTGGACCTCCGCTTCCGGGTTGTCCTCGGCAATGGCGTCCACCAGGTAGCGGGCGTTATCGTTGTCCTGAAAGGCGATGAATACGAGCTGGCTCATGCGGATACTCCCTGGCTTTGCAGTCCGAATTTCTTGAGGCGGGTGGCGAGCTGGGCCCGGGTTTCATCCAGGGCTTCTACGCCGGTAGAGGTTTCCGCGAGCGGCTTCAGGGCTTCGTATGCACGCGGTTCCCAATGATCGATCCATGACTGCAACAGCTCCCGGTTCGCTTCGCTTTCACCGGCGACAGCTTTCATCATCGCGTTGGTCCAGCGCACGGACTCCTTGTACCAGTCGCGCATGAACTCGGTGAGCATGGAGACGTCTTCGGCATCCTGTTCGCCAAGCCACTGATCCATCTTTTCGTAAACCAGCGGGTAGAGCAGGCCATCCAGCAGGACGTTCTGGACCAGGCTCAACTCGAACCAGTCCCGCATTACCAGGGTGTCCTCAACCAGCTTGCGCATCGTCTGCCAGAGCGCATCGTCCATCCAGTAACCTTTGGACTCATCCAGGCTGGTGCCGGTGCTGCCGTCGGTCATCAGCGCGATCCGGGACAGATACTGGCCAATGCCCAGACGGTCCATGGCCTGATAGATGTGCATCTGGGCAACCGTCGTGGCGGTGGCGTCACCGGCGATCTTGCTGTTGTTCATATTGGCGCCGAGCTCGACGTGACGGAGCGGGACCAGCAACCGAAGCAGCTGCTTCCGGGTTGTCTCAGGCAGCCGGCCCAGCAGATTGCGCTTTTCGCAGAAGCCAAAACTGGTCTCGGCGGCTTCCTGCATCTTGGCGCGATTGCCCACGTAGGCTCCGTAATAGAACTGACGTGGATCGGTCACTGCATACCAGTCTTCCATGCGAATAGCGGTGCGGTTCGGATCGTTGAGTCCGTGCTCGGAATCCCACAGCGGGCGATAGTGGAAGTTGGTCTTGGCCTCAAGATCAAAGCTCGCTTCCTGGTAACGGGAGGCAGGCTTGTCGCCGAAACGGCGGGCAATGTGGCCGTAGGTCTGGCGGATAGGTTCCACCGAGTTGGTCTTGATTTCGATGCTCATATCAACTTAACCGTCTTGTTGTTGTGAACGTGGAGGTTGATGGGTATTGCCTAGTAACGCTGTCCCCGCTCCCCGAACCGCCACTTGACCATGTCTTCGTCAATCTCGCGGATCATGTCAGAGTCCATGTGGACAACTTTGTTGTGCTTGCAGAAGAGTTCGAAGGCCTCGCGAGGCAACACGAGCTCAACGAACAGCTCCGGGAAGCCAATGGCGAAGTCGAATTCAACGAACTTGTCACCGGGCTCGCTGCGGACCCGGATATATCGGGTCAACTCGTCGAAGGTTTTGATGTCAGTCTGGGAGGTCATTATTTGCCCCTTGTGTTTGTTGTTGGCTGCAAGGGGTGGAGCAACGGCTGTGCCAGATTGGCCTGACGAACAGGAAGGATTTTTCAGGTCACTGTTTTTAATGAGCTTTTACAAAAACGTTTTGGTCGAGGACTTTCCAGGCGGAGTAAAAGGAAGGAAAAAAGAGACGGGCATTTTTTATCAAATAATCAATTTTCATCACGCGGGTCAGCAAATGCTGAGAAAGCTTGGACTGGCCATTTTCTAGACAAAAAAATTAACCACTTGGTTGATTTTTGACTTTCATCAGGTGTTATATAAAAAGCCAATATCCGAAAGCGAGCTCCAAAAGAGCCGTCCCACTACAACTACAACAGGGACACCCCTCATGGCAGTTACCTACAAGCCACAACTGAATTACGTGGATTTTCGGGATCTTACGGAGCAGATCCGGTTTCAGAGCACGGAAGGCAAAATCTGGTTCGGTGAGCAGCGAATGCTGCTGATGCACCTGAATGCCATGGCGGCATTCCGTCGGGAAATGGTCAACAGCATGGGCGTCGAGCGTGCCAAAGGCTTTTTCCTGCGCCTGGGCTACCAATCCGGAATCCGGGATGCCGAGCTGGCGCGCAAACTTCGACCTCACTGCGACGAACTGGATATCTTTCTTGCCGGCCCCCAACTCCATTCCCTCAAGGGCATGGTCAAGGTGATTCCCCTGGAAATCGATATTGACCAGGAAACCGGTGAATTCTATGGCAAGCTGGAATGGATCGATTCCTTTGAGGTCGAGATCTGCCAGACCGAGCTTGGTCAGATGGATGAGGCAGTGTGCTGGGCATTGCTTGGCTACGCCTGTGCCTATACTTCATCATTCATGGGACGGGAGATCATTTTCAGGGAGATCAGTTGTCGCGGCTGCGGGGATGAAAAGTGTGTCATTGAAGGTAAACCAGCGGAACAGTGGGACGATGCCGAAGAATTCGCACGTTATTTCAAGGCCGATCCGATCATCGAAGAGCTGTACGATCTCCAGGCCCAGCTGAGCTCCCTGCGTAGCAGCCTGCATAAACAAAAGGGCCAGTACTACGGCATCGGCCAGTCCGGAGCCTACAACAAGGTCTGCAAGATGATCGACAAGGCTGCCCAGGGCAAGGTTTCGGTGTTGCTTTTGGGTGAAACCGGGGTCGGAAAGGAAGTGATCGCGCGCAGCGTCCACCTGCGAAGCGAGCGGGCCGAAAGTCCGTTTGTTGCCGTTAACTGCGCAGCCATTCCACCGGACCTCATTGAGGCGGAGCTGTTCGGAGTCGAAAAAGGCGCCTACACAGGCGCCAACCAGTCGAGAGAAGGACGGTTCGAGCGCGCCAACGGTGGCACAATCTTTCTTGACGAGGTGATCGAACTGACTCCCAGAGCTCAAGCCACGCTCTTACGGGTGTTACAGGAGGGAGAGCTTGAGCGGGTTGGCGACAACCGGACCCGCAAAGTCAACGTCCGAGTCATTGCTGCCACCAACGAGAGCCTTCAGCAGGCAGTCGAAGAAGGCAGATTCCGGGCGGACCTTTTCTATCGGCTGAACGTTTTCCCGGTAAAGGTCCCTCCACTCCGGGAGCGGCTGGAGGACCTTCCCGTACTCATCGAGCACTTCCTCGAGAAGTTCCACTCCGAGTATGACAAGCGGACCCTGGGCCTCTCTGACAAGGCTCTCGACCTGTGTATGCGTTACCACTGGCCGGGTAATATCCGGGAACTGGAGAACGTGATTGAGCGCGGAGTCATTCTCACCGACAACAATGAATGCATCAGCCAGGAAGCGCTGTTTGCAGTCTCGCCTCCAACCACCGAAGACTCGCCCACCGATTGTGTCGACATGGGCGGCAAGGTGACCAACGGCCACGAGTCCACCGGGGTGGGAAGTTGGTCCGAACACATCCTGGGCAACAATATCAGCCTTGAGGAAGTCGAAGAGACCCTTATGCGCGAAGCCATGGAGCGCGCCAACCAGAATGTCTCCAAGGCCGCACGGATACTGGGGCTGACCCGCCCTGCCCTTGCCTATCGGCTGAAAAAGTCGGGCATCCTGGCCGAAACCTGACCTCGCAATTTCTGGACACGGACGTCTTCACTCTCACCTTGATCAAATCGACAACCCCTCCCTCCACTTAACGATTTGATGAAAATCAAGCCTTCCTCCAACCTTGATCAGCCCCTTGACCAAATGCTTAAACCATAAATTTAATTAATATTTTTCAGTGATTTAAACGCACTTTTCCAGTCATGGCACAGCGGTTGCTGAGTCACCGTCAGTCGCTTTTTCCACAAAAACAAAGACGGTGACATAACATGCCATACGCTTCGGAGTGCCCTCGCGGCATATTCCCCACCTCCATTGCCATCGCCGGATTGTCCGCGATGTTGCTGACCGGATGTGAAGCACCGCTGAATCTTGACGCTGTCAAGGTGCAGTCCCAACAGGCCATTCAGCGCACCGACTTCTTTCAATCCGTGGCGCAGAACGATCAAGTGGTTGCCATGGCCGGCAATACCGGCGCGCTGCTGGTAAGCCAGAATGGCGGTCAGGACTGGCAACGGATCCCCGTGCCTACCAGCGAAAGCTTCCTGTCCCTGGATACCTGCCCGGACGGAAGTTTCATTGCACTGACCTTCGACAACCAGCTCTGGCACGGCACCTCCGCCGGAACCGAGTGGACACCCCACGATCTGTCCAACCAGGAACAGATGATGACCGCCACCTGCGCGCCTGACGGTTCCTGGTGGGCAGGTGGCAGCTTCACCACACTCCAGAGTTCTGCCGATCAGGGAACAACCTGGAATGAAACCACCCTTAACGAAGATGCCATCCTGACCAACCTCCAGTTCCTGGACGCGGATACCGCTATCGCCACCGGCGAATATGGGCTGGTTCTGAAAACCCGGGACGGCGGTCAGACCTGGGATTACGCCGGCTACCTGCCCGAGGAATTCTATCCCCACTCCGCTTACTTCGCGTCTTCCGAAGAGGGTTGGGTTGGCGGCCTGAACGGGTTCATCTACCACACCACCGATGGCGGCGAGAGCTGGGACCGCCAGCCTACTGACACCACCATGCCGCTGTTCGGTTTTATCGATGCTGAAGGTGCCCTGTTTGCCCTTGGCGACAATGCCACGGTCCTCACACTTCAGGGCGACCAGTGGGCGAGCCTGAAAACTCCAAGTCAGCCTCTTTACCTACGCGATGGCGTTCTCCTCGAGAACCGCCAACTACTGGTCGCCGGTGGCCGGGGGCTGCTTCTTCATCTCGACATTCCCGTGGCCAACGTGGCCAGTAACAACCGAGGAAACTGATCATGGCCGGACTGCATCGCTTCACGCATTTCCTGCACCTGCTGGAGCTCTGGATCTTCAGGAATCCGAGGAAAGTGCTGACGCTGATCGCGTTGCTCACGCTGTTCTTCGCCCTGCGGATTCCGGGACTGAAAATCTACACGGATTTCGCGGACCTGCTGCCGCAACAGCACCCTTACATCGAACTGCACAACAGCATCAAGGACGACTTTGGCGGCGCCAATGTCCTGGTGGTTGGTGTTGAATTTGCCGAAGGCGACATCTTCTCCAATGACAACCTGGCCACCATCGACCGGGTGACCCAGGCCGTCGATAACCTGCCAGGGGTCAACCACAACCTCGTGGCCAGCGTTACTCACCGCAACTCCCGGGAAATCTGGCTCACCGAGGTGGGCAGCATCAACTCCGAGCCCTACTACGACTCCACCCAGGGTGAGTACTCCGAACAGGCTTTGGCGGAGATGAAAGCGGCGGTTGCCGCCAACCCCCGGGTTTACGGTCCGCTGGTTTCTCCGGAATTCAGGATGGCACTGGTCAAGGCTCAATTGATCGAGGGCAAGCTCGATTACGCCGAAACCTTTGCCCAACTGCAGGAGCTTCGACAGCAGGAGGCCCACGACGGCGTCACCATCTACGCCACCGGCCAGCCGGTGCTGGTGGGCTGGGCCTACACCTACATGGACCAGATCCTGCAAATCTTCATCTTCACCGTACTCGCCATGCTCGCCCTGCTGCTCTTCCACTTCCGCAAGGCGTACGGCGTACTCATTCCTCTTGGCGGCGTACTGATCTCCACGATCTGGGGGCTTGGGATCATCAGTCTGCTCGGGTACAACCTGGATCCACTCGGGCTGGTGATCCCCTTTTTGATTGCAGCCAGGGCCATGAGCCACGGCGTTCAGCTGGTGGAGCGCTATTACGCCGAAACCCGCGTCTTGGGCGAAGGTCCGAAGGCCGCCAAGGCGACGTTTGACAGCCTGTTCCGCCCGGGCTCACTGGGTGTGGTTTCCGATGCCATTGGTCTGTCACTGATTGCCATCGGTTCGATTCCGCTGAATACCCACCTGGGCATCTATGCCTCCTTGTGGGCGATCACCGTGGTCTTCACGGTGCTGATCGGTGTTCCGCTGCTGTTGTCCATCCTGCAGGCTCCCAGGAACGCCGAGATGCGGGAAACCGCGCTGCGGTACATCGGAAGCAGCTGTTCCCGGACCGTGACCCGCCCCGGCCGCGCCAAGGTGGTTCTGGTGGCGGCGGCCATCGTCATGGGTGCAGGAGTTCTGGCAGCCTCCAATGTCCAGATCGGGGATTCCGAACCCGGCTCACCCATTCTCTACCCGGACCACGACTACAACATTTCCTCCCGGGTGGTGAATGACCGTTTCCCCGGTTCCGAAGAGCTGTATGTGATCGCGGAGACCGATGAGAAAGGCGGTCTGAAACGGCCTGAAGTGCTGAAGGCGTTGTCTGACTTCCAGTCTCATATGCTGAGTGATCCGAGTGTCGGCGGCAGCAAGGGCCTGCCGGACCTGGTGAAACAGGTGAATCGCCTGATGCACAACGACGATCCACGCTGGTACCAGATTCCCCACGACGAACGCTATGTCGGTGGCCTGATGTTCACCTACATGGCTTCCAGCCCCATTCCCGGAGCCCTGGATGAGTTCAACGACACTGACGACCGTGTCGCTAACCTGGTGTTCTTTTACAAGGACCGCCAGGGCGAGACCATTCGCCGGGCCATTCACATGGCCAAGCAATGGATTGCCGAGCATGGCAATGACGTTGAGGGCCTGACCATCCGGTTGGCCGGCGGCACGCTCGGGGTGGCTGCCGCGATGAACGAATCGGCGTTCGACACCAACATGATCGTGCTGCCTCTGGTCTTCCTGCTCATCTTTGTCTTCGTGATGCTGTTCTACACCTCCTGGCATGCAGGCCTGATGATGCTGCTGGCGATGCTGTTCGCCACCACCCTGACCTACGCCTACATGGGCCTCTACGGCCTGAGCATCGACATCAACACGGTGCCGGTCATTGCGGTGGGTATCGGTGTCGGGATCGACTACTCGATCTACATGATGGACCGGATCCGCGAGGAAATGGCGAAGTGCGGCGAGCTGCGCGAGGCCGTGCGCCGGGCCATTGCCACCACCGGGATGGCTATCAGCTTCACCGCACTGACCCTGATGGCCGGGATCATCATGTGGGTGATCTTCTCCGACCTGCGCTTCCAGTCCGATGCCGCCATGCTGCTGTGCGTGATGATCGTGATCAACGGCATCGCCGCCATGCTGCTGGTGCCGTCCTGGGTACTGGTCTTCAAGCCCCGTTTCATCAGCGACGTTTACGCCGATGAGGACGGCATTCTCCACGCCGACCGTCAACGTCCTGAACCGACTCCCTCGCCTGCCAGCAGCACGCTGGAGGGTGATGGATACGTAGCCGGAGCAGCGTCCCGGGCCTGACCCGGGAGTGCTCCATCACAACCCAAACGAGGATCTGCCATGCAAACAAAAATAAAAGGCCTGAGCTTCTGGTGCGCTGCCCTGTCCGGCGCTACCGGGCTCGCCCTGGCACCGCTGTCCCCGGCTGTTGCCGCCGAGGACGCCAGGATCAATGGCTTCTACGAGAACGCGACGTATGCACGTGACGGTGTCGGACTTTCAAAATTCCGCAACACCGTCCAGCTGGAGGGAAAAAAACGTTACGGCGACGTGGGCATTTTCAGCAATGTCTCGGTGAGCGGTACGCTCAGGGGGACCTATGACGGGGTCTACGATCTCAACGAAGATGAATACGGCAGCGAGGCCGGCGGCCCCATTTTGCTTCAGGACCTGGCCCAGGGATCCGTTCCCCATGGGGGCGGTCTGGTTGTCCCCGGTACCGAGCTGGGCTTTGACATCACCGAGAACCCCAATGATGGAATGGTGGTTCTTGGTGAGCACCTGCACGACCAAGATAACGGCGTCGCCTTCGGTGTTCCGGTCCGGCCCTGCGACGTCGACAGCCGCGGCTGTATCGACGATTACCTGGACAAGGATGAGGACGAACTCCGGTTCCAGGAATTCAACGACCATCTGGATTTTATTCGTGAGCTTTATGTCGATTTCGATCTGAACTTCGACAGCGGCAACGTCCTCAGTACCCGCCTGGGTAGACAGCAGGTGATCTGGGGCCGGACGGATCTGTTCCGGGTGTTGGACGTGATCAACCCCGTGGATTACTCCCGCAACAACATCTACGACGAGCTGGAGGACATCCGGATTCCCATGTGGATCCTGAAGACGGACTACCGCATGGGCCCGACGGAAGTTGTCGACGGCCTGGCCTTTGACGATCTCAACTTCCAGGTGGTGTGGAACTTCGACGAGTTCCGTCCCCACGACATCGGCCAGTGTGGCCAGCCCAATGTCATTCTCGATGCCGGCTGTTTCTTCCGCGGCATGAACAACCTCTGGGAGAATGGTGGCACGGTGGCCAACTTTGCCGGAGCAACACCGGACGGCGGTCTCGCAACCGACTTCGGCCCGGGCCAGATCGGTATCCGCAGGGCCAACCTGCCCAGCTGGAAACTGTCCAATACCCAGCTTGGCCTGAAGATGGAAGGTGTCTACGGCGACCTGGGCTTCTCCCTGAACGCCCTGACCTACCGGTCCCAGTTGCCATCACTGCGTGGCGGGATTCCAGCCGAAAACGCCTTCACCAGTGAGACAGGCGCCTGGCCCTCACTGATTGCTTTCGACATCCATTTCCCCCGGGTCAATCTGGTGGGTGGCTCACTGGATTACTACTCCCAGGGCATCGATACCGTGTTCCGGTTCGAGACGGCCTACACCTCCGGTGAGGAATTCGCCAATACCTTGCGGGAAAAGCTCTATTCCGAGTCCGACGTGGTTCGTTACGTCTTGGGTGCGGACAAGAACATCTTCATCCCGTTCCTGAACGAGAACCAGTCGTTCCTGTTCTCTGGCCAGATCTTCGGTCAGCACATTCTTGATCACGAGCGTGAGCAGAGAACCTACGGTGAAGCCGGTATTCCTGACTGGGAGCACAACTGGATTGGCACCCTGCTGATTCAGGGCTTCTACATGAACAACCGGCTGACTCCGAAACTGATCACCGCCCATGATTTCCGCGCCCAAGCCACCACGCTTGCCCCGAGCGTCGACTGGATTGTTACCGACAATCTCAAGCTCACCGCCGGTGCCAACATCAAGGTTGGTGACGGTGCCCGGAAATTCGACGACTGCCGTTCGTGCAACCCCTGGGATCCGTTCACCCAGACTCCCGGTGTCGTGAATCACCAGCCGGGTGAATCCGCAGGCCTGTCCGGCTATGAACCCCTTGGCCGCTTCAAATCCGGACCGATCGGCATGGCCCAGGAAGAAGACGAAGTCCAGCTGACCGTTCGCTACAGCTTCTGATCACGAGGTAAACATGAAACACAACAAAATGAATACACTGACCCGTACACTCATCGCCGGCTGCACGGCCGGCCTGATGGCCACCTCGGCCCTGGCCGATCAGGCGGTAATCACCGAATCCTTCTACCCGTACAAGACTGAAACCCCACACTTTGAAGGCCTTCAGCCGGGCATGGTGATTAACCAGGACAACGTGGCCCAATTCAAGGATGCCATCGACCCGGCTTTCTATCGGTTTATCGAGCAGGGCTGGACCACGATCACCGTCGGCGAGACCACTTCCTTCGACCTCCACCCGAACTACGTCGAAGCCACCCGCGCTTCCCTGGGTCAGGTCTCACTCGGTGACAAGGTGGGTGAGATCAACGGCTGGCAGGCCGGGCGTCCATTCCCGGAAGAGCCCAGTGCAGATGATCCCCGCGCGGGCGAGAAACTGGCCTGGAACTACAAGTACGGGTACAACTGGGGCGATAGTGCCGCCATCTATCCGTTCTACTGGAAGTACCGGGACATGGACTCCGGCGACGTCGAACGGACCATCAAGTTCAACTTCCACTTCCTAAACTACAAGGGCCGGGTGAACCAGGAGCCGACTCCGGAAGTCGCGCCGAATCCGTCCGACCTGTTCCGTGCCATCTACGTTCAGGTACTGGATCCGGCAGACGTACGGGACACCCAGCTGCTGATTCACCGGGCCGCAGACGATCTCAAGCGTGACAACTCCTGGCTGTATCTCGGCTTCCAGCGCCGGGTCCGCCGCCTGGCCACCGGTCAGGTAACCGACGCTTTCCTCGGTTCCGACCTGATGATCGAAGACTTCGAGGGTTATAACGGCCGGATCTCGGACATGAACTGGACCTACAAAGGCACCCGCTACATGCTGATGCCGTTCTACAACCACAATGAGCTGACTCTGGATAGCGAAACCCACGAGGATGATGACGGTTACCAGGTCGTGGCCTTCAGTGGCAAGGGCGGCTGCTTCCCGGACATCACCTGGCAGCTGCGCAAGGTACACGAAGTGGAGTCCGTGCCTGTCGATGAAAGCCACCCGCTGTCCAAGCGCGTGCACTTCATGGACGCGCAGACGTTCACCATCCCGCGCACGGTCTCCTACGATCGCAAGGGCAGCCTGTGGAAGACCTTCACTATCGGTCAGGCCCACCCGGACCATCATCTGCCCAAGAACAAGGGCAGTGGCGTGTCCATTGACGACAGCTTCAGCATGATCGACGTCCAGGCCAGCCACTGCACTACCGGCCAGTTCAAGGGTCAGGTCGATCCGGAACTGACTCCGACCAATATGTTTAACGTGCAATACCTGCGCGCCACCGGCAGCTGATCTGCCTATCATTGTTGCTCCTCTACTGGGCCCGCGTTTGCGGGCCCCTTTTTTGGATTACGAGGGAGAAGAACATGTCAGCAGGAGAAAACACCTCAACCGCAACTGATCAGATCCGGGAGCCGCTTACGGTTGTTGTCTCACGAAGGGTGCGAAAAGGAGAAGAACGCGAATTCGAGCAACTCAGTAGCCAGATGACCGAACGGGCAGCAACGTTCCAGGGTTATCTCGGTACCACCATGTTCCGGCCGTCCTCCCCGGACGATCCCGAGTACCGCATTGTCTTCAAATTCCGTGATCGCGAGACCCTGACCTCCTGGGAAGAATCGGAGGAACGGGCCGAGCTACTGGAACAGACCGAAAGCCTGCTGGTGCAACCCAGCGAACGGGAAGTCACCTCCGGGATCGTCACCTGGTTCACCCTGCCCGGACAGAATCCGGTGAAACCACCACCCAAATGGAAGATGACCCTTGTCAGCTGGCTGGCGCTTTATCCAGCTGTGACTCTTTTGTTTGTATTGTTCGGCGACATTCTGGCGCAAATACCGCTGCTGGCGAGGACGTTCCTGGTCACGGCCGTGGTCATGATTCTGATGAGTTACATGTTGATGCCCAGAATGACCCGCTGGTTTTCACCCTGGCTGTTCCCGAAAACGAACAGAGATTCCCGTTAACAACGAGAATCTCTACGGACGAACAAAATGGGACGAGTCAGCTTCAACCAACCCGTCCTCTTGCAAGCGTCATCAAAAATGAATCACAGACCGAATGCTCTTACCCTCATGCATCAGGTCAAAGGCCTTGTTGATGTCTTCCAACTTCATCTCGTGGGTGATGAACACATCCAGCGGAATCTCACCCTTCTCGGCCTTCTCCACATAGCCCGGCAGCTCGGTGCGACCCTTCACACC